>NZ_CP049906.1:0-600000 GCF_011305535.1 Diaphorobacter sp. HDW4B
TATCTGGCGATCCGTTGCGCCGTCCGCATTCGTGAGCGCAATCAAACCGCCATCCCACTCATTGACTTCATACCGTATGCCGCGCTCGCGCGGACGCAATACACGAGCCGGTGCAAGCTCATCGCCCGCGGTGATCAAACGCACCTCACTGGTATCCGGCCCAAACAGGCTGAGTGCCACAAACCCGTCCGCCGCCGTGCGGGCCACTCGCATGAACAGCGCGGGATCATGCTCTTCGTGCACCAGCACCGCATCGCTGCCCGCATCCACCGCGCTGCGGTACAGACGAGACGGACGGCTGTGCGCATCGCGCCAGATCCAGAACAGGTTCTGTGAGGAAGGCGAGAAGGTCAGGCCACCATAACCAAACGCGTCTTCAGGCACGATCACCCGGCTCAGTCCCGTCTGCGTGTCCAGCACGCAAATGCGATGTCGGTCGTTGCCGATGAGGTCTTCCGCCCAGGCGAAGTAACGGTCATCAGGGCTGTGCTGATGGTCGGTGGCGCGGTAATACGCATGGCCCTGTGCGCGCTCCGCCTCATCGACGAGCGTCTGCACTCGCCCATCCGAATGCCTGCGCACAAACACCTTCTGGCCAGTCCCTGCGGACTGTTCCACCGTGTAGGCCCAGCCACTCAAGGCCGCCGCTGGAGCACGCTCGGAATGAAGCGCATGCCCGAGCATGGAGCGGTAGAACACATCAGCAGCGGCATCCAAAGGCTCCAGCATGTGCTGCGCATAGCTGCGCTCCGCCTGCAGATGGTCCCGCAGACGCGGCGGCAGGTTCTCCAAGGTGCGCGTCCCCGTTTCGGGCACGAACTTCATCCACGCATACGCGTCATTGCGCATGCGCCCAAGCTGTTCGATGAACTTGTCTTCGCGAGGAGCGACGGGTGCCGACACATCGGGCCAGATGGACTTTCGGGCAGTTTCCGGATCGGTTTGGGGAGCAGTCTTCGGGTCGGTATTTGGCATCTTCCAGAAAGTCTATCAGCCGACCCGCAAAGCCGTCATGCTTGAAAAACGCCATTGCCCATGTTGGCATTGGCATGGTTTGCACGCCCCGCGTGGGCACCCGCACGGCTGAAGTAGGAACGACCCTCCATCACCTGACGCCGCAGCAGACCACGAAGTTCGAGCTCGATGAGAACCCGCTGCACGGTGCTCAGACTGGCGTGGATTCCGAACGGCGGCAGACGTCGGCTGACTTCGTAGATGCACAGTGGCTCGGAACCGGCATGCTCCATGGTGAGCAACGTGGCGATGCGCGTCAGTGTGGGACGAAGACCCACACTGCGCAAAAGCTGCAGCTTGGTCATTCGGGCTTCGGGTTGACTCACCGTGATGGCACTTTCACAAAAATCAGGCGAACAAAAACGGGTTGCTGATGGCATCACCCGACAGAATAATCATGAGACCACCGCACTGAAAGGCGGGACAAAGACAAATCCTTGCCCTCCAGATGCAGCCGTCTCGATACTTGACACGCGAGATGAGAAAAAAGGCCAGAAAATTGTCTGGCCGTGGTGTCCCGGATGCCCGCAATGGCTGGAGCCAAGGATCAGAAACTGCCTCGCAAGCTCACCATGGCGTTGCGCGGTGCGCCGTACTGGTTGTTGCTGAAGGTGCCACTGAGCGTCTGGTAGTAGGTCTTGTCGAACAGGTTGTTGATGTTCAGTGCCACCGTCCAACGCGGGTCGATGCGGTACTGCACCATCGCGTTCCAGATGGCGTAGCCGCCTTGCGTGAAGTCGAACGCCTGCGACGCTCCATTCGTGACGGCCGTGCCGCTCACGTAGTGGGTGCTCTGGATCTGTGCGCTGCCGCCGATGCGCCACTTCGAGAGTTCCCCCGGCAACGTGTAGGCGGTGGAGAGCTTGAACAGATGGCGCGGCGTGATGCTGCTGTAGGTCTTCTGCGTGCTCTTGTCCTTGGTGTTGTTGAAGGTGTACCCCGCCGCCATCTGCCAGCCTGGGCGCAACTCACCACCCACTTCCGCGTCGAAGCCGCGGCTCACCACCTTGCCTTGGGCAAGGTAGCAGCAGTTGCCGCTCCAGCGGTTGTTGGAGGATTCGTAGTTCGGGTCGAGCGCGGCCGTGCCGGTGCGTTCGACATTGAAGATGCTGAAGGTCGAGTTCAGCTTCCCATCCATCAACTCACCCTTGAAACCGGCCTCGTAGCTATTGCCTTTCACGGGTGGTAGTGGTTTGCCCGGTGGCGGTCCCGACATGCTGAGCGCCTGCGGCTTGAAGATCGAGGAATAGCTGACATAAGCCGACCAGCGATCGCTGAAGTCATAGATCACGCCACCATAGGGCGTGACCTTGGTGGGCTCCTTGAAAGGCGTGTTCGACCATGCCGTGCGATTGCCTGCGGCGTCCAGTGTCCAGATCGCTTGGTCGAAGTCATAGCGGCTCGCACGCGCGCCCAGTATCACATGCAGTCGGTCGGTGGGATGCAGGCGAAGCACCCCATAGGCGCCGACCTGTTTCTGTCCCCAGGGGCCGTAGAGCGAGTTGTAATGGGTGTCGAAGGACGGTGCCCAGACACTGGGATTGAAAGGATCATTGGCGACCGTGCCGCTTCCCGTGAAGTTGCCACTGGTCCAGAAACTCTCCACGCGCTGCCAGTCTGCGCCAACCAGAAACTCATGCGTGCGGTCAAAGGCCTTGAAGTTACCGCTCAGGCTCAGGTCCACCACATCCTGTTGGTTGCCGGATTTGATCTTTCCGCCGCGCCAGACAGAGCCGGAATGATTGGCTGGATTGATCGCACCGCCCGCGTAGACCCAGAAGCGATCGAGATCGGTCTCCACATGCGAGGCGTTGAACTTGAGCTTCCAGTCGTTTTCGAAGCGATGTTCGAGCTGCGCAAACAGTTCCTTGTTCTCGTAGTCGTAGTAGGCCCAGGGTTGTGTGAAATTGGTGTTGCGCGACAAGCCCAGATTGCCGCCATTGGCGAAACGAGGAAGACCCGCGTAGTCTCCGTTCTCGTGCACCTTGCCGTAGCTGCCGCCCAGTGTGAGCAAGGTGCTGCTGGTGAGATCTGCCTCGATCACGCCATAGAGTGCAGGCCGTTCGCGGCTGCGCATGTCGAGGTAGGAGTCGCCATTCTTGTAATCGAGCACGGCGCGTCCTCGCACGGTGGCGTCGGCATTCAGCGGCCCCGTCACATCGAGCTCCACGCCCCGCTGGTTCCAGCTCCCCGCCGAGAGTTGCGCCTGAATCTGCCTTTGTGCAAGCGGCTTCTTGCGCACCAGATTGATGATGCCCCCCGGATCACCGACGCCGCCCAGAAGTCCGGACGCGCCGCGCATCACTTCGACCCGGTCATAGAAGGCCATGTCCTGTTGCGGCGTGTAGGTGTAGGCCCCCAGCGCGAGCGGTGCACCACCGTCGATCTGCATGCTGGTGATCTGAAATCCGCGCGAGTAGAAGTCGCCGACCGTGTTGGCCACAACGATGCCCGGTGTGAGCTTGAGCGCTTCGGTCACATCCGTCACGCGTTGATCGTCCAACTGCTCGCGTGTGATGACGGACACTGACTGAGGAATCTCGCGAAACGACTGATCTGTCTTGGACGCGATGCTGGTCACACTGCTGGTATAGGAACCAGATCCTTCCGTTGTGCCATCGCCTGAGCGACGCGCGAGAACACGCGTTTCTGCAAGTGTTCGCTCGGTCTGGGCTCCGGGCTTGGGTTCCGGTTGAACAGTCAGCGTCCCTTCCTCAATGCGGCCTTGCAGCCCACTGCCCTTGAGCAACTGCTGCAATGCCTCGCTCGTCGAGTGCTCGCCCTTCAATGGGGGCGACTGGAGTTGAGCCGCAAGCGATGGCTTGAACGCGAGCTGCAAACCGGCTTGCTGCGCAAACTCGTTGAGCGCGCTGGCCAATGGCTGGGCGGCGATGTCGAAACGGGCGACTCGTGCAGCTTGCTGCTGCTGAGCAATGGCTGCCGTCATCGGCAACGCCAGACAGACACAGAACACCGCGTGTGCGAGTGTCGTGCGTCGAGGGTGGGAGGGGAAAGCGAAAGCAGGTGCGGGCATGGAAAACGTCCTGATGATGAACTGTGGAATTCAAGGGTTCACACTCAAGACGAATGGCAAAAGAAATTCCTGAAAAACAATGGGGTACCCGGCTGCTTCTCAACGCGTCATCGCGACCTGTACAGAACCATCCGGTTGGCGGCGCACCGTCACCGGCAAGGCATGTGGCAGAGCCTTGAGCCAAGAATGGGCCTGCGCGATGTGTACCCTCCCGCTCATGGGAAGACGCGCCGCCTCGGGAGTCGCCTCCATCATGAACGTGGTGTAGCGAGCCAGTCGCTCCAGCGCCTCACCGAGCGTTGCCCTGTCGAAGACCAGCTCACCATGTCGCCAGGCCGCTGCCTGCTCGGGCCTCCCATGCGTGCGCGAGATGCTGCTGCCATCGACAAGCAGCCCCTCACCCGCGCCGATTTCGAACGATTCACCTGCATGGTCCACCCGAACCAGACCGGACTCGACCTGCACCACCACACGGTTCGGGGAAGATTTCGCTGGAAGGATTTCCACGCCAAAACGTGTCCCCAGCACCGTCACCTGCACGTCGCTGGCGTTCACCACGAAAGGGCGTTCCTCGTCGCGCATCACGTCGAAAAAGGCGGCACCGCTTGCCAGTTGCACCACCCGGCGCGTTGCGAAATACTGTGCGCTGGCCCGACTCAGCGCATCGAGCTGCAGCACCGAGCCATCGGGCAACGCCTGTCGCAACTGCTGACCGCGCGGGCTGCTCCAGTGGGCCTGCCACTGAACATGGGTGTGTCGAAAATCCTGCCATTGACGCCAACCCACCGTGCCTGCAACCCCCAAACCAGCCATGCCAAGCAGCGCACCCAGGCTGCGTCTGCGTCCAGGTTTGCGCACGTCTGCGCTCCCGGGAAGACTGCCGCGCCAGCGGTGCAGCGCATCCTCGATGCACCCTGCAGCAAGCATCAGATCACGCTCTACTGTGTTGAGCGAAACACCGATCCGTTCGGCGATTTCCGGCTGCTTTTCACCATGCACGCGGTGCGCCAGAAACACCTCTCGACTGCGCTCAGGCGACGATTGCAGCGCCGCTTCCAGCATGGCCAACGCTTGCCGGTACATCAATGAATCGGCCACATCCGGGGACTGGCTTGGAGCGAGCTGCTCCTGCAAGACGGCCCCACTCACATAGCGTGCGTGACGCTGTTGCCTGCGCTGTGCATCTATCGCCATGTGCTGGGCCATCACGGCAAGATAGGACGTCACCTCGCGTGGCGCTCCCTCCTCGTGCATTGCAATGGATACAGACGATTGAGTCAGCGCGTGCTCCGCCAAGCGCAGCCATGTGTCATGCACCAGTTCGCGCGCCTCATCGCGGCTGGCGGTATTGCGCGCGGCAGCTCTCAGCAAGTCTCCATAGGCTTGGCCAAATCCTGAAAGCAGTGAACGAGTGAACGATGCGGACAAATCCATGGGTCCGCATCATATACATCAAAAAGGAATCATTCTCAATAACATTTTCTGAATTGGAATTTCTCCCGCGAGCGGACAAGGCTTGCGGGAGACGATCCGCTGAAGCTCAGAAAGTACCGCGCAGTGTTGCAGTGAAGTTGCGCGGCGTTCCGTAGAAGTTGCTGCCGTCGAGGTATCCAAGCGTGGAGTAGTAGGTCTTGTCGAATAGATTGCCCACATTGAGCGACAGCGTCCAACGCGGGTCGATGCGGTACTGCGCCATCGCATCCCAGACCGCATACCCGCCTTGCTTGATGGTGACTCGGCCCGCTTCATTCCAATCGGAGTCGTACAGAATTCCCTGGCGTGACTGCTTGGAGCGCACCGTGGCGCTTGCCCCGACCTTCCAGCGCGAGAGCTCGCCAGGCAACACATACGCCGTGGATAACTTGAGCATGTGCTTGGGAGTCACGTCACTGAACACATCACCAGTGCTCTTGTCCTTCGTGGTCGTGAACGTATAGCCCGCCGCGATTTGCCAGCCCGGGATCAGTTCGCCGCCGACTTCCGCATCGAAGCCCCGGCTTGTCACCTTGCCCAGAGGCAGATAGCAGCAGCTTCCAGCCCACAGTTCCGTGTTCGGCGGATAACGCGGATCGGCCACCGCCGTGCCCGTGCGCTCGACATTGAAGACGCTCAAAGTGGCGTTGAGCCTGCCATCCGCCAATTCCCCTTTGAAGCCCGCCTCATAGCTCTTGCCCTTGACTGGATCCAGTGAACTGCCAGGCAATGGCCCTGCTTTCATCAGCGCCTGCGGCTTGAGAATGGACGCGTAGCTGACATAGGCCGACCATTGATGGTTCAGGTCATAAATGACACCACCATACGGCGTAAATTTGGCAGATTCGGAAAAGCGGCTGCCCGAAGCCAGTGCCCAGTTTCCAGACGCGCCAAGCGATTCATAGATCTGGTTGAATTCGTACTTGGCATAACGCCCGCCCAGAATCACATGCAGGTCGGAAGTGGGGTGCAGACGAAGCACGCCGTAGCCTCCGCGCTGCTCCTGACCCCATGGGTTGTAGCGACGTGACACCGGACCGGCGGGCTCGGGGCTCCAGGCTCCGGGGTTGTAGATGTCGATCGGCGTCACGCCAGTCGGCGTGCTGGAGTAACCAACGTTCCAGAAGCTTTCCACCTTCTGCTGATCCACTCCCAACAGCAATTCATGCGTCTTGCCCAACAGGCTGAAAGTGCCTGACAGACTTGCGTCCAGCACGGTTTGTTCGTTGGCATACAGATAGTGTCCGCCGCCGTACCAAGTCGCGCCCATGCCGGTTTCACGATCCACCGTACCGTAACCGAAGGCGGATTTTCCGTCGTAATCGGACTTGGAATGGGTAGCGTTGAACTTGAGCTTCCAGTGATTGGCAAAGCGGTGTTCGAGTGCAGCAAACAGCTCTGTCGTGTCACGCTTGGCAGTTGCCCACGGCTGAGTGAAACTGGTGCTGCGGGGCAGCCCAATGTCCGTTCCATCCGAATAGCGCGGCAAGTCCCCACCGCCCACGCCGCGCCGTTTGTTCTTTTGGAATGATGCACCTGCGGTCAGCAAGGTATCGGCAGTGAGATCGGCCTCGATCACGCCATAGATCGACGGCGTGCGCAGGTGCACGGTGTCGATGGAGTAGTCCCGATCGAGATAGCTCAGCACGCCACGCGCGCGGATGGTGCGACTCTCGTTGAGCGGACCTGTTGCATCGATCATGGTCTTGTAGTTGTTCCAGCTCCCCACCGATTGTTCAACGATGAAACGCGGTTCGGCCAATGGCTTCTTGCGCACCATGTTGATGATGCCGCCCGGATCGCCCACTCCTCCCAGCAAACCGGATGCCCCGCGCATGACTTCGACGCGGTCGTAAAAATCCAGCGCCTGATTCACGCTGTAGGTATAGCTGGCAATGTTGATGGGAGCGCCCCCATCGAACTGCATGCTGTCCATCTGGAAGCCACGCGAGTAAAAGTACGAAGTTTCGAAATTGAGCTGCTCGCTGGTGATTCCGGGAGTGGCGGCCATGGCATCCCGGATGTCCACCATGTTCCGGTCGTCGAGCTGCTCGCGCGTGATCACCGAAACCGACTGCGGAATCTCGCGAAAGGACTGATCGGTCTTGGAGGCGATGCTGGTCACGCGGCTGGTGTAGGAGCCACTGCCTTCCGTCGTGCCATCGGCGTCTCGACGTGCCTTCACGCGCACTTCCACAAGACTCACGGTACCGGGTGTCACCGCAGTGGAAGCAGCAGAAACCGAAGGTTGTTCGGCCCGTTTGCGCAACACATAGCCGCCTTGGGGCTGCGCCACAGCTTCCAGCCCCACACCCTGCAACACGGCCGTCAGCGCGCCGTTCACCGTGTATCGGCCCTGCAAACCATTGCTGCGCAGTCCTTGAACCTGGTCTTCGGTGAACGACAACAGCAAACCCGCGTCCCGGCCCAGGCGGTTGAGCACGTCCTGCAGCGAACCTGCCGGAATCTGGTAGCTGCGCGTGGCTTCTGCGGCTGCAGGTGATGCGCTGGGCGATTGAGCCCAGACGGTTGGCACTTGCACGGCACATGACAGGGCCAACACCAGGCAACGACTGGCCCAGGCTGTTGGCTGCAAGCGAAGTGCAAAGCGGGAAAGGTTGTGGCGCGGGCGATGCGCCGAGAATTTAGCCATGGTGCTGTAGAGCCAGAGGCCCGGGTTGGACAAAAAAGCCGCTGGCTGCTCGAAAGCCACGGAAGCGCAGTACGCACTGCACTCCTAGTCCATGTCCCGCAAGTTCATAAAACAGCTCACGATGACTGAAAAAATTCCAGAATCTCTCAATCCGAGGTCTCCACCACGATCTCATGGCGGCCCCACCAGCGGGTGAGCGGGCGTACCCGCAATTGAGGCAAAGCGCCCAGCACGGCAAGCACGCGTGGCGCGTCCGCCAAGGGATAAGTACCAGAGATGCGCAAACTCGCAACCCGCGGCTCGCACACCAGACGGGCTTCGCTGTATGGTTGGAGCGCTGCAAGCACATCGGAAAGCGGCATGGCCCGCGCAATCAGCATGCCGTCGACCCAGGCGGTGCTGTCCTCATGCACCGCACTGGCACTCGAAGTCCCTTGCGCATCAAAACTTGCCTGTTCGCCCGCCTGCAACACCAACGTACTGCCTGCAGTGCGAGGCGTCAGTTGCACTGCGCCTTCGAACACGCTGACCAAGGCGGACTCGCCCTCCTTAGCGCGCACAACGAAGCGCGTCCCCAGCGCTTCGGCCTCTCCTCCTCGGGTCATCACAACGAAGGGCCGCGCAGGTTGGCGTCCGTCTTTCGCCGTGGTGATCAGCACCTCCCCCTTGTGCAAGCGCAGCATGCGCCGTTGTGCGCTGAAGCCGATATCCAACGCACTCGCACCGTTGAGCACCATCTGCGTGCCATCGTCCAGCACCAGTGATCGGCGCTCGCCAGAGGCCGTTCGCACGTCGGCCACCCAATTGCGCCACGGCAAGTGCTGCTCCACCTGCCAGGCCACACCGCCCCCAAAGAACGCCACGCCCAGCGTCTTGACCGCACGCCGTCTGCTGGTGGCCCCAGCGCGGCCCAAAGTGACACGCGCGAGCGCTGCTTGCGAGGTATTTCCCGCCAGACCCGCCATTCGGGCATTCACCGTTTCAATATGCCGCCAAGCCCGCTCGTGCAACGGATCGGCGTTGCGCCATGCCATCCAGTTGCGGCGCCGGGAACGGCTCATCTCACCTTCACAAGAGAGCAGCCACCACTCCACCGCTCGCTGTGCCACCTCGGGCGGTACAACAAGCCCCGAGGAAATGTCCGCCCGTGAATCTGTACCTTCAGACATATCGCTCACGATGCAGCCGCAAAAAAGCAGCGCATACCTGCCTGAGTCAAATAGCGCTTGACTGTGGAAAGCGAAACGCCCAACTCACGCGCGATGTCTGCCTGCTTCATGTCATCGAGCTGCGCCATGAGGAATGCGCGCCGCACTATGGCAGGCAGCCCATCCAGCATCTGGTCGATTTCATCGAGCGTCTCGAGAATCACCGCTCGCTCTTCAGGGGACATCACCAATTGCTGGGGAACCTGGGCCAAGGCCTCCCAATATGCCCGCTCCAGTTGCTGGCGCCGGTAGTGATTGGCCAGCACACGCTGAGCCACCGTCGTCAGCAGCGCCCGCGGCTCTCTCGCCTGAACGGGCTCTTCGCGTGCCAGCAGCCGGATGAAGACATCATGCGCAAGGTCGGCAGCCTGATGAACATCGCTCAACTTTTTGCGCAGCCACCCCTGCAGCCAACGGTGGTGGTCTGTATAGAGCGTGGAAACTTCCGAGTGAAGCAACGTGTTAGTTGAAGGCATGGCAAGTCGTGGCGGTCTGGCGAACGCCATCATCACAATCAAACAAGAATCATTCTTATTAAATTGTACCCATACACGGAGCCATGCCAAGCCACTGGATGGGCGAGAGGGCGCACACGCACTCACCCGCCCCCTCCACGCCCTGCCCGGCTTACCAGTTGACCCGTGCAGTCAACGTGAAATTGCGCTCATCACCAAACTGGCATACGCCTGTGCACGACGAGACATAGTTCTTGTCCGCCAGATTCTTCACATTGAGCGCCAACTGCCATTTGTCGAGTTGGTAGCGGATTGCAGCATCGAACAGCGTGTACGCGGGCATGCGCATCCGGTTGACCTCCTGCCAGCCCACATGGCGCACGCCCGCACCTACGCTGAGACCGGGCACGGCTGCGACCCGGTAGTCGGTCCACAACGAAGCCATACTGCGCGGTATCGATACAGGGACCGTTCCCACATTTCCGTTGTTGCTCTGCGTGACGCGGGAAAGTGTGCTGGACAGCGCCGCCACCATGTCCCATTGGCGGTTCAGACTCGCGCGGCCTTCGATTTCAAGACCGCGTGACTTGACCTCGCCGGTCTGCATCAGAAAGCCGGTGTGGTCCGGGTCGGCAGTCAGCACATTGCGCTGCGTGATCTCGTAGGCCGCCACCGTGATCGAGGCATCCACACCCTTGGGCTCATACTTCACCCCCATCTCGTGCTGCTTGCCCGTGGTCGGCTTGAACGCCGTGCCGCTGAAGCCCCGTCCGGACGAAGGCTGAAATGAGCGGCTGTAGCTGTAGTACGGCGAAATCCCGTTGTCGAACAGATACATCAAGCCCACGCGCGGTGTGAATGCATGCGCCTTCTCCACCTCACCGTCGGAGATCAGATCGGCGCGGGCCGAGTCGTAGCGCCCGCCCACCAATGCGATCCAGCGCTTGTCGAATTTGATCTGGTCCTGCACATAGAAGCCGGTCTGCCGAGCCGCGTCCTTCGAAAACACTGGTGTGCCGAACACAGGTTGCGCACCGTATACCGGGTTGTACATGTCGATCGACGCGAGTGGACCGAACCCCTGATTCCGTGAAAAGCGGGCCTTGACCCAGTCCAACCCGAACAGCACCGTGTGCTCGAACCGCCCATGCTGCAGCTTGCCGATCAACTGGTTGTCGATGACAAGTCCTCGATCATGGTCCAGGCGCGTCAGGCCATAACGAGTTGCCCGCGTGGGCGTGCCTGGATTCACGTTGGCATAAAGCCCTGCATAGGCACTGTCGGCTTCGTGATCGTAGACCAGCGTGTTTTGCTTGAAGCGCCAGTCGTCATTGAATCGGTGCTCCAACTGATACCCCAGCGACGCACCCTTCACATTGAAATGGTCGAACTCCGGCTCTCCCAGGAATCGCGTACGCGCAATGCGCCCACCCGGATTGGGCAACAGCGATCCTTCCAGCGGCTTGCCCACATCGTAATGGCCCTTGGTGTTGCTGGCGTTTGCGAGCAAGGTCAACTGCGTCGCGTCTGTCAGTTGCCAATCAAGCGCCGCTGCCACCGAAATCCTGTCGTTGCGGGTGTGGTCCAGCATGGTGTCCGCATCACGGGCCAGCGCTGTCACGCGATAGCGGACGCGTCCATCCTCTGTCAGTGAATCACTCAGATCCGCCGCAACCTGCTTCCTGCCCCAACTGCCCAGTTGCACCTCCACTTCGCGCAGCGGCTCGGCCGTAGGTCGTTTGCTCACCAGATTGAAAATCCCGCCCGGTGCGGCTTGCCCATAAAGAATCGATGCTGGACCCTTGAGCACTTCGATGCGCTCGTAATGATACGGTTCGATGGCTCCGCTGAAAGAGTTGATGGGAAACTTGGAGCCGTTCAGGTACAGCGGTCCGGCACCGGTCACGTTGAATCCGCGCACCGTGAACCCGGTGCCTATGTTTCGCATCGTTCCGCCCGCCAACGACATGATGCCTGCGGAATACTCCAGCGCCTGATCCAGCGAATCCGCAGCCTGCGCCACCATTTGTTCTCGCGGAACGACCGTCACTGATTGGGGCGTTTCGGAGAGCGGCGTGTCGGTCTTGGTGGCTGTCGCACTGCGCTTGGCCACAAAGCCGTGAACAGGCCCGAATGCACTCTCTTGCATTGCATGGGCCACCACAGTGACCGGCGGCAGCGAGCTGTCGCCCCCTCGCTGCGGAGCCGCCTTCACGACCAATGCCTTGCCTTCCTGCACGGCCATCAACCCGCTGCCAGCCAGCAGTCGCTCCACCGCCTGACGCGGTGTGAGTGCGCCCGACACTGCAGGAGCCACCCTGCCCGCCACCAGTTCGGGAGGAAACAGAAGCTGCAGATGGGTCTGGCGCGCCAACTCGTTGAGCGCCTGCCCGAGTGGCTGCGCGTTGATCGACACGGGTGTCGGAGCCACCGGGTCCGTCTGAGCCAGAACATGGCCTGTGGCGCCGACCATCACAAGCATGGCCAAGGTCTGTGGAGCGAGAGCAAATCGCGATTGCCGCATGAGAGAAATCTCCGAATCAATACTGTTGGTGAGAAGCACTATTGATGGAGTCGCACGGCGCGACAGAACCCACACATGGGCCTGGAAAAAACTGAAAAAATTCTGGCGGCTCTGGTCACGATGCTGCCAACAGCGCTCATCGGACCGGGACGATTTCGGTTGCAGCGTCGAGCTTTTTCAATTTGACTGGCAGCATCAATGGCAGCGCTTGCGCAAAGGTACCCACTTCGCGCAGATCGAAACTGCCACCCACGCGCATGGCAGCCACGGCGGGATCACGTACCATCAGACGCGTTTCGCCATAGCGTTCGAACTCGGCAAGTGCCTGCGACAAGGGTGTGTCGCTGAAGCTCACACGTCCCGCACGCCACGCCCCCACACTATTGGGAGCGACGCTGACCGTGCGCTCCAGACGACCCTGCTCATCGGCCGTCACCGCCATTCCCGGTCCCAGCTCCACGGCTGCAGACATGCTGCCCATCTGCGCGACGCGTACCCGCCCCGACTCGACCTGTACCACGGTCTTGCCTGCATCCACGCCGGTCTGCGCATGGCGCACGGAAAAGCGCGTACCCACCACCGTCACCCGCGTATGTCCAGCCAGCACATCGAACGGACGCTCGGCATCGCTGTGTACATTGAACATGACCTGCCCATCCACGAGCCGCACCTCCCGGCGATCACGGTAGAGCAGTGCCTCCATTCGTGTGGCCGCATCCAGTTGCAACCTCGAGCCATCGGGCAGATCAACACTCATGCGCTGTCCGCGTTGGGTGACGTAGAGTTCATCATGAACCGGCTGGGCACGCCAATGCCCCCACCCCAACCAGCCGCCTCCGACAGTTGCAAGCACTGCCATTGCCATGGCAGCCTGCGGCACAAGGCGACCCACACCAGACAGCCACCCGCGCCGCTCGGGCGATGCGACATTCGCAATCCGCTCGCGTGTTGATTTGCTGCCCGAATCACGCAACCCGGCCTTCAACAAGGCCACCGTCTCCCGAGGCATCCGCCGCACTTGACGAAAGCTGCGCTCCATCTCGGCATAAGCCTCGGCATGGACAGGCCTGGCCATCATCCATGTTTGAAACAAGGCCTCGTCCGCCGCATTCAAGCCTGCGCTGCGCTGCGCTGCCCATAGCGCCGCTTGCAGTTGAACCGCATCCTGCCCGCGCACGAACTCACTGAATGCAGCCTCGTCGGCAGCATCCTGGCGGGTGGGGTCAATGGGGGACGGGGCGTGCTGTTTCATTGCTGCTCAAACTTGTAGTCGCATGAGGTCATCAAACCCTCACCCCTGCTTCTCCATGGCTGACAATTTGTGGAGGTTGAAGCGGTCGCTCGCAGGATCGGCAAGCCAGACGACCACGGGCAATATGCTTTTCCACCATGCTCACCGAGATGCCCATGCGCTGGGCGATCTCCGCGTAAGGCAGGTCGTCGAAGGCATGCAGCATAAACGCTTCCCTGCAGCGCACCGGCAAGGCCTCGATCGCTGCCGCGTAAGCACCGATGGCCTGCGCGGAAGCCAGCATGGCGTCGGGCTGTTCGTGTTCTGGCCCGGTCGGCTGATCCAGTTCAGACAGTGCATCCAGATCATCGTGATCACGCACCTGCCCGCGCCGATACGTATCGACCATCACGTGGCGCGCTGTCTGATACAGCAGTGCACGCGGCTCGGAGATCGACGCCTTGGTCTGCTCCATCTCCAGCACGCGCGCGTAGCTCTCCTGCACGATGTCCGCGGCCACATCACGGTCACGGACTTTGCGCAAACAGAAGTTCAGCAGTTCTCGGTAGTAGTGAACAAACACGAAGAAAGAACGGGGACGAAAGCTCGGTCTTTTTCAAGCGCCCAACAACCCCATAACAATGAGAATGAATCGCATTATCCATATTGAAATAGTCAATTTGGTTAACGCATTGCAATCAGCGGATGCACTGCACATATGTCCACAGAGACAATATAATAAGAACAATTCTCATTACATACCTTCTTCCATCGCCATGTCCACAGGACTCGGTCTCCCCCTGAATGCTTCCGCTGATCCAGTGCAGGCTCTGTACGAAAACCACCACGGTTGGCTGGTGGCACGTCTGCGGCGCAAGCTCGGCTGTTCGTGGGATGCGGCGGATCTGGCGCAGAGCACTTTTGTGCGTGTGCTCATGGCCAAGGGCCAGCCGCTGGAGGAAGTGATCGAGCCACGCGCCTATCTCACGACCATTGCGCAGCGACTGCTCTCGAATCATTTGCGGCGCAAGCAGATCGAGAGCGCATATCTGGAAGCCCTCGCCTCGCTGCTCGAACCTGTCGCTCCCGCGCCCGAGGTGCAGTTGATGGTGTTGGAGACCTTGGTCACGATCGATCGCTTGCTCGGTGGACTGCCCGTGGTTGCACGCAAGGCCTTTTTGCTGTGGCGTCTGGAAGACCTGACTCAGGAAGAGATCGCAGCGCAATTGGGCATCTCTCGCACCAGCGTGCGCCGCCATCTGGCAAACGCTGCAGAGCGCTGCTACTTTGCCGAAAGCCGTTGAGATGGCGTTCGCAGACTCCTCCGCTGGCATACCGCCACATGTCGCGCGCACCGCCGTGCATTGGTTGCTGGAACTGAGTTCGGGCGACGCCAGCAACGCCGAGTTCACACATCGGCAATGGCAACGCTGGCACGATGCCGACCCGCTGCACGCACAGGCCTGGCAACGCATCGCGCAAGTGGATGGGCAGCTTCGCGGTGTGCCCGCGCCAGTGGCCATGCAAACATTGGCTGCGCCTGGCCTTTCGCGCCGCCATGCTGTGCGCCTTGCGGTGCTGATCACAGCCGGAGCCGGAGGTCTGTTGGCCGTACGTGAAAGTGGAGTCGGCCTGCAGGCCTGGCAACAGGCGAGCGCAGATTGGGCCACCGCTGCGGGCGAGCAGCGCGAGGCCGTGCTCGCCGATGGCACACAGCTGCGGCTGAACACCGCGAGCGCCGTGGATTTGCAATACACCGCGAGCGAGCGCCTGATTGTGCTGCGCGCGGGAGAGATCCTGATCCAGAGTGCGCCCGATCCCACCCCGAATCCCGTCAGCGGCAAACCTCGTCCGCTGCGCGTGCGCACCAACGAAGGCATGACACGCGCCATCGGCACGCGCTTCACCGTACGCCAGCATGATGGATTCACCAGCGTCGCGGTGCTCGATGGCATAGTGGAGTTGCAACCACGCGCGGACGCATCCAGTGTTCAACGCCTGTCGGCGGGTCAGACGGGGCATTTCACCGATGCCGAAGCCCAACGCGACACTGCGCCACTCGATGCCGCTGCTGCCTGGACGGAAGGCATGCTGGTGGCCGACAACATGCCTCTGGGCGAATTCATCGCGGAACTGGCCCGCTACCGCCCCGGACTCCTGCGATGCGCACCTGAAGCGTCGCAACTGCGCGTGTCCGGCAGCTACCCGTTGGCCGACACCGACCTGGTGCTGCATGCGCTCACCCGCTCGCTGCCAGTGCGCATCAGCAGCCGAACCCGTTGGTGGGTGACCGTCGTGCCGAGCCACTGATGTCGTCAGAAAACTTTCTTTCGTTCACCCCAAAAAAAGATGGCCATTCCGTGAACGCGGCGTGTCAAGTCTTCCACAAGCACCGCCATTCAAGCTGCGGTGCATTTTGCAAGACTCACTCCAACGGACACCACCGCATGCACCGCAGTTCGACCTCCAGCACACCCGCCATCTCAGCCACTTCAGCCGCACCCTCCAAGCCATGCAGCACCGCATTTGCCGCTCGACTGTTCTGTGCGGGGATCACTGCCTGCGCCGCCATGGCGTCCGTGCCGCTTGCAGCACAGGCCCAAACCGCCACGGCAGTCGCCATTCGCAGTTACAGCATCCCGGCAGGGCCGCTTGGTGGTGCCCTCAACCGACTGGGACGTGAATCGGGCTCGCTCATCTCGTTTGCGCCTGAACTGGTCGCCAGCCTGCAATCGCCTGGCGCGCAAGGCCAACTGAGTGTCCCGCAAGCTCTGGCCGCCCTGCTCGCTGGCTCCGGACTGGAAGCGGTGCGTGATGCCGACGGCACTTACACTCTGCGCCGAGCACCCGAGGCTCCTTCCAATGCAGCCGGCACGAGCCCATCTGCATCGGCACCGAAAGCCGCGCTCACGAGCGCCACACTGTCCGAGGTCCGGGTGACTGCTCAGGCAGACCGCAGCCCAATCTCCGAGGGAACGGGCAGCTATGCCGCGCGCAACACGGCAGCCGCGACAGGCCTGATGCTGTCCCCGCGCGACACGCCGCAGTCCGTCAGCGTGCTCACGCGCCAGCAGATGGAAGACCAGAACATCACCTCGATCGGTGAAGCCGCAAAACACATTACCGGCATTTCAACCATCAGCTCGGACAGTGACCGCACGGATCTGAACGCACGCGGCTTCTACATCGACAACTACCAATACGACGGAGTACCGACATTTGTCGCCAATGACTTCTTTGGCGCATCCATGCTCGACCCTGTACTCTACGACCGCATCGAAGTGGTGCGCGGTGCCACCGGTTTGATGACCGGCGCGGGCAATCCGGGCGCATCAGTCAACCTGGTACGCAAACGCGCCACCAGCAAAGAGTTCACGGGAACGATTTCAGTGAGCGCCGGTTCATGGAACGAGCACCGAGGCACGCTCGACCTGTCCACGCCACTGACCGAAGATGGTCGCATCCGTGCGCGCATTGCCGGCATGGCCGATGAGCGCGACTCACATCTTGATCGCTATCACACTCGCAATCGGGCGTTGCTTGCGACAGTGGAAGCCGATCTGACGCCATCCACCACCCTGTGGGGCGGGATAGAACACCAAGCCAAGCGACCCACCAACGTGACCTGGGGCGGCCTGCCCATGGTCTACAAGGACGGCTCTCCCACACACTGGGCGCGCTCGTTCAGCATTGGTGCCGATTGGACGTTCTGGAACACCACCAGCAACACGGCCTATGCCGGACTTGAACACCGCCTTGACAATGGCTGGGCAATCAAAGCCAATGCCAGTCGCCTCGAAGCGGACTACACATCCAAACTGTTCTATTTGCTGAGCCAGCCCCTGCGGGAAACTGGCGAGGGTCTGGGCCCGTATCCAAACTACTCGCGCCAGTCTTTCTCGCAAAACAGCGCAAGCCTGCAAGCCACCGGCCCCTTCAAGCTGCTTGGCCGAAAGCATGAAGCGGTGATTGGACTCACAGGCAGCCAGTCCAACTACACCTACGGCAACCATGCCTACACCACCGGCAGCATCGGCAATATTTTTGCGTGGGACGGCTCCTATGCCGAGCCCGTGTGGGGCGCTTTCCGCTCGTTGGGGGATGATCGCACCCGTCAAAGTGCCGTCTACGCAGCGGCTCGGCTGTCGCTCGCCGATGACCTGAAGCTCATCGTTGGGGGTCGCCAAAGCCGTTGGGAGACTCAAAGCCTTACCGCCACGCGCAAACACGATGTGTTCACCCCTTATGCGGGCTTGATCCATGACCTGAACACGACGTACTCGGTCTACGCAAGCTACACCGACATCTTCCAACCTCAAAACTACCAGAGCATCAACGGCGCATATCTGGACCCCGTCATGGGCAAGGCCTATGAAGCAGGCGTCAAGGCATCCTACCTCGATGGAAAGCTCAATGCATCGCTGGCCGTGTTCCGCATTCAGCAGGACAACGTTGCCATTCTGGATGGCGACGCATTGGTCTCCGGAACGACTTCGCCTGCATACCGCGGAGAAAAAGGCGTCACCAGCAAGGGCCTCGAAGCCGAGGTATCCGGCGAACTGGCAACCGGATGGCAGTTGATTGCCGGGTTCTCGCGCGCTCAGGCCCAGAATGCCGATGGCTCGCGCCTGCAACCCCAACGCCCCCAGAACCTGGCCCACGTGTTCACCACGTACCGACTGCCCGGCGCATTGAACAAACTGAAGGTTGGTGGTGGTCTGCAATGGCGTGATGCGACGTACTCCACCACGACCACATCACTGAGCGTTGATGCACGGCGCGATCAAGGTTCGATCACCGTCGCCAGCCTGATGGCCAACTACGATTTCTCGCGCCAATTTTCGGTGCAGTTGAATGTCAGCAACCTGTTCGACAAGAACTACTTCGACTTCGCCGGAAGCCAGATCTACTACGGCGCTCCGCGCAAATTCGTGCTGACCGCGAAGTACGACTTCTGACCGACCCGACCTCAATGAAGGAAAGCATCCCGCAATGAACACCACACTCAACCGCTCCAGCCACCCGCGCATGGTGGTGGCCTTGCGCATCTTTGCCGCCGTGGTTCTTGGCTATGCCTTCACCTGGGGTTTCATCGCGGTGGGAACCGCTGGCATGTTCGCGTTCGGCATGGAGTTCCATGATGCCGAACATCTGAGCGCAATGCTGGGATTTCTGGTCTATCTGTGCGTGTTTCTCTGGGCGTTTTCTGCCCGGAGTCTGGCGCGTGTCTGCATCGTTCTCGCCGGAGGGGGTGCGCTCATGGCCATCGCCGCATCGTTGCTGCAACGTGCACTGCTCTGAAGAAAAAGAAGGAGAAATCACATGTTCCAAAGCTTTCGTCTGAGCATGACTTGGCTGCACACCTGGTTCGGACTGGCGCTTGGCTTTGTGCTGATGGCCTGCTTCTTCTTTGGCGCGCTGTCCGTTTTCGATCGCGAAATTGATCGCTGGGCGATTCCAGCCTCGCGCTTCGAACCACAACCCATGCCCTCTTTCGAGAAGGTGCTTCGGCCTGCGTTCGAGAAAATTCAGCCCACGAAGGAAAGCCTCGAATTCATGCGTGATCGTGTGAACGGCCCGCTTCCCGAGCGCTTCGATACCGTGCGCACCTGGGGTGCCTACACCACCCATCGCGACCCGGTGTTGAGTGTGTTTGCCGGCTACGTCGTGCCCAATGCCAAGA
The DNA here is from genome assembly GCF_011305535.1 of Diaphorobacter sp. HDW4B. Taxonomy (GTDB): domain Bacteria; phylum Pseudomonadota; class Gammaproteobacteria; order Burkholderiales; family Burkholderiaceae_C; genus Diaphorobacter_A. Next base: position 19,276 of record NZ_CP049906.1, read on the forward strand.
ACCCTGAAGAGGGCGTCTGGGGCAATCGCACCATCGATCCACGCAGCGGCGTTGCCTTGCCGGATGACCAGTTGAAGATCGGCAGCCGCTTCTTCTATCCGCTGCACTACAGCCTGAATTTTCAGTGGAAGAGCATTGGCTACTGGATTGTCGGTTTGGCAGCGCTGGTGATGCTGGTCGCGCTGGTCAGCGGCGTTGTCATGCATCGCAAGATCTTCCGTGAGTTCTTCACCTTCCGGCCCAAGAAGGCCTCGCAGCGCAGCACGCTCGATCTGCACAACATGACGGGCGTGCTCGCCCTGCCCTTCCATTTCTTCTTCGCGTTCACCGGGCTGGTCATTTTTGCAGGCATCTACTTTCCGGTCACGCACACCCAGCTCGAACCTTTGCATGAGTTGCACGAGAAGATGGAGGCACAAGAGACGGGACTGCCGCATGATCGCGCGGGCGTCGCGGCACCTCTGGCGTCCGTCGACAACATGGTGAGCGAAGCACGCCGTCGCTGGGCGGCCAAGGGCATGGCGGGGGAAGTGGGTCTGCTCTCGCTGAACCATGTGGGCGATGAGAACGGCTACGTCAGCATCTACCGCGCAGGCACCGATCGCATTGCACTGGTGGGCGATGGCATTCACTTCAAGGCCAGCACTGGCGACGTGCTGCGCGAGGATCCACCGCGCACCACGGTCGACAGCATCAACACCTTTCTGACCGGCCTGCACCTGCAGCACTTCCGCCACTGGATGCTGCGTTGGCTGTATGTGCTGGGGGGGCTGATGGGTTGCGTGTGCATTGCCACCGGCTTCATCTTCTTCGTCGAAAAGCGCAAGAAGCAGCACGCGAAATCCGGCAGTCAAGGCGCCCGCATCGTGGACGCGCTGGCCGTCACCACCGTCACAGGCATGTTGCTTGCAGCTCTGGGCATCCTCATTGCCAATCGCCTGTTGCCAGAAACGCTTCCACCCACTTGGCCAGCACGTGGAGATCTGGAGCAGTACATCTTCTGGGCCACATGGGTCGCAGCCATGGCGCACGCCTTTGCACGCAGCGGTCCGGTCGCTCAGGGACAGCCCAACCCCGCCTGGCGAGAGCAAAGCTGGGCGGTGGCCGTCCTGGCTGTCGGGGCCGTGCTGCTGAACTGGATCACCACCGGCGATCATCTGATCAAGACGGTCTGGACCGATACCTATTGGCCCGTGGCTGGGGTGGATCTGTTCCTGCTCGCGGGGGCCTGGTTGTCCTTCAAGGCGGCGCGCAAGCTCGCTCACAAAGCGTCCGTGCACAAGCCCGTGCAACGCACGGAGGCGGCTCATGCGTGAAACGCTTTTTCTCGCAGCAGCCCAGGTCACCTGCATCATCGGCATGGGCTGGCTTGCACTGGCCATGCAATCGCATTGGGAGCGGGTTCGCAAGGATGCCCACTCGCGCAAGTCATCCATGGTTCTGCGCTGGCTGGGGGCTGGCATGCTGGTCGTCAGCCTCGGCCTGTGCCTTGCAGCAGACCATGCATCGATGGCGATCCTCGTCTGGGTGATGGTGCTGGCAGCATCCGCACTCGTCATTGCGTTCACGCTCACATGGCGGCCGCAATGGCTGCGTGTGTTGAGCTGGGGCAGGCACGGCTGAGCGCAGCGACGCTACCTCAGCAGCGCGCGACTTGATGCGTCAAGGATGCCAGGACGCCATGCGCGATTGCAGGGGCGTGCTGGTGCTTGCTGCCAGCAGGTAGGAAAGCTTGGTGGCAGCGGCCATCACCATCGGTGCCAACTCTTCCAGTCGGCTTTGCGGCAGGCGCGAGGCGGGGCCGGAAATGCAAAGGGCCCCGAGCAGTCGCCAATGCATGCCAAACACGGGCGCGGAGACGGTCGACACGCCTTGCTCGCGCTCGCCGATGGACCAATGAAAGCCGCGCTTGCGTATCTCTTCGTAGACCGGTCCCTGCTCTCCTGCAAACGCCAGTAGAACGCGACCCGGTGAGCCCTGATCGAGGGGCAGGCCCTCTCCCATTCGTGCGTGGTGGCGCAATGCCTGCGGCCCTTCCACACGAACGAGGCAGGTCCGCACATTGCCTTCGCGCACGTAGAAGGCAGCGCTTTCACCGCTTTGTTGCGTGAGTTCCCGCAGCGCCGGTTCCAGCTCGTTCTGCACATCGAACCCTGCTTGATAACGCGCGCCCAGCCAGCCCGAAGCGGGCCCCAGACGCCATTCGCCATCGTCTCGCTGGACCATGTATCCAGACAGCGCCAGCGTGCGCGCAAGACGCAGCACCGTCGTCTTGTGCAGCCCACATCGGCGACTGAGTTCGGACAGGGACAAGTGGGATTCACCCAGCTCGAACGCTTCGAGCAGATGCAGTGCTCTGGTCACCGCGGTGACCCCGCCACTGGAGTCCGGACCCTGCTCGTTGTGGGGCTCCGGCGCTTTGGAGACGGGCGGCTTTGGCTTCGTGGATGAGGGAGTGCGGGTGTTTCTCTGCATGCAATGTGTTTCGCTGTGTGCAACGGTATTGTACTGTGTGAAACTCATCCGTAAAGTTCGCCTCATGGCCGGGAAGCTTCCATATCCCTCAACATCACGTATCTGGAGACAACACCATGACAAATAAGCCGAACTCGCGCATTCAACGCGCACGCTTGCAGCTCATCAGTGGGATGGCCATCGGCGTCGCATTGCTCGCTGCGCCCTTCCAGGCGGCCCAGGCGCAGGCCGACTTTCCGGCCAAGCCGATTCGACTGATCGTGCCCTTCCCTCCCGGAGGCGGCACCGACATGGTCGCTCGGGCGGTCGCCCAAAAAATGGGGACGATGAACAAATGGAACATCATCGTGGACAACCGTCCGGGCGCGGGCGGCAACCTCGGTGTGGACGCAGCGGCGAAGGCCAGCCCCGACGGATACACGCTGGTGGTGGGTCAGACAAGCAACATTGCGATCAATCCGTCTCTCTACGCCAAGCTGCCCTACGACCCGCTCAAGGATCTGGTGCCCGTTGCACTCGTGTCCTCCGCTCCGGTCGTGATGGCCACCGGCATGAACTCCAAGTACAAGAAGTTCGAGGATGTGGTCGCAGCCGCCAAAAGCAAGCCAGGAGAATTGACTCTGGGCTATTCGGGCAATGGCACCGTCTCCCATCTGGCGGGCGAATTGGCGCAGAAGGCGGCGGGCATCGAACTGCGCAACGTTCCGTACAAGGGGGCCGCTCAGGCCATGACGGACTTGATGGGCGGAAACATCGATCTGTACATGTCGGCACTTCCGACCCTGCTCGGACATGTGCGCAGCGGCAAGCTGCGCCCTGTTGCCGTGACATCGCTGAAGCGCTCGCCCCAACTGCCGGATACCCCCACGCTCGCCGAGCTGGGATACAAGGATTTCGAAGCCAGCACCTGGTATGGCGTGCTGGCGCCCAAGGGCACGCCCGACGCGGTGGTCGCCCGACTGAACAAGGCCGTCAACGATGCCTTGGCCCAACCAGACGTCGTCGAGAAGCTTCGCTCGGAAGGTGGCGATGTGCTGGGCGGCACCTCCCAGACCTTCGGGCAACTGCTGCGCACGGACTTGCCCCGCTGGGGAAAGATCGTCAAGGACTCGGGCGCGAGTCTGGACTGAGCCTCACGCTCCACGTTTCTCCTTTTTGAAATTTCTGGCGTTTTCCCCGCTTTCAGGCGGGGGACGGCTCTTTCTTTGTCCTTTATTCCTCACAAGCCATGAACCAACTACCTGAAATCATCCGCGACTTCGAGCGCGTGGATGCCAGCATCGTCCAGCAAGCGGCCGAGTTCCAAGCAGCGATTCTTGCGGATGTGGCCGGTCGACGCGGCACCATGCACAGCCGTGTCGCTCCCGTGCATGAACGCATGAAACTCGCCGGCCCGGCCTTCACCGTGGAGGTTCGTCCCGGCGACAACCTGATGATTCACGCCGCGATCGCATTGGCCCAGCCCGGTGACATCATCGTCGTGGATGGCAAGGGCGATCAGACCGCCGCGCTCATGGGCACGCTGATGCTCAGTGCCTGCAAGAAACTGAAGCTTGGAGGCGTGATCATCGACGGCTCGATTCGCGACAAGCTGGAACTGCTGGATCTTGGCTTCCCCGTGTTCAGCGCAGGCTTCAATCCGGCAGGCCCCACCAAGTTCGTTCCCGGTCGCATCAACCACCCCATTTCTGCGGGCGGCGTGACGATCCACCCTGGCGATCTGGTCGTGGGGGATGCGGATGGAGTCGTCGTGATCGAGCGAGCCAAGGCCCCGGCCATGATGTCGCTGGCCACGAAAAAAGTCGCGGACGAAGCCGCCCGCATCGAGGCCATCGCACGCGGCGACACAGGCTCAAAGTGGTTGCCGGCAGCGCTTCGCGCGGCTGGCGTTCTCAAAGAAGGAGAAGAACTATGAGCCGCCAGAAAATACTGGTCACCGGAGCCGATCTCGCGGCACAGGCACTGGAAGTTCTCAAGAACTACGACATCGTCTACGCGGGCAAGACCCCGACCGAGGAAGACATCGTCGCGCTGTGCAAGGAACATGACCCGGTCGCCATCATTGTTCGCTACAGCAAAGTCGGCGCTGCCGCCATGGACGCGGCACCGTCGCTGAAGGTGATCTCCAAGCACGGCAGCGGCACGGACACGATCGACAAGTCCGCCGCAAAGGAGCGCGGCATCGCCGTGGTCGCGGCACTGGGCGCCAATGCCTCGGCGGTTGCGGAGCAGGCCCTGACGCTGATGCTGGCCTGCGCCAAATCCGTGCCACAGCTCAATGAGCGCATGCACGCGGGGTTCTGGGACAAATCGACGCACAAGAGCCTGGAGCTTGCAGGGCGCACTCTGGGACTCATTGGACTGGGTGCCATCGGGCAGCGCTTCGCTCGCATGGCCTGCGCCATGGGAATGAATGTGATGGGCTTTGATCCCTACGCAACGACATGGCCTGAAGGCGTGCAGCGCGTGGATCTGGAAACCATCTGGCGCGACTCCGACGTGATCTCGCTGCATTGCCCGCTCACCGACGACAACCGGGGATTGATCAATGCCGACACGCTCGCCCTGTGCCGCCCCGGCGTGGTGCTGGTGAACACCGCGCGCGGCGGACTCATTGATGAAGCGGCGCTGCTGGCCGCCGTGGAAAACGGTCATGTTCGTGCCGCTGGGCTGGACAGTTTCGCGGTCGAGCCCATGGCGGCAGGACACCCGTTTCAGAACCGCTCCGGCTTCATTCTGAGCCCCCACATCGGAGGCGTGACGAGCGATGCCTATGTGAACATGGGACTGAGTGCGGCGCGCAACGCTCTGGCCGTGCTGGGTCAGACCGTGGAAGCGGCCTGAGCGTTCGTCTCTTCCCACTAGTGCTGCCCTCGCAACGCCTTGGTCGCCCGAACCAGGTTGGCGAGCGCAGGCAGCACTTCCGCCCATTTTCAGTTCATGCAAGCGCTATTGAGCGACGACGTCTGCAGACGGCTCGATCACGTATAGCGCTTCTCCAAAGCATCCCAGACTGGCTTTCCCACCAGCCGCTGCCGCTCCGCAAAGGTCGCCACCAATCCGCTGGACTCCTGCACTGCCTTTTCATCGCGCAGAACCGCAAGCGTCTTCTGCATGCCTGCGACCGCCCCCTGCAGTGCCGCATTCGCATACAGCACGATGCCGTAACCCAGCTCTGCCAACTGGTCTGAATTGAAAATCGGAGTCTTGCCACCGATGACCATGTTCATGAGCTGCGGTGTCGCGAGCCGTTGGGGCAGCGCGCGGATTTCCTCGGCGGTGGTCACGGCCTCGACGAACAGAATGTCCGCACCGGCTTCAGCAAACCGCTGCGCACGCTCGACCGCTGCCTCGAAGCCGTGGGTTGCAGCGGCATCGGTGCGGGCCATGATGAGCAGATCGGGATCGCGCCTTGCGTCCACCGCCGCCTTGATCTTGCTGACGGCTTCTTCGGTGGAGATGACGTCCTTGCCGCTGAAGTGACCGCAGCGCTTGGGCGCGACCTGATCTTCGAGCTGAATGCAATCGGCACCCGCGCGCTCCAGAGTGCGCACCGTGTGATACACGTTGAGTGCATTGCCAAAGCCCGTGTCGGCATCGACGATCAAGGGAACGTTCACCACATCGCGGATTCGGGCCGTGTGATCGGCAATTTCCGACAGCCCCATGAAACCTTGGTCGGGCATGCCGAACCACATGTTGGTGACACCGGCACCCGTCACATAGATCGCCTCGAAACCCAGGTCTTCGATGACCTTCGCCGACAACGCATTGAATGCACCAGGCACGAGAACCCCACGACGCTCCTGCGCCAATTGCTTCAGTTGTTTTCTTGTAGACATTGCTTGCCCTTGAATTTCAGAGACTGTCGGCTGGCACGCGCACCACGCCTTCCATGAGAATGCGTGCGCTGCGGCTCATCAGCGCCTTCGTCACCGCCCACTGTCCGTGCTGCAAGCGGGCTTGCGCACCGACCCGCAGCGTGCCCGATGGATGCCCAAAGCGCACGGCCGTGCGCTCGCCGCCGCCTGCGGCCAGATTGACCAACGTGCCCGGAACCGCAGCCGCCGTGCCGATGGCGACCGCCGCCGTGCCCATCATGGCGTGATGCAGTTGACCCATGGACAGAGCGCGCACCAGCAGGTCCATGTCCGATGCATTGACTTGTTTGCCACTCGACGCCGTGTAGCTCGAAGGTGGCGCGACGAACGCGATCTTGGGCGTGTGCTGACGCGTGGCGGCTTCGGAGAGGTCCTTGATCAAACCCATCTTGAGCGCGCCGTGTGCGCGAATGGCTTCGAAACGGGCGAGCCCTTCGGCATCTGCATTGATGTCCCCTTGCAACTCGCAGCCGGAGTAGCCAAGATCCCCGGCGTTGAGAAAGATGGTCGGAATGCCTGCGTTGATCAACGTGGACGCGAAGCTGCCGACGCCCGGAATCTCCAGTTGATCCACGAGATTTCCGGTGGGAAACATGGCACCGCCCTCTTCCCCTTCATCGGCCGGATCGAGGAATTCGAGTGCCACCTCAGCGGCTGCGAACGTCACGCCGTCCAGTCCGAAATCGCCTGTCTCCTGAACCTGGCCATCGGTGATGGGCACATGCGCGACGATGGTCTTGCCGATGTTGGCTTGCCAGATGCGAACAATGCACACGCCATTCTCTGGAATGCGCGCTGCATCGATCAGGCCCATGTGGATCGCGCAAGGGCCGACCGCAGCCGACAGATTCCCGCAGTTGCCGCTCCAGTCCACCAGCGGTTGGTCGATGGAGACCTGACCGAACAGGTAATCCACGTCGTGATCGGCTCGTTCGCTCCTGGCCAGAATCACCGCCTTGCTGGTGCTCGAAGAGGCATTGCCCATTCCATCGATCTGCTTGCCGTAGGGGTCGGGACTGCCCAGCGTGCGAAGCAAGATGGCGTCACGCGCTGCGCCGGGTTGTTGTGCGGACTGGGGCAGATCCTTCAGATGGAAGAACACGCCCTTGCTGGTTCCGCCACGCATGTAGGTGGCGGGAATCTTGATTTGAGGGAGATGCTTTGTCATGTCGCTACGAATGGCTTTCTGTGCTTATGCCTCAACGGTGTGCGCTGCGTTCGATGCCAGAAAATCCTGTGCAAAGCGCTGCAGCACGCCACCCGCTTCATACACCGAGACCTCTTCGGCAGTGTCGAGGCGGCAGGTCACGAGAGCGCGGTCGATGCTGCCGCTTCGGCGATGAATCACCAGCGTGAGCTCGGCTCGCGGTTTGCGTTCGCCTTCGACATCATAGGTTTCGGTCCCGTCGAGTTGCAATGTCTTGCGCGTGATACCCGGCTTGAATTCAAGCGGCAATACACCCATGCCGATCAGGTTGGTGCGGTGGATGCGCTCGAAGCCTTCGGCCACGACGGTTTCCACACCGGCCAGTCGCACGCCCTTGGCCGCCCAGTCGCGGCTGGAGCCTTGGCCGTAGTCGGCCCCGGCGATGATGATGAGCGGCTGGCGCCGGTTCAGGTACGTCTCCATCGCCTCCCACATCCGCACTACCTTGCCTTCGGGTTCGATGCGGGCGAGCGAGCCCTTTTTCACCTGACCGTCGATCACCGCCATTTCATTGACAAGCTGCGGATTGGCGAACGTAGCGCGCATGGCGGTCAGGTGGTCACCGCGATGCGTGGCGTAAGAGTTGAAGTCTTCCTCCGGCAATCCCATCTTCGCCAGATATTCGCCTGCCGCCGAGCCCGCAAGAATGGCGTTGGACGGCGACAGATGGTCGGTGGTGATGTTGTCCGGCAAGAGCGCCAGGGGACGCATTCCCTTGAGCGTTCGCGGGTTGGCTGCCAACGCACCGACCCCTTCCGTGTCCCAATAAGGCGGACGACGGATGTAGGTCGATTGCGCGCGCCATGCGTACTGCGGATCGGCCTTCTCACCGTCATCCACGCGAATGGCGAACATCGGGTCATACACCGCGCGGTACTGCGAAGGCTTTACCGCTTGAGCGACCACCGCATCGATTTCTTCGTCGCTTGGCCAAAGATCCTGCAATCGGATGGGCTGGCCATCGACGACTGCCAGAACATCCCGTTCGATATCGAAGCGCACCGTCCCCGCAATCGCATAGGCCACGACCAGCGGCGGCGACGCGAGAAACGCCTGCTTGGCATACGGATGAATGCGGCCGTCAAAATTGCGATTGCCCGACAGCACCGCCGTGGCATACAGATCGCGATCAATGATCTCCTGCTGAATCTGCGGATCGAGCGCGCCGCTCATGCCGTTGCATGTGGTGCATGCAAAGGCGACGATGCCAAAACCCAGAGCCTCCAGGTCACCGAGCAAATCCGCCTCCTTCAAATACAGTTCCACCGCCTTCGATCCGGGCGCGAGCGAAGTCTTCACCCACGGCTTGCGCTTGAGGCCAAGCCGGTTGGCGTTGCGAGCCAGCAGCGCCGCCGCAATCACATTGCGCGGGTTGCTGGTGTTGGTGCAGCTGGTGATGGCTGCGATGATCACCGCACCATCGGGAAGCAGTCCGTCAGCTTCTTCGGCACGGGCCATCTCCAGCTTGACGGGTCCAGCGATGCCGCGACTGGCCAGCTCCGACACAGGCAGTCGGCGATGCGGGTTCGATGGCCCGGCCATGTTGCGAACGACGGTCGAAAGATCGAACTTCAGCACACGTTCGTACTGCACATCGCTCAGCGTGTCCGCCCAGAAGCCCGCTTGTTTTGCATAGGTCTCGACCAACTGCACTTGCGTTTCTTCTCGGCCCGTCAAACGCAGATAGGCGAGCGTCTGCTCATCGATGGAAAACAACGCCGCCGTTGCACCGAACTCCGGGCACATGTTCGCGATGGTGGCACGGTCGCCAATCGACAGGCTGCGCGCACCCTCGCCGTAGAACTCCACATAGGCACCGACGACTTTTTCCTGGCGCAGGAATTCGGTCAATGCCAGCACGATGTCGGTGGCTGTGATGCCGGGCTGGCGTCGCCCCGTCAACTCCACGCCAACGATGTCCGGCAACCGCATCCACGACGCACGGCCCAGCATCACGTTCTCGGCTTCGAGCCCGCCCACGCCGACCGCGATCACGCCCAGCGCATCGACATGTGGCGTGTGGCTGTCTGTCCCCACGCAGGTGTCGGGAAAAGCCACTCCAGCCTGCACGTAGACCACGGGCGACATCTTCTCCAGATTGATCTGGTGCATGATCCCGTTGCCCGCAGGAATCACCTCCATGTTGGCAAAGGCCTTCTTGGTCCACTCGATGAAGTGAAAGCGATCTTCGTTGCGGCGATCCTCGATCGCGCGGTTTTTCTCGAAGGCTTGCGGATCGTAGCCACCGCATTCCACGGCCAGCGAGTGGTCCACGATGAGCTGTACAGGCACCACCGGGTTCACGGCTGCCGGGTCTCCCCCCTCCTTGGCGATGGCATCGCGCAGGCCCGCCAGATCGACCAGCGCGGTCTGCCCCAGAATGTCGTGGCACACCACGCGCACGGGAAACCACGGAAAGTCGATCTCCCGCTTGCGCTCGATGAGCTGGCCAAGGTAGTCCTGCAGATGTGCGGGATCGGCGCGTCGCACGAGGTTCTCGGCGTGCACACGAGCGGTGTAGGGCAACCGCGCCCAGGCACCCGGCGCAATGGCATCCACGGCGGCGCGTGCGTCAAAGTAATCAAGGCCTGCACCTGCAAGCGGTTTTCGGTATTCGTTGTTCATGGGGCGATGCAAAGTCGAATTCAAACGCGCGCGTCGATCTGCACGAACTTCTGGTCTTCCGGACCGGTGTAGTTTGCGCTGGGACGAATGATCTTGTTGTCCACGCGTTGTTCAATGATGTGCGCCGCCCAGCCACTGGTGCGCGCAATCACGAACAGCGGTGTGAACATGGCGGTCGGTACACCCATCATGTGGTAGCTCACGGCGCTGAACCAATCGAGGTTGGGGAACATGTTTTTGACCTCCCACATCACCGATTCAAGACGTGCTGCGATGTCGAACATCTTGGTCGATCCCGCCTCATCCGAGAGCTGCTTGGCCACGCCCTTGATGACCACGTTGCGTGGATCGCTCACGGTGTAGACCGGATGCCCAAAGCCGATCACGACTTCCTTGTTGTCCACGCGCTTGCGGATGTCGGCCTCCGCCTCGGCTGGATTGTCGTAACGCTTCTGGATTTCGAATGCCACCTCGTTCGCACCGCCATGCTTGGGGCCGCGCAGCGCGCCAATCGCGCCGGTGACGGACGAGTACATGTCGCTGCCCGTACCCGCCACCACGCGCGCGGTGAAGGTGGATGCGTTGAACTCGTGCTCTGCGTACAGATTGAGCGAAGTGTGCATCGCCCGTTCCCACAGCGCGCTTGGCTTCTTGCCATGCAGCAGGTGCAGGAAATGCGCGCCGATGGAGTCGTCATCCGTCTCCACGTCGATGCGCTTGCCCGAGGTGCTGAAGTGATACCAGTACAGCAGCATCGAGCCAAGCGATGCCATGAGGCGGTCCGCGATATCGCGCGCGCCGGGCAGGTTGTGGTCGTCCTTCTCGGGCAAGGTGCAGCCCAGCACCGACACGCCCGTGCGCATCACATCCATCGGATGGCTGGCTGCGGGCAGTTGCTCCAGCGCCTGTTTCACGCTGGCTGGCAGACCGCGCAACGCCTTGAGTTTGTCCTTGTAAGCTCGCAGCTCGGAACGCGTCGGCAATTTGCCATGCACCAGCAAATGCGCGACTTCCTCGAATTCGCAGACTTCGGCGATGTCCAGAATATCGAAGCCGCGGTAGTGCAGATCGTTGCCGCTGCGGCCCACGGTGCACAGTGCCGTGTTGCCAGCGGTCACCCCGGAGAGCGCAACCGATTTCTTGGGTTTGAAGGTCGACGCTGCTGGCGTTTCAGTCGTTGTCGTCGTCATAGTGGGGTCTCCTGATTGATGTAAGAACAATGAATAGGTACAGCTCGGCCATTGGCATCGACCGCAACCATCTCAAACAAACCTTTGAGCGCTTCTTCGGCAGGTATGCCCGGAAGATCGGCCAAGCCGGTAACGCAGACCGTCATGGAACTGCGCCCTACGCGGCTCACCCAGGCACGCAAAGTGACTCGCTGTCCCACCGGAATCGGTGAGAGAAATTCAACGCTGGTGACGCCCGCCATCACCACTTCGCGCTGCGCCAAACTGCGCGCCGCGAGAAATGCGGCCTTGGCCATCAGTTGCAAACCCTGCCCTGCAAACAGCGTTCCGTGGTGGTTGGCAAGCGCTGGTAATACCAGTTCCTGCAACTCGGCGAATCCAGTGGGTGTTGTCATGGTTCGCAATTTACGCAAAATAACGGCTTGAGAACAGGACTGAAAAGGCGAATTTTTGCGAATGAAATCCATCATTTTGCGAATCTTGCGAACTCAACTGATCCACCGACAACGAACATCGACCCGAACACCGGAAAGACCAAGCGATGAAAAAAACCTTCATGGGCGTGAAGCTGCGCAAGTTGCGCGCAGAGCGCGACATGTCCCAGATCGCACTGGCCCACGCGCTCGGCCTGTCGCCCAGCTATCTCAATCAGCTCGAACAGAATCAGCGTCCATTGACCGTGTCCGTGCTGCTCAAACTCCATCGGGCGCTGGGCGTCGACATCCAGCAGTTTTCGGAAGACGAAGAAGCGCGCCTTGTGGCCGGATTGCGCGAGGCACTCGCGGATGCGCCGGAGGCCATCGCCCTGCCCGAATTGCAGGAAGTCGCTGCGCAAATGCCTGCCCTCGGCCTGGCGGTGATTGCCCTGCACCGTCGGCATCTCGAGGCGATGGAACGCATGGAGACCCTGTCGCTGAAACTGGGCGACGATCGATCCGATGCAACCGCACCACGCGCCATGCCGTTTGAAGTCGTGCGCGACTTCTTCTTCGCGCACCAGAACTATTTCGACGACGTGGATCGCGCAGCAGAGCGGCTCGCAGATGAGGCCCTCGCGAGCGGCAGCCATCTTGCGGACTGGCTGATCCAGCGACTGGAACAACGCCACCAAGTGCGTGTGCAGTTTCTGGAGGACACCCTCGAAAGCCAGCGCCACTTCGATCCCGCGAGTCGCATTCTTCAACTGTCATCCGCGCTGGAGCCCGCCCAGCAAGCCTTTCAGTTGGGCACCCAATTGGCCCTGCTGGAGATCAGCGACACCATCGACCGACACATTCACACACCGCAGTTCAACGCCGATTCCGCCGCGCGCAAACTGGCGCGCGTGGGCTTGGCCAACTACTTCGCTGGCGCGCTTTTGCTGCCTTATGGCCGATTTCTTCAAACGGCAGAACATTTGCGATACGACATCGACCTGCTGGGCCAGCGCTTCGGCGTGGGTTTTGAAACCGTGTGCCATCGACTCAGCACCTTGCAGCGACTGGATGCGCCGGGCGTGCCGTTCTTCTTCGTGCGCGTGGACCGGGCAGGCAACATCTCCAAGCGTCAGTCGGCCACACACTTTCACTTCAGCCGCACGGGCGGCACCTGCCCGCTGTGGAATGTCTATGAGGCGTTCGCCCAACCCGATCACGTGCTGCGCCAACTCGCCAGCATGCCCGACGGGCGTCGCTATCTCTGGATTGCGCGCTCGGTCTCGCGCGGGCAACGCGGCTATGGGTCGCCACGCAAGACGTTTTCCATCGGCCTCGGCTGCGACGTTCGCCACGCATCGCGCTTGGTCTACGCCAAGGGACTGGACCTCAACGACCCCGAGTCCGCCACCCCCATCGGCATGGGCTGCAAGGTCTGCGAACGCGAGCACTGCCCCCAACGTGCGTTTCCGTATGTGGGGAAAGGATTGAATGTGGACGAGAACTCGAGCCGATTTGCACCCTATGGATTCGGATCCTGATGCGCACCGCTCACCATCTCTGGTTCGGGCTGCTCTGGTTGTGAACACACAGAGGCTCTTCCCGCATGCCCGCACCTTGGTGGATCCGGCAGCACGTCCATGCTGCGGACATCGAAACCCGAATTCGGCGATGCCAATCGCTCATCGGCAGACAGGTGCAGCAACCGCTCAAGGAGCCTCTGCACGCACGGATCAACAAGCGGCTGGAAGCGGATCGGAAGGGGATTCAACGCGCAAGTCCACCCGAGGCGGTGCTGGTACACGTCGATCCGATTCGTGCAGCGCTTCCCTGAATGCCTTGATAGAGCACCTTGCCTTCGTCATCCGTACAACGTTGCACCAGTCCATGTTTCGCCAACTCACGGATAGCGCGGTGGGCGGAGCCTATGCCCACACGCACACCCAACTCGGCCATTCGGCGGATCACCTCGTTGATGCCGATGCCCTCTCCCTTTGAGCAGTCAAAGACCAGCAACGTGGCCATTCGCGCAACCGTTGGGCGCAGACCTGCGTCACGCAGGCGGTTGATCTTGGGCGTGCCTGTGAAGCACTGAATCTGCGATTCCTCCAAGTGCCATGCGTCCAGCGTCGTCGCTTGCGTCGCACTGTGGCGTTGTGTCACAAAGTGGTGAATTTGCAACAAATTAAATCCGATTTGTATATATGCATTCGTCTATTTTAATACAAATCATTATCATTTAAAAAGAAGCAAAGCAATGCTTTCATGAAGCCAGTTGTCTCCCATGACGCACTCAGCCATTGAGGATGAGTCGTTTGAACGCAGCAAGCCAACTTGTTCCATTTCTCCGCTCCGAATCATGGCGAACTCCAACACTTACATCAAAAGCCGCAAACACACGGTTCTTGCCGCAACGGCCATTGCAGCGCTCAGCCTGCCAATACACGCACAGTCCCAGACCAAACCTGCTGCCACGCCCACACTGAAAGAAGTGACGGTGACCGACGTACAGGAATCGGCCTATACGCCTGCGCACGGTCTGTCCTCTCCCAAGTTCACCCAGCCGCTGGTCAACACCACGCAGACCGTCACCGTCATCAAGGAACAGTTGATGAAGGAACAAGGCGCGACCACGCTGACCGAAGCGCTGCGCAATGTGCCCGGTGCCGGCACGTTCTACGCGGGCGAGAACGGCAACACCAGCACGGGCGACGCGATCTACATGCGCGGCTTCGACACGTCCAGCAGCATCTTTGTCGATGGCGTTCGCGACCTTGGCTCGATCTCGCGCGACATGTTCAACATCGAGCAGATCGACGTGATCAAGGGCGCTGCGGGCACGGACTTCGGCCGCTCTGCGCCCACCGGCTCGATCAACCTCTCGACCAAGCAGCCCAAGCTGGAGGACAGCTTCGACGCATCGCTCAGCGCCGGCAGCGCAAGCTACAAGCGCTCGACCGTGGACTGGAACAAGTCGCTCGAAGGCATGGGAGGTGCGGCCTTTCGCCTGAACGCGATGGCGCAAGACGCTGGTGTGGCCGGACGTGATGAAGTGAAGAACGACCGCTGGGGCATCGCGCCATCGCTCGCCTTCGGCCTGAACACCGACACACGCACCTATCTGAATTTCCTGCACGTCAAGCAGAGCAACGTGCCTGATGGCGGCGTGCTGACCATGGGCCTGCCCGGCTACTCTTCGCCTGATCCGACAAAGCGCCCTTACCTCTCGGGTGCCAGCCGTGTGAACTCTTCCAATTTCTACGGCACCTCGTCGGACCACGATGATGTGACCGCGGACATGGTGACACTGCGTGTCGAGCACGACTTTGCGCCTGGCGTCACGCTGCGCAACACTTCGCGTTGGGGCCAGACCAAGCAGGACTATCTGCTGTCGTCGTTCATGGCCGGCACGTCGCAACTGGTGACGCCGAGCACCGATCCCTCCACATGGACGATCACCCGCAGCATCAACACCAAGGACCAGGTCAACCGCATTCTGACCAACCAGACCCACCTGAACGCGAGCTTCGAGACCGGCTCCATCAAGCATGATCTGAGCACCGGCCTGGAACTCGCGCGCGAAGAGCAAAACGGCTACACGCTGGCCACCAGCGGCACCGTTCCCACTGTCAGCGTCTACCACCCGAATTCCAGCGTGTCCCTGCCCGCCTACGCCCGTACCGGCGCTGGCAACAAGGGGACGACCGACACCGTTGCGCTCTATGCCTTCGACACCCTCAAGCTCAACGAGCAATGGCAGATCAACGGCGGCGTGCGCCTGGATCACTACAAGACCGACTACGACACCTGGGACGCCAAGGGCGCATCCACACTCGATCTGAAGAAGAGCGGCAATCTGTTCAACTGGAAGATCGGCGCACTCTACAAACCAGCTCCCAATGGCAGCATCTACGCGAACATGGCGTTGTCGCAGCAGCCTCCGGGCGGCGCGAACTTCGCGCTGTCTTCGGCGGCCAACAATGCCGCCAATCCCAACATGGATCCTCAAAAGGCCAAGACGGCCGAGCTGGGCACCAAGTGGGAACTGTTCGACAAGCACATGCTGGTGTCGGGTGCGCTCTTCCGCACTGAAGTCACCAACGAAATCGTCACCAATCCCGATGGCACCGTCGGCCAGACCGGCAAGAAGGTCGTCCAAGGCATCGAACTGGGCGTGACCGGCCAGATCACCCCGGCATGGGGCGTGAGCGGCGGCTACACCATCCAGAAAACCAAGGTGGACACCGGCACCAAGGTGGCCGCAGACGGAACGAACGGCTTGACCTACACACCCAAGGACGCGTTCTCGCTGTGGACCCACTACCAGTTGCCCTTCGGTCTGAGCATCGGTGGCGGCGCACGCTACGCAGGCGGCCTCAAGCGCGGCACCGATGGTGCCGTGGGTACACCGAACCGCACCGATTCATATTGGGTGTTTGACGCGGTGGCAAGCTACAAGGTCAACAAGAACTTCGACGTGCAGTTGAACGTGTTCAACCTGTTCGACAAGGACTATGTCTCTGCCATCAACAAGAGCGGCTACCGCTACTTCCCAGGCATCGCACGCTCGGTGCGTCTGACCGCGAACGTGCATTTCTAAGACGACGCACACAAAAAAGCACGTCACAACCTGCGCCCGGCCAGCTGTCATGGCCGGGCTTTTCCGTTCAAGGACTGCCCCGCATGATGCTGCATATCCCCAACGTCCTCACCCACGAACAAGTCGCGCAGATGCGTGCCGCCATCGATGCTGCCGAATGGGTCGACGGGCGCACCACCGCAGGCGTGCAAGGCGCGCATGTCAAACGCAATCGCCAGTTGCCCGAAACCTCGCCCGTCGCCGTCGAGCAAGGGCGCATCATCGAGCAGGCACTCGCGCGATGCGATCTGTATTTCAGCGCCGCGCTGCCCGCCCGCACCATGCTGCCGCTGTTCAACCGCTACAGCGATCAGGAGACCTACGGCCTGCACGTCGATGGCGCGGCACGCCGCGTGCCAGGCTCGGTCTTGTGGATGCGCACGGATGTCTCATGCACATTGTTCCTGAGCGGCCCTGACGAATACGAAGGCGGCGAGCTGACCGTGGTCGACACCTACGGAACGCACGAAGTCAAACTGCCTGCGGGTGACATGATTCTCTATCCCTCCACCAGCCTGCACCGCGTCAATCCCGTCACCCGCGGCGAGCGCGTGGGTGCGTTCTTCTGGACGCAAAGTCTGGTTCGCGACCCTGCTCGGCGCGCCATGCTGTTCGAAATGGATCAGGCTCTGCGAGGTCTGCGCGCCCGCATCGGCGAGACCGAAGAAACGGTCGCCTTGACCGGCCACTATCACAACCTTTTGCGGATGTGGTCGGATACCTGAACCACCGTTCCATCACCAGCGCGCCACGCAAGCTGCTGCCACTGGGCTGCGTCAGTCTGGGCGCTGGCTTGCGGGCAATCGTCGCACTGAATGTCTCGCGGATGTAGCTAGTTCCCTTACGAAAGCTCTCCAATCACCGTTGTGCAAAAAATGCTTCCGCAACGATCAAAGTATTGAGAATCATTCACACACCAGTGATATAATCCATCACTGGTGCCACCCCAACAACAGGTGCTCCAAGGTTCTTTTCATCGTGGGTAGCCAGCGGATTCTGCAAAGAGTCTGCTGGCTTTTTTTGTTTTGAAGACTCAGAACACCGTGATTGGCATCTCAGCCACCCACCTTATCTGGTTCATGTTGGATTCGCCCTGCGCCTTGTTGGTGCGGTGCACGCCATAACGCAGTTGCATGCTCAGGCCCTTGGCACTGCCGCCCTGCACCACGTAGCGCACAACGGCATCACGCTCCCAGTGCTTTCCGTTCGATCCGCTGTAGCCAAGATAGTTGGCATAAACGCGGTTGAGGCGGCTGTTGTCTACGCCGGAACCTCGCGTGTAGGCAATGCCCGCGCTCAAGCCAGGAGTGACGATCGATGCCAGGTCCACGTCGTACTTCAACTGCCAGGACGCTTCACGCGGGCCATTGAAGTCGGAGAGCTGCATGGCGTTTTCGAGCCAGATAGAGCCACGGTTCACATAGTCGAAAGGACTGTTTCCGTTCACCTTCTGGTAGCCGATCCCCAGCTTGTGCGGACCTGCGGCATAGGTGCTCATCAGGCTCCATGTGGTGTTGCTGACCTCCCCCGATTTCGCCAGGCCCGTGTCCGTGTTGCGATAGAGATTCAGGCTGAACGACAGAGAGCGCTTTTGCTCAAGCGGCAGTTTGTAGAAGCTTCCCAGATACCACGTGTTCCAATTGTCTTCATACTGGCCGACGTAGCTTGTGAGCGAAAGGTTCTGTACTGGCGTGCTCCACATGCCACCCAAAAAGCGGAATGCATCGCCCGTGACGCCGGAGTAGTTGGCAAGCAGTGCGTTGTTGCTCTTTCGGGCATTTCGATCGGACCAGCCGGTAAAGCGTCCCGCCTGAAGCGCAAGCGTCGGGATATCGCTGCTGCTGATCATCCAGCCGCGATGGGTCTCTGGCAGAAGTCGGGTGTCCGACGAATGGAAGATGGGATTTTTGGTGCGCATCTCGCCTACCCGCAATTCGGTGGACGACATCCGCAACTTGAGTGCAGCACCCGCACGACCAAAGCTGTCCGGAATGTCCAGTCCATCCTTGGCCATGTAGCGCGGCGTCGAGCGCGCACTGTCGGCATCGGTTCCCAGATTCACAGCACCGTACAGATGCGCGTCCAGTCCCAGACCCACCACGCCACCGGTATAACCCGACTGGTAGTTCATCATCAGTCCGTAAGCCGATTCCACTGCTTTGGTCTTGCCACGTTCGCCGTTGGTCGCCCGAAATGTGCTGCCGTTCTGGTAGTCCAACTGTTCGTAGACATAACGGTTGTGCATCTGCAGGCTGCTACCTTCGACAAACCCTTTGGCGTCATCCTGAGCGCCCGCGTGGGCAACGCCCGTGGATGCCAGGCCAAGCGCTGCCAGAACATGAAGCGCCTGGTGTGTTCCATTCTTGGAGTTCATCTTCTTCAAAATCATCTTCATCATTTGGCCGCACGCGTAGCGATCTCAAGAAAGCGTTGTTTGGCACGCTCGGGCACGTCGGCAGGGACATTCATTCCCGACAACGGCACTTCTCCCACCTGAATCAGCATGACCATGCCCATCGCGTAATGCGGCAGGCATTTGATTCCGTAGATGCCCGGCTCGGTCAGGGTCACTTCGATTTCTTCGTTGATCTTTCCTTTGAATGGCTGCGCGCCAGCAGGCGCCATGCCAGCGATGGAGACGGCGTCATGACCATTGCTGCTCGCCAGAAACTTCACTTTGTCGCCAGGCGACAGCTTGAGGAGTTCCGGTTCATAGGCCATCGCACCATGCGGTCCGCGATTGAGCATCTTGACTTCAAAGGTCTCTGCTTGCGTGAGATGTGCATGCGAGATGCCCAGCAGCAAGGGCATGGCTCGCACCAAGGTCTTGAATTTCATGAATGAAGCTTTGAGTTGTACGGTTGAGAGTCGAGCGGCTGAAATCGCAGCACGCGAGAGCCATCCTGCGGATCGATCAATTCACGAACACGCACTTTGAAAATTTCCTGAAGCAACTGCGGCACAAGGACTTCCTGTGGCAGGCCAACGCATACCAACTGCCCCCGACTCATCACCGCCAGGCGATCACAGGTCAGTGCCTGATTCAGATCGTGCAGCGCCACCACCTTGGCAATGGGAAGTTCGTGCACCAACTGCATCAGCGAGAGTTGTTGATGGATGTCGAGGTGATTGG
Source organism: Diaphorobacter sp. HDW4B (assembly GCF_011305535.1). Classification (GTDB taxonomy): domain Bacteria; phylum Pseudomonadota; class Gammaproteobacteria; order Burkholderiales; family Burkholderiaceae_C; genus Diaphorobacter_A. The sequence goes on from NZ_CP049906.1 coordinate 38,839, forward strand.
TGGGTTCGTCCAGCAACAGCACACGCGGCTGCTGTGCGAGTGCGCGCGCAATGTGCACCCGCTGTCTTTCGCCACCCGACAGGGTGTTCCACGCGCTGCGCTCCTTGTCCAGCAAGCCGACTGCGTTGAGTGCATCACGCACAATGCGTCGGTCTTCTTCCGACAACGGCTGCAGCGCCGACAGCCAGGGCGTGCGCCCCAACTCCACCGCGTCCCATACGTTGATCGCGTCCAGCGTTTCGGCCATCTGCGCGACAAAGGCCAACTGCTGGGCTGTCTTGCGCCGGGCCGTTTTTCGAAGGCTGTTTTCGCCGAGCAGCACCTCGCCTTCATGCGGATGGATGACGCCGGACAGCAATCGCAGCAACGTGGATTTTCCTGAACCGTTGGGGCCGACCAGTCCCAAGGTTTCACCGGCGCGCACGTCCAGGGAGATGTCATGAACGATGGCGTTGCCCTTGGCTTTCCAGCTGATGCCACAGGCTTGCAATACGATGGGTGAGGACGCCGTCATCGACGAGCCCCCTTCCCCTTGAGCAAAATGCCCGCGAACACAGGCGCCCCCACCAAGGCCGTGATCACGCCGATGGGCAAGACCTGACCAGGAATCAGGGTGCGCGACACCACATCGGCAGCGATGAGGAAAATGGCACCGATGAGTGCACTCGCTGGGATCAACCGACTGTGCCGCACACCCACCAACAATCGCGCCGCATGCGGAATGACCAAGCCTACGAATCCGATCGCACCGACGATGGATACCATGACCGCCGTGATCAACGCGGCCACCAGCAACAGCGTCAACTGCACGCGTCGCACCGGTACACCCAAGGATGCGGCCGATTCGCTGCCGAATGTGAAGGCATCCAAAGCACGCGCGTGCAACACGCAGATCACCATGCCGACCAGCGCAACCGCAACCGTCAAGAATGTGTCCGACCATCGCACGCCGCTCAGATTTCCAAGCAACCAGAACATGATGCCGCGTGCCTGTTCCGCGCTGCCTGATTTGGTGATGATGAGCGAAGTCAGTGCATTGAAGAGCTGCGATCCGGCGATGCCTGCCAGCACGATCTGGCCACTGTTTCGCAGGCCGCCGCTGCCAGCGGCGTGCGCCAGCAATGCGACCATGGAGAATGCGCAAACTGCACCGAAGAATGCGCCGGTTGTCATCGAAATGGCACCCGCGCCCAAGCCAGCCACCGAAACCAGAACGGCCCCCGTGGATGCGCCAGCAGAAATGCCGAGAAGGTAGGGCTCAGCCAACGCGTTGCGAAGCAACGATTGAAGCATCACGCCAGAAATGGCCAGCCCCGCGCCGCACGCTGCCGCCACCAAGGCACGTGTGAGCCGGTAGTTCCAGACGATGCCTTGGTCGATGGGATCAACCGCGTAGTTTCCTCCGGCCAGTTTGTTGCTCAGCACTTCGAACACCACGCGAACAGGAATCCGCGTCTCGCCAATCGCAATGCCGAGCACCACGGCCACCAGCAGCAAAAGCAGTGCTGCAACACTCCAATGCAGCACACGCGCAAGCCGCTTGGCTAGCGTTCCAGACATGACTCGACCCGGTCGTCCTGATCGACCCGCTTACTTGGCGGTGGTTTGAAGCTTGAGCACCGCGTCGGAGATCTGCTCCATGCCCGTGACCATGCGAATCGATCCCTGCAGCGCATCTGCATCCACGATCACGATGCGGTTATTCTTCACGGCGTCCATATGCTGAGTCACCGGATCGCTTTTCAGAAATTCAAGTTTCTTCTGGTAATCATCCGCTGGAAAGCGACGGCGGTCCATGCGCGCGATGACCAGAATCGACGGGTTCGCCTTGGCGATGGTTTCCCAACCCACGGTGGGCCACTCTTCCGCAGAAGTGACGATGTTGCGCAGTCCGAGCGTCTGCATCATGTAGCCCGCCACACCCTTCTGTCCCGCCATGTAGGGATCGATGGCGAGGTCGGCACTCGAGAACCACAGTGCAGCCGACAGGTTGTGCATGTTCGATGCCTTCACCTTCGCAACTGCCTTGGCTTGGCGATCCATCAAATCCTTGACCAGCGCTTCGCCGCGCGTTTGCACATCAAAGATCTGTGCCAACTGGCGCACGCTTTTGTACAGCGCATTGACGTCGTAAGCGGCCGTTCGCGTGCCATCAGCGCCGCTCAAGTTGTTCTTGCCTTCACAGTCGGAAGGCATGGCATAGGTGGCGATACGCAGATCGTGGAACTGCTCGCGCGTTCCGACGACGCCGTCCTTGCCGACCATCCATTCAAACTGCGAGACCACCAGTCCGGGTCGCTTGCCGATCACCGATTCAAAGCTCGGATCGTTGTCGGCCAGACGCGGCACCTTGTCATTGATGGCTTTGAACTGCGGCTGCACGGCATTGAACCAAAGGGATGTGCCAACCACCTTGTCTCCCAATCCCAATGCGTAGAGCATCTCGGTTCCTGCCTGCCCGATGGTCACCGCCGAAGCGGGTGCCTTGTCATACGAAACCGTGTAACCGCAGTTCTGAACCTGCAACGGGTAGGTCGTCGCACCAGCCACCATGGGCAGCACGGAGATAGCGGCTGCAAGCAGCGTTTGGGAGATGGTGCGCGGAATCTGCATCGAACGGGTCTTTCCAAAATGGCAGGAAAGCCCTTGGAAGAAACAGCCAGCACGAGCCGCGATGTCCGTTGCACGCAAACGCACAGGACGACGCAGATATCCGGGAACTGTTCACTTCCCGGACACCCCGCCGGCAATGAATATGTGGTGCTCTGGCAGGTCTCCTGACTGGTAAATCATCGCCTGCTCTGCGCCTTCCCGGACCATGTGTCCAGTGACATATCGAGAGCCAGCTCATTACCTACAGTTGCGGGGGCAGTTCCATTTCACGGGCCCTCACCAAAAGGCGAAGACCACTGGATTCCCTGCTGTGCCGCGCGATGCGCAACACAACTCCTTGCGGAACCGAAGCGGTCGTTAATGTACCGCACTTTCCAAACCTTGGTTGCTTGGTTTTCGCTGATAAAGTTCCTCGATGCCTGATTCCGCAACCGTCACCATCCATCGCATCCACGATTCGCAGATCGTTCTGGACTTTCTGCTTCATGCAAGAAAAGAGATGTTCGGTGAACGCATCAATCCGCTGGAAGTACCCGAAGACCTGGCGAACTACGAGTTGGTCTACGCCCCGCCAAACGGCTGCATGCTGGCCGCCGTAGATTCAGACGACAAGGTGCAGGCAACCATCGCTTATCGCGCCTACGACGGCCGATTTCCACAATTGCATTTTCACGACAATGCGAAAATTGTGGAGGTTGTACGGCTGTATGTGGCCCCTTGCATGCGTCGATCAGGGCTTGCGACGCAACTTTTCCATGCGCTCGAACAGGAAGCCAGAGCTGATGGCTGCGACGTGCTTTACTTGCACACGCACCCGTTTTTGGAAGGCGCTCTGGAGTTCTGGCAGAAATGCGGATTCCAGATCATGGATCGCGAAGAGGATCCGGTTTGGCAGACCATTCACATGCAACTCAGTGACTGGAACACCTGAGTTTTGTCGCTCAAGAATGACCATTGACTGACTGGTTTCAACAAGCTGTTCCCGGGCGACTGCCATCTGCACAGAACGGCGACACCCTGCCATTCTGCGCAGATGCTCAGGCGGCGCTCATCCCCAAAAGGCTTCAGAAGTCGACGCTTGCGGACACAAGGACCGTGCGAGGCGCACCCAGTGCCAGGCTGGAGAGCAGCGGCATGCCCCAGTACGACTTGTTGGTGACGTTGTTCACCGTCGCCCGCAATGTGACCGGGTGCTCTGCAAGTTTGGTGGCGTAGCGTGCTCCGATGTCATAGATCGTGCGGCCAGGAACCCAGAGCGTGTTGTCTGCGCTGATGTATTGCTTGGAAGCCGCTGTCGCGTTGGCGGTGAGCGTCAGCCCTTGCACGGCGGACACATCCCACTCGGCACCCAGTTTTCCTTGCAGCTTGGGTACGCCCGTGGCCGTCTTGCCCTGGTTGACGCCTGCGGCAGTCTGGGTGAGCTTGGGCGCGGTATAGGCAATGCCGCCCATCAGGCGCACGCCGTTGAGTGGCGCACCGAAAAAGCCCCACTCCACACCGCGATTGCGCTGCTCTCCACCGAACGAGAAGATATTGGTGACCGGGTCCGTGTAGCTGCTGGGACGAGTGATCTCGAACAGACTGAAGGTATTGGCAAAACCGCCGAAGTCCAGTTTGACGCCGAGTTCCTTTTGCTTGCTCTTGAAAGGCGCAAAGACCTCGCCCGCGTTCGCCGCCGTCAGTGGTGCCGTCGATCCCTGACTCAGGCCTTCGATGTAATTGGCATAGGCCGACACATGATCAGTGGCCTTGACCAGCAAGGCTGCAGCCGGCGACGTGGCGCTCTTGTCGTAGCGCGCGGTGCGTGCGCCGCTGGTGACGCTGAACGTGTCGCTCACCACCTGCTGACGGCGCACACCCAGCGTGAGTTGCACGCGATCATCCAGGAACGACATGGTGTCCGCCAGACCGTAGCTCGCCAATCGCACTTCCGTGTGCGAGATGTGCGGAGCGATGAACTCCGCTGCCGCTCCCCAGACCGGGTTGTAGATGTTGGTGGTCCAGTCCGCACCGGGCACGCTGCGGCGACCGAAATCGTTTTGCTTGTGCGAGTAATGTGTGGCGTTCATGGACCACTGGTGCTTGACGGGACCGGTCTGCAGTTTGCCCTTCAGACCCAGTTCACCGGAATGCTTTTTCTGCTCGAAGGCCAGTTGCCCGATGGTGGTACGGAAGTCGCCCTTGGCATTGAGCACCTGCGCGGATATGGCGCCGTTGTATTTGTAGTCCGTCTCACTCACACCAAAGGCCGCGTAAGCCATGACTTGATCGCTCAGGTCGAACTCACCGCGAACCATTACGGCCTTGTCCTTGTTGTGCACCTTGGACCAATCGGGGTTCAACAAGGTGTCGGCCTTTGGAGGCGAGGGAATCGCCACGCCTGGGGCCAGATTGATGCCTCGGGTCACGCCGTGCACACGATCATCACTGCCGTAGATGTCGGCGGAAATGCGCACGCGCTCGCCGCGCCAATCCAGTCCCACGGATGCCAGCGTCACCTTCTTTTCCTGATCGTTGACCGCGCCATCCCCGTTGCGATAAGCGCCATTGAAGCGAATGCCGAACTGCTGCCTCTCGCCGAATCGGCGGCCCACGTCGATGTGCCCACCGAACTGCGAGTCGGACATATAGGTTGCCGTGAACCGCGTCAGAGGCACATCGCCGGCGCGTTTCGGAACCAGATTCACCGATCCACCCACCGAGCCTCCGGGGGGCATTCCGTTGAGCAGGGCCGACGGGCCTTTCAGCACCTCGATGCGCCCGAACATTTCCGGCGTCGTGCGGTAGTACGGTGCCATGCCGTAGAGCCCTCCGAACGTCATGTCGTAGGTGTTCGATGCAAATCCACGGATCGAATAGGCCTCGCTCCAGGCCCCCGACACGCCGTTGCTGAACACGGTTGGATCGGTCGCGGCGATCACGTCGGTGATGGTCTGCGCTTGCCGGTCTTCCACGAACTTGTCGGTATAGCTGATGGTGTTGAAGGGTGTCTCCATGAAGTCCTTGTCACCCAGAAAGCCCACTCGCCCACCCGAAGTCACCTGACCGCCCGCATAGGGAGCAGCGGGTGACGTCACCTTGTCTTGAACAGTCACCTGCGGCAGGCTGGCCGGTGTGTGCGCACCTTGCTCGGAAGTGGACTGTGCGATCGCACTCGGCGCGGCAACGACCATGCCGCCCATGGCCATGCTCAGCAGCAGCGCGCGACGAGCGGTGGTGCTGCGCTTGAGCGCAAACGGTGCGGACAGTGGATGGGTGCCAGTGGCGTCTTGCGCGTTCTGGGCATTGCGGGAAGGCGTGCGATGTGTAGTCATGCCAAGTTCCTCTTTTGAATGAAACGGGAAATCGAATCGTTGAATGGAGTGCTTGTGGCTTGGCTTGGTAAAGCCTGGCTACCGAGTGATGAAGGGATCGAAGCTGGGAGAATTGGGTTCAGCGCTGATAACCTTTGACGACGTCGTCGATCAACAGGCTCAGCGAGGTGGGACTTGCGCCGGTGATGTACCAGGCATCGGCATCGACAAAGACGACGCGGTTGTTCTTCCAGGCCTTGGTCTGGCGCAACAAAGGGTTGGCGATGCTCTCGGCGTTCATGACGGGACGACGCTCCATGACGGCCGTGCGATCCACCACATACAGAATGTCGGGATTGGCCTGTTGAATGAATTCGCTGGAAATCGGCTGACCATGCAGGCTTGTCTCAACCGCCGCATTGGCAGGCTTGACGCCCAGTGCACTGAACACGAAACCGTAGCGGGACTGCCTACCGAACGAGCTGAAGGCACCGTGGTTGTGAAGCACGATCAAGGCTTTTTCGGGACGGCCTTCTGTCTCACGCCTGGCTTGCTGCACCTTGGCGTCCAGCGCTGCAGCTTTGTCCTTGGCGAGACTTTCCTTCTCGAAGATGCGACCCAGCATCTGCAGGTGGGTTTTGACGACGTCGATGTGTCCCTTCTCGCTGTTCTTGAAATCCACGTCGTAGTGCAGCGTGGGAGCGATTTCGGTGAGTTCCTGATAGTGATTGGCCTGAATCGGCGTCATCAGAATCAGGTCAGGCCGCAGCGCATGCACGCGTTCGAGGTTGGGCTGCACGATGGCGCCGAGATCCTGGACCTTGGCATCGGCCTTGTACTTGGCAAGAAAATGCGGCACATAGTCCTTGACCATGCCCGCCACCGGCACGCCGAGTTGATCGAGAAAATCCACCTCGTTCATCTCCAGCGCCGCCACACGTTGCGGCAGCCGTTTGACGATGGTGGTGCCCATCCTGTGCTGGATGGTGATCGGTTCGTAGGCGCCTGCGGCGCTGGGCAGGCTGCAAAGCGCAGCGCCACCCACTGTCGAGAGCACGAATTGTCTGCGGGCCAGTTTCATGATCGATTTCCCTTGGGTCCTGTGGAGTTGAAGTAGTTGCAGACGCAGCCGCGCGCGTTTCGGGTGATCTCGAAATCGAGTTCGTACAGACCGGACAGACGCGCCTCGGTCACGACCTCATCTGTCCGTCCGCTGAAATGCAGAGCACCGTCCTTGAGCGCGACGATGTGGTCCGAATAGTTGGCCGCGAAATTGATGTCGTGAATCACCAGAATCACGGTGCGGCCCTGCTCGTCGCACAAACGACGCAGCGCTTGCATGATTTGCACCGCGTGCTTCATGTCGAGGTTGTTGAGCGGCTCGTCGAGCAGCAGCACATCGGTCTGCTGCGCGATGGTCATGGCAAGAAAAGCCATCTGGCGCTGACCACCGCTGATCTCATCGATGTAGGCATGGCGCAGGGAGTCGAGCGACAGAAATTCAATGGCGTCATCTCGCGCGCGCAAATCCTCGGCTGTCAGTGCGCCCCGGCTGTGCGGAAAGCGACCGAACTCCACCAGTTCCTGCACCGTCAGCCGCATGTTGAAACCCGGCGATTGGCGCAACGTGGCGACACGCTTGGCGTAGTCGGCCGTCCGGATGTCCGCGACGCTGCGCCCCTGCAGCTCGATCACGCCACCGCTTGGCTCCAGCAAACGGGCCATCAGCATCAGCAAGGTGGATTTGCCAGCGCCGTTCGGGCCGATCAGCGAGGTGACGCGTTGCGCGGGAAACTCCGCGTTCACGGAGGAAAGAACGGTCTTGTCACCGTATGATTTTTGAAGATGGCGGACAGTGATCATGGATTGCCTCGCGCACGCAGGATCAGCGCGAGAAAGTACACGCCGCACACCAGATTGACGAGAATGCTGACGGTGGTCTTGTAGTTGAAGACATGCTCGACGAGCAGTTGAGCGATGAGAAAAATTCCGATGGCCACGGCACTGCCAAGCGGCAGTGACTGCCGGTGCCGGGCGCCGGGGGCCAGCGCGAAGACGATGTTGGCGACGAAGATGCCCATGAATGCCGTCGGGCCGATGAGACTGGTGGAGACCGCAACCAGCACGGCAATCGAAGCGAGATGGATCCGCAGATAGGCGGGCTGCGGCACACCCAGCGAGATCGCCTGATCTCGGCCCAGCGCAAGCACATCGAGCACCGGCAACGTGCGGCAGAGCACCACGCTGACAGCCACCACCGCCAGCGTTGCGTACATCAGCGTCTCCGGTCGGGCGCGGTTGAACGAGGCATAGCTCAGTCCCTGAAACACGGCAAACTCGCCGGGGCTGATGCGCAATTGCACAAACTGGGTGAACGTGCCGATCACCATGGTCAGCACCAACCCAAGCAACAGCAGGACATAGACATCGCCCCTGCCCCGACGCAGCAACCACCGGTTCAGCAGCCATGAGTAGCCCAGCATCAACGCTATGGAGACAAAGAAATTGCCTTGCACCCCGAGCATGGCCAGGCCGTGCGTTCCGAGCAGCAAAAGCTGCATGGACTGCCACAGCAGGTAGATGGCCTCGTAGCCCATGATGGCGGGAGTCAGAATGCGGTTGCCCACCAACGTCTGGAAAATGATGGCCGACACGGCCACGCAGATGCCGCCAACGACCATCGCCGCAAGTCGGACCAATCGCTTGGGAATCACATAGTCGAGGTCCAGGCCCGAGCCCCACAACACAAAAGTGGCCGCCAAAACGATGAGCGACAGCCCCATGGCCACGCTCCAACGGGTGCTGGCACGCATCACCGAATGCCCCGCAGTATCAGCACGAGGAACAGCATGCCGCCCACGGCCCCAGCCGTGAGCCCGATGGGCACTTCGAATGGGTGGATCAGCAAACGCCCGACGATGTCGCAAGCCAGCAGCAGCGAAGCGCCGCCCAGCGCCACCAAAGGCAATGTGCGCTGGAGGTTGTCACCGCGCCGCATCGCAACCCACTGGGGAATGACGAGCCCGATGAACGGAATCGCCCCCACGGCGATGACGGTGGCAGAGACCGTCACGGCCACCAGAATCAGCCCCACCATGGCGGTTGCGGCGTATCCCAGGCCCAGACTTGCGGCCATGTCTTCGCCCATGCCCAGCACCGTGAAACGGTGGGCGTAGACATAGGCGAGAACGACGACCGGCAGGATGATGTAGAGGATTTCGTAGTGCCCTTGCACGATGCGCGAGAAGTCGCCCAGCAACCAGCCCTGCATGCTTTGCAGGATGTTGTGGTGATATGCGTAGAACTCGGCCATCGCACTGAGCACGCTGCCGTACATGAGGCCGACGACGGGGACGAGCACCGTATTGCGAAACCGGATGCGTCGAATGATGGCAACGTATAGCAGACTCGCGGCCAGACAGAAAACCAGCGCGAACAGCATCCGGCTGGTGGTGCTGGCGGCTGGCACCACGGTCAACGAAACCAGAATGCCCAGCTTGGCCGCATCCAGCCCGCCGGTCGTTCCTGGTTCGACGAATTTGTTGCGCACGATGTGCTGCAGGATCACGCCGCACACGGCCAGCCCGACGCCCGTCAGAATCAGCGCGGCGAGTCGCGGCAGGCGACTGGCGGTGAGCGTCAGCCAGGCGTCGCCCGAGAACGTCCACAGCTGCGACCACGCCATCTGCCGCGCCCCCAGCAGCAACGACGCAAGGCAAAGCACCGCGAAAAGTATCCCCCCGCGCGCACGCATCAACCGGGCTCCCCATCCTTGAGCACCGACGCAATGCGCCAGCCTTTCGAGGCTTTTCGCTGGTTCAGGAACTGCGCATAGCGGCCGCCTTGTTGCAGCAACTGCGCGGGCGATCCGTGCTCCACGACGTGGCCCTCTTCGAGCACCACGATCTGATCGGCCATGGCCACGGTGGAGAGTTGGTGCGCGATCACGATCAGCGTGCGCCGACCGCGCAAGCGTTCAAGTGCCAGCGCGATCGCCGCCTGATTCTCGGCATCGAGCGCCGCCGTGGCTTCGTCCACCAGCAGAATCGGAGCGTTCTTGATCAAGGCTCGTGCAATGGCAATGCGCTGGCGCTCGCCACCGGAAAGCCGCGCCCCACCCTCGCCCACCTGCGTGTCCAGCCCTTCGGGCAGAAGCCTGATGATTTCAGCGACACCCGCTTGCTGCGCGGCCTGCAGGACCTCTTGATCGGTGGCTCCCGGCTTGCCCATGCGGATGTTGTCGGCAATGCTGCCGCCGAGCAGATAACTGTCCTGAAAGATCTGACTGATCTGAGCGGCCAATTGTTCGTCGGTCATGTGACGCACGTCGACACCGCCCATCCGCACGCTGCCATGGCCCGCATCGAAGAAACGCGCAATCAGGCGCATGACCGTGGACTTGCCCGACCCCGACGAGCCGATCAGCGCCGTCATGCTGCCAGCGGGCACGTGAAGGTTCACGCCTTGCAGCACATCCTCCTCTTCGGGCGCATATCGAAAGTGCACAGCCTGCAGATCCACCGAGGCATCTCGAGGGGTTTGCGGCGTGTCGGGCTGCGGCAAAGTCGGCGCATCGACAATCGCCTGCACCGCATCGAGTTGCCCGCGCGCACTGCGCAGCACTTCGGCGTATCCGGCCACCTCCAGCAAGGGCTCGATGAAGCGAACGATGAGCAGCATGGAGACGACGACCGCAACAGCCTCACCTGCACCGAGTGCCCCGTTCATCAGCCACCACACCGCTGCCATCAGCAGCGTTGCAAACACCGCCTGCACAGCCCAGACGTTGAGCACGGCGGACAGGGCCGACAGCACAATCAGTCGCAGACCCGATTGCCGCTGCTGCTCCACGGCCTGTTCCAGAAACCGGGTGCTTGCGCCCTCGCCATTGAACGCGCGCAGCACTGATTGGGCCTGCGCGAACTCCACCATGCGCTGGCTCGATTGGGCAAAGTCTTTCTGGAACGCGGCGTCGGCGCGACGCGCCATGTGCGATGTCAGTGCGAACACGCCTGCGAGCAAGGGCAACGCCACCAGTGCGACGATGCCAAGCATGGGCTTGAGCGTCCACAGCACCACAACCATCACCAGCGGCATCACCACACTGCAGATCAGGGGCGTGAACACATGAGCGGGAAGTTGCGCCACGCTCATCATTCCCTGCGTGACGACATGCCCGATGCGCGCGGTGTTCTGCGGCGTGAACCAACCCACCGGCAGCCGCGCCGCATGCGCGCCCAGACGATGCCGACCACTTTGAAGCACGGCCACACCGACTCCCACACCCGCCTGTTCGACATGGCGGCGGGCGATCCACGACACGAGCACACCCGCCATCAAAGCACCCAGCCACGGCAACGCTGCATCGACATCACCATGCAGCAGGCCGGTGAGCAGCGGCACCAGAGCGGCAACCGTCAGCCCGCAGAGTACCCCGTAGGCCAGCGCCATCCGGACATATCGACGCAGAAGCCGCGTGTCGTCCCCGAGCAAACGCACCAAGGTACTCAGCATGGGGAGCCCACCTTCTGCGAAGACATTGCGTATCCGCCCATCCGCCAAAGCCGTGCATAGAGGCCGCCTTGGGCCATCAGTTCGGCATGGTTTCCCTGCTCGCTGATCGCTCCGTTTTCCAACACCAGAATCCTGTCCGCATGCATGACGGTGTCGAGTCGATGGGCAATCACCAGCAAGGTGCGGCCCCGTGCAAAGCGCGACAGCGCTTCCTGAATCGCCACTTCGTTCTCCGAGTCGGCCGATGCGGTTGCTTCATCCAGCACCAGAACGGGGGGATCTAGCAGCACGGCGCGCGCGATGCTCACGCGCTGGCGTTCCCCACCAGAGAGTTGCGCATCCTCTCCCACCACCGAGTCATAGCCGCGCGGCAGGGCCAGAATGCGCTCATGGATGTGGGCCGCGCGTGCTGCGGCTTCGATGTCCTGCTGACTGGCATTCTTGCGTCCCAGTGCGATGTTCTCGCGCACGCTGGCGTGAATCAGCCGCACCTCCTGAAGGACGAAACCAACGCGTTGATAGAGCGCTGCGCTGTCCATGTTCCGAAGATCAACGCCACCAAGCGTGATGCGCCCCTGCGTGGGATCGAAGAAGCGCAACAGCAGGCGCGCCAGCGTCGATTTACCAGCGCCCGATGGACCCACGACGGCAGTGACCGTTCCAGGTTGAAGGTCCACGCTGATGTCGCGAATCACCGCATGCCCTTGCGCGTAGCCGTAGCTCACTTGCTCGAAGCGCACCTCGTGGCCCTGAGGCACTTGCCGCTGATCGGGTGCGGGCTGCGGCAGAGCCGGAGTGTCCAGCAAGGCAATCACGCGCTGGGCAGCGCCCGCAGCGCTTTGCAGATCGTGCAGCAAGGTATGCAGCAACAACAGCGGTGCACAGATCCCCGGAGCCACCAAAGCAAACGGCAACACCTGCGCGGCAGTCATCCATCCCATGCCGACAAACAATGTGCCGCTGGCCAGCACCACACCCAACACCGTCACAGGTGCGATCAAGGCATGGGCATGGGCCATCGCGATCACGAGCGGCCGCGTGAAATCGGTGAAGGCCTGTGCAAAGGCATCGACGGCATCGCGAAAGCCCGCATGCGCCTGCCCGCCATCACCAAACGCTTTGACCACCGGCATGGCCCCCGCGAACTCGACCGTTGCAGTGTTGATGCGCCCGAGCCGGGCAATGAACTCCTGCATGTTCGCGCCACCGGCCTTCATGGCTCTCTTGAGGAACAGAAAAAAGCCGGGAAATGGCAGAAGCGCAATCAGCGCCATGCGCCAATCGAGCACCAACATGTACATGGCCGAAATTGCGATGGCGCCCACCGCACGGCCGACCGCTGTGTAGAAATGCGCGGTCAGGCTGTGCAGCGTGGCGATGTCGTCCTGCATGGCCTGCTTGACTTCGCCCGAGGACCGATTGACGAACCAGCCCAGCGGCACCCGAGACAGCCGACGGGCCACGGCCATGCGCAGATCGCTGGTGAGGCTGTTGTCCGCCAGATGCGCGAGCAGCTCGCCCGCGAAGACCAACACCATGCCCGTAAACATGGCCCCGATGCTGATACCCAGAACGCGCCAGACATCACTTTCCGTACCCGCAAGCGCATCGCTGGCGATGTGCGCAATGGCCCCCAGCGGCACCAACGTGAGCATGGTGCCCAACGCTGCCAACGCTGCGGCAGCCATCAACCGACCACGAATGGGCCGCAATATCCGCGTGATCGGGCCGGGTTCTTTGGTTGCTCCTGCAACCGCGTCTTGGGTACTCATGCGAGGCAAAAAGGGGATGGTCAGCATCGATCCGTCAGGACAGATCGAAATGGAAACACGAATTAGTTGCATGATACTAAACTAATTCAAGCGCGCAAACCGTTTGGCCTCAGCCAGTCCACGTGAATGCACGACAATCAACATCCCCAACGGAATTCACATGCCCGCAAGCAAGCAGCCATCCACACGCGGTCGACCGCGCACCATCACCCGAGAAAAGATTGCGGACGCCGGTATCGACATCGGTCTGCCGCAGATCACCTTCGTGGGAGTGGCTGCGGCTCTGGGGGTGAGCCACATGGCGCTCTACAAGCATGTGCCGAGCCTCGAAGCGCTCAAGCACCTGGTCGCCGAAGAAATCTTCAGCCGCTGGAAACTGCCGCAGGCCACCAACCCCCAGCGGGTGAGCCTGCAGGAATACATGCACGTGTTCACCACATCCGTGAGGGAGTTCGTCAAGGCCCATCCCGGCGTGACGCCCTACGTGATCCGCAGATTGGCCGCCACCCCCGCCATGCTGGAGAAGATCGACGCGCACCAGGAACACATCGCCCAGGCCTACGGAATCAGCAAGGAGCAGTCACGTTGGCTGCTCGCGACCGTGACGTTCTTCTGCATCTCGGCCGCCGACACCGTCTACTCGGCGGCGCGACTGGAGCCCGTCATCGCATCCGATCTGACCGCTGAAGAGGCCGAGATGGAAGCGGAGTTTCTGGAAGGCGTGGATTCGCTGATCGTGGGTTCGCTTGCCAAGTTGAAGTTTTGACTGCATCGAAAGCCAGTCCACACTTTCTTGCAACAAACATCGGATTGCCGACAGTCATTCCTCGTTGTTTGTCCGCGACATTTGACGTATTTTCACAAAGACGCTCTATAGCGACTTAATTGAAAAATGGATTTTCAATAGATCGCTACTATTTTTAAGAATAAAATCGATTCTCATTCAAATAATGCGAATGCCGTACAACGTGCCGCTACAGGCATCTGCGACTGCATGTCAGGTGAGAATTCATGCCCTCCTTCCAAAGCTCCCTCCAACGCTCGGTTTCCGTCGCTCCCAGATCGGCTCGGACGTCGCCTCATCCCACCTCTCTTACCCCCACTCAACTGGCCGTTGCGGCATTGACCGGCCTGTTGTCGTTCACGCAAGCGTCGGCGCAGACAGCGCCGCAAGCACCGGCTCCAGCCAGCGAGAGCACGCCAGCACCTGAAGCGCAGGCCGCAACGGCCGACAACACACTGGAGACCATCCAGGTCTCCAGCGACTGGCTCGGCACCGGTCTGCAGAATGGTCTCAAGACTTTCCCAGGTGCACGCACCGTCATGGACAAGCAGGTGATCCAGAGCACCGGAGCGAGCAGCATCGGCGATGCCATGCGCCGCATTCCGGGCGTGCAATCGACGGACAATTCCGGCACCGCTGGCAGTGCGGTGTCGCTCAACATTGGCGTGCGCGGGCTCACGGGCCGCTACTCGCCTCGTTCGACCGTGCTGCTCGATGGCGTTCCTCTGGCCGTCGCGCCCTATGGTCAGCCGCAACTCTCGTTTGCGCCCATCAGCCTTGCCAACATGGAGTCCATCGACGTTGTGCGCAGTGGCGGCGCGGTGCGCTATGGTCCGCAGAACGTGGGCGGCATCATCAACTTCAAGACACGGGCCATCCCCAGCAGCCAAGAGTTGACCGGCGATGTGACCGTGAGACACAACCACTTCGGCAAAGGCGGTGAGAGCAACACGCTCTACAGCACCTTCCTTGGCTCGCAACTCGACAACGGCTTTGGCTGGGCGCTGATGTACTCCGGCATGGCAGGGTCGGAGTGGCGCAAAAACAGCGACGAGCGTCTGAACGACGTGGCTCTCAAGTTCCACTACGAACTCACGCCCAGCTCCGAAATCTACGGCAAGGTCTCCTACTACGACGTGCGCTCGAAGACCCCAGGTGGTCTGACCGTGGCGCAGTACAAGGCCAACCCGTTCCAGAACACCCGTCCCACCGATCAGTGGGATGGCGAGCGCAAGGGCATGGATTTCGGCTACGTCAACACGATTTCGGACACGCAGGAGTTCGAGGTCCGCGCGTACTACAACGACAGCACGCGTTCGAGCCGCCTGATCAATGCCGCGCAGACGCAATTGACCTACCAGCCGCGCAACTACCAGACGCTTGGCATCGAGCCACGCTACACACAGCGTTTCCAGCTCGGCGCAGTCACCAACGACGTGACGGTCGGCTACCGCTACATTCGCGAGCGCGGGGACGACAACAGCTTCATCCAGACACTCTCGACCCGTGCCTTTGGCCCAACCACCTCGTTCGACAACGCCACTGATGCGCACGCGTTCTACATCGATGACCGCATCGCAATCGGCCCATGGCGCATCACACCGGGCGTGCGCTTCGAGCACATCGACACCCATCGCGACGATCGCTCGGGCGCTCAAAGCTTCGACACCGGCAACAACAAGTGGCTACCATCGATCAACGTGTCGTATCTGGTAAATCCTGCCGTGACGGTGTTTGCCAACTACACGACGTCGTTCGGGCCGGTGCAGAACATTCAGCTCAACTCGCAGACCGCAGCCAACCCGCTGCGCCCTGAAGTCGCCAAGACCAAGGAAATCGGAGCACGCTGGCAGGACAGCCAATGGCGCGCCGAAGCCACGGTGTTCGACATGCGCTTTGACAACCAGATTCTGCAAGTGCCAGGCGTCACGCCAGCCGTGTTTGCGAACATTGGTGCCACCAAGCACGAGGGCATCGAGCTCGCGCTGGAATATGCCTTCGACAAGAGCGGTCCTCTGGCCGGTGCGAGCGTGTATGGCAACTACACCTACACCAAGGCGATCCAGAAGTCCGGCACCACCGCGGGTCTGGACGTGCCGTTCTATTCGCGCAATACCGACACCATCGGTGCACGCTACGAGCGCGATGCATGGAGCTTCAATCTCTCCAGCACCCATCAAAGCAGCCAGTTCTCCGACACCGCCAACACAGTGACCGAGTCCGCCAGCGCCAATGTCGGCCGCATCCCCGGCTTCCGTCTCTGGAACACCCAAGTGGGCTGGAAGGTTCCCGGCCAAAAGGGCACGGAAATTCTGGTGGGCGTGAACAACCTCGCCGACAAGCGCTACTACACACGCAATGTGGACGGCAACCCGGGCCGCATGGTGGGTGCGCCGCGCACCTTCTACGTGCAAGGTCGCTACGCGTTCTGAGGTCGCAAAACACAGTCGAACGAACAAGGCCTGCACTTTTGAGCGTGCGGGCCTTTTGCGTTGATCGGGTTTTCTGCTTGCTTCTTTTCAGCTTACCAAGGGCCATCCAACAGATGGCAATCACATCATGCGCAGACTCGCCACTTCCGTTTTTTCCTTGTCCAGCATGGCGCTTGCCATTCTTGCACTGCCCGTGCAAGCCCAGAACACCACGACAGATGCACCTGCGGAAGCGGTCCTGCCGCAAGTGATCGTGCAGGAGAAGGCGCAGGAAGACGGGTACCAGCCCAAAAGCGCCACCACCGCCACGCGTACGGATGCACCTCTGCGCGACGTGCCGCAAGCCATTGCCGTCGTCCCGGCGCAGGTGCTGCAGGACCAGATGGTGCGCTCCATCGACGACGCCTTGTTCAACGTGAGCGGCATCACCCAGGCCAACACGCTGGGCGGAACGCAGGACGCGGTGATCAAGCGCGGCTTTGGCTTCAACCGTGATGGTTCGATCCTGCGTGATGGCATCCGCACGGTGCTCGCTCGCAATCTGACCTTCACCACCGAGCGCGTGGAAGTGCTCAAGGGCCCCTCCTCCGTGCTCTACGGCACGATGGATCCAGGCGGCGTGATCAACATGGTGACCAAGAAGCCGCAGCTCAGCTTTGCAGGTCAGGTGGGGGCATCGGTGTCCAGCTACGGCGGCGGTGGTGCTTCCATGGATTTGACGGGGCCGTTGGGCGACAACGGGCTCGCCTATCGTCTGATTGCGGACACCAGCCATGTGGACTACTGGCGCAATTTCGGGAAGAACAAGCAGACTGTCATTGCGCCCTCGCTGGCCTGGTATGGCCGCGACACCTATGTGCGTGTGTCGTACGAGCATACCGAGTATGAACAGCCCTTTGATCGCGGCACCGTGATCGACTCGCGCACCGGCAAGCCTGTGAACACCAACCGCCGTGAGCGCTTTGATGAAGCCTACAACCGCACGATCGGCGACTCGGACTTCTTCACCGTGCAGGCGCAGCACGCACTCAACCCGCAATGGAAGCTGAACACGGCCTACAGCTACAACCGCAATCGCTACGACGACTACCAAGCGCGTCCCGTGTCGCTGAACCCGACAACCGGCGTGCTTACGCGCCGCCCGGATGGCACGCGCGGTGCGCTGAGCCAGCAGCACGTGGCCCAGTTCAACCTGCAGGGCAATGTCCAGACCGGCAGCATCCGGCATGACATCCTGGCTGGCTTCGATGCCGAGGACAGCAACATCTACCGCCGCGATCTCATCCGTGGCAGCAACGCCGGTGGCTTCAATGTGCATGACCCGGTCTACGGTCTCATGCCCAACTCCACCAACGTGGACGCGGCGCAAAGTGACCAGCGCGACAAGATTCGCCAGCAGGCGCTGTTCGCTCAGGACTCGATGCGGCTGTCCGAGCAATGGATTGTGCAGCTCGCCGGACGCTGGCAGCGCTACGATCAGATCGCAGGCAAGGGGCGTCCATTTGTGGTGGGCAGCGAGTCCGATGGCACCCAGTTCGTGCCGCGCGCGGGCTTGGTCTGGCAGCCCGGCAAGCACTGGTCGATCTACGGCAGCTACAGCGAATCGTTCAAGCCGCAAAGCAGCATCGGCAACGTGATCGGCACCCTGCCGCCCGAAACAGCCAAGGCCTGGGAGCTGGGCACCAAATGGGAAACGCCCGCAGGCATAACGGCCACCGCCGCCCTCTACGACATCAAGAAGCGCAACGTGGTGGTGACCGAAACCATTGCCGGCCAAAACTACGCACGCGCCGTCGGCGGTGCCCGCTCGCGCGGTTTGGAGCTCGATGCTGCCGGTCGTCTGGGCAAGCAGTGGCAACTCATCGGCACCTATGCGTACACCGACGCGTCGGTCACCGATGACCCGCAATACCAAGGCAATCGCCTGGCCAATGTGGCACGTCATACAGCGTCGCTGTTTGCGGCCTATGATCTGCCCGCCTCATCGGCAGGCCGTTGGCGCACGGGCGCAGGTCTGCGCCATGTGGGAAAGCGCGCAGGCGATGCCGCCAACACCTTCGAGAACAGCGGCTACAGCGTGGCGGATGCCTTCGTGAGCTGGGAGCGCCCATGGTCCGGGCGCATGGTCAAGCTCCAGCTCAATGTGAAGAACCTCTTCGACAAGAACTACGTGTCCTCATCGGGCAGTCCGATCTATGTGTCGCTGGGCGAGCGTCGCCAGGCCGTGCTGCGCGCTGTCGTCGATTTTTGAATGGTGTGGGCAAGTGCGTAGATACGGGACAGCGATATGTGGAGTTTGAAGAGAATCTGGTTTCAGTTGCACTGGTTCGTCGGTATCACCGCTGGCACGGTGGTGGTGTTGATCGGCCTGTCGGGAGCGGTGTATTCGTTTCATGAAGAAGTGCTGGACTGGCTCAATCCGGGCACGGCCAGCGTGCCGCATCGGGATGCGCCCGTGCTCTCTCCACCCGCCTTGATGCAGGCGGTACAGGCCACTGGCGAGCGGCGCCGGATCGACCGCATCACCGTGCACGCCGAGCCAGGACGCAGCGCTCAACTGAGCTTCGCACCCGAGCCGGGACAACGACGCGGCGAAGTCGTCTTTGTGGATCCGTACAGCGGCAAGGTGTTGCCGGAGCAGCATGGCGAAGCGTTCTTCGAATGGGTGGAACGCCTGCATCGCTGGCTTTTGCTGCCGCGTGACGACGGCAAGTCCGTCACAGGCAGCTTGGCGTTCTGTCTGCTTTTTCTGTCGCTCTCTGGCCTGTACCTTCGCTGGCCTGCGAAACCATTTTCATGGCGCACATGGCTCACGTTCAACGTGAACCGCAAAGGCCGTCCGTTTCTGTGGGGGCTGCATTCCGTGGCCGGGACCTGGGCGCTCGTGGTCTATGTGATGCTCACGCTCACCGGCGTGTACTGGGCATTTGATGCAGTACGCGCCCCCGTGGACAAAATGATGGGAGCGCCCTCGCGCTCCGCCGCCAGAGCCGAGACACAGGCCGCGCAGGAAGCCGCTCGAAAGACTCCCCAAACGCCGATCGAAGGAGCGGCGCTTGAACCCGCTTGGAACGCCTTCACGCAACTGGCTGGCACCTGGCAGTTCGCGCAAGTGCGTGTGCCCATGCGCTCCGGGCAAGCCGTTCAGATTCAATGGTTTGACACCACCGCCCCGCACAACCGCGCGCGCAATCAATTGGGTGTGAAGCTCGACGGCACCGTGCAGCGCGATGAGCGATTCGCCGATCTGCCAGCAGGTCGCCGCGCCCTGCTCGCGCTGTATCCACTGCATACCGGCACCTATTTTGGTATCACAGGACGCATCATCGTCACGCTCGCGGCCTTTATGCTTCCGCTGTTTGCGATCACCGGCTGGATGCTGTATCTGGACCGCCGCAAGAAAGCCCGTGCGGCTCGAGAAGAGCAAGCAACATTGGCTGGAGATGCCGGAGTGGCAGAAGACGGGACGGTCCAAGCCATTGTCGTGATTCACGCAAGCCAGGCCGGACACGCACAACAGCTTGCAGCACGAACCGTTGCCCGGCTTCGCAACGCAGGCAAGGCAGCGCAACTGCTGCCCATCGCCGCGTTGGATCTGCAGACGCTGCAACGGTTCTCGCAAGTGCTCTGGATCGCCAGCACCTTCGGCGATGGCCAGCCGCCAGATGTGGCCAAGCGATTCGCGCGTCATCTGCAGCAGACCTCGGGCAATCCCCTTTCGCACCAGCGCTTCGGTCTACTCGCATTGGGCGATCGGCAATACGCGGCGTTCTGCGGATTCGGGATGTCGCTCGCGGAGCAGTTGCAGCGCCTCGGCGCTCAACCCCTGTTTCCCCCCATCACCATGGACGGCGAAGAGGATCAGGCCTGGCAGGACTGGAGCACGAACATTTCCAGTCAATGGGGTGCGGCCACGGAAAACGAAAGCGCTTCGGAAGAGGTCGCATTTGACTCCTGGACATTGGCAAAGCGCACGCATTGCAATCCGGGCAGCCTCGGAAATCCGCTTTTCAGGATCGAGCTGGAACCCAGTCATGGCTCGGCTGCGAGCTGGCAGCCCGGTGCACTGGTGGACATCTTGCCTCCACCGCCTGCAGACAGCTTATTGCCGCCACCTGCGCCACGCAGCTATTCCGTGGCCTCACTTCCTGAGGACGGACGCATCCAGCTCTGGGTGCGCCAGACTGTTCTGAACGCTCCAGCCAACGAAGAACCCACGCTCGGATTGGCTTCCGGCTGGCTCACCCGACATGCCAAGTTGGGCAGCAAGATTCAACTCCGGCTGGTCGAAAACCCGTCCTTCGCGCCTCACGACCACCCTGCACGGCCCGCCATTTTCATGGGCAACGGATCCGGTTATGCGGGCCTGCGCGCGCATCTGCTGCATCGCATGCGCAATGGACATTTCAACAACTGGGTCGTGTTCGGTGAGCGGCAGCATGCGTACGATGCTTGTGCACATGACGAGGTCAGTGCGTGGCAGTCGCGTGGTCACATCGAACGCGCCGACTTTGTCTACTCCCGCGACCCACACCCGAACCCGGAACTTCCTCGCCGCTATGTGCAGGACGCGCTGCGCGAGGCATCCGGCGCGCTGCAAGAGTGGCTGCAGTGCGGCGCCGTCATCTACGTCTGCGGGAGTTACGACGGAATGGCTACTGGCGTGGACACGGTACTGAGGGAACTGCTCGGTGAAACCGGCGTGGAGCAACTGATCGCTGAGGGTCGCTACCGCCGCGACGTCTATTGAGCCGTCGCCTGACAGCATTGCGTGGCACCATTGGAAACTTTCGAACGCCCCAAGAGGATCCCGATGCTGATCAACTGTGTTGTCTACGAAAACGGCTCCAAGCTGGCGGATATTCCTGTCGCTGAGATCAGCGAGTACGTTGCGCGCCCCGGCTGTTTTGCATGGGTGGCTCTGACGGATGCGACGCCGGATGAGCTCGACGAGATGCGCGAAGAATTTGGCCTGCACGAACTGGCCGTGGAAGATGCTCGTCACGGACATCAGCGGCCCAAGATCGAGGAGTATGGTCAGTCGCTGTTTGCGGTGATGCACTTGCTGGAGCCCGACTCCGATCACCCCGGCCAATTCAATCTGGGCGAGGTGGATGTCTTCGTCGGCCCGAACTACGTGCTGTCGGTGCGCAACCGCAGCAAGCAGGGCTTTCTGGGAGTTCGCGACCGTTGCGAGCGCGAGCCCGAGCTGCTTCGACACGGCGCAGGCTTCGTGCTCTACGCATTGATGGACGCCGTGGTGGATCGCTACTTTCCCATCATCGAGGCACTCGAATCGGAGCTCGAAGATGTCGAGCAGCAGATATTCACGCAACGTGCGGCCCGCGAAAGCATCAAGCATCTTTATGACCTGAAGCAGCGCGCGGTGGTCCTCAAGCATGCCGTCGCTCCGCTTCTGGAGGCGGTGAGCAAGCTCCACGGTGGACGTGTACCGCAAATCTGCGCCGAGTCCCAGGACTATTTCCGCGATGTCGCCGACCACCTGGTCCGCATCAACGGGCTCATTGACGGGATGCGCGACACCATCTCGACGGCCATGCAGGTCAATCTGGCCTTGGTGACCATCGACGAAAACGATGTCACCAAGAAACTGGCCGCGTGGGCCAGTATCTTTGCGATCAGCACCGCCTTTGTCGGCATATGGGGCATGAACTTCGAGCAGATGCCGGAGCTGAAGTGGCAATACGGTTACCCCGCCGCACTCCTGCTCATCATCGGCGTGTGCAGCTACGTCTACTACCGCTTCCGTCGCGCGGGCTGGCTGTAGCTCGGGTGGCCGATGTGGCTTGATACCGGAGAGGGCCATGCAATCCAGCTTGCCAGAATGAGCGAAGACGCAAGCGCAAAAAGCCGGTATCAAAAACTCGCCATGCAGTCGATGCCATGGGGCAGATCGCCGAAGCATTGGGTGGACAACAATTTCTGTCGGGTACGGCGTCTCCAGATGGCTTTGGGGGCCTGGCCCAACGCTTACACTTTGCCGGACTCCCCATAGCGATCCAAGGCTTTGCCCAACCCTGCGGCAGACGCCTGCGTTGACAACCAGACATGAAAACTCAAATGAACGCGCCGACGACCATCGCGCACCAAACCCTCAGTCGTGAGGACCTACGGGCACTTGCCCAGACGGGCAAAGGACAGGCCAACACCTTCGAAGGATGCTGCTTCGATGACTGCGACCTTCGAGAACTGGACTTGGCGGGAAGCATCTTTGTGGACTGCACATTCGCACGAGCACGGTTCGAGAAGGCGCTCATGTCGGGGACTCGGTGGGCGAGTTGCAGTGCACCGCAGGCACGTTTTGACATGGCCGATCTCACCGAGGCCAGCTTCGAGGGCGGCGACTACAACAACTCCTCCTGGGTGCGTGCACGGCTGTCGGCAACTTCTTTCCGCGATGTCAAATTGACGGGTGCCACGTTTCTGAACGCACAGACTCTGGGCCTGAATTTCAAGAGCTCGATCCTTGTGCACACGGACCTTCGCGGAGTCTCGTTCCGCAAGCAGCGTGTCGAAGGGCTCAACATGACGGGTGCCGATCTGGGCGGATGCAACTTCTCGTCAGCCGTGGTCGCTGGTGGGTCCTTGCAGGATGCCAACCTCAAAGGAGCGAATTTCAAAGGCGCCGATCTCTGCGCAACGGAACTGGGGCAGGTGACCGTTGGCGATCTGCAGCAGCACTTCAAAGGGTGCACCCTATCCACCGAACAAGCCGCAGCCATCATCAGTTCGCTGGGCGTGCAGGTGGTTTGATTTGCTGGACTCGTGTTTGGCCCGCGCTGCGTTGCGCTGAACCCGCCTGCCGAAAGGGCACGGCGCGCACGCATTGCTCCAGAATATCAGGACCTTGACGAGGGTATTGCACACTCGGCCCCTCTGTTTTCGACACTCTGATTCTTGCGATCGAACGATCCAAGCTTTAAGTTGAAGTGAGCTTCAAGTCAAGCAATGAACAGGAAATCACCATGAGCTTTGGGGATGATGAGCTGCTGCCCATTGGCACCATCGCGCAGCGCAGCGGCGTCAACGCGTCGGCGCTGCGTTACTACGAATCGCTGGGCTTGATCGAGTCCGTGCGCAGCCAGGCGGGGCATCGCCGCTATCGCCGCTCTGCTCTGCGCCGTGTGGCCTACATCGTGTTTGCGCAGCGGCTGGGGTTTCAACTGGAGGAAATCGCCGCGCAACTCGAAGGCCTGCCCAAGCACCATGCGCCCACGGGTGACGAGTGGAACAGCCTGTCGCAGACCTGGATCGACCGCGTCGACGAGCGCATCGCGGAGCTCACGCATCTGCGCCGAAGTCTGGAGAACTGCATTGGCTGCGGTTGCCTGTCGATGAAGGTGTGCAACGTATTCAACCGTGCGGACTTCATCGCCGAGAAAGGCGCCGGCCCACGCGTGTGGCTGGGGGACAGGCTGAAGCCCGTCGAGGACGGTGGATGACGCGACCGGAAACCTCGCCGGGCGCACGGCGGTTCAAAGCTTGCGCGCCAACAGCGCCCCGCCCACGGCCATGGGCAACAGCATCCACGCCACCAGCGACCAGCCACCCGCCTGGGCCAACGCGCCAGCGGAAAGGGGGCCCACCAACTGCCCCACATAGCTGCCCTGCATCATGAGGCCAATCGTCGGCGCGATCAATGCGGGGCTCGGGGCCACCCTCGGCGCAATGGCGGTCATGGCACCCGGGGCACCGCCCATCCCGCCGATCAGCGCCACCGCAAAACCGATGGCAACGCCCGGCGGCAGGTTCAGCCAGAACAGGCACGGAATGCAGATGACTGCAATGCTGAAGCAGCCAGAAATAATCCGGCGCGGCGGCATACCATGGCGCATCAACGTGCCAGAACAGAGGTTGCCCAGCACGTTCGCAGCCACGATGCCCGCGCTCACAAAGCCCGCCTGAATGGGCGACAGTCCCAGCAGATCCCGCAGCAGCAGCGGCAGAAATCCGGAAAAGGCAAAGTAGACAATCGCATAGAGCCCAAAGCAGATCGCGATGAGTTGCGCGCCGCGTGATCTGCCTACGCTGCGGATGGCGTCCCAGATGCTGTGCTGCTGCGTGCTTGCCGAGGCGACGGGAGGCAACGGCGGCAATGCCAGCAGCACCACCACCGCACATGCCATGGCCAACCCGGCATTGACATGCCAGATCGCCTGCCAGGACAGCGGTATGCCGAGCGAAGACACCAGCGTCGCCACAAACAGGACCAAGGCGATGCCGCTCGGAACCGCCGTGCTGGAAAACGCCATCGCCAGGTCTCGGTCCGCAGGCGACGCGAGACGCCCGACCACACTGGACGCACAGATCAGCAGCGTCACCACGGCAATGCCTTCAAGCACCCGCGATGCAAGCAACAGACCGACGCTGGGGGCGCTACCACCCACCCCGCTGGTCAATGCGATCACCACCAATCCCGCGACGAGGACCCTGCGTGCATCGACCCGCGCAATGAGCACGCCAAGCGGCATCGCCAGCACGGCGCCGACGATGGCGAGCGCCGAGATCACCTGCCCTGTCTGTCGCAGGTTCAAATGCAAAGGCGCGTCCTGCAGCAACGGCAAGGCGATGATGGCCTTGCCGATCTGAAACGCGGCGATCACCGCAACGAAAATCGCCAAAGCGATGTAGCGCCAAGGAGTTGGGGAGGGTGGTGTCATGCGAGCCAATCACGAAGTCATGAGCCAGTGCTCGGCGCTCGATACTGTTTCAGCCTGTTCTGAACAGCGCCGTCCCGCAGCGGATTGCCGCGTGATGCCTCTGGACTCGGGAATGACTGCAGTCTGATACTTGAAGTGCACTTCAAGTCAAGCGCCTTTGCAAGGAGGCTCGGAATCCCGAATCCCGCGTGCCAGAAATGCCAGTGAACAGAGCCGACTGTGCCGCTACGTCTTCCTGCGCACCATCACATGCGTGGCGCGCTCGCCCTGCACCACCTCATGCACCTTGTAGCCCAGCGCGCGCATGTCCAAGCCCTGCCACAGATTCTCGCCCGAGCCCAACAGGATGGGGCGCACGGCAAGGTGCAACTCGTCGATGAGCTGGGCCTGCAGAAACTGGCGCACGGTGGAAGCCCCACCGCCGATCCGAATGTCGCGCCCGCCTGCCACTGCTTTGGCTTGCGCCAGCGCCGACGCCACCCCGTCCGTGATGAAATGGAAATCCGTGCCTCCCTGCATGCGCAGCATGGGTCGCGCGTGATGCGTCAGCACAAACGCAGGCACGTGATAAGGCGGCTCGTCGCCCCACCACCCTTTCCATTGGTCATCGGGCCAGGGACCACGGATGGGGCCAAACATGTTGCGCCCCAGAATCCACGCACCGATGTTCTCGAAGGCCTGCTCGGCCATCTGGTTGTCGATGCCCGTTTCGCCGGTCTGCTGTCCGCCGATCATCTGTTGAAAAACCCGCGTGGGGAAGAACCATTCCATCAGCTCAGTTCCACCGACGCCCAGCGGGTTCTCCAGATCCTGAGAAGGACCGGCCGAGTAACCGTCGAGCGAAACACCGAAGCAGAGAACTTTGACTTTCATGGGTGCCTGCCTTTCATGGTCTCCAGATCAAGTGCATGTCGCCATCGACAAAGCCAACGCCAACATCGACCCCGACGTCTTGCGATTGGCGAAGAATCCAGACCTTCGTGCCATTCGCGATGCAGTCGCGTGTCAGCGCTTGACATGTTTCAAGCCTGCTTGCCACCATGAAGATATGTACCACGCCTTTTGGGCCAGCCCAAAAAACCATCACTGACTATATCGACCCTGCCGAGCGCAAGAGGGCCGAGCAGGCCAGTCAAATGAAGCGTGGGGGCGCTGCGGGAAATCGCACTCGGAACACAGGCAACCGCATCCCACTCATCTCACAAACTCCGCCGGTCTTTCCGCCGCCAACAACTCAAGCAGAGATGCCACACTTTCCATGCGCTCGATGGACTCGACCTGCTGGATGATCTGCTCCATCGCGGAGGGTGCCAGGCAGCCCGCCGCGACATTGCGGAACTTCTGCTCCACTTCGTAGGCCGACAGCGGATTCTCGGGACTTCCACGGCGATGCAATATCTCGTGATGCAGGCGCTTGCCGTCGCGCGTTGTGATTTCAACGCGTGCGGCATGACGATACGCGGCTCCCATGGCGTTGATTCCCGGATCCGCGCTGGCCTCGATGCGTTGGATGAACGCAAGAATGGCGGGGTCGGCCAGCCGGTCTTCGTCGTATTGCGCGACGAAGGCGACTCCATCGAGCGCGATCACGGCAAGCCCAAAAAACAGGTTCATCTGTGCGGCGGTCACGCCCTGGGCCTGATAGGGCCAGGCGCAGTGCACATAGGTCATGTGGCTCACACCGACTCGCACCAGAGCGATATCCGTCGCATCGAGCGCGTGGGAATCCATCAGCTCACGCAAGGCATCCATGGCCGCGTGAATGCTGGTCACACTGGCGTGCGGCTTGTAGCCGACCTTCTCGATCTCCCATTCGTGCCCAAGTCCCTGTGTCAACCGGTCCGCGTTGGGCTGATCGCTGTAGCTCGACAGGTAGCCACCATAGGCTGCCTCCAGCACATTGCCGATGCCCGTGAAGCCGCGTTGCGCCAACTGTGCGGCATACACGCCGCTTTGCGCCGCTCGTCCCGCGTGCAATCGCTTGACCATGGCACCCTCCTGCGCCGCCATCAGCCCGCCGGCTTGCGATCCCGCGATGCCCAAGGCATGTTGCATCTGCCGGGCATCCAACCCCAGCATCCAGCCAGCGGTGGCTGTGGCGACAAACACACCGGAGGTCCCCTGGGGATGAAAACCGCGAAAGAACAGATTCATCGTGGCCGCATTGCCGACGCGGATGCCCAGTTCGTAACCGCAGGCCAGCGCCGTCAAAAACTGCTTTCCGCTGCATGCACTGCCGCGGGCTTGCGCCAATGCGGCTGCCACCGGCAAGGCGATGGAGCCCGGATGCAGGATCGACTCCTTGTGGATGTCGTCGAGTTCGAAAGCGTGCCCTGCCGTGCCGTTGACCAGCACGGCACCCGCCGCCGATGTCGCGCGTCCCGTGCCGAACAGTGCCGACACGGGCGTCGCCTGCTCCGCCTCCACCATGGCCTGCACCTGCTGAGTCCACGGCAGAGTCATGCCGTAGAGGCAGCAACCGATGCTGTCCAGAAGACTTGTCTTCAACCGCGCAACCGCTGCGGCAGACAGATCGTCGAAGCGCATGTCCGCTGCAAACGCCGCCAGCGTTGCGGTGGCCCCTTCGAGCAAGGGCTCTTCATTCGAATCACGCATGTGGTCTCTCGCAAGTGAGATAAGTCGCTGAGCCAATCCGCTCCATCAAGCACCGAGGCGATAGACCTTCGCGGCCGTTTCCTTGAATAGCCAGTGCTTGTCCTCCGCGCTCGCTCCCGCCGCCAGTCGCTTGAAGGCATTCCAGACCACGCCATATCCTGCGGCGCTGCGGTCTACGGGAAAATTGCTTTCAAACATGCAGCGCTCAGGTCCAAAGGCCTCGATCACCGGATCGAACCAAGGTCGCCAGGCATCGGCCAATATCTGCGACGATGGTGGCTGTGCGCGCTGGGCAAAGCCATAGCCGAAAACCGCTGTGCCCAGACCGCCCAGCTTCACGACCACATTGGGGCACTCGGCCAGATGCCTCAGCCACGGCAGCCATTCCAAGCGCGCCCTGTCCGCCCTGCCCTCGTAGTCTGCTACGCCAAGCACGCCGCCGATATGGTCGAGCACCAACGTCGTTTCAGGAAACGCACTGGCCAAGTCCAACACTTCCCTGATCTGTGGGTGGTAGACCCATGCGTCGAAGCTCAGCCCATGCCGTGCCAGTTGCGCGTAACCCGCGCGAAACGCCGCATCGCCATACAGGCCCTGCATCGCGCGGGGCAGCACGCCGTGCTTGAAGGTTGGATGGAAAGCGCCGCTGTTGCGAATGCCGCGAAAACGGCCATCACCGGCAGCCACCTGAGCGGCCAGCACCTCACTCACCGCCTCGCCCAAACGCAGGTCGGCATAACCCACGATGCCTGCGGCGATCCGGGTGTTCTTCTGCCGCTGATTCGCGTCCTTGGTAATGGCCACTACGGATTCGGTTTCTCCCACGGGCTGCAACGCAACGGAGCCCTGCTTGCGATAACTCCAGCCGCATTGCACATAGACCGTGGATTCGATGCGATGCCCCGCACCATCTTCCAGCAGCTCGTCGGGGAAGTAGCCGCCCCAGTGTTCGGAGAAATGGTGGTGCGCATCGATGATCGGGAGATCCGGCTCCAGCACCTCTTCACGGCTTGCCTTGAGCCATTCTGCCGACGGCTGCTGGTGTTCGATGAGCAGCAGATCGGTAGCAACGTTTTCAGTGGTTCGCATGATCTTTCAAACTCCCAGATAAGCCTTGCGCACAAATGGATCTTCGAGCAGTTCGCCGCCCTTGCCCGACTTGACCACCTCGCCATGCTCCAGTGCATAGGCGTTGTGCGCCAGTCGCAGCGCCAGCCGCGCGTTCTGCTCGACGAGCACGATGGACATGCCCGATTGATTCAGGCGGCGAATCGCATCGGCGATCTCGGCCACCACCTTGGGTGCAATGCCAAGCGACGGTTCATCCAGCATCAGCAAGCGCGGACGCGACATCAGCGCGCGACCTATCGCCACCATCTGCTGCTCTCCTCCCGAAAGCGAACCCGCCAATTGCGCACGCCGCTCCTGCACACGCGGGAAAAGCTCATAAATCATCTTCAGCGTTTCGGCCCGCTCGGCTTCCGACTTGACCGTGTGTGCACCGATCAGCAGGTTCTCCTGCACCGTCATGCGCGCAAACAGGCGTCTGCCCTCCGGCGACAGCGCAATGCCCTTGAGCACGCGCTGCTCCGTCGGCATGCGCTGCACCTCGTCGCCTTCCACGCGGATGCTGCCTGCGCTGCTGGCCACCAGTCCCGCGATCGCCTTCAGGGTGCTGCTCTTGCCCGCACCGTTGGAGCCGATGAGCGCCACGAGCTCGCCCTTGTTGACTTCGAAGCTGACGGAGCGAACGGCTTCGAGCTTCCCGTAATGCACACACAGATTCGATACTTCAAGCATGGGCATATTCGGGCGCTCCCAGATAAGCCTCGACAACGGCTGGATTCACACGCAACTCCTCCGGCGTTCCCTCTGCAATTTTTTCCCCATGCACCAGCACCACAATGCGCTCGCACACCTCCATGACGATGGCCATGTGGTGCTCCACCAGCAAGATCGTCATGCCATGTTCATCACGCAGGCGGCGCAGCAAGCGCGTCAGCTCATTGCACTCCTCGTGATTCAAACCTGCGGCCGGTTCGTCCATCAGCATCATCGAAGGCCGTGTGGCCAAACCGATGGCGATGCCGAGCTTCTTCTGCAAGCCATAGGCCAGAGTGCCCGCCTCCATGTGCCGCCATTCCTGCATGCCGACGATGTCGATCACGCGGTCGATCTCGGCCTGCACTTCCTCGCGTGCCAGCAGCGCCGAGCTGCGGCGCATGAGCACCTGCGGGGCAGATCCCCGGATGCGCGACAGCAAAGCGTTTTCGATGTTGCGCTCCACGGTTTCATTCGCGAAGGTGGTGGTCGACTGGAACGTTCGCACCAGGCCGCGAGAGACAATTTCGCTGGGCCGTTTGCCGGTGATGTCCTGTCCCGCAAACAGCACTTGCCCTTTGGTGGGTGCCAGCACTCCGCAGATGGAATTGAACGCGGTGGTCTTGCCTGCCCCATTGGGACCGATCAAACCGGCAATCTGCCCTTGTTGAATCGAAAAGCTCAGATTCTTCACGGCCGCCAAGCCACCGAAATGCTTGGCCAGCCCCTTTACTTCCAAAATGGCTGTCATTGAGAACTCCGAGAGGAACGCAGCATTCCCACCAGACTGGCAATGCCGCCCGGCAAAAAGCGAAGAATCAGAATCAATGCAGCGCCATAGAACATGTGCTGCGTCTGCACCGCGCCGCGAAACAACTCCGGCAGCGGTGTGAGCACCAGTGCGCCCAGCACGGGGCCGTACACCGACTTGCGACCTCCGATCACCAGCATGGTGATGAACGCCACGGAAGCGCTGGTGCCGAATGACTCGGGCGATATGAAGCCGACATAGCGAGCGATCAGCACGCCACCCATTCCCGCCAGAACGGAGCCGATCACATAGGCCACGATCTGAATGCGCAGCACATTGATGCCCGTCGATTCGGCCAATGCCGGATTGGCTGCCACGGCTTCCATCGCATGGCCGAGAGGACGTTGGAAAAGCCAGATCATCAATCCAAGCGAAGCCACCGCCATCACCAGCGCCAGCAGATAGAAACGTTCGCGCGAATCGAACAGCCAACCGGCGATCTGCATGGGCGCGATGCCCGCGATACCGCTTGCACCGCCGGTGATCGGCGCAGCATCCAGCAAGACCAGTCGCACCAATTCTGCAAACGCGAAGGTGACCAGCACAAAGTAGACCCCCTTCAATCGCAGGATCACCCATCCGAGCAAGGCCGCCAACAGCGCCACGAACACAAGACCCAGCAAGGCAGAAGGGACAACGCCCATTCCCGTCCAGGTGACCAGCAGCACCGAGGCATAGGCCCCGAGCGCCACCGGAGCGGAATGACCGAAGGAGAGCTGGCCGCTGCGATCGATGAGCGACAGCCCGTTGACGATCACGATGTTGATGCAGGCCATGATGGCCAGATGCAGGACAAACTGCCCCGCCAGCCAGGGCCAGACGGCCAATGCCACGGCAGCCATGGCGACAGCGAACAGCACGGGCCTGAAGCCTGCGCGAGAGGTCTCCCGATTCGCCGGGGTGACTGGCAAGGGTTGTGCACGGGTATTCATCTCACGCCTCCCCTTTGCCGATCAGCCCACGCGGGAAAGCCAGCATGCCCACGATGACCAGAATGAAAATCAGCATGTCCGCCGTGCTGCTTTCGAGGAACAGCGCTGTGTAGCTCTCCAGAAGTCCAAGGCACAGCCCCGCGAGCGCGGCACCCGGAATGCTGCCCAACCCACCCAGAATCACCACCATGAAAGCCTTGAGCAACGGCGCCTGTCCCATGAAGGGCGACACCGAAAACAACGGTGCCATCAACGCGCCCGCGATGGCCGCCAGCCCAATGCCAATACCGAATCCCAGTGGGTAGTAAAGACGCGCCTTCACGCCTTGCAGCGCTGCAATATCGGCATCTTCCACCACCGCGCGCAGGCCACGCCCCACAGCGGAATGCCGCAGAAACACATACAGCAGCACCAGCACTGCGACCGCAAAGGCGATCACATACAAACGCGAGTTCGCCACGGTCACACCCAGAAAGCTGGAGGCCCCGGTGGCGATGGCAGGCACGGACACTGGGTCCGGCCCGAACACCATCAACGCCACGTTCTGCAAGATCATGGCCAGGCCAATGGTGACGATCATGCCGTTGAGTTCGTCCTTGCGAAACGGCTTGAGCACCAGCCATTCCACCAGACTGCCAAAGACAATCGCAATCACCACGGTGAGCACCACGGCCAGCAGAAATGGCGCACCCAGATGCACCATCAGCACATAGGCGGCAAACGCGCCCAGCATGTAGAACTCACCGTGCGCAAAATTCACCATGCGCATCACGCCGAACACCAGCGTGAAGCCCACGGCCATGAGCAGGTAGAGCAGGCCGACGACCAGTCCATTGACGGTCGCCTGGCCGAGCAGGAGATACCAATTCATATCGCGAAGAACTCCGTTTGAGTTGTGAGGGCTCTGATCGGGAACCGCTTACTTGCAGCCCTCGACCACGGTGCATCGCGCGCGCGTCACCTCGGCGCCGTTCTTCACTTCGGCCAGATAGAAAGGCACGGCCAGTTGATGGTTGATGCCATAACGGGTTTTGCCGGTCCAGCCCAGCTTGCCCAGTGCGCCATCAAAATCCTTGATGTTTTCCAACTCTGCTGCCACCTTCTGCGAATCGGTCACGGTGCCAGCACGGCGCATGGCCTCGAACAGCATGTTGGTGAAGTCGTAGTACGGTGGGCTGAAGCCGTTCACCGAGGTCTTGTACTTGGCCGCGTAAGCGTCCATGTATGCCTTGGTGGACGGCAGCGATGGATCGAGCACCGCGTAGACGATCATGCCTTCCACGGCTTCCTTGCCTGCCACGCCAATGATCTCGGTGGTTGCAGGGCCACCGGTGCGCACGATCTTGCCTTTGAACCCCAGCTCGCGCGCCTGCTTGACGATCAGCCCTGCCGTGGCTGGCGAGTTGCCGTTGATGTCGATGGCATCCATGCCACGCGCCATCATCTTGGTCAGCATGGGAACGAAGTCGACGCGGTCGCGTTCGTAGAACTCCTTGGCTGCCATCGTGCTACCCGCCTTGGTGTATGCGCCCTCCAGATCACGCGCCATCACCTGACCGGTTTCGTCGTTGGGGAACATGGCTCCGACCTTCTTCACGCCCAGGCTCTTGACCAGCCAGTTCACCTGTTGCTCGGCAAACTCGACCGTCGTATTGACCGGGCGGAAGCTGAAGGGCTTTTCTGCTGAAAGGGCCTTGTCGGTGAAACCCAGCGTAGAGGTGATCACCTGGTTCTTCTCGGTGATCGGCTGCACCGCCAGAATCGGAGCCGAGCCCGTCGGGCCAATGATGTATTTGACCTTGTCCTCGAACACCAGCCGGTTGGTGACCGTGACCGCCTCGCCTGCCTGGTACTTGTCGTCGTAGGGAATGATCTGGACCTTGTACTTCTTGCCCCCCACGTCCAGGCCACCCGCAGCGTTGACCTTGTCGGCCGCCAGCTCCGCAGCGTTCTTCATGGCCTGACCCCACGATGCACCTGCACCGGACAGCGTGACCACCGCACCGATCTTGAGCGTCTCCTGCGCCGAAGCATGCAGGGCGAAGCCGCCCAGAATCATGGAAGCGAGGAGGGAAGAAGTGAATCGAGTCATGTTTGTTGTCTCCAGAATTTGTATGCCGCCCAAAGCGGGCCCTTATGTGGCAAGAAAATTCTGACTTACGAGACTCTGACCAGAAAATCACCAATCCCTATGCATTTATTGAGGCGGTGAATAACCGCGATTTGAATGAAAGAAAAAAAAGAACGAAGGAACAGGCACTGTATCGGCATCCTCACACGATGTGCCAATCGAAGCCAAAGGCTTCGTGCAAAAACAGAACTAAATCAGCGGCACAAACTCTGCATGCAGATGGTCGCGAAAGCTCTGCACCGCGGAAGTGATGGCCGCGCGACGCGAGACCACGCTGCCGTAGTTGCGCGTGGCATGGAAGTCGGCCAGCTCCACAATCACGCGCGATTCGCGTGCGTTGATCTGCGCCATCGAGCGCGGCAGAAAGCCCACGCAGCTGCCGGTGTCGAGCATGCCCATGAGCGTGGGCATGGTGGTGGCTGTGGAGGTCTTGAGCGTCGCGCCAAAACGCGCAAACTCGCCCGACAGCTTTTCGCGCAGGTTGGTGTAGCGGTCCAGAAAAATCATGCGGTACGGCTGGATCATCTCCACCGTCACCTTGGATTGATCGGCGAGCGGATGCTTGGCCGGGACGACCAACACGATGGGCTCTTCGGCCAACGGCTGGAACTCGATGTTTTCGTAGTCGCCATCGATGGCCGTCACGCCGATGTCGGCCATGCCGCCGCTGAGCGTGCCCAGCAGCATGTCGAACGGCATGTCGCGCAGAACGACCTGCACGTCGGGAAAGCGTTCGCTGTACGACTGGATGATGGCGGGCAGAAAGGTGGCCGCAATCATCGGCGTGGCGGCAATCACCACGCGGTTGCGGGCTGCCTCGGAGCGGTCCTGGAACTGGCGCAGCACGCCATAGAGACCGGACAGCGCCTCCTGCGCTGCGGTGCGCAGCAGCTCACCATCTTCGGTGGCGTAGACGCTGCGCGTGGTGCGCTTGATGAGCTGCACGCGCAGCACGTCTTCCAGGCGCTTGACGCGGCTGGACACCGCCGGCTGCGAAACGCAAAGACGCTCCGCAGCACGGCTGAAACTGCCCTCTTCGATCACCACCAGAAATGTCTCGAGTTCCGGCAGGTGAAAACGCAACTGCGGATGTCTGTTCAATATGCCCCCACAACCAACACTATTGGGTCAATCCCAGCAATTGGGATAGATCAAAAGACCCGTCAATATTGATTACAGAGGATATATCAAGCAGCCTTTTCGTGCGTCAAGTGCGCAGCATTTCCACCATCTTTCGGGCGGGCGTTTCGGGCTTGGCATCCAGCAGCGCGTGCACCACCTGCGTCGCGCGCTCCTTGGACAGGACGATGCCGGCCGTGCCGTGGAATTTGGTGACGATGTCCTCGCGCGTGAGCGCTCGCACTCCGCTGCCCAGATTGACGGGAATGCGGCAGGCAAGCGTCTCTCCGGAATCCAGCTCGATCGTCACCGCTCCCGAGAAATGTAGCGGGAAGGGCGAATCGCGCTCTTCGATGCAGGTCACGCGCCGGGCCAACGCCAGGGTGGCTTCATCCTTGAGCGCATCGTCCTCCAGCTCGGCCAATCCGAATCGACCCTTGAGCAGACAAGCAGCCACCACGAATTGCGCACTGAACTTGGCTTCGTAATCCGAGCGCGGCACCACCTTGGCAGCAGCCGGTTCAGCCACGATGGGCAGCGTCGGCGCAGGCAGCTCGCAGGTGATGCGGACGATGCGGCTCTTGTCTTTGACTTGTTCATGCAGTCGCAGTGCGGCTTCGGCGGCACCATGGATGAAGTGGCACACGGGGTAAGGTTTGATGGCGGTGTCGAGCAAGGCCCAGTCGCGGCCGAGCCCGTCCACGATGGCGGCATAGTTCACATCGCCCACATGGGCTTGCATATGGGTTTCGAAGAAGCCGAACCGACCCTCGTAGGGACGAAGCGGCGCCTTGAAACCGTTCTGCACCAGATGCGCTGCGGTGATGCCAGCCGACGCACCCAGCCCCGGATGCAGGCGCTTGGTCCATGCACCATCTTCAAGGAACACCTGCACGCTGGCAGACGTGCTCGCCGCAATGCCTTGCGCCCCCACGATCTCCGCTGCGTTCAGCCCCAGCAGCTTGCCCGCCACCACCGCCGCACTGAAATGCGAAAGCAGCCCGGTCGCATGAAAGCCCGCGTGGTGAAAGCCGCCTTTGACCGCCAGCCCCAGGCGGATGCAGGTCTCCATGCCGCTGACATAGGCCGCAATCAGTTCGCCCCAGGTCTGGTCTTGCACCTCGGCGAGCGCCATGGCGGCGGGAAGGCAGGCAACCGTCGGATGCACGATGCCGCCCGGATGCGTGTCGTCAAAATCCAGGCCATGCATGAGGTAGGCATTGGCCATGGCCGCATCGCGTGCGGAGAGTTTGAGCGCGCAACCGACGACGCTGGCCTCGCCCGACCCACCCGCCACCGCGATGCCTTTCAGGCCCGGGGCCGCAAACGGGAAATGGTGGGAAGCAAAACCGATGCCGATCGAGTCGATGATGTGGTGCACCGATTTGTCCCAGACGGGCTTGGGCAGATCGGATGCTTTCACGCCGACCGCGAAATCGGCGAGCTGCTGTGCGATGTTTTCCGCTGGCGCGTTGTTCGCGCTGGTAGTGTGGTTTGCCATTTCTATTTTGTCTCTGACTAGCTAGCTTGGATCGGAACCTCGATGTCCAGCAATGGTGCATGCTGCTGCGCGCCGTAGATATCCGTATCTCCTATCGCGCCAGATGGAATTCGCCGCGCGATGGTGGCCTTCCACGCCAACGCGGGCGGGTATTCGGTGAACTGCACCGATTCGGCAGGCACACCGTACAACTGCGCGATCAGCTCAGCACGGATCACGCCCGTGGCGCGCACGCGCTCGAACAGCTTGGGATCGTCGAACATGATGTCCAGCGTGATGTGAAACGGTCCTGCATTCTTGCTCTTGCAAGCCTTGGCAATGTCTTTCAGGCGCGTCATGCGGCGGCTCCTACGGTTTCGTAGTCAATGGGGAACATGGTCAAAGGGTCGTCGATCTCGATGACATGCTGGAGCATGAATTCGTAGATGGCACCGCGCTCCACATCGGACGGCGAGAACGGAAACGCCATATTGCCTTCGCGGCACATGCGGCCGGGAAAGTCCGAATGCAGCAGCGTCACGCGCGCCAGCGACAGCGCCGCATTGGCAATCTCCTGCGTCGTTGCGACCACCTCGGCGATCAACGAGACCTCGATGGGCTTGGCATCCTTCGATGGCTCCCACGCACCCATCACACCATCGCGTCCGTAAACACGCAGCACGAGCTGGTAGTCGTCCGTGGACAGACCCAGTGCCTTGACCTTGGTGGCAGTCGATTCACGCACGAAATCCAGAAAACTGTCGATCTGCCCGATGAGCCCGGGATCGCGCGTCGCAGCAATCGTGAATGCGCTGAAGCCCACGCGCCGCGCGCCTTCGAGCTTGATGGTGTAGGGTGCGGGCTTCCACTGCATGCCGGTGATGCGCACCACCCTGTCCGTCACCGCCGTGATGCTGCAGTGCTCGCTGTGCACCACGCCGCCGGGCTCGTAGCGAATCACGGGACTCGCGTTTTCATGCAGCGCCTGCACCGCCACCGACATGGGTGTGCAACGCAGTTCGGGATTGAGCGGCTCGGCCTGCACAAAGTCCTCGCCCACGGTCACGAGCAGGCAATCATGCTTCTTGGGAATCGCCGCATTGCAGGCGCATTCCAGCATCTTGCCCGCATACCAGGCCGGCGCTTCCGGCACGCCATGGTGCATGGCCAGTGCCACCCACGGTGCAGGGTCGGTGCCCCGACCACCCAGAATCACCTGCGCACCTTCGGCCAAAGCACGGCGATAAGGCTCGGGGCCCATCATGCCGACAATGCGCTCTGCCCCCTCGATGTCCTGCGCCCTGAGTTGCGGCGCATTGCCAAGAGGACGGAGCTTGCCTGCGTTCAACTGCTCCAGCAGAAAGCCCTTGTCCTGCTCGGCATGGATCAGCGCCATCTTGAAGCTCAAGCCGTGTTCCTTGGCCACTTCGCGAATGATGTCGGCACAGATCTGCAGATGCGGCTCTCCGCCCGCGCCGCCGCAGGTGCCCACCATCATCGGAATGCCGTTCTTGATGGCCCCGCGCAGCAGCAGCGACAGATCGCGCTTCATCGCCAGACGTGAATTCAGCGTCTTTCCCGAGCCCAGATAATGCGGCCCCGGATCGGAGCTGCCGCCGTCCACGCCGATCATGTGCGGCTTGCGCTCCAGCGCCGCGTTCAGCGAGGCCTCCGGAAAGCCGTAGCCCAGAATGCCGCTCGCGGACATCATCCGCACCTCGTGATTTGTCTGGCTCATTGCGCGCCCTTCTTCCAGTCGCCAGCGTTAGGACGACGCAGACCCAGCGTGTCGCGCAGCGTCGTGCCCGGATATTCCTTGCGGAAGATGCCACGGCGTTGCAGCTCGGGAATCACCAGACGCACGATGTCCTCGTACGTGCCCGGCACAGTAGTGCCCGAGAGCACAAAGCCGTCGCAGGCGTTCTCGAACCATTCCTGCATCTGATCGGCCACCTGAGTGGGGGTGCCCACAAAGCACGGACCGTCGTTGAGCGTGCCGCGACCAGAGGCTTCCACAAAGTCGCGCACCGAGGGGTTCTTCTTGCCACTGACCTGAATGACCTTGTCGCGCAGGCTCTGCCAGGACACGGCGGCCAACTCCTCATCTGTGAATGGTTGGTCGTAAGGACGGTTGGAGAAGTCGATGTTCAGCGTCTCGCCGATCATCGTCAGCCCGTCGATGGGACGCGACAGGCTGGCGATCAGGTCGCGCTTTTCCTTGGCGATGCTTTCCGTTTCGCCCACGATGATTTTGAGCTCCGGTGCAATGCGCAGCAGTGACGGATCGCGGCCCGCATTCGCCACGGCGTCCTTCAGACCCTTGTACTGCTTCTTGCCGCCTTCAAGCGTCGGATACTTGCAGAAGACGACTTCGGCCCAGCGCGCGGCAAACGTCAGCCCGCGACCGCTTTGTCCCGCCTGCAGAATCACCGGATTGCCCTGCCGCGAGCGCGGCACTGACAGCGGTCCGCGCGATTTGAAATACGTGCCTTGATGGTCGAGTCGGCGCACTTTGTCGGGATCCGCATAGATCTCGGAGGCCTTGTCGTTGATGATGGCGTCGTCGGCCCAAGTGTCCCAATGCCCC
Organism: Diaphorobacter sp. HDW4B; assembly: GCF_011305535.1. Lineage (GTDB taxonomy): Bacteria > Pseudomonadota > Gammaproteobacteria > Burkholderiales > Burkholderiaceae_C > Diaphorobacter_A. The sequence goes on from NZ_CP049906.1 coordinate 77,425, forward strand.
ATCACGACTTCCATAAACTCGTCGGCGCGGTCGTAGCGCAGATCGTGCTCCAGATGCTCTTCGTGGCCGAAGTTGGCGGCTTCAGAGTCGTTCATCGAAGTGACCACGTTCCACGCTACACGGCCTTTGGTCATCAGATCCAAAGTCGCATAAAGCCGCGCCACGTGATAAGGCTCGTAGTAAGTGGTCGAGTAAGTGGCACCCAGCCCCAAGCGCGAAGTCGCCATCGCCATCGCCATCAGCACGGCGGTGGGCTCCAGCTTGGTGGCACGCACACCGTACTTGACGGTATCGCGGTGGCTGTTGCCGTAGATGTCGGGAATGGCAAGCCGGTCGTCGAAAAAGGCCATGTCGAACTTGCCCTCTTCCAGCGTGCGCGCCACGCGCTGGTAGTACTCGGGACTGAGCGAGTCCGTCATGCTGTCAGGGTGCCTCCACGAGCCCGCGTAGTTGGTGCAGTTCTGCGCCTGCATGAAGGCGATGAGCGACATTTGGCGTGGTGTTTTGGACATGGGCGTTTGTCTTCCTTGAGTTGTCGTGTGGTGACTTGGAGCGCCAACGCGGCGCACGATGGGAAGTATTCGCACAAGGACCCGAGGCGGCAATTTCCGGACTCTGATGGACTTATTGACCAGCCGAATAAATGCCGGTGGCGGGCATTCATTGCTGGCGCTTATGAATCAATTGAAGCTCGCGATTTGTTCTGCGGCCCGACGCGTCTCAAACTTTGACCATCATCAAAGCAGAGGTCCAGGAGACTGCATGAATTTCGACAGCAAACATCTGCGCCAAGTGCTGGGAGCCTTCCCCACCGGCGTGACCGTGGTGACCACCATCGATGCGGGAGGCAACCCGTTCGGCGTGACAGCCAATTCGTTCAGCTCGGTGTCGCTCGATCCGCCACTCATCCTGTGGAGCCAAGCCAATACATCAAGCAGCCATCCGGCGTTTCGCGACGCCGATCGCTTCGTGGTCAACATCATGGCCGACGACCAGATCCCGATCGCCAACCAGTTCGCGAAGTCCGGCGTGGACAAGTTCGCAGGCGTGAAGGTGAGCCCGGGCATTGGCGGTCTGCCCGTCATCGACGGCAGCGCGGCCCATCTTCAATGCCGCAAGGTGGCGGCCTATCCCGGCGGCGATCACACCATCTTCATCGGCATGATCGAGCACATGGAGCGCTCCACCCGCAACCCGCTGGCGTTCGGTCAGGGTCGCTACATGGTCACGTTCGCACATGACCTTGGCGGGCACGTGAGCCAGGATGCGCAGCCCGCCAACCTGTCAACCATCCAGGCCGTTCGTCTGGCAAGCGCCGCGCTGCCGGAAATCTGCGAAGAGATCGGCCAGCGCACGCTGGGCATCGCCGTCTGGGGCAACCATGGACCCACTCTGGTGCGATGGGAACCATCCAAAAATCCGGTCAGCCCCAATCTGCAGACCGGCGTGGTGGTGAACCTCACCCAGTCCGCAACCGGCATGGCATTCACCGCGTTCATGAACACCGAGCAGGTGAGGCGCTCGGTCGATGAAGAACTGGCCATTCGGCGCACCTCCGGCAACCTGGATCTGGCCGATTTCGAAGCCCGGCTCGCAGATGCGCGCAAGCACGGTCTGGCCCGCTCGGTAGGCAAGGCTCCCTCGGATCGCCACCAGATCACGGTGAACGCCTTCAGCGCGCCGGTGTTCGATGCCAACGGCGACATGGCGATCGTGCTGTCCACCACTTGCGCGGCGGATCGACTGACTCCCGATTGGGAGGGCGACGTCCCGCAAGCCTTGCTGGGCGCGGCCAAGAGGCTGTCCGGCATGCTGGGAGCCAAGCCCTCTTGAGACGGTAAAGAAGTGAAAAGCTGCGCTACTCCCAATTTACTTTCTAACCCATCGTGATGACGATGTGCGCGCGCTTTTCACTCTCGCAAAACGAATCACATAACAAACCCGAACCGGAGACACAGTGACCAAGCAGTACCAACTCTTCATTGACGGCCAATACGTCGCGCCCGCCAACGCACGCACCATGCCCAGCGTGAACCCCTATACAGGCGAAGTCTGGGCACACATTCCAGACGCTGATGCGGTCGATGTCGAGCGCGCGGTGTCCGCCGCAGAGCAGGCCTACCAGAACGTCTGGCGCAAGACCTCGGGCGTGGCCCGTGCAGCGCTGATGAACAAACTGGCCGGGCTGATCGAATCGCAGGCCGAGCGCATGTCCATCATCGAGACCACCGACAACGGCAAGGTGATCCGCGAGACCTCCTCGCAGATGAAATGGGTCGGCCGCCAGTTGCGATTCTTTGCGGGCTACGCAGACAAGCTGTACGGCCAGCACATTCCACTGGATCAACCGGACACACTCGACTACGTGATGTACGAGCCCTACGGCGTCGTCGGCTTGATCACCGCCTGGAACTCCCCGCTTTCGCTGCTGGCCAACAAGCTTGCGCCTGCGCTGGCTGCGGGCAACTGCGTGGTGGTGAAACCTTCGGAACACGCATCGGCATCGACGCTGGAATTTGCCGCGCTCGTACAGGAGGCTGGTTTTCCCGCAGGTGTCTTCAACGTGGTGACGGGCGGCGCGCAGGTCGGCCAGGCCTTGGTGAACGCCAAGGGCATCTCGCGCGTGAGCTTCACCGGCAGTCCCGGTGTGGGCCGCGAGATCGCCGCCGCCGCAGGGCGTCGTCTGATTCCCGTGACGCTGGAGCTGGGCGGCAAGTCGCCCAACATCATCTTTGACGATGCCGACATCGGCAAGGCGGTGATCGGTGCGCTGGCGGGCATCTTCGGTGCCACCGGCCAGACCTGCGTGGCGGGCTCGCGCCTGCTGGTGCAGCGCGGCGTGTACGAACAGGTGCTCGCCGGTGTGGCCGAACGCGCGGCGCAGATCCGCATGGGCGATCCTCTCGATCCCGCCACCGAAATGGGCACGGTCGCCAACGAGCCGCAGTTCAAGCGCATTCTGGGATCCATCGAGCGTGCGCAAGCCGTCGGTGCGCGATTGGTGACCGGCGGCAAACGCGCCACCGGTCCGGGTCTCGACAAGGGCTACTTCATCGAACCCACGGTGTTTGCCGATGTGCGCAACGACAGCGAACTGGCGCAGGAAGAAATCTTCGGCCCGGTGCTGGCCGTGATTCCGTTCGACACCGAAGAGCAAGCCATCGCCATGGCCAACGACAGCCGCTACGGCTTGGCCGCAGGCATCTGGTCGCGCGACATCAACCGCGTCATGCGCGTGAGCCGCCAAATGCAGGCGGGCAGCGTCTGGGTGAATACCTACCGCGCGCTGGCCGCCCAAGCACCGTTTGGTGGCTTCAAGGAATCGGGCATTGGCCGTGAGCGTGGCGAAGTGGGTCTGCACGAATACCTGACGACGCGCAACGTGATGATCGATTTTTCGAACGCCGAGCGTGATCCGTTCGCCATCAAGAACTGACACCAACCATCACAGGGGACAACCATGAACATCCATGACACGCCGCCGTCACTGCGCCGCCGCTCGCTGCTGCTGCTGGCTGCGGCAGGCACCGTCGCCGCGCCGTTTGGTCTTGCCAACGCAGCGGACTATCCGAACAAACCGATCAAGCTCATCGTGCCCTTCCCGCCCGGAGGTTCGGTGGACACCGTCGCACGCACACTCGCACCACAGTTGCAGCAACAGCTCAACCAACCCGTGGTAATCGAGAACCGGCCCGGCGCCAACAGCGTGCTGGGCGCGCAATCGGTCAAGCGGGCAGCGCCGGACGGCTACACAATCTTGCTGAACGCATCGCTGCAGGTGGTGAACCCGTTGATCATGACGGCCACCACTTATGACCAGGACAAGGACTTCGCACCCATCACCTACGTCGGCGCGCTGCCGCAGTTGGTGCTGGTGTCCGCATCCAGCCCCTACAACAGCCTGAAGGACATGCTGGACGATGCACGCAAGCGTCCCGGCGAAGTGCAATGGGCGACCGCCGCCTATGGTGCTGCAGGCCATCTGGCTGCCGAACTTCTCGCCTCCAAAGCGCAGGTGAAGATGCCCATCGTTCCCTACAAGGGCGGCGGTCCCGCGCTCAACGATCTGATCGGCGGACATGTCCAGGCGATGATCGAGCCCATGGCATCGGCCTACCCGCAGGTCAAGGGCGGTCGCCTCAAGGCGCTGGCCGTCACCACTGCCAAGCGATTGCCTGACCTGCCCGATCTGCCCACCGTGGCCGAGAGCGGCTTCAGCGGCTTCGACATGCCAAGCTGGTACGGCTTCTGGGCTCCCACGGGCACGCCATCCGCAGCGGTCGCGCGCATCAACGCGGAAGTGCGCACCGCCATGCAGGCACCTGCGGTGGTCAGCAAATTCTCGTCGATGTTCTTTCAGCCGGTCGCGTCATCGCTCACGGAATTCTCGACCTTCATACAGCGCGAGACCAGCATGTACAAAGAGCTGGTGGCCAGCGCGAAGATCCGCATCGAAGAATGACCGAACAACCCCTCCAGGAGACATCCACAATGAACACCCCCATCCAGAAGCTCGGCTTCATCGGGCTGGGCGTCATGGGCGAGCCCATGTGCGCCAACCTGCTGCGCAAGTCGGGCCTGCCCGTCACGATTTTTGACCAGTCCTCCGAACCCATTCAGCGGCTCGCAGCTCAAGGCGCGAAGGCGGCAGAATCCATCGAAGCCGTCGCCGCGCAATCCGACGTGGTGTTTCTCTCGCTGCCATCGATCAAGCAAGTGGAAGTCGTTGCGACAGTGCTGCTGAATGCGCCTGTGAAGCCCCGCATGATCGTGGACATGAGCACCAGCGACGTGGCCGGCACCCGCGCGCTCGCGGCGAAAGTCAACGCCGCAGGCATTGAATACGTGGACGCCCCCGTTGCCCGTACCAAGGAAGCCGCCGTCAACGGCACGCTGTTCATCACCGTGGGCGCCACGCCGGAGCAGTTCCAGCAACTGCTGCCCCTGCTCTCGCACATGGGCAGCGATGTGCTGCATTGCGGCGACACGGGCTGCGGGCAGATCCTCAAGATTCTCAACAACATCACCGTGCTGATGACGGTGAATGCCTTGTCCGAAGTGTTGACCATCGGTCGCCGCGCGGGCATCGAAAGCAAAGCGCTGTTCGAGGCTCTGTCCAAGGGATCAGCCGACAGCTTTGTCCTGCGCAATCACGGCATGAAGTACATGGTGCCGGACAACTTCCCCGAGAAGGTCTTCCCGGTCGACTACGCGCTCAAGGATGGTCTGCTCGCGATTGCGCTGGCTGACGCCTCTGGCTTCAAGCCGCATATCGCGCAATACACCTGCGATCTGCTGAAGAAAACACAGGCCGCTGGCTTCTCGCAAAACTACCACCCGGTGATGATCAAGCTCGTGGACGGCCGCGCATAACGTATCCACCGTCGCCGTCACGCCGCACCCTTCGGCAACCCGAATGAAGCCCGCGATCCACCCATCGCGGGCTTTGTCGTTTGCGCTCCAGATCGATCGGAGACCCACGCTCCGACCAGTCATTGCGCTGGTGAATAAATGGATTGAGACCTGCAATTTGTGAACCCCCTCCTGCATCTCCAGAATTTGATTCCGGGCAACGAATCCATTCACAAAAAGTGCTTTGCGAAGACAACGACAAGGCATGCAAGGAGCAACACATGGCGATCAACAGACGCGAATTCATCGGTGCCACTGCGGCGGTTGCGGGCGGGGTTTTCTCCGGCAACTCGATGGCTCAGACGAAGGCCTATCCCGACAAGCCGATCCGCATCATCGTTCCGTTTGCGCCCGGTGGCGGCACCGATTTTTCCGCGCGGGTCTACAGCACAGCGCTGGCCGAAAGAATCGGGCAACCCGTGATCGTGGAAAACAAGCCCGGTGCGGCTTCCACCATCGGCACGAATCTGGCACTCAAATCAGCTGCCGATGGCTACACGCTGTTGGTGATTTCCGGCAGCTATGTGGTCAACCCAAGTCTCTACAAGCTCGACTATGACCCGGTGCAGGACATCACGCCCATCATCCAGCTCACCGAGAGCGGCTATGTGCTCGCAGTCAACGCCAAATCACCCGCGAAGAATCTCGCCGAACTGATCGAGATGATGCGAGCCAAGCCGGGAGAAATATCGTATGCGTCAAGCGGTCAGGGCGGGCACCTGCAAGTCGTCACCGAGTACATGCTCGGGCTAGCCAACGTCAAAGCCAAACACATTCCTTATCGCGGCACCGGGCCGGGCCTGGCCGATTTGCTCGCAGGCACGGTGGACATGATGTTCGGCGGCACCGAGGCCATCATGCAGCATGTGGCTGCGGGCAAGCTGCGCGCGCTGGCTGTGGGCACGCCTCATCGGCTAAGTGCCTTTCCGGACATCCCCACAGTGGCAGAAGCGGGCGTGCCCGGCTACGACGTGGTCGCCTGGCACGGCATGATCGCGCCCAAAGGTGTGCCACCACAGATCGTGGCGACATTGAACAAACACATGAATGAGATCGTTCACGACCAGGCACTCAAGAAGAAAACCGCGCACTTGGGCGTGGACGGTTTTGGCGGGACACCGGCGCAATTTCAAAAGCTGCTCCGAATGGAGGTTGATCGCTATGCGCAAGTGATTCGCGACGCGAACATCAAGGCCGGGGCCTGATCGGAGCGAATGGCGCCGGAGAGGCGTACCGGAACCCTTGGCGTTGCACTAGGCCATATCCAGCGGCATCCCATTGGCACCGAACACCACGCCGCGTTCTTCCAGCTTTTTGCGGGCTGCATGGTGTATCACTCCACGCTTGGGCACATCGCGCTCCAGCAACCTGCGCAGTGTGGCAAGGCTGACATTGGCGTTGTGCACCACCTCCATCCGCACGCCCCAGAATCGGTCATTCGCAAAGCGATCCAGAATGTCGGCGTCTGCATCGGGATTCATGACGGCAACTGCCCTGATGGACTGATTGGGATCCGTCAGAAACGGCTCCAGCTCCTGCGCATTAGCCGCGCCGGATGCGGCAATGTAGCGACGCTCTTCTGCAGCTTTCTGCTCGGGTGTTTTCTTTGCCATAAGGTCCTCAGAAGCATATGGAGATCGTTCAACCTGCATTCTGACGCATGCACCCTACAGCGTGCTGGCATCAACTGCCTTGCTACGCTACTTGGCGGCCGTGGCGAGAACCGTATTTCTCCTCTAGAACACCTCGCTAGCGCGGCGAAACCCAGTCCATATGCAATCAGCCCAGTCCTCCGCTTCAATACAGAACCAGTGCACAGGACACTGATGAATGACATCACCTGCCCCTTGAATAACTACGCCTCAAAAATCACTTTTTCTCCACCAGGAACAGGACTTGGTTGTTGTTGCCGGGTTGTTGTTGGATCACCTTCCAGCCGTTGTTGAGATACAGCCGCACTGGCAGGGTATCGTTACCGCATTTCACAATGGAATCCTAGTTCAGCTGGTAGTGGGCAGAGCAGGAGCGTTGGGTTCCGCGTGGTGCATTCTGGATCCCCGCCATCCGCAATTCATCGCGCAGCTTGGCCTGCTGCAACTCCGCCTCATATACCGCTTTCTGACGGGCTTCGCGATCGCGCCGTTCCTGCAGTTCCTTTGCGGCCTTGGCTTCCACTCTATAGCGTTCCTGCGCCTCGGCTTCCTGTTGCTGACGCTGAATGCTGTTGACCACCACGTCACCGGCAGCAACCCAACTGATGGTCTGGTAATAGGTGGAGACCTGCTTTTCGGCGCGTCGCATCTCATCGACCGTTCGATACTTCATATAGTCACTCAAACCCTTGTAACTCTCGATGAAGTGACAGGCCTCACGTGTGAAGCCCTGACCCACGGGGCACCACCAGTAGGAAAAGATGAAGCGGTAAGCAGACTTTGCGCCATTCTTTTCGGTCAAGACAGTGTCGCGGCCATTTTTGCTGACAGTGGCCACGTCACCCAATCGTGTGGCCTTGAATTCACCCTCGCCATAGGACGGCGACGAAGCAAGTCGTCCGCGGGCATAGATTTCTCCGGTACCTTGAGCGATGGAATGATTCTCGGACGAGTTGCTGACCGTGACGCTCGTAATGAGGTCGGGTGATGACATGACGTCACCTCGGATGAAGGTCGGAATCACCGGAACAGTCGTGGATTGCAGCTTCTTGTGCGTCGGGCCCGAGGCGCAGCCGACCAGAACAGCACTAATCAAAACAGGGATCGCAAGGGAGAGATGGCGCAAAACGGAACCTTGTATGGAGCGTCCAAAGCAACCTGCCCGACCAAGCCAGGCCGAGTGCAGATTGCTTGGGAGGTTGAAGACGTGAAGCCAACGGACGCAATGAATCCGTCAACAATACAAAGTGTAAGTAATTATTTCCATCAATTACATCTTGAATGACAAAAATGCACCCGCCGCTCGGAATGGAAGCACCTTATCGAGGTGTCCATTTGGATGGGGCCCGTGAGAAATATTCCCGATCTCGATAAGCATGGTTACAATCCACCCCAGCACTGCGCTCCCATCCCCGGGATGAAAAAGGGAACACGTTGAAAATACGTGGCTGTCCTCGCAACTGTAAGCACCGAGTCTTCCACTTGAAACCACTGCCTTGTCCGCAAGGTGGGAAGGTGTGGATGGCGACCAAGACGGTGTGAGCCAGGAGACCTGCCGGTGCGATTCGTTACTGTGCCATCGAGCGAGGGCTCTGGGTGGACGGCAAGTTCCGTTCAGTAGCGTAAACCCAAGCGTTTTTTCGTTTTGTTGTTTATGTTTGCTGCTCCGGAGCATCACCACTTGCAGTGGGTGACTCTTCTTCTTGCGCTCGCGTTTCTTCGCAGCGGCTGGCGTCTTCGCGATGCACGGCTGCGGCGCAACGCTGCGCGCGAGAGTCCGCTCTGGTTGCGGCAAGCCACTGACTTGTCCACCCATGAAATCCAAAATCATCCGCGCAAGCACATTGGGCTTGCTTCCTGTGTTCGCTCACCTTGGTGCCTCAGCGCAAGCAGACGCCACCACCGTGGCATCTGCAGCCCGAGGCCTGTCTGAAGTCACTGTCGAAGCATCCAAGCTCGACAAGGATCTGTTCACGCTGACGCAAGCGGCCACCATCATCGAGCAGGAGCAGATCGAGCGCAGCGGCTATACCGATGTCACCGAAATCCTGCGCAGCGTGCCGGGCGTGGAGTTCAAACAGGTCGGTGGTCCGGGCCAGTTCAACTACATCAAGATGCGCGGCTTTGGTTCTGCCAACGTGCTGATCGTCGTCGATGGTGTGACCATGAACCTGCCAAGCTCCGGCGATGTGGGCAACTTGCTCAGCCAACTGGATCCGTCGTCGATCTCGCGCATCGAGGTGCTGCGTGGTCCGCAAACCGTGCTGTATGGCTCTAATGCCACGGCAGGCGTCATCTCGATCACGACCAAGCGCGGCACGACGGAGCCACGTCGCTCGATCTCTATCGAAGGCGGCTCGCTCGGTTGGAAAAAGGCCAAGGCTTCGCTGCAGCAGCAGTTCGAGATGGGCGATGGCAAGCTCAGTACATCGCTGTTCGCATCGCACACCGACAGCGATGGCCTGTTGCGATACGAAGGCACGCGCGACACCACTCTGCAAGCGTCTGCAGACTACAAGAACAAGGACATCGATGTCGGCTTTGCCGTATCGCACAACAAGAACCGCTTCCGCTCCGCACAGCTCAAGGAGGTCACCTACGGCCCGAATGGACCGGCCTACTGGAGCATGCAGATGCCCGACCCCGATGCGTTCAACGACCGCAAGTCGGAAACCGCAAGCGCCTACATCGAGCATCGTCTGGCCGACAATCTGAGCCAGCGCCTGGATCTGGGCTGGACGCAGACCCGCCGCAGCAATGGCAATCCCAACAACGGATTGCTGGGCTACGTGACCGCGCCCTGGGACAACTTCTCGCTCGACTACGCCAACTACCACAGTCGTGGAGACCAGGTCCCGTTCAAAGACAACGGCCAACCCGGAACGGCCGACTACAAGGATCAAACCAAGCAACTGAACTACTCGCTGCGCTACGCAGGCAGTGGCTACAAGCTGCTGGGTGGCTTCGAACTGTATGAAGGCAATGCGCGCCAATGGGGTATCTATGGCGATTTGACTGGCAAGAACAAACGCAAGTCGCTCTATGCCAACGGTGAGTACCAGAGCGGCAGTGCAGGACCGGTTCTCGCGGCTGGTGTGCGCCATGATCGGTATGACGTATGGGGCAACAAAACCACGGGCAGTGTCGGCATCAACCAGAAGATCGGCAATGCCACGATCTTCAGCAACTTCGCCACCAGCTACGCCGCGCCCAACCTGTCTCAGCTCTACAACCCGACCTACGGCAGCACGAACCTCAAGCCAGAAAGCGGTCGCACCGTGGAGTTCGGTGTTCGTCAGGCATTGGCAGATCTGGGCGTGAACTGGGAGGCCATGGTATGGCATGCCAAGGTGAATGATGCGATTCTGTATGACAGCAGCATTCCCAATCCGCGCAATACCTACGGCGGCTACGGCCAGTACGCCAACGGCGACGAACTGCGCACGCAGGGCCTGGAGTTGAGTGGTGCATATCGCATCAACTCATCCTGGCAATTGAAGGCCAACTACACATACACCGACTCCGACACCAAGAAAAAGGGCAAGGACTTCGCGCGCACCGTGCAGGTCGCTCGCAACAAGGGCAACGCAGGTGTGGGCTATTCCAGCGGACCGCTCAGCGTCGATTTCTCTGCCTTCATGACCAACAAGCGCTACGACTGGACCGGCGTGGACTGGATTCCGGGCTATGTGCGCTTTGATCTGTCGGCGCGCTACGCCGTCAATCAACACCTGAGTCTCTACACGCGTCTCGAAAATCTGTTCGACACCAAAGTGCAGGAAGGTCTGGGCTACAAGCCCATGGGCTTCTATGGCGTGGTGGGTCTCGACTACCGATTCTGATCTCCAAGGGTTGCCTGCGCCACGCCACTTTGTGGCGCAGGCTTTTTTTCAACACCAAAGAACGAGGCCCTCGTCTATGAACACCATCACCACTTCCCGCGACCCTGTCGAATACGACGAACCCGGCATGGGCCGCGTGCAGGCATGGCCATTGCCATGCGACGAAGACACGCTGTGGATGCTGAGCAAGGATGTCTTTCAGAAATACTGGAAGGACATCGTTTTCGGCATGCTTATTCCTGGCGCGGCCTGGGAAATCCGAGCCCCCAACGAGCCCACCAAGGTGAGCGTGCTGGACGGTTATCTCACCGTGGATTTCGGTGCATGGCATTTCCATATCTGCATCGGACATTTCAGCGGCGCGGAGGAGCAGGATGCGTTCATGCGCCGCACAGGTCGCGCAGAACTGTACCGCGTTCTCGGGCGTGATGGTGCGCCCAAGTCCTGGGGGCTGCGCATGTTCAACAACGCGGGACAGCAGCAGATGACGGTGTTTCTGCCCAATCCGTTTCTCACGCCCGAGCAGCAGATGGCCGATGCGCCGGACTGGTCGCGCCTTGCCATGTGGGATTGGCTGCGCGAAACCTATCTTGACCTGCCAGCGGACCCGAAGGATCGCAGCGGTCGCGGGTTTGCATGCGGCGATTGATGACTCGCGTGCTGGCTGCTGCCAGCACATTCGTTGCGCTGCTTGCGTTTGCGGACGCGTCGCCACAGCCAGAGCGTCCGCAGCGCATCGTCTCGCTCAATCTCTGCACCGATCAGATCCTGCTTCAACTGGTGCCGCACGAGCGCATCGCCGCCCTCTCGTTTCTGAGCCAGGACACCCGCAGCTCGGCCCTGAGCCCACTCGCGCGCGGCATGCACACGGTGCGAGGAAACGCGGAAGAAGTGCTCGCACTCCAACCGGATCTGGTGCTGGTCGGCACCTACACCACCCGGCACACCAACGCCATGCTCCGGCGTTTCGGCATTCCTGTGGTGGCCATTCCGGGTGCCAACAGCTTTGAGGAAGTGCGCGCGGAAATGCGTGCCGTCGCCAAAGCCGTTGGCGAGCAAGCACGCGGGGAAGAACTGATCCGCCAGTTTGATGCAAGACTGGATCAGCTGCGTGCAAGTGCGTTGCCGAACGACGAGGTCATCATGCAATACCGCTCGGGGGGCTACACGGCAGGCAGCAATACGCTGTATGACTCCATCTACGAAGCAGCCGGTCTGATCAATGGTGCAAAGCGTGCCGGCGTCAAAGGCTACGGCGTGCTTCCGATGGAACGTCTGATCGAGCAGAGACCCGGCATCATCAACGCCAGCGACTACAAGCCGGACACTCCGACCCAAGGCAATCGCATGCTGACCCATCCCGCCATTGCCGCGTTGGGCGCCCAATCCATTGTTCTCGCGTCCCGAGATACCGTTTGCGGAGGCATCTGGAATCTCGACGCCGCAGCGCTTGTGCGCACGCAATCCCAAGCACCATGATGCGATCTCCATCCACGCCTCAAGCCCAGAGCGGCAGCTTTACCTTGCCTGCCAACGAGACCCATGCCGTTCACACAACAGCCGGTCTTGCGCACCTGCATGGCAGTGTCCTCCAGCCCCACACCGCTGCGACCGTCATGCAGGACTTCGCGCCTGCAAGCCGACTCGTCTGGATCGTCTGCACTCTGATCGCACTTCTGATGCTGCTGACAGGACTGTCCCTGTTCGTCGGCTATGTGGACATCGGCCCGCTACGACTCGTGCAAGGCGCACTGGCCGGAGACCTCGTGCCGCAACGCATCTTGCTCGACATTCGTCTGCCAAGAACCATCCTGTGCGTAGCCGTTGGCGCGACGCTGGGTCTGACCGGGGCGGCCATGCAAGGTCTGTTGAGAAACCCGCTCGCGGAGCCGGGTCTGCTTGGCGTCTCAAGCGGGGCTGCATTGGGCGCGGTGCTCGCGCTCTATACCGGCTTTGCCAATGCCTTCTATCTGGCGCTCCCGTTGTCCGGGTTTGCCGGCACCGCACTTGCCTGTGCTTTTGTCTTTGCGCTGGCGGGCAGCACCACCCACCGCACCACCTTGATTCTGGGCGGTGTTGCGGTCTCCTCGCTGTGCGGTGCCTTGATCTCGCTGATTCTGAACTGGTCATCCAATCCGCTGGCCATGAGCGAAATCGTGTTCTGGATGATGGGCTCGCTGGCCGATCGCAGCCATCAGGACTTGCTGCTCGCCCTGCCCTTCATGGTGCTTGGCTGCGGTGTTCTGCTCAGTTGCGGCACGGCGCTGCGCGCGTTGGCTCTGGGCGAAGACACAGCGCATTCGATGGGCGTGAATCTGGGAAGACTGCGCATGAAGATTCTGCTTGGCGCAGCACTCGCCGTAGGTGCATCGGTTTCCGTGTCCGGCAGCATCGGCTTCATCGGCTTGGTTGCGCCGCATCTGATGCGCCGATCCATGCAAGGCGACCCCGCACGCCTGCTCCCCGTATCCGCACTGGCAGGGGCTGTCCTGTTGCTGCTGGCCGATCTGGGCGTTCGGTTTCTCTACAACAGCGGTCAGGAGCTCAAGCTCGGCGTGCTCACATCACTGGTCGGAGCCCCGTTTTTTCTGGCCCTGATTCTGCGGCGCAAAGGGAATGAACATGGAGAATGAAACAAAGCCAACAAAGCTGCCCGGCCAACTGGCCTGTCGGCAACTGTGCGTGCAACTTGAGCAACGCACGGTGTTGAACCATGTCGATTTTCAGCTGTCGCCCGGTGAACTGGTAGGCATCATCGGCAGCAACGGCGCGGGCAAATCCAGCTTGCTCAAGGCGTTGATGGGCCTGTACAAACCCGTTGCTGGCGACGTCACATTTGCCGGCGACCCAATCCTGACGCTTTCACCCAAGGCACGCGCTCAAAGCATCGCCTATGTCGCGCAAGGCAACCAACTGCATTGGAGCCAGCGCGTGGACAAAGTCGTGGCGCTTGGACTCATTCCACATGGCCGCACGCACGGGCCGGACGGTCAATCCATCGTCCATGAAGTCATGCGGCAGGCTGATATCGACCATCTGAAACATCGCAACGTGTTGACGCTGTCCGGCGGCGAACGTGCTCGCGTGCTGCTTGCTCGAGCCCTCGCGGTGCAAGCGCCGGTCCTGCTTGCGGACGAACCCCTTTCGGCACTCGATCCCGCGCACCAGTTGCGCATCATGCAGTTGCTCTCCACGCAAGCGCAAACAGGCACTGCGGTAGCCGTTGTGCTGCACGATCTGACCTTGGCCATGCGTTACTGCAGCCGCATCGTCATCCTCCACCAGGGATTCAAGCTGGCGGATGCCGCCCCTCTGAATGCCTGTACCAACGAGAACCTGATGAAGGCTTTCGGCATCCGCGTGGCGCGAATCGAATACAACGAAGGTTCATTCGCACTTCCATGGGAATTGTCGGCCTGACGAACGGCCGAGAGACTGCAACCACGACTCCCACGTTGCTCAAATCGATCAACGAAAAGCTCCGGCAATTCCGGCAGCGGAAAAAATGCCGCTCCTTGTCATGGCCAACGCACCAGACGTCAAGCCCGTGAAACCTGCACTGCTGGACAAGCTGCTGCGAGCCTTTGGCACCCATCTTCTGGGGTCTGATCCACCCAGTCTCAATCGAGCTGATGTCTGAAGATGCTTCTGGCGCATGGATCGAAAGCTTGTTGGACAGACTCGTGAGCATGGTTGCTCGTTGAGTGGAAACTCTGCGGCAATCGATCAGGTGTCGGTTTGGAGTCGCCCTGCGACTGGCGCTCCCGGCTGCGGATTCAACCGGTCAATGCATTGGCGAACAAAGCTCGACCAATGTTCCATCGGGACAGCGAATATAGGAGACTACTTGGCCCCATGGCTTGGTAACAGGAGGGGCCAATTCGATTGCTCCGCAAGCAAGCGCATGCGTATGGGCTGCCTGCACTTCGTCTGTCACTAGTGCCACCTCCATACCGAGCGGAGCCGGGGAAGAAGAGGCGGAAACATGCCCTATCTTGAAGTTCATTGCGGCCAATTCGTCGGCTGCGAAGGCAAGCGTTGTTGCCCCCGTTTCCAATTCACCGTAGGTGCCAGACTCGTGCAAGAACCGTCTGGAAAATCCGAATGCAACCTCAAAGAAAGACAAGGATGCGGCGACGTCGGGAACATAAATAATGGTGTAACCAAACTTCATGACTGAGTGGGAAAAGGTGCTCGGGTGGGCCTGGAACCCTCATGGTATATGGGTTTCTATCCAGTATTTGGCGAATGCCTGGAGCCAAAGATCACCTGCAACAGCCCCCGAGGCTGATGGCCATCTTCGATGAAGTGACAAGTTACGGTCGTCCGGCGAATGCATGGTTCATCGCATTCCTGCATATCCGCTGAGCAGCCTCTCCCATCAAGGCAGGCTCAAGTCCATGCCGAGCGTCTTGGCAAGGCCGAAGGTGAAGAGCAACACCACCACCAGCGCCAGCATGAAGGCGGCAACCACCTTGCCAATCGTGCGCAGCAGCGCGCGCTTGTCCGCGCCCTTCTTGCCTTGGTCGTAATGCCACTTGATGGCGAAGAACATGCAGGTGCCGAAGATGAGCGCCTTGAACGCAACGAAGACTACAGGGACCCAATCGATCATTTTGAGAATTTCCAGCCTATGGCTTGACACGGTCTGTTGTGAGAAACACAGCCTCCCGGACGAGAGAGGCGAAAACGTCAGCGGCTGCCATACAGGGATGGTGTTGCCACACGTTCTGGGACATACTAATTTAAAACAATTTCCATACATGAAGACAAAATGCCCCAATCAAAATCCATGCAAGATGAAGGTTCGCCCATCTGGTTGCCGCGATTGGTCATGCGGGGCGGGCCGCGTTTTTTGCAGATTGCGGATGCCTTGCAGGCGGCGGTCGCAGACGGATCGCTGAAACCAGGTGACCGCCTGCCTCCGCAACGCTGGCTGGCAGCGCAGTTGGATGTGGACCTGACGACGATCACACGCGCGTATGACGAAGCCAGACGCCGCCACTTGCTGGAGGGACGGGGCGCTCGTGGCACTTATGTGGCGGCGCCGAAAGTCGAATTGACCTCGATCCTCGATCTGAGCATGAATACCCCACCGCCGCCGGAGGGCGTGGACTTCGACGACATGTTGAAGCAGGGTTTGTCTCAGGTATTGATGAGGGCAGACACTGAACTGCTGATGACTTACCACTTGGGCGGAGGGAGCGACTCTGACCGCAAGGCGGGAGCCAAATGGCTGGCACCGATGTTTGGACATCTGGATTCAGGGCAGGTGGTTGTCTGTCCGGGTGCGCAAGCGGCGATCGCGGCATTGATCCTTGCGCTGACGGAGCCTGGCGATGCGATCCTGACAGAACCGACAAGTTATCCCGGCTTGCGTGCCGCAGGGACTCAATTCGGTCGGCGCATCATTGCGGTGGAAGCGGACAAGCACGGGATGATGCCCGAAAGTCTTGAGCAAGCATGCCGTCAGCACCAACCTGGACTGGTCTATCTCAATCCGACATTGCAGAACCCGACCGCCGTCACCATGACAGAACGCCGGCGCAAGGAGCTCGCCAGCATCGCCAAGCGCTGCAAGGTACGCATCGTCGAGGACGATCCCTACTGGCTGCTTGCCGATGCACCGCCGCCGCCGATTGCCACGTTTGCTCCTGAACAGGTGTACTACATCTCGACCCTGTCGAAATGCCTGACGCCCGGTTTGCGCGTCGCCTTTGTGCTCATACGTGACCCGCACGAACGCGAACGTTTTCTGGTCGCACTGAGGTCCTTTGCGCTGATGGTCGCTCCTCTGACGGCCGCACTGGCCACGCAGTGGATCCTCGATGGTTCGGCAGACGGATTGATGGAAGGCGTACGCAAGGAGGCGCGTCTACGCCACCGGATGGCCAAGGACGTTCTGGCGGGGCGGTACAGCGGAGCTGGCGACGGCCTGCATGTATGGCTCGAATTGCCGGGATATTGGAACTCCATACAGCTTGCGCGTGCAGCCGACAGCGAGGGCATCGCCGTCACGCCGGCGGAGGCATTCGCCACCGACGGCGGATCCGTGAATGCCATTCGCATCTCCTTGGGCAGCACCAAGGACCGTGGACACTTGCAGGCGGGGCTTCAACGGCTGTCTCAACTGCTTGCACGGCGGCCCGAGTCGTTCAGCGCCGCAGTGGTTTGAGAGATCTGGAAAAACGGGGTTAGCTCGCTCGCAATTCAACAATTGCTGTATTATTGATATATGCAAGAAGCCAACGTCATCCGCTCCCTCTCCGCTCTGGCCCATGAGGCTCGTCTACGCGTCTTTCGGGCGTTGGTGGTGGCGGGGCCGGATGGTCTGATTCCCAGTGCATTGGCAGAGCAATTGGGGATCGCACCCAACGCGTTGTCGTTTCACCTCAAGGAGCTCTCCCATGCGCAACTGATCAATCAGGAGCGGCAAGGACGCAACGTGGTCTACCGAGCCGAGTTCGCTGTCATGAATGACTTGCTGGCCTATCTCACGGAAAACTGCTGCCAAGGTGTGGCCTGCACTACCGTGTCTTCCACTTCCTGCGGCTGTTGAACGAGGGGTTTCGACATGAAGCGGCTTCACCTTCCCGGTCGCTGAACGCACTCGGCGTCCGAATGGGCGCATCTCGCGGCTGCTTGGTGACAACTGGCAAGCCGACATCTCACAGCCCCGCGTTGAGGACTCCATCGTCATGTTGACGGCCATTCTGATTTTCATCTTCACTCTGACTCTGGTCATCTGGCAACCGCGTGGTCTCGGAATTGGCTGGAGTGCATCCATCGGCGCGATGGTGGCCCTGCTTCTGGGCGTCGTTCATCTGGCCGATATTCCGGTGGTATGGAACATTGTCTGGAATGCCACAGCGACGTTTGTCGCAGTCATCATCATCAGCTTGCTGCTGGATGAAGCAGGCTTTTTTGAATGGGCTGCGCTGCACTTTGCGCGCTGGGGCGGCGGCAGCGGAATCAAGCTGTTTGCGTTCATCGTGCTGCTGGGAGCTGCGGTGTCGGCAGTGTTTGCGAACGACGGCGCTGCATTGATTCTGACGCCCATCGTGATGGCGATGCTGGTGGCTCTGGGCTTTTCTCCTGCGGCCACACTGGCCTTCGTCATGGCGGCCGGGTTCATCGCCGACACCGCCAGCTTGCCGCTGATTGTGTCGAATCTGGTGAACATCGTTTCGGCTGACTTTTTCAAGATCGGCTTCAACGAATACGCATCGGTCATGGTGCCGGTCAACATCGCATCGGTGCTGGCCAGTCTGGGTGTGCTGCTGCTGTTTTTCAAACGCGATGTGCCGGATTCATACAACCTGAGCCAACTTAAGTCGCCCTCGGCCGCCATCAAGGACGTTGCGACGTTCCGCGCGGGGTGGGTGGTTCTGGCTTTGCTGTTGGTGGGTTTCTTTGCACTGGAGCCCATGGGAGTGCCGGTCAGTGTGGTCGCAGCCGCCGGCGCTGTGCTGCTCCTCGCGGTCGCGTCCCGTGGGACGGTCATCAGCACCAGAAAAGTGCTGCGGGGAGCCCCTTGGCAAATCGTGGTGTTCTCTTTGGGCATGTACCTGGTGGTCTATGGCCTTCGCAACGCGGGGCTGACCGGGTACATCGCCACGCTGCTGAATCGATTGGCGCAAGGCGGTGTCTGGGGCGCAGCCATCGGAACAGGCATCCTGTCTGCGCTGTTGTCCTCGGTGATGAACAACATGCCCACTGTGCTGATCGGAGCCCTGTCAATTGACGCCTCCAGTGCCACGGGGGTGGTCAAGGAAGCCATGGTCTACGCCAACGTCATTGGCTGCGATCTGGGGCCGAAGATCACGCCCATCGGCAGCTTGGCCACGCTGCTGTGGTTGCATGTGCTGGCCAAGAAAGGCACGACGATCCGCTGGGGCTACTACTTCCGAGTGGGTGCGGCGCTGACCATGCCGGTGCTGCTCGTCACCCTTGCTGCGCTGGCCTTGCGGCTCAGCATGGCTTTCTGAAAATTTGCAACGGAATTGAAGCGCTATGAGTGACATAACGATCTATCACAACCCCGCTTGCGGCACGTCCCGCAACGTCTTGGCCATGATCAGGAACAGCGGAGCATCGCCAACGGTCATCGAATATCTCAAGACGCCTCCCGACCGCGCCACGTTGGTTCAACTGATCCAGGCGATGGGAATTTCCGTGCGAGATGTGCTGCGGCAAAAGGGAACCCCTTACGACGAGCTCGGGCTGGATGATCCCCAGTGGACCGATGCGCAGTTGATTGACTTCATGCTGCAGCATCCCAGCTTGATCAACCGCCCGATTGTGGTCACCCCCATCGCAACCCGCTTGTGTCGTCCTTCCGAGGCTGTGCTGGACATCCTGCCCAGCCCGCAGCAAGCAGCTTTCAACAAAGAAGATGGCGACGCCGTCGTGGATGAAAAAGGAAATCGAATTGGCAAGCTCTGACCTCCCCCACCTGGATGAGCAGGCGTTTGAAAAGCCCGACTTGGAAGGCTTGCTGCCAGAAAAACGCGCGACCCACGCCCCGAGAATTTTGCTGCTGTACGGCTCCGTACGTGAGCGCTCATACAGCCGTTTGCTGACGGAAGAAGCGGCGCGGTTGCTTCGCAAGATGGGCGCCGAGACCCGCATCTTTGACCCACGAGATCTACCTTTGCCCGATGGTGCTCCGGAAGATCACCCCAAGGTCAAGGAATTGCGTGAACTGGCTCAGTGGGCCGAAGGCATGGTATGGACTTCGCCCGAACGCCACGGTGCCATGACCAGCATTCTGAAAGCGCAGATCGACTGGATTCCGTTGTCCGTAGGTGCTGTTCGTCCCACACAGGGCAAGACGCTGGCTGTCATGCAAGTCTCCGGCGGCTCGCAGTCGTTCAACGCCGTGAACCAAATGCGTGTGCTGGGCCGCTGGATGCGCATGATCACCATCCCCAACCAGTCATCGGTCGCCAAGGCCTTTGCGGAGTTTGACGAAGCCGGTCGCATGAAGCCCTCCTCCTACTACGAGCGCGTGGTGGACGTGATGGAAGAACTGGTGAAGTTCACCTTGCTCACCCGCGACTGCTCCGACTATCTGGTGAATCGCTACAGCGAACGCCGCGAAAGCGCTGAGGAATTGTCCAAGCGGGTCAATCAACGCAGCATCTGATATCGCTCCGAAACGGCTGAACTCAAAGCCATGACTTCCCAGTCATGGCTTATTGGTTTTCCGCATCTCGCTACCGCTTGCATTGCAGCAATGTCATCTTCCTGTGTGCCTTTCGTCAGCGCGCATTTTGAAGGGATACGTCATTCATCCCGAGCATGGCTTTCAAACCTTGCTCTCGTGAAACCACCGGGCGGAATCCAAGTTCGCGCTCCGCTTTGCCGATGTCGAGCGTGAAAGGGGCACCCATGAGGCGCAGCATCTGGCGCGTAATCGGTGGTTCGCCCTTTCGCGAAAATGTGCGCCAGATCCACTCCATCACGCATGCCATGGGCCAAGCCATCGCAAGCGGCACAGAAGCACGCGGCGGCTCGACGCCACGGGTCTGCAGCAAGCTGGAAATCACCGCTTTGAGCGTGCTGTCATCCGCATCGCTTACAAAGTAGACCTCCCCTCCACGGCCCCGATGGACCGCCAATTCGAGCGCGTGGCAAACGTTGTCGACATGGGCGGTGGACATGCCTTGCGAACCATCGCCCACCCAGCGGAACTGACCTGATTTCACGCTCTCGACCATCTGATCGAGCGTCGGCATACCGGCACCCCAAATCATCGGCGGACGAACCACCATCGTCTCGAACACACCCGGACGATTGGCACCCAGCACCAGCGCTTCGCTGCGAGCTTTGGACGCACTGTACGGAGCCCATGATCGCTCCTGACGCGGCGCAGATTCGTCAACGCGCAGCATCGGCTCCATGTCCCCCATCACCACCGCTGCGGCACCGAGTTGCACCAATCGCTTGACGGACTCCCCTGTTGCCGCCTTCAGCAGATTGGCAGTACCACCCACATTCGCGTGTTCAAACTCATCGGTCTCACCCCACAGTTTGAACAGTGCCGCCACATGGATGACAACGCTGCAGCCTTGAACAGCGCGGACCAATGAGTCCATA
The DNA here is from genome assembly GCF_011305535.1 of Diaphorobacter sp. HDW4B. GTDB lineage: Bacteria > Pseudomonadota > Gammaproteobacteria > Burkholderiales > Burkholderiaceae_C > Diaphorobacter_A. The sequence goes on from NZ_CP049906.1 coordinate 98,432, forward strand.
TCATCCAAGGAGCCACGCACAGCTTCCGCGCCCTGTTTTTGCACAATCCGTGCTGCGGCATCGCTGCGTGCCAATGCGCGCACCTGCCACCCTTGCGCCACGAGACGTTCAATCAATCGGGCACCAACGAAGCCGGAACCACCGGTAATCAGACATGTGGAGACCATGAAGCACCTGTATGTATCACTGATATAATTATCGTATAACGTTGATATACATCCGTCAAGTGCTGATTTGAGGAGGACACAAATGGACAAAGAAGCGGCGATTCTGGATGGGGCGTTGGCGCTCCTTGAGGCGCATGGGCCAGCGGGACTGACCACGCGCGCGGTGTGCGAGGCCGCTGGGATCAAGGCGCCCACGCTCTACCATTACTTCGGCGACAAGGACGGTTTGGAGCGGGCCGTCATTCGGCGCGGGCTCGCTGACTTCATGCGACTCAAGCAGCAGACCAAGCCACTTGCCGACCCCCTCGAGCAACTTCGCGATGGATGGGATGTGGCTCTTGAGTTCGCACTGAAGCGGCCCGCACTCTATGCATTGGTCTCTCAACATGCCCGCACTGAACCGGAGCTGCTCGCCGACGCATATGCGCTGATGCAGTCCCGCGTGCAGCGGCTGGTGGACATGGGCCGCCTCCAAGGACCCGTCGATCACGCGGCGCGTGGCATTTGGGCGGCGTCTCAAGGAGCACTGTCATTGCTGTTTCTCGGCACGTCGCGAAAGGACGTCGAAGCAGTGAGTGATCTGCTGTTCAATGCCGTCATCGACAGGCTGTCGAAAGCGCACCCTTGATGAGCTATCGAAACACAAGCAGGGGATCCGAATGACCGTGCTTGCGTTTCGAGAGTGAGAAGGCGACTGGCGGTATCGAAGGTTTGCACGATCCTCACAGATAACGGCAAAGAGTTCTCGGATCGTCTGTTTGGCAAGCACGAGAAGCAACCAAGCGGTGATCACGAGTTTGATTTACTGTGCAAGGAACTCGGTATAGAGCACCGACTCACACGGCCCAGAACGCCACGTACCAACGGAATGGTGGAGCGCTTCAACGGAAGGCTCAGCCAAGTGCTGCGCACGCATCACTTCAACAGTGCAGAGGATCTAGAGAAGACGCTTCATCGCTTTGTGTGGCTGTACAACCAGCAGATTCCACAGAAAGCTCTGCGGCATGAAACGCCCGTTCAGGCCCTCAAGCGATGGCAGGCGTCACATCCAAAATTGTTTGAAAAGAACGTGCGCAATCATCCGGGACCTGACATCTAACGTTTGCAAAAATCGATATGTCAGAGCCAACAACATCGTTCAGCCAGGCGCCGCAGGAAGAACCTTCGACAGCGCCCAATCGTCGCACTTTGCGGAAAGTCTCGCCCGGCGCTTTGTTGGCTTTGGGTGTCATAGCCGGTGGATCTTTATCATCCGTCTTTGCGGCAACGGCAAGGGACGACTTTATCGCTGTGCAAGAAGGTACTACGGTTGCTGGGGACGTAGGGACTAACGATGATTTCGTCGCTGGGCAAGCGACCTTTACCGCTGCCAATCCTTCTGATCTGGTATTTACAAATCCATCCCAAGGCACTTATTCCCTGTCCCAGAGTGCTAGCCCTTCTCCCTTGCCCTATGGATTCAATCAGTACTCCTATGGGTACACCTTGTCGGAGGGGAGCTCAAGCACCCCCGCCAGCCTCGCTGTTTATGTCAACAGCAACACGAACACCGTCTTTCCCAAGGCGGATTCCTACTCGATTCCGGCGAATCAGCCGTTTGTGTTCAAACCCTATGCCAACGATGACGTCAGTAAAACAACTGCACCGATCACCGCATTGAACTTGCGGTCCACGGCAAACGGAAAGTTGATTGACCTGAGCTCTGGGAGTTTCGATCCCAACGCGAGCTTTCTCTACATTCCTGATGTGGGATTTTCGGGGTTCGACAATTCGGTTTACGTTGTAATGGAGCCGAATTCAAACACTTTCATGGGCTACGCGAGCGCTGCGGCAGTGATTTCTTTCCAGGTCAACGCAGCACCTGTTCCACCAGCCCCACCGGCACCGCCGTCGGCCCCGGCTCCCGCTCCGGGCACTGGCCCGTTGGCAACCAATGACTCCTACGGCATCTATCCCGGATCGTACGTTTACCAAGACGTGACTGTGAACGATAACTGGGGCGACACCGCGTCTGATCCGAGTATGTACGCAGTGGTTACTGTCGTCACACCACCCGCGAATGCGGAAAACTTCCTGTTCGACATTGGCGGGCCGCAAGCGCCCGGGCAGTTCTATTACACGGCCAAGGCTAGCAGCTTTGGTCAGCCAGACTCGTTCACGTATTCGCTTACCAAGTATTGGACCGACAGTAACAACAATCCCATGAGTTCGAGTTCAACCGCTACCGTGACAATCACCCCCGTGACACGCTTGGTGGCCGACACGGTAAACGCTGATGCAGGCGTGCCGCTCAATGCCTCGGTAACCGGAAATGACGACCCGAACCAAATGGCAAGCGGGACATTCCGTGAAGTGGATGCACCGGCACACGGATCACTGACGTTCAACTCTGACGGCACTTACACCTACACGCCCGATGCCACCTATGCAGGCCCGGATCTATTTACGTACAACCTGGAAGAAAAAGACAGCCAGGGTAACGTGCTGGGAACGCATCAAAAGGTCGCGGTCAATATTACGGTAACGGCGGCACCACCACCACCACCACCACCACCTGCGCCATCGCCATCACCATCACCATCACCATCGCCATCACCATCGCCGTCACCCGCTCCATCACCTGTACCGGGTGAAGTGCAAGCGGTGCCGGCAATGAACGGCGCAGGATTGGCTGGCCTGTCCACGTTGTTGGCTGGCGTGGCCGCGTTGGCCCAGCGTCGCCGACGTCGAGGCACGAATCAACAAGACCGATAAGCGGTGCGAACAAGGCCTTGAACCACGGTTTAAGGCTTTGATTTAGCCTGTCAGCACTGCAGGGCTGCGGCACGACCCTTCGCAGAGTCCATAGCGAGGATCCGGCCCAAGGGACACACGCCACCCAAAAGCGAACGCACGGGGTGGATGCCCCACGCCATTTGGTCTACCGAAGACATAAGATGTGTCCCCGCGACATTGTTGCCGTTGTAGTTCACATGCATTCACTGACTCAGCCGCAGCCTTTGTTCCGACGAAATGAGTAACGGCGTCCCAACGGTTCGATCCGAAAAATGGCTTCTTGCTTGTTTGAATCCCGTATATCGTCATCTGCCCAACGCAGAATCTGCTGACCAACGGCCTCTACCTGAGGCATCACCGATGCGCAACAACTGCTCAGTTGCATGTGAATCACATGTACTCAGCTTTGGTGGACAAAAGCACATGCACGTATCCCCCATTTGTAGTCGCTTTCGGGTGCATGCTGCAGTTCTCGCGTGGTTCGCCTGAGCCTGTACGGCACAATAGGTTGGGCAGGAGAGTGATTTTCCGGTTCGACGGGGCGATAGAGTGACTGCAATCATTGCCGCGCACAGATTTTGACAACGGCTGCCAACTGCAAAATTTGATGAATTTTAATCAACTGAAACGCCATCGATGACTGCCACCATATTGATGACTTATCGGGAGTTGAATCCTGAGCGCCGCAACAACCTTATGACCACTATGCGATGGTTGGCGCAGGAAGCCCCTCAGGTCCCATTGTTGATTGTGGAACAGGATACTCAGCCGCGTTTGTTCGGTGAGTTGCCTCATCCCAATTTTCAGAGCATTTTTGCATTCAACCCGCATGGATTCAACCGCTCATGGGGCTTCAACGTAGGCACGCGTATGACCCAATCAAAGGTCATGGTATTCACAGATGCGGATCTGATCGTGCGGGGTCAGTTGCGCCCGATGATCGATGCGTGCGAGCACCAATATCCGGTCGTCAAACCCTATGAAAGTGTGCGCGATCTCAGCGAAACAGAAAGCGAGACTTTGCACCAGGGTCATTGGGATCACGTACCTGCTCCCCGCCCTGAAGCGCTGCGTGAAAAATTGATGATACCCGGCGGAATGTTTGCCATACGGCGCGACGCATTTTTTCATATCGGTGGCTGGGACGAGCGCTTTGTGGGCTGGGGCGGCGAAGACAATGCATTGGCTATCAAATTGGAGCGGGCACGCATTCAAGCGAGCGTGATACCGGGAATGGCCTTGCATCTATGGCACGCGCGTGCGGATGCTCAAATGGATCAACAGCTCTACCAGAACAATTTGGCGCTGCTCGACAGTCTGATCCAATGCAGTGAAGCTCGTATGGCGCGAATGGTCGAAGTACAGCGCCAAATTATGGGCTACCAAGAAAAATATCGCCCTACCAATTTCGCAAAATGACCATCCAGCGCCGCCCCAAACCCATTGCGGGATTCACCGCCGTGTCTGAGTCGTTCCCCCTCACCGCATTGCCTGCACTTCGGACACCTAGTACGCATTTGATGATAGGAACACCAGCTTACGGCGGTATGGTGCACCTTGACTATCTCAATTCACTACTGGCCTATCAGCAAGCAGGCATTAGCTACACGTTGGCAGGAATTGGCAACGAAAGCCTCATCACTCGGGCCAGAAATACCCTGCTTTCGATGTTCTGGGCGAATGATGCGTACTCGCACCTGCTTTTTCTGGATGCCGATGTGAGCTTGCCGCCCGAAGCGCTCAAACACATGCTGGCTCAAGAGCGTGATGTGATTGGCGCACCAGTAGCACTGAAAGGGCGCAACGCACAGGGCGCGCGAATTTTCAACATTGGGCGCTGTTTGGGTGAAGCGGGTGAGCAAATTCTGGTGGAACACATCGGTACTGCCGCTTTGCTGCTAAGTCGCAAAGCCGTTGGTGCCTTGGTGAAGCAAGCCATCCAACAAGGTAGGGTGTACAAAAACTCCCGTGAAACGCTGCGCGGTGATTACGCTGCAGATACGCCGATGTACGACGTGTTCCAGGTCGGGGTGGTAGATGACGGATATATGTCGGAAGACTTCTGGGTCTGTCGCCAGTTACGTGCACTGGGTTTCAATATTCATGTGCAAATCGACGTCGTCACGCAGCATCAGGGAGTGATGCCAGCATGACCGTGTCGCAGACTTTGCGCGTCATCAGTTTTTTGGATTCGCGCGCCCCCTCGGCGCAAACGGATCTTTCCTGGCTCGCAATACGACAAATACGCGCATTGGTGAACGCTGGAATCTCTGTGCAATGGCACATTCTGGAAACACCGGCTACTGGGCTTAGTGTCATGCAGACTCAGCCTTTGGTGGCACTTAACGCGGCCGCCATTGAGTACATGGCGCAGCACGATGTACGGCTAGCCGATTTGCCAGCATTGGTGAAACGAACCGTTGTGCAAGGCGACGCGGATATCCTGCTGGCCATAACCTCACCTGAATGGTGGGCTCCATTGCTGGGGAACGCCAAACGGCGCATCGCTTATCTGGAGCGCAACCTGCACTGGCCTCAACACATGCTGTTGCGTCTATGCGCAATGTGCGACGAAGTTTGGCTGCCCGATGCGCAATGGGGAGACACTATTCTCGCAAGCAATGTTGGATTGGAGTTGGCAGTGATACCGCCGATCCGTATGCATCGCATGAGTGGCAATATTGCACAGGATCGCTTGCAGGCCTTTCAAACGTCGCTTGAGATACCGGTAGATAGTCTCGTGTTTCTTTGCGTGCTCGATAACCATGGCATGCAAGCCTGCAGTCATCTGCTGGCGGCGTGGGGCAAGGCTTTTGGTGAGCGCCCGGATGTCAATGTATCGCTGATATTGCATTGCCCACCGCACTTTGTCGATCATACAGTTCATGGCGGATCAGTGCATGCGGCCGACTGGGTCGATACGAAGATGGAATCATCGAAACATTCTGGCATTGTGCTGCTGGATCAAAACCTCAACGCTGAAGGCGCAGAACTGCTGCGCGCTTGCTCGCATATACAGATCGTGACGACCGCAGGCGATGGGCTGGGCCTGCGGGTCATGGATGCGGTTGAAGCAGGTAATGCCGTCGTCGGTCCAGCCACGCAAGGCCTTGAAGGCTTGCTCGGGCCTGATTGGCAGGGTTTCTCGGTGGAGGGTAAATCGCCGACTGATGCCTTGGCACAGGCATTGTGCGATGCCTACGAACATACGTTTGATGAAGGTCCACGTCGCACGGTGATTCAGTGGTACGCGGCAAACCACCTGTCTGAAGCAGCCTTTGTGCAACGCGTATTGCAGCGTTTGCCAACACTGCAGGTTCATGCATGAAGACCTCGAAACGATTCCATTTCATCTGCGGATTGAGTCCGCAGACTGAGCCCTTTCATCTCGTTCACTATCTATGCTTGGCATCTTGCTTGGCCGTGAATCAACCGGACGAGCTGAACGTGCACGTGCGTAACGAACCTTATGGACCTTTGTGGGACAGGATCAAAGGACGCGTAACGCTGCGCCATATCGACGAAGAAAGTACAAAGGGATTTACTCTAGCGTACTACGCTGAGCATGCAGAAGGTCGTTTGATAGCGAAACACGCCAACAACTATGCGCACGAGGCTGATTTCATTCGACTCGCTGTACTGGCGCGCGAGGGCGGCGTCTATGTGGACATTGACACCCTATTCGTCGAGCCCTATCCCGGCAGCTTGTATACCGAGTCCTGCGTACTGTGCGAAGAAGGTGCCTCGCTCTCGGGGGAGGGTGTACTGAGCCCTGTTTTGTGCAACGCAGTGATTTTTGCGCAACCGGGAAGCTCCTTTATCGAGCAGTGGGCTAGAGAAGCCAAGGTCGTTTTCGACGGCACTTGGAGCAAACATTCTTGTCAGCTCGCAACAAAACTCTGGAATCAGCTTCCTGGGCAGTTGCGCATTGCGCCGCGTCAGTGGTTCTATCACTTTGGTTACGACCGCAACGGCATTCGCTCGTTGTTTGAGCATGCCGCTCCTGTCCCTGAGCAACTGATGAGCATTCACTTATGGGCAAGTCTTTGGTGGTCAAAAGAGCGGACAGAACTCACGCGATTTCATGCCGGGCTCCTGGATGAAAATTACGTGTGTCGCAGCCCAAGCACCTACGCAGTGCTTGCTCGGCAGTTTTTGTGAAGTGCGGCGTGAGTCACCACATTAGCGTCCCAGTAAAGGCATTTATTCAAACCGGGCCATGACAACAAGGGTATGCATACGCATGTTGGTATGCAGAAACTTTAGAATGATATGCATCGTCAGCACATGAAAATACCATGCCCACCATTGCGGCCAAAGTCCAGTCCTTGATTTCCGAGCAGATCATCAGCGGCCAATTCAAGCCCGGCACCCGGCTGGATGAGCGCGAGTTGGCGCAGCAGTTCAACGTCTCGCGCACGCCCGTGCGGGAAGCGCTGCGCCAATTGGCGGCGCGCGGGCTCACGCAACTGCTGCCGATGCGCGGCGTGGTGGTCTCGGAGATCAGCGTCAAAGACCTCACCGAAATCCTGCACGCCAACTGCGAGCTCGAAGCCATGTGCGCGCGCTTGGCGGCCGAGTCCATGACCACCATGGAGAAGTCCGAGCTGCAGTACATCCACGAGCGCACCAACGAATACGTGGCCGAGGGCAATCTCGACAAGTACCTCGACGCCAACCGCGAGTTGCACCAGCTCATCCAGGAGGGCGCGCACAACTCCGTCATCTCCAAGATGGTGGGTGAAATTCGCGACCGCCTGAGCCCGTATCGCCAATTCCATCCGGCCGAGACCGATCGCCTCGCCGTCTCGCGCGATGCGCACAAGGAAATCGTCGAAGCCATCATGCAAGGCAACGGCGAAGCCGCCTATCTGGCCATGCGCGCGCACAACGCGCATCTGGGCAATGCGGCATTGCGGGCACTGCGCCAGTCCAAAGAAGCAGAAGATGCCGCGCCTGCGCAGGAGATAGAACCGGCCCGCAAGCGCGCTGCCGTCAAGACGGCAAAGTCCGCCGCGACCACCAAAGCTGCAAAGCCTGCCAAGCCCGAAAAAGCCGTAGCGGCGACACGCACACGTCGAGTTTCGTGACGCATGGATTTTTTGTTTGTATTTTGGTATACCAAAATACGCAACTGATTTAGAATTTTCGGCGGCCTGTCGGCAAGGGCTGCCGCAGGTGTCGATGAAGCACGCGCGTCCTTGCGACAGAACCAGCTGTCTCTCCACGCAATACGACAAGGATGACCACCATGGTGCTCGACACTGCCGGCGCTGACGCGCTGTTTCTCAACGCCCGCTCTCAGAACGGTTTTCTTGCCGACCGCCCTGTCGAGGAGGCCACGCTGCGCCGCCTCTATGAGCTCATGAAAATGGGGCCCACCAGTGCCAACTGCAGTCCTCTGCGTGTGGTGTTTCTCACCACCGCCGAGGCCCGCGCGAGGCTGGTGCCTGCACTCAGTCCGGGCAATGTGGCCAAGACCGCGTCTGCGCCCGTCACCGCGCTGCTGGCGTGGGACACGCGCTTTTTCGAGCAGGCCACGCGCCTGTTCCCGCACAACCCGCAGCTCTACGATGGGTTTGCGAACAATGCCGAGCACGCCCATGCCACGGCGTTTCGCAATGCCACCTTGCAGGCGGGCTATTTTCTGCTTGCCGCGCGGGCCGTGGGTCTGGATTGCGGGCCGATGTCGGGGTTCAACGAAGCGTTGGTCAATTCCACCTTCTTTCCCGACGGACAATACCGCATCAATTTCTTGTGCAATCTCGGTTATGGAGACCCCGAGAAGCTGTTCGGCAGATTGCCGCGTCTGGCCTTCGAGGAGGCTTGCGAACTGCTCTGAGAGCGTGCCTCGGCTTCGCATGCGGAGCCGACTTTGTTCTAGAGTTTGAGCACTAATGGTGATATCTATTGATATTTTGTATTTTCTTATGTATTCTTGGTATACCAAACAAGAAATCAAGGAAGACAATGTATCGAACACTCGCCACAGTGGCTGCTGCAACCCTCGCACTGTGCGCCGCAAGCTCCGCTCTCGCACAGGGCAACTGGCCCAGCAAGCCCATCACCATCGTCGTGCCCTTCGGCGCGGGCGGCAACACCGATGTGATGGCGCGCATGGCAGCCGCCCATCTTGGCAAGGCGCTGGGCACCTCGGTGGTGGTGGACAACAAGCCCGGTGCGTCGGGCCTGATCGCCGCGCGTCAGGTGCTGGGTGCACCGGCTGACGGCCACACGCTGTTCATGGCGACGGCCACGCAGATCGTCACCGCGCCATTCGTGAACGCGAGCTTCAATTTCGATGCGCTCAAGGAATTCGCGCCGGTGGTCAACATTGGCGCCAACTCCTTTGTGCTGACCACGCGCTCCTCGTTGCCAGCCAAGAATGTGGGCGAGCTGATCACGTTGGCCAAGCAGACTCCCGGCAAGATCACTTATGGCAGCGGCGGCACAGGTGCGCTCACGCAGTTGTCGGCCTATCTTTTTGCCAAGCGGGCAGGCGTGGAGATGACCCACGTGCCCTACAAGGGCGGCGCGGCCGTGATGACCGATCTGATCGGCGGCCAGATCGATATGTATTCCGCCAGTCCGTCGGAAGTCATTCCGCAGATGAACAGCGGAAAGATTCGCCTGCTCGCCATCTCCAGCCCCACGCGCCTGAAGGAGTTGCCGAACGTGCCCACCATTGCCGAGACCTTTCCCGGCTATGAAGTGAGCACCTGGAACGGTCTGGTGGCCAAGGCCGGCACACCGCCCGAAGTGCTCGACCGCATCGCAAGCGAGGTCGCGAAGATGAAGGACGATCCGGCCATCGTCAAGAAACTCGAAGACATGGGCGTGGTGCCGATGTTCGTGACCCGTGCCGCCTTTGGCGCGCAGATCCAGCGCGAAGTGGACATGTGGGGCAAGGCCCTCAAGAACTCCGGCATCCAGGCCGATTGAAGCATCAAAGAGCAAGTGAAGGTGCGCAGCGACTGCTGTGCAGCATATTGAAAGCAAGGAACGAGACATGCAATGGTTTGGAATCGCCGCCTACGCGGCAAGCAATGGTGGTGAACGCGTGGGACTGGTGGTGGACGAGAAGGTCTACGACGCACAGGACGCTTTGAAGGCTTCGGGCCTGCAGTTGCCCGCCGATCTGGGCACGTTGCTCGCCCACTGGGAAAGCTCTGGCGCAATCGTCAAAGCGCTTGAAGACGCGGGCGCGGCCATCCGCAGCGGAAAGCTGGAGTTGCCCGTGCAGCGCGGCGCAATCGGCGTGCCCTACTCGCCCACGCGCATCTTCGCCACGGCATCGAACTACTACGAACACGCGGCTGAGATGGGCACCAAGCTGGCTGCACGCAGCGAGAGTACGCCCTACATTTTCATCAAGGCCGACAGCAGCATCACGGCAACCAAGACCGCCGTGGTGATGCCATCGAACACCATGAAGCTCGACTGGGAAGTGGAACTGGCCGTCATCATCGGCAAGGGCGGTCGCAACATCAGCGCTGCGAATGCATACGAGCACATCGCGGGCTACACCGTGATCAACGACGTGAGCGCGCGCGACCTCACACGCCGTTCGGACTATCCGTTCTCGCACGACTGGTTCCGCGGCAAGAGTTTTGACACCTTCGCGCCCATCGGCCCCTGGTTCGTGCCGCGCGACTGTCTGGGCGATCCGATGAAGCTACGCATGCAGCTCACGGTGAATGGCGAATCCATGCAGGACGCGCTGACAGAAGGCATGATTTTCAACATCGCCGAGCAGATCGAATACCTCTCCAGCATCCTCACGCTGCGCCCCGGCGACATGATCGCAACCGGCACGCCGACGGGGGTGGGCATGGGCAAGGGCATCTTCCTGAAGCCGGGCGACGTGATGGTCGCATCGGTCGAAGACATCGGCTCCATCGAAAACCACATCGTGGCCGCTGCACAATAACGGATCAGGAGCGAGCGCATCCATGCGCTCGCCAGGAGACAAGACGATGACGCAGACAGAAAAAAGCAAGCTCAGGCCGCGCCGACTCGGGCACATGGTGCTCATGGTGCGCGACATCCAGAAGTCGGCCAAGTTCTACACCGAGGTGCTGGGACTGGAAGTGTCGGACTGGATCGGTGAGAACATGGTGTTCCTGCGCGCAGGCACCGATCACCACGATCTCGCGCTCGCGCAATTGCCCGACCAGAACTCGCCCGACTACAACGACCTGCCGCGCTATTCGCGCCCTGGGCTCGAGCATTTCTCGTACCTGATCGACAGCGAGGAAGAGATGGAGCGCTCCGTGAAAGTGCTGCAGGAGCACGGCGTCGAGATCGTGCGCGGCATCGGTCGCCACGGCCCCGGCAACAACCTGTTCCTCGTCTTCAAGGACCCGGACGGCAACAACGTCGAGGTGTATTGCGACATGACCCAGATCCCGCAGGACGGCAAGCATCAGGCCGAAGTGTGGGAGCGCAATCTGGAGAGCTTCGACCAGTACCGGCTCGAGCGCTTCGTCGTGCCGCCGCCGGCACATCTGGTGGCGTCCAAGACGCAGAAGTAAAGCCTCTCAAAAATCAATGCGAGCGGAAGTTTCGGGGGACGTCATGTCCCCCGCTTTTGTTTGAGCGGGCAAGCCGTCGTCGAGGCAAAGCGTGCCTTCGGTACAGCATAGACATTCATCACAAAGCCACTACCTTACCCCTCGTCCACCCCCGCCGCATGTCGCAACACGCCCGGCGGCAGTTGCGCCATTTTCATGGTGAGCTTGCGCAGCGCCGTGGCGTTGGCATAGCCGACACGCTGGGCAACGGCTTCCAGCGGCAAATCGCCCTGTGCCAGCAAGCGCTGGGCGTGGCGCATGCGCACCGTGTTGACGAGTTGCAGCGGTGCAAGCCCCGTGCTGGCGGCGATGCGGCGTGACAGGGTGCGCGCCGTCATGCCCAGCGCATCGGCCGCGTCAGCAATGGTGGGGATGTGGGGCAGGCGCGCTTCGATCAGGGCTTCAAAGCGCATGGCCGTGTCGTCGCCCGCGCCGCGCATATGTTCCCACACGCGGTAGCGCGCCTGACTGCTGCGGCTGTCCACCAGCAGGTATTGCATGACGCGTTGTGCCACGGCTTCGCCCTCTTGGCCGCCGATGGAGGCTTGCACCAGGTGCAGCATCAAATCGGCCTGGGCCATGGCGGCACCAGCGCTGGTGATGCGGCCATCTTCCACCAGCATGCGGTTTTCATCCAACTGGGCCTTGGGAAACTGACGGCGCACAAAATCGCCCAGACGCCAGTGCGTGGTGGCGCGCCGCCCATCCAGCAAACCCGCCATGCCCAGCAGCAGCACACCCGAGCAGGAAGCGGCCACACGTCCTCCCGCTGCGTAGTGCCGCGCAGCCAACTGAGCGTAGGCCGTGGCGTCGGGTGCAGCCATGCGCGCCTGCAAGCGCTCTTGCGCATAACGTTCGTTGATGTTGCCCTGTCCGGCCGCGCTGTAACCGGGGACATCCCCATCCAGCCCAATGCCGGGGATGACCAGCACCGATTGCGGCGACAGGCGCAAGCCCGCCAGCGGCGTTGCGGACATCGACATGCCGCTGGACAAAGCCACCTGCGACGCGAAGCTGGCGACCTGCCAATCCACGCTGCCAGTCGGCGCGCCGCAACGCCTGGCAAAGCTCAGAATGTCGAGGCTGGCACCTACGCTACCGGCCAGAACACCTTCTGGCACCAGGATAGTAAAACTGGTCATTGCTAGTCTAATTTGGATGTTTATTGCACATTTCAGACAAGCACTCTAGCATGGCCCACAAAACAATCCTTTCGAGACAGGCCATGACTGCAGAGACACCAACACGAGCACCAACACCCGCTCCCAGCCCTGCGACGGCGCAGACAACGGCCAGCACAATCCGCCATCCGTTCGCCATCGCGCTCGCCTTGTCGCTGGGTGCCGCCGTGGCGCTGGGGATTTCGCGTTTTTCGTATGGCTTGCTGCTGCCGCCCATGCGCGATGACCTCGGTTGGTCGTATCTGCTGGCGGGCAGCATGAACACCGCCAACGCCCTGGGCTACTTTGGCGGCGCGCTGCTCACGCCGTGGCTGATGCGGCGTTTTGGCGCTTGGCGTCTGCTGATGGTGGGTTCTGTTTTGGCAGGTGCCTTCATGCTGGCGTCAGGTGCCATCACCGATACGGGAGCGTTGATGGTGCAGCGCGTGCTTGCGGGTGCGGCGAGTGCCTTGGTCTTCATAGCAGGTGGCGTGCTTGCAGCGCGCCTGGGCAGCATGTTTGCCACGAATGCGGGCTTTTTGATTGGCCTGTACTACGGCGGCACGGGTATTGGCATTGCGCTGTCGGCCTTGCTGGTACCCGCCAGTTTGGGCGCTGCACATGCGCAAGGCGTGGCGCACAGTTGGCAATGGCCATGGCTGGCCTTGGGGTTGGCCTGCTTTGTGGCGGCTGCTGCCATGGCGTGGCCCGCGCGGCAGATTGGCGAGCCCACCCGTGCGCAGGCAGGCAGCAGCCAGTTTGCGCTGCGTGATTTTGGCTTTGGTCTGGGCGGCTATTTCATGTTTGGCGCGGGCTATATCGGCTACATGACCTTTGTCGTCGCCTTGCTCAAGCAGCAAGGCATGTCGCCCACACGCATCACCGTGTTCTACGCGCTGCTGGGCGTAGCTGTTCTGGTCAGCTCGCGCATCTGGGCACGCATGCTCGACTACTTCAAGGGCGGGCAGTCGCTCGCCATCCTGAACCTGGTGCTGGCCGTGGTCACCATCTTGCCCGCGCTCACGGCATGGGTGCCGGTGGTGTTTGTGTCAGGCATGGTGTTTGGCGCGGTGTTTTTGTCGGTCGTGGCATCGACCACGACGCTGGTGCGCCACAACCTCCCACCAAGCGCATGGCCTGCGGGCATCAGCGCTTTCACCACCGTGTTTGCGCTCGGCCAGATCATCGGCCCGACGCTGGTCGGTTGGGTCGCCGACGGCGAGGGCGGACTCGAGCGCGGACTGGTGGTATCGGCGGCTTGCTTGCTGCTGGGGGCGGTGTTGGGGTGGCAGCAGAAGGCCTTGAATGTTTGATGGCAACGACTGCTTGCGGTCATCAAACAGAGGGGGTTTCTTGAGATTGGCGAAATCGAACTTTTCGATCAAGATAAGCGCAATCCATCTCTATGGATTTGGGAAGCGAACTCATCTACTGTCTGCGGTCGACGCGCAGAATTACCGGCTGCGTCCAAGCCGATGAGTTCATGTCCATCCATTTGCGACCTCAGGAAATCCCCGATGCCCTATCCGCCAGTTTTAGATGCAAGCCTCGTTGGGTCATATCCAGCTGCTGCCAAGGCAGGGGGCGGCTACGTGTGGGATGCTGTACTCGAATACCGTGTATGGCTTCACCCCGAGCGCGGTGCGCCAGACGAAGCCGATGGCAGTGACTACTACTATGCCTTTGACTCTTATGAAGAGGCGAAAGAGTTCGCAACTGCGACAACGGGCGCCGAAGAACCGCTCGCGCTCGTACTTCAAAGAGAGTACATCGATGAGCCAGAGGACGGAGTTTTCATGCACATCTGCGAAGAGCGAGTCACTGAATGGCCAGTTGCATTCCTCCGCCGACCAAGAAGAACCGACAAGACGATTCCCAACTTTCTTGCCCCTGATGCGCCTGACAATCGTTTGGAAATTCTCAGGGGAACTCAATGATTCCATCAACAACGCTTGAAAAGCGTTCAACGATCAACGCCAGCAAGGAGACTCGTTCATGATGCGATTGCAGCGGAATATCTGTCTTTTCACCGGAGCCCTGCTGCTCGCGTTCGGCGTGCATGCGGCCGAAATGTTGGAGCAGCGCTCGTTCGCCAACGAGAACGTGGGGGCCGTCACGCTCACGGCGCCCAAGGACTGGAAAGGCGTCCAGCGCGCGCATATCCACTTCGGCACGACCTTCTACCGGCTCGTGCCGCCGAAGGAAGGGCAGTTCGATTTCGAGATTCTGGTCAACGACCTCAAGCATATGAAGATGGATGCGCTGGTGGACAAGGACCTTGAGCGTTACATCGAAAGCAATATGGCCCAGGCGGCACCGCAATCCCGCGAGGGAACCGTCAAGGCAGCGCGCTTTGGCAAGGCGGGAAATGCCGTGTATGCGCGCTTGACCGACAAGGCGCCCAAGCCGGGCGAGTTCCACTACTTCACGCAAGGAGTGAAGCTGCAAGGCCAGAAGGTAGTGCTGTTCACGCTGATGTCCAACGACAAAGATGGCGCGGTGCTCAAGCAGGCGCTGCAGATCGTCGACAGCGTTCAGTTCAAGGACTGACGCGAAGTTTGCCGTCTCAAGCTGCGATGACCATCGCTGGTCGGCGGCCTTGGAGCGCATCCGCAAAACTGGCCAGCAGCACATCCGTCTGCGCACGATGCGCGGCTGGCGAACGGCCGGCCATGTGCGGCGTGAGCAGCACGTTGTCCATGGCTTTGAGCGCGTCGGGAATGGTGGGTTCGCCTTCGAACACATCCAGCCCCGCGCCTGCGATCACATCGGCCTGCAGTGCATGCACCAGATCAGCGGTATGCACCACCGACCCGCGCGCCACATTCACGACAAAGCCCTGTGAACCCAAAGCGCGCAGCACCTCGGCATTGATGATGTGGCGCGTGGCTGCGCCGCCGGGACACGCGGCCACCAGATAGTCGCACTGCTCGGCCATCTTGAGCAGATCGGACTCATGGGCATAAGGCAGATCCGAGCGCGACGTTCGGGTGTTGTAGAGCACCCGCATGCCGAATGCGGCGCAGCGGCGGGCAATCCCTTGACCGATGCGACCCATGCCGATGATGCCCACGGTCGCACCACACAACGTGGGCTGCGCGGCGCGTGCGCTGTCCCATTGTCCATTGCGCACGGCATGCGTCAGTACGGCGTAGCCACGGCTGAGCGCAAGCATGAAGCCGAGCGCGTGATCCGCCACGGTTTCGTCGTTGGTGCCCGGCGCGTTGGTGACGATCACCCCGCGTGCATGCGCCGCAGGCACATCCACGTTCTCGTAGCCCACGCCGAAGGCGCTCACGACACGCAACGCGGGCATCTGCTGAATCCATTCGGCAGACAGACCTGTCGTGCCATTGGTGACGACGGCGACGATGCGATCGAGCGGAACAAGCGCATCCACCGGATCACTCAGCCCACGCGCCGCCAGGTGCAATTGGTAGCGCTGTGCCAGTGCCTCGCGCGTCATTGCGGGCAAGGGGATCAGAGAGAGAACGTGGGGGCGGCTGTCCATGCGTGGGCTCCGGGCAATCTGGCGTCAAGCTGTCTTCTGCGGCTCGGCTTCTTCCACCGGCTGCACGTGCTTGACGGCACCCTTCCAGCCTGATTCGGTGATGTCGAACACGATGCCGTCGGGCGTGCGGTACTTCACTTCGTAGAACACGTTGGGATCGGTTTCCTTGCGGCCCGTGAGGTAAGTGCCACCAGCGGCGATCACCTTCTTCTCAGCCTCTTCCAGGTTGTCCACCCACATGCCGAAGTGGATCACGCCGCGCACGTCCTTGAGCTTTTCATAGCCAGGCACTGCTTCGTCCTTGAAGTTCAGCAGCGCCACGTTCATCACGCCGTCCGTCATGTACCAGCCTCGCATGGCGCGACCCGCGCGGGTCATGCCGAAGGCCTGCTCAAAGAAGGTGGCGGCGGCTTCCGGGTCGCTCACCGAGAGGGCGATGTGTCTGAGTTTTTCCATGCTGATGCTCCTTTGTGTATATCAGTTAGCGAATTATATAGACTGAATCTGTATTTGGTATACCAATTAATGCTTGTGTATAATTTTTAGCATGATTCACGAAAACCAACCTTTCGGCTCGCTGAGCACGCATGAGCAGTCCTTGCTCGATGCCGCAGGCGCTGTCTGGGCCACGGACATCAACAAGCACCGCGATCTGGTCGTGAGGACCTACTCCCCGCTGGTGCTGCAGGCCGACAACAGCGGCATCGACGTCGAGCGCGATGTGTCTTACGGCAGTGCCGAACGCCAGCGCCTCGATGTCTACACACGCGATGAATGGCGCAATGAATCGCGCGATGTGCTCATGTTCTTTCATGGCGGGGCCTTCATTCGTGGCAACAAGAGCGCCAACGGCGCGATCTACGACAACGTCACCTACTGGTTTGCGCATCAAGGCTGTGTGGCAGTGAATGTGGAATACCGGCTGGCAGCAGATGCGCCCTATCCTGGCGGCGCAGAGGACGTGATTGCCGCCGTGCGCTGGGTTCAGCAGCACATTGCCGCCAGCGGGGGCAACCCGCGTCGCATCTTTCTGATGGGGCATTCGGCAGGCGGATCGCATGTGGCGAGTGCGCTGCTCGATCCGGCGATGCTCGATCGGCTGAATGAGAACGACGTGGCCGGAGCCATGTTGATCAGCGCGCGCCTGAAGGCCGATGTGCTGCCCGACAACCCCAACGCCAACGGCGTGCGTGCTTACTTTGGCGAAGACGAAACGCTCTACGCCGAGCGCTCGCCCGCAAGCCATGTGGAGCGCAGCAATGTGCCGCTGCTGATTGCCGTGGCGGAGCACGAAAACACCCATCTGGACCGCTACGGGCGCGAGTTCTACGACTGCGCACTGCAAAGCGATCGCACGGCGATCACGCGCTTTCTCAAGCTGAATCGGCACAACCACACCTCCATCGTTGCGCACTTCAACAGCGGCGAAGAAACGCTGGGCCCGCAACTGATCCGTTTCATGCACGACACGCGCTGAAGTGCGCCCACACCACCACCGATTCATTCGACCACAACGGAGACAAGCAAGCCATGGCTGCCACACCCCAACCCCGCAACGCACGGGTTTTCACACCGGCCCTCACCCCTTTCAACGCCGACCAGAGCGTCAACGTCGAGGCCTTCATCGACTTCTGCCGTTGGCTGATTTCGCAGGGCTCGGGATTGGCGGTCTTCGGCACCAACAGCGAGGCCAATTCGCTGGGACTCGAAGAGAAGATTCTGCTGCTCGAAAAGCTTGTCGAGGCTGGCATTCCTGCCGACCAGATGGTGCCTGGCACGGGCCTGTGCGCGTTGCCCGAAACCATTGCGCTCACGCGCGCTGCCGTGGCGCTGGGCTGCGCGGGCACCTTGACGCTGCCGCCCTTCTATTTCAAGCCAGCGTCGGACGACGGACTGTTCGACTATTACACGCGCATCATCGAGGCCGTGGGTTCCGAGCGGCTCAAGCTCTACCTGTATCACATCCCGCAGTTCACCGGCGTGCCGATCACGATGACGCTGATCGAGCGTCTCATCAAGGCTTATCCCAGGACCGTGGTGGGCATCAAGGACAGTTCCGGCAACTGGGAAAACACCGAACGCATGCTGCGCGAGTTCCCCGGTTTCGAGGTCTATCCGGCCTCCGAAGCCTTGCTCGAAAAGGCCTTGCCACTGGGCGCGGCGGGTTGCATTTCGGCGACTGCCAATGTGCAGCCCGCCACCATTGCCCGGGCACTGAAGGCCTGGGGAACATCGGAGTTCGATGCCCTGCAGGCGCAACTCAAGGTCGTGCGCAACATCTTCCAGGCGCAGCCCATGATTCCTGCGCTCAAGCATGTGGTCGGCGCGCATTTTGGCAACGCCGATTGGAGCCATGTGCGCCCACCACTGGTAGCAGCCGATGCATCCTGGTCCGCGCCGCTGATGGCCCAGCTCGCGGAAGCGGGCTTCAACATGCAGCCGGCATGAGCAACACAAGCCACGCGACCAGCAGCTTGCCCAAGCCGCTCGGCGCATATGCACGCTGGCGTCAGCATGGCTCGGCACTGTATGTCGCAGGCGTGAGCGCACGCTTGCCCGATGGGCGCATCGACGGCGTCACACGCGACGTCAGTGGTGCAGTGACCTATGACGTGGCAGCGCAGACCCGCCGTGTGCTGTGCAACATCGAAGGGATACTGCTCGAAGCGGGAGCCACGCTGGCCGACTGTCTCGACATGACGGTGTTTCTCGTGAACCCGGACGACTTTGCCGTCTTCAACGCCACCTATGCCGAGTTCTTCGGCGCGCAAGCGGAACCACCCACGCGCACCACCGTGGTCGTGCGCGGTCTGCCGCATGCGGACATGGTGGTGGAGATCAAGGCCATCGCGCGCGCGCCGCGTTGATGTGCACTTGTCTGCGCCTGTTTCAAGCAGCCCTTGCGGCTGCTTTTTTCATGGACCAACGGTCTTGCGCACGTCACTCGGAACCGATGCGCAAGCAACCGCATTCATCGCGACGGTGCATTTCAAAAGACACATGGAGATGTCGGCCCTCATACCCGCGCAGCGACTTTTCTCACTTTTCTCTACTCGTTTTCACGTAGATATAGCTTTGCAGACTACATATTCTGCTCTGAACAATATATATTCTTGGTATACCCAAACGCGTTGATGTATTTCATTCGATCAAGGGAAGCCTGAAACGCCCCACGCATCCGTAAGGAAGCCGGATGCAGGCCTCGCAAGAGACCGGGGAGTCGGTCGATGCCATGCAGCAGCGCGGTGGGGGAACAAAGGCATTGCGAGACGCCTGGTGGACAGCAAACAAGCACTTCACGGACCGAACCCGAACAAGGAGACGCATGACGGCAGACACGACAACGAGAACAACAACGACAGAAACGCTCGCATGAGCGGACACAAGGCAGAACGAGTCAAACGATCAATCAACTGGAGACGCAAATCATGAAGAAAAACAAGGTATTGGCGGCTGTGCTGCTGCTCGTGGGGAGCACGGCATTCGCGCAGTCCAAGGTGACCCTCTCGGGGTTCGTGGACCTGAATCTGGAAGTGCTCAAGAACTCGGGCACCGAAGGCACGCGCAAGCGCATCAGCAGCGGCGGGCTGAACAACTCGCGCTTCAACATCAGCGGCATCGAGGACCTGGGCGGTGCCAACCGTGCCTACTTCACCATCGAGCCGATGTTCGGTGCGGACACCGGCGAGATGAGCGCGCAGTTCCGCCAGTCCTTTGTCGGCCTGCGTGGCGACTGGGGTGACGTGACTCTGGGTCGCCAGTTCACGCCATCGTTCTGGGTTGCGGGCTATGCCGATCCGAACTGGGCATCGTCGTACAGCATGGTCAACGCCATGCAGTTCTTCTACGCGTCCTACCGCGTGGACAACGCGCTGCAGTACAAGACCGCCAACTTCGGTGGCTTGCAAGGTCGCTTCATGTATGCCTTCGGCAAGGAAGACACGACCAAGAACGGTCGCTTCATGAGCGCCGCCGCCGAATACCGCAACGGCCCGCTGTTCCTCGGCTTCGCTGCGGAAAAGGCTTATCAGGTCGACGTCTACAACAAGACTTCGATGAAGAGCTCGCGCGACAACTACCTGTCGGCCACCTACCGCTTCGGCAGCGTCGAGCCCACGTTCGTGTTCCACACCTACGACGGCTACTACGCCTATCCTCCTTATGTGGGCTTCACCTCCAAGGGCTGGGACACGCAACTGGGCGTGCGCTGGAACGTCAGCGACCGCACACGCGTTCACGCCAGCTACGTGCATCGCAAGGACGACAAGAACGTCGACATCGGCACGGCAGATGGCCTGACGCTGGGCGTGACGCACGGCCTGTCCAAGCGCACCGATGTCTACATCCTCGCCTCGCATGTGAAGAACAAGAAGGATGTGAAGATCGGCTATCCCGTGAGCTGGAGTGCCAATCCGTCCGCTGGCCAGAGCCCATCGGGTCTGGCAATCGGCATTCGCCATGCGTTCTGAGCACCCGCGTGGCAGCGATTCAGAACACCTCCAGAACATTTCCCCGAGATGCAATCCATGAACCATTCCCACCGCACACCCCGTCAACTGTGCAAGACGGCCGCTGCCGCCATGCTCTTCGCGGCATTGGGTGCCAGTGCCTTTGCGCAGGACAAGGCCACGCAACCCGCAGCGGCTCAGGCTGCGCCGGTCGATCCCAACTTCGTGCCCGGCACACCCGACATCAAGGACCCATGGCTGGCCAAGTGGCTGGCCGCCACGCCCGACCGCACGCCCAAGGAGCTCAAGCCCGGTATCGACTACGGCATGAACCCCAAGACCGGCGAATTCGTCTGGCCCAAGGCCACGCCCGAAGTCCACAAGGGCCAGAAGTTCCCCGGCATGCTCGATCATTGGGACAAGACCACCTTCACCAAGAACGTGAAGGTGCTGGCGTTCTATGAAAATGTGGCGTCGCCTTTCCACGTGTGGAACAACATCATCGATTTCGACGGCAAGCGTTATCTGTACCTGCACGACCGCGACTACCTGCGCATCATGGACGTGACCGATCCGGCCAACGCCAAGGTCGTTTTCTCCAAGGGCGCGGTCTGGGGCCCCAAGGGTCCAAGCGAGCGCTGGAATGCCGCGACGGTGACCGACTACCTCGGCGGTGCAACCATCGCGTGGAGCAAGAAGCTCAACAAGCCGGTGATGGTGGCGTCATATGAAATCGGACGCTACGGCCTGATGAACGAGAAGATGAAGGAGCCGGAAAAGGTTGCCGCACAGCGCAACTACAGCTCGCTCAAGGGCTTCAAGGTCTATGAGATGAATGGCCCGCTGCCCAGCGACTGGAAGCTGATCGCCACGCGCACCACCGATTACCAGCACCCCGATGCGCCCATCGGCCAGCAGCAGGGTTCGGGCTCGCTCGATTCGCCCGAGTACTACGGCGGCAAGTACATGATTCTGGCGGCCGCGCCCAACGACAGCTACGCACTCAGCGAGTATCCGAACTACCTGTACTCGCCCGGCTACCAGGTGTGGGACATGAGCGATCCGGCCGATCCGAAGTTCCTCTCGCAGGTCACCGTTCCCGGTCAGGTCGTGGACGACAAGGACAGCATTTTTGCCTACCTGCAGAACCCACGCGCGGGCAATCGCGCATCGTGGATGGGCGCGCGCATTCCGATGTTCCTGCCCAAGCCGCTGGAGCAAGGCGGCAAGATCGGCTTCGGCGCGATGGGCGGTCTGGGTCTGTGGTCGTTCGACATGAGCGATCCGGCCAATCCGAAAATCCTCGACAACGTGAACACACCGCCCTCGTTTGCAGGCACGGAATACGACAACGCCGACGTGAGCCAGTACGAGCGCACCGGCTACGTGTTCACCAGCGGCTATCCGATGAACCGCGACTGCTACGAGCCCTACAAGGACATCTTCGTGGTGAACGCGAAGAACCCAGCCAGGATGAAGGTCGAGACCACACTGCCACGCCCCAAGCCACCGGAAGGCGCGCCCTACACCGACTTCTGCCAGCGCGGCGGCAACTTCGGCCCCAAACGCTCCAACGCGATTGGCCAACCGGGCGGATGGCGTCAGAACATCGTGCCGTACTCGTTCTACAACGCGGGCGTGCAGATGTTCGACGTGAGCAACCCGGCCGATCCCAAGATCGCGGGCTACTTCGTGCCGCCGCTGGCTGACACCACGCAACTGCCGGGCTACACGCTGGGCAAGGGGGTGCTTGCGATGTACACCGAGTACGACCGCAACATCATGTGGGCGTTCACCGAACATGGTGCTTATGCGCTGTCTTCGCCACTGCTTGGCGAGCCTTTGATGGGGGCTCCGAAGAAGCCGTTCCCTGCGCGTTGATGCAGCGCTGAACTGCATGGGGCAGCTGCTTTTCGACCTGCGGCAGCTGCTCGTGACGTGGGATTTGATGCCGCCTTGTGCGGCATTTTTTTGTTCGTCTCTTTGTCGCTGGTTTTGATGGATTGACGAACTTGTTGCCTGTGCTTCGTTGAAGAGTCTTCGTTTTGGGGTGCCGATATGGCCCCTCATACTTTGTTGCAAAGCCTTGCCGTACGGAAGTACTGTCTGCGGCTTTGCGTCGCGTCTGAGGGGCCATCTCGGCATTGTGGTGCTTGATTCATGCCTTGCGTTCGCTGCGCAGCTTGCTGTTCTTGCTGTTCTTGCTGTTCTTGCTGTTCTTGCTGTTCTTGCAGGTTTGAAGGTTTGAAGGTTTGAAGGTTTGAAGGTTTGAAGCATTTGCTCGGCTGCGTGGTAAATCCGGTGAAACCCCGAAGGAAAGCCCTGAAGTTTTTTCGATGAATGCAATATCATTGCTTGGTATACCAAAATATGAATTGGTGTTCTTCAACTTTCATCAGGAAAAACATGAAAAAACCCACCACGAGAAATCGCTTCTGGCTGCGCGCGACCGCGTTGGCTGCCCTTGCGCCCGTCATGGCGCTGGCGCAGACCAACGTGGGTGACCCGGTCACCATCTACGGCTTTGTGAAGGCGGATGTGGAGCATGTGCGCGCGTCGGGCGGCGGAGCACCTTCGCTGTCCGTGAACCGGCTGTCCAACAACCTGTCGGTGCTGGGCTTTCGCATGAAGGAAGATCTGGGCGCAGGCTTGGGCGTCTGGGCGCAGATCGAGACCAATGTGCGCATGGACAACGGGGATGGCCCCTGGGGTGGTCGCAATACAGCCATCGGTCTGTCATCGTCCAGCGCCGGGCAGATCGTGATGGGCCAGTGGGAAGCGCCGCTGCGCTTTGTGTCGGTCTACGCGATCGACCCGTTCACGGCCGGCATTTTTGCGTCCAACTCCATCATGGGCAACGGATTTGCGACGGGTGCGAACGGCGTGTCACCGACCTCGTTCGACCGCCGTCAGCCCAATCTGCTGCAGTACTGGTCGCCCAATTTAGCCAACTTCGAGTTCCGCCTGGCCTACGCCATGCCGGAGGAGAAGACCGAAGACAAATCACCCAGCATGTGGGGCGGCTTGGTCATCTACCGCAACGGCCCGCTCTATGCGGCATGGGGTTATGAACAGCACCGCAGCTACTTCTACAACGGCAGCAAGGACGACGCACACCGCATCGGCGTAGCGTATTCGTTCGGGCCCACGCGTGTGCGCGGCAGTTTCGAGCGCTTGAGCTACGAGCCAGAGCGCGGCCAGAGCCTCACGCGCAATGCTTGGCAGTTGGCGGTGAGCCACCAGTTCACACCGCAGCATGAGGTGATGGCATCCTACGTGCGCGCGCAGTCCCCTCATGGGAACACGAAAAAATCGGTGGGCGGCATTGGCATTCCGGGCACTGATGCGGGTGCGAATCAGGTCTCGCTGGGCTATACGTATCACATGTCCAAGCGCACGGATCTGTGGACCGCATATACCAGGATCACCAACGGTGCGACGTCGAACTACAACCTCTCGGCCAATTCCATCGGGGGCATGAAGCCGGGGCAAGATCCTTCAGGCTTCGGCGTCGGCATCACGCACAAGTTCTGATGAGGCTTCTGCCGCCCACTTGATCGCTGCGGCGTCCATTGATCGACGGACTCTCAGGCAGTGCTCGTTTTGAGAGTCTTCGTTTTCAGGTGCTGAGATGGCCCCCGTACTTTGTTCGGGCGGGAAGTACTGACTGCGGCTTTGTGTCGCGTCTGAGGGCCATCTCGGCATTGTGGAGGGTGATTCAAAGGGTGCGCACACTGCGTAGTTGGTTGGTTTGAAGTCCGGCGTGCATTCCGACTTTCGTGATGAATTAAGAAAAATGGCCGCTTCTCGCGGCCATATCTCTACTTCACACGATGACCAAATATCAGGTCACTGTGCCACGCTGATGGAACTTGGGCTGGTCCCAGCTCTTGGTTTCCAGAATGTCCTTGAGCACGGCCACGGCGTTCCAAACTTCTTCGAAACCGATGTACAGCGGCGTGAAGCCGAAGCGCATGATCTTGGGCTCGCGGTAATCGGGGATCACGCCGCGTTCGATCAGCGCTTGCACCACGGCGAAGCCGTGCGGGTGCTCGAAACCGACCTGGCTGCCGCGGTACTTGGTGTCGAGTGGCGTGTTCAGCGTGAGCGGGAAACCGGCGCATTCCTGGTTCACCAGGTCGATGAACAACGTGGTCATCGCGAGGGACTTCGTGCGCAGCTCCTGCATGTTGGTGTCGGCAAAGGTGTCGAGACCGTTTTCGACCAAGGCCAGCGAAGTGATCGCCTGTGTGCCGCACAGATAGCGCTTGACGCCCTGATGCGGGTCGTACTGCGGCTCCATCGCG
Organism: Diaphorobacter sp. HDW4B; assembly: GCF_011305535.1. Classification (GTDB taxonomy): domain Bacteria; phylum Pseudomonadota; class Gammaproteobacteria; order Burkholderiales; family Burkholderiaceae_C; genus Diaphorobacter_A. The sequence continues at coordinate 123,373 of NZ_CP049906.1, forward strand.
AACGGGCGGGCGTGGCCCCACCAGCCTGACAGGGGTTGCCAGAAGGTTTCCTGGTGCTTGGCGTTCACCCACAGAAACGCGGGTGATCCGGGGCCGCCGTTCAGATACTTGTAGGTGCAGCCGATGGCGTAGTCGGCGTTTGCGCCGTTCAGGTCGATGGGCACGGCACCGGCGGAATGGCACAGGTCCCAGATCGTGACCGCGCCGACTTTGTGCGCCTTGGCTGTGAAGTCCGCCATGTCGTACATGTAGCCGGTCTGGTAGTTCACGTGGGTGAGCAGCACCACGGCAACGTCTTCGGTCAGCGCGGCCTGCAGGCCTTCAGCACCATCGACCAGACTCAGTTCGTAGTCGGCACTTCCAAGCGAACTCAACATGTCCATCAGGCCCTGCGTGATGTACAGGTCGGTGGGAAAGTTGTTGCGCTCGGAGACGATCACGCGGCGCTTGGGTGCCTTGTCTTTCTGCATGCGCAGTGCGGCGGCCATCACCTTGAACAGGTTCGTCGAGGTGGTGTCGGTCACCACTACTTCGTTGTCCTTGGCACCCACCAGACGCGCGAGCTTGTCGCCGAGCTTGCGCGGCATGTCAAACCAGCCAGCGGTGTTCCAACTGCGGATCAGGCCTACGCCCCATTCCTTGGTGATCACTTCCTGCGCGCGGCTGAGCGACGACTTGGGCATCGCGCCCAGCGAATTGCCGTCGAGGTAGATCACGTCGGAGGGCAGATCGAACTGCTCGCGCAGCTTGGCCAGTGGGTCGCGCGCGTCCATCGCGCGGCAGTCTTCAAGGGTGATTTTGGTTGTTGTCATGAACGTCGTTCCTGTCGAAAGTGGAGTGCGAGAAGACCGTCTGAAGGCGTGACTTTTCGCACGTGTGAAATGGGTTGCGGTGCCGGATTGCTTTTCAGCGTTCGCGCATCGCCTCACGGCCCGGTGCGCTGCCGGTCTTCTTGCCACTGCGCAGCGATGGCAGTGCGAGCATGAACAGCACGAACAGTCCGGTAGCGAGCTTCAGGTCGGGCGGTGGCATGTTGGCGGCCAGGCACAGCGAGATCAACTGGTAGTAGATGATCGCGCCGACGATGGGTGCCAGCAGTTGGCGAAACACCGTCTGGTTGCCGATGATGGCCTCACCGATCATCAGCGCGGCCAGACCGTTGATGAGCACGCCCAGACCCATGTTGATGTCGCCAAAGCCCTGCGACTGCACCATGAGCGCACCCGCCATGGCCGAGAAGCCACCAGCGATGCCGATGCCCACGATGGTGGCGGTCCAGACGTTGATGCCCTGTGCTTCCGACATGTCGGGGTTGGCGCCCACAGCGCGCATGGCCGTGCCTTTTTCTGTCTTGAAGAAATAGTTGAGTGCGAAGAACGCGATGGCCAGCAGCAGGCCGACGATGGCGATCTTGTTCCATGGCGAGCCCGCGTCGGCCACCGGGATCACATCCAGAATGCTGTCGCTGCCGAACAGCGAGATGTTGGAGCGGCCCATGATGCGCAGGTTGATGCTGTAGAGCATCGTGGTCATCAGAATGCCGGCAAGCAGCGTGTGGATGCGAAAGCGCAGGTGGATGTAGGCGGTGCAGCAGCCCGCGATGAAGCCTGCGGCGATAGCGCAGACCACCGCCAGCCACGGGTTCATGCCCGCCATGATCAGGATGGTGCAGACGCAGCCGCCGAGCGGAAATGCGCCTTCGGCCGTCATGTCGGGAAAGCTCAGCACGCGAAACGGCAGCATGATGCCCAGCACCACGAAACCCATGATCAGACTCTGGGCGATGGTGACCGGAATCAGTGCGTAGAACGTCGAAAAAGTGGTTGCAATGAATTCGCTCATGATGGTCAGCTCGCCAGCAACATGCGGTCGCTCTTGGTGGAGAAATGGGAGATCAGGTCGGGCACGGTGAGGCCCTTCTTTTCTTCGGGGCCGATCTCCAGCTTCACGCGGCCCGCGTCCACCATGAACACGCGGTGGCCGTAGTCGATGGCGTGCTGCATGTTGTGCGTCACCATCAGCACGGTGAGTTGGAAGGCTTCGACAGCCTTGATGGTCGCGGCCATCACCAGATCGGCGGTGCGCGGATCAAGCGCCGCCGTGTGCTCGTCGAGCAGCAGCAGTTGCGGCGATGTGCTCACCGCCATCACCAGCGAGAGCGACTGGCGCTGTCCGCCCGAGAGCAGATCGACGCGCGCGTCCAAGCGGTCTTCGAGCCCGAGGCCGAGCACCGACAGACGCTCCTGATAAAGCTTGCGACGCGCGGCGGTGAGGCCGGGACGCAGCGTGCGCTTGGCCACGCGCAACTCGGCCAGCAGCATGTTTTCGGCGATCGTCATGCTGGCGGCGGTACCCTTCATCGGGTCCTGAAAAACGCGGGTGATGCGCTGCGCGCGCTTGTGCACGGGCAGCGCAGTCACATCGTCGTTGCCCACAATGACCGTTCCTTCATCGAGCATCAGCGCACCGCTGATCGCGTTGAGCATGGTGCTCTTGCCCGCTCCGTTGGTGCCGATGATGATGCCGAACTCTCCCGTCGCGAGCTTGAGCGTCAGGTCGTTGAGCGCCACCTTCTCGTCGGGTTTGCCGCGATAGAACACCTTGCGCGCATTTCTTACTTCCAGCATGACTGCCTACTTTCCCCTCAAGCCAGAGGCCAGTCTGCGCGATGCACGCTGGCCACTGGCTGCTTTCTACGAATCGTTGAATGACTGTGGATACCGGAAGCGACTCAGTCCACGAAGCACTTGCAATCGGCGATGCCAGCGGGTGCCGTCATCTTGAAAGCCTTGAGCGCGGTGCGCGAGACCACGGTTTCATGGTCGGCCAGCGTGGGCTTCATCGGCGCGATGTTCTTGGGATCCTCGCCCTTCAGAATGCGCGCGGCGATCTTGCCCGCGTTCTCGCCCACCTTTTCATAACGCACGGCGACGGCGGCCACCACCAGGCCCTTGTGCACGGGTTCGGGGTCGGCACCCATCAGCGGCACACCGATCTGGCGCGCAGCGGCGGAGACCGCAGGCGTGGCCGGTTGCAGCAGGTTGGAGGTCGGGTTGTAGAGCACGTCCACCTTGCCCTTGAGCGATGCGATGCGTTGCTGCACGTCGTTGGCGTTGTCCACGCCGACCGAGACAATCTGGTAGTCGTTGGTGGTGCCGGTCTGCTTGACCTTCTCCAGCAGCGCCACGTCGTTGGCTTCGCCTGGGTTGTAAGGCATGCCGAAGCGCTTGGAGTTGGGCACCAGCTTGTGCGCAAACTGCATCACGGCGGCCATGTCCTGCAGGTCGGACGAGCCGGTGATGCCGGTGTCACCCTTGTCCCACGACGGCGTGAGCTTGGCGGCCACGGGGTCGGTCACCACGCTGAAGACGATGGGAATGCCCGAGCTCATCAGCGCCTTCTTGGCGACCTGCGACACCGGCGTGGTGATGGTGAGCATCAGCTTGGGCTTGCCGGCCTGCAACTTGGCGATCATCTGCGGCAGCAGCGTGGAGTCGAAGTTGGTGTGGCTCAGTTCATAGACCACGTCCTTGCCTTCCACGAAACCCTGGCGCGTCAGCTCCTTCTTGAAGCCGGTGATGGACTCGTTGAGCTGCGGGTGATCGCCGAAGTTGGCGATGGCGATCTTGACCGGATCGGCCCAGACGCTGGTGCTGAGTGCCGTCAGCAGTGCGCCTGCGACCAATGCCTTGTTGAATCCTGCGCGAGTGGTTTGAACCATGCTTGTGTCTCCAGTGGGGCCCGTGCAGCATTCCAATCAGGTGCCGGGCTCAGGTTTGTAGGTAGGGTCCGCAACGCAAAAATCATATATAGTTTGCGTGAAGAGATATTATTCGGTATACCAAATATACATCTTGGTACTTACCCTCAGAGCGAAAGGTATGCTCATGGACATGAACCACGACGAAGATTCCAAGACGGATATGGCCTACCAGTTGCTGCGGCGCGAGATCCTCGCTGCACGACTTGCGCCGGACACCGCATTGCGCCCCACTGCACTCAAGGACCGCTATGGTCTGAGCTGGACGCCCGTGCGCGAGGCGCTGGCACGGCTCGAAGCCGAGCGGCTGGTGGTGTACCGCCGCAATCGCGGCTTTGCGGTGGCACCTGTGTCGAGTGGCGAACTCGATGATCTACAGCGCGCACGCCAGGCCATCGAACTGCCACTGCTGAAAGAAGCCATCGAGCACGGCGATTCGGAATGGGAGGCTTCGCTTGTTGCGGCGCACCATCGACTGATTCGCTGCACACTGCCGGTGGACGACCCTTCCGAAGAAACGCTGACGCAGTGGGAACAGTTGCACGCGGCGTTCCACCAGACGTTGCTCAGTGCGGCGGTCTCCAAATGGCTGCTGCGGTTTCAGGCGCAGATTCATGAGCAACTGCAGCGCCATCACCGCGTGCTGGCGATTCTTCCGGTGTTCAAGAGCCGGGAAGTGGACGCGCAGGAGGCCTTCGACGCTTTGCGCAATGCCATGAGCCCGTTGCACCACACCGAGCTGCTCAACGCCGCGCTCGACCGCGATGTGGACAAGGCCTTGCTGCTGATGGCCGAACATGCGGGCACGACCATGGATGTGTTCGAGCGCACCAGCGCCGTGCAGGAGCAGCTCGCGCGGCGCAAAGCGCAGCGGCTGGAAGCGGCAGCGGAGAAGCTGAAGAAAGCGCCCAAGCCAGTTGCCGAGGCCAAGCCCGCCAAGGTGACAAAGCCCACGACTGCGGCAAAGACGACGAAGGCGACAAAAGCGACCCAAACGACAAAGGCACTCAAGCCCAGCAAATCCGCGAAGTGAAGCGCCCAAAACAATAACCAGAAAATCAGGAGACAAGAGACATGAAGCCGCAACCCAATCAGCCGCGCCGCCCCACGCTCGCGGAGATGACCGCCGCGCGCGAGCGCATCGCACCCTATGTTCGCCACACGCCGCTCATCGAGCTGAAACTGCCGCTGAAAGACCGGCGCATCTTCGTGAAGCTGGAGACGCTGCAACCCATCGGCGCATTCAAGTTGCGGCCTGCGCTGTCGGCCCTGCTCAGCCGTGCGCCGAATGAACTGCGGCATGGCGTGGCGGTGTCCAGCTCGGGCAACATGGCCTACGGCACGGCCTGGGCTGCCAAGCAGCTTGGCATTCCGATGGCTGCCTACATGATGGACAACGCGCCGCTCACCAAGATCGAGGGCGTGCGCCAACTCGGCGGCGATGTGCGCTTCATCAGCGGCGACACCTGGTGGAGCTACATCATCGAAGAAGACGCACCCGACGGGCCCGAGCTGCTCATCAACCCCGTCACGGATCAGGGCGTGCTCACCGGCAACGGCTCCATCGGCTTCGAGATTCTGGAAGACTTGCCACGCCCCGACTGGGTGCTCGCACCCATCGGCGGCGGCGGGCTGATCACCGGCGTGGCCGCTGCGGTGCGCGCGATTCAACCCGGCGTGAACGTGATGGCGGTGGAAGGCGAACACGCCGCACCCGCCACGGCGGCCTTCGCTGCAGGCAAAGTGGTCGAGGTGGAGGCACACAACTCGTTCATCAAAAGCATCGGCGGCCCAACGGTCGCGCCCGCGCTCTGGCCCATCGTTCGCGAACTGATCGATGCCACCAGCGTCGCCACGTTGTCGCAAGTGGTCGAAGCCATGCAAGTGCTCTTCGCCCAGACCAAGGTGGTGGCCGAAGGTGCGGGCGCGGCATCGCTTGCGGCGGCGATGCACGACCCACGCGTTCAGGGCAATGTGGTGTGCGTGATTTCCGGCGGCAACATCGACGCGGTGGACTACGTGCAGGCGCTGCAAGGCCAGGTGCCGGTCGCCAGATAGCGGGGCGCGTACGTTGAATTGCGGATCGGGGCCGCATGCGGGTTGGGTTAATCTAGGCCCATGCACGATCCCGACTTCCAATCCGGCCTGGCCCTGGCGCGACGCCTGAGGCTGCAGCAACTCGCCATCTTCACCAAGGTGATCGAGTCCGGATCGGTGCTCGCAGCATCGCGCGAACTGGCGATGACGCAGCCTGCGATCAGCAAGTCGATTCAAGACCTCGAAGGCCAGTTGGGTGCGACGCTGTTCGAGCGCAGCAAGAAGGGCATGGCGCTCACCGATTTCGGGCGCATGTTCGAGAGCCACGCCAAGCTCATGCTCTCGCAGTTGCGCTACCTGTCGGAAGACCTCGAATCGTGGAAATCGGGCACGGCCGGGCATCTGATCGTCGGCACGCTGATCGCCGCTTCCGCCACGATGCTGCCGAACGCGCTCGGCATTCTCCGCCGCATCGCGCCCAAGGTGGTCGTCACCGTCAAAGTGGGTGCCAACTCCACGCTCTACCCCATGCTGCTCAAGGGCGATGTGGACATCGTGCTCGGCATCCTGCCCGAGGACGCGAGCGTCTATCTGCCCGATCAGCGCGGCATCAGCTCGCTGCGCCATGTGCCGCTCTACGAAGAGGGGTTGAACGTAGTCGTCTCCGCCAAGCACCCGCTGGCGCAGCGCCGCAAACCGGTGTCGCTGGCCGAGCTGCACGACAAGGAATGGATCGTGCCCACGCGCGACTCGGCCACCTACCGCGCGGTGCTCAAGTTCTTTCGCGACAAGAAGCTGCCCGTGCCCGAGCATGTGATCGAGTCGGTCTCCATCCTCACCAATCTGGAGCTGATCGTGCAATGGAACATGGTCAGCATCATGCCCAGCTCGGCCGCACGCCGGTTCGAGGAGCTGGGACTGGTCAAGGTGCTGGCCTTCGACCACCTGAGTGAGGCCACCTCCATGGGCTACACCATCCGCGCAGACCGAGAGCAAAGCGTGATCGTGCAGAGCTTCATTCAGGCGCTGCGAGAGTCGTCCTCAACCGCTGAGTGACTCGGCACTGCGGGCGTACTGCCGCTGCTCGCCATCTTCCGGCCCCCACACGCGATCTGCGATGCCGTGGCTTTGTGCCAGTGAATGCACTGCGCTGCGGGTCGTGGGGCAATGGTCGAGCGCCTGCAGATGGTTCACCACCAATTCTCCCGACCAGCCAGCCGATGCGTCCACGATGTCCTGCGCGTTCATGAGGATGTCGCCACCCAGATCGAAGCGCGCGCCTCCGGCTGGCAGCACCGCCACGTCGGGACGGAGTTCCTGCAGGCAATGGCGCACGTCGGGCGTGAGCAGCGTGTCGCCAGCGAGGTAGATGCTGGGCTCGCCGGGAAGCTCGATCAGGTAGCCATGGCCATGCTCCATCATCCGTCCGATCCAGCCATGACCGTGCACGCAGGCAATCGGGGTGATGTGTCCGCCGAGACTCCATGGCTGGCGGTGCGGGCCCATCAACGACTCCACCCGCAGCCCGCGTTGCTGCAGATAGTCCGCATCGCGCAGCATGCAGAACACGGGGATCTGGCGCTCGCGAAGAAAGCGCTTGCCCGCGCGATCCAGATGGTCGAAGTGGCCGCGTTGGCAATGCGTGATGAGGGCGTGCGTCACGCGCTGCAGCACAGCGTCTGCGTTGTCCGGCAGATCGACAATGGGATTGCGCTGGCGTGATGTGCTCAGATAGCGCAGTGTTGGAAGACTGGCGCGCGGAGCGAGCATGGGGTCCACCAGCAGACCGATCAGCTGACCAAAGGCTTCGAACTCAAGAACGATGGTGGCATTGCGCAGGTGTGTGATTTGCATTAGCGGATAGACCGTAGTGAAGGGAATGGGCGGGATTGGCCTCATTGTTCCAACGCAGTGTCGCGTTGAAAATGGCTCATTCAGTCAATGGATTGCCATTTCATGCCACCCACCAAAACCACTCCCAAACCGCTGCGGCTTGCCCTGCTGCTCTATCCCGGCTGCATGCCTGCGGGGCTGTTTGCCGTGGCCGACATGGTGCGGGCGGCCAACCTGCGCGCGCCGCGTCTGGTTTGCGAGCTGGTCTGGGCCGGTGTCGATACGGCACCCGTAGCGACATGGCAAGGCCCGACGCTGGTGCCATCGATTTCGCTGGACCGAGCACAAGCGGATGCGGTGCTGGTGCCGGGCTTGTGGCTGGCGACGGCAAGTGATCTCGATGCGCCATTGCAGCAGTTGGAGCCCGTGACCCGCGCCCTTCGCAATCTGCCGTCCAGCACGCGAATCTGGAGCTACTGCGCCGGAGTCTTGCCATTGGCGGCCAGCGGTCGCTTGCAAGGTGTGCCCGCCACGGCGACCTGGTGGTTGCGCGAGGCCTTGCAGGCGCGATTCAAACAGGTGCAATGGCGCTTTGACGAGTCGGTCGTGGATGGCGGCAAGGTGTTGACAGCCGCTGGCGCGCATGGGCATGTGCCGCTGATGTCGCACGCATTGGCCGAACGCCTGCGCCCCGAAGAATGGCGCGACGTGCAGCAGCTGCTGATGCTGCCGCGTCCGCATCGGATGCACCCCACACTGGGTGGGCCGGAACTGATGTCGCTGACCGATGAGATGCTGCGGCGCGCCTTGCTCATCGTGCAGCGCAGCCCGGCCGCGGAGCTGCGGCTGCCCCAGTTGGCCGAGCAATTGCACGTCTCCAGTCGCACGCTCGCCCGACGAGTCGCGGCGCAGACCGGCATGGCGGCCGCGCAATGGATGCGGCGCATCAAATTGCGCCAGGTGGCCGATGCCCTGTGTGAAAGCCGACAGCCACTCAAACGGATTGCCGAAGAGCTGGGCTTTGCGAGCGAGGCCGGGTTGATTCGCGCATTTCGACAAGCCACGGGCATGACACCGATCGCGTACCGCATGGCGCATGCGTGAAGGCTGTTGCGACAAATCTCTCGACGACGACGCGCAACCTCTTGTATTCCCACCTCTTATAAAAAAGCTCCGCGAATTCATGGCGCAGCAGGCACAGTCCCGGCTCTGCGCTGACCTTGGTGCTGGCGTTCGACGCGATATTCCCGTTAGGAATACTTCAGCGACGCGATTTCATTAGTCAACGGCGGCGTCACTGCCTAGACTCAGCCCCAATAGACCCGTTTTGTGGAGACTTCAAGAATGACGCAGACCCCGCGCTTTGGATTGCCCGCCAGCATTGCCGTGCAGCGCAATTATGTCGATGGCCAGTTCGTGGAAACCGGCAAGCTGTTCGACAACATCAGCCCGCTCGATGGCACGCTGCTGGGCAAAGTGCATGAGGCCGATGCGGCACTTGTGGACCGTGCGGTGAAAGCGGCGCGCAAGGCACTCTCCGGCCCCTGGGGCAAGATGAGCGTGCAGGAACGCGCGGCCATGCTGTACAAGGTGGCCGATTTGATCGAGCGCCGCTTTGACGAATTCATCGCCGCCGAAGTGGCCGACACAGGCCGTCCTTTGGCACAGGCGCGTGCGCTCGACGTGTACCGCGGCATGGCCAATCTGCGCACGTTTGCCGATCTGGGCAAGGTCGCCAATGGCGAGTATTTCGAGACCCGTCTGGCCGATGGTCAGGATCTGATGAACTACACCGTGCGCAAGCCGCTCGGCGTGATCGCCAGCATCTGCCCGTGGAATCTGCCGCTGCTGTCGATGACGTGGAAGGCCGGCCCGGCGCTCATCTGCGGCAACACCATGGTGGTCAAGCCTTCGGAGGAAACCCCGTCGTCCGCCACGCTGCTGGCCGAGGCTTTCCAGGAAGCGGGCGTGCCGCCCGGCGTGTTCAATCTCGTGCACGGCTTCGGCCCCGGGTCGGCTGGCGAAGCGATGACCAAGCACCCCGACGTGGATGCCGTCACGTTCACCGGCGAGTCGCGCACCGGCTCCACCATCATGAAGGCCGTGGCCGATGGCGTGAAGGACATCTCGTTCGAGCTCGGCGGCAAGAACGGCGCGATCGTGTTCGAGGACTGCGACTTCGACAAGGCCGTGGACGGCATCATCAAGTCGAGCTTCACCAACTCCGGTCAGGTCTGCCTGTGCTCCGAGCGCGTGTTCGTGCAGCGCTCGATCTTCGACAAATTCGTCGCTGCTTTGAAGGCCAAGACCGAAGCACTCAAGATTGGCTGGCCCGACGACGAGGGCGTGTTCATGGGCTCGCTGATCTCGCACGAGCACCGCGACAAGGTGCTGTCGTACTACCAACTCGCAGTGGAAGAAGGCGCAACCGTGGTGACCGGCGGCGGCGTGCCGAAGTTCGGCGATGCGCGCGACAACGGCGCGTTCGTGCAACCCACGATCTGGACGGACCTGCCCGACACCGCACGCTGCATGCGCGAAGAAGTGTTCGGTCCGGTCTGCCATCTGAGCCCGTTCGACACCGAAGAAGAAGTCATCGCCCGCGTGAACGACACACAGTACGGCCTGGCCGGTTGCGTGTGGACGACCAACCTCTCGCGCGCACACCGCGTCTCGCGCCAGTTCCATGCGGGCATCGTGTGGATCAACACCTGGTTCTCGCGCGATCTGCGCACGCCGTTCGGCGGATCGAAGCTCTCGGGCATCGGACGCGAAGGCGGTCGCTACTCGCTGGACTTCTACTCCGAGACCACCAACATCTGCGTGGCGATCTGAGGAGCGGCGACATGCGTGAACTCATCACCAGCAAAAATGGCCCGCAGCCGCGTTTCATGTACACGCCCTGCGTGAAGAATGGACCGCTCGGCGTGGTCTCCGGCATGGTGGCGCTCGACCCCGAAACGGGCAAGCTGATCGACGGCGACGTGGCCGCGCAGACGCAGCGCATCTTCGACAACCTGTACCTCGCCCTGCCCGACTACGGCTTTGCGATGCAGGACCTGATGCTCGCTCGCATCTACACCACCTGCATGGAGCAGTTCCCGCGCATCAACGAGGCGTGGGAAAAGCAATTCACGCCGATCACGCAAGTGGCACCGCCTGCACGCACTTCGGTGGGTGTGAGCGCGCTGCCGCTTGGTGCGCTGGTCGAGATCGAATTCATGTTCCATCGCAACTGAATCAGAACAGAAAGAAAGACAGAAAGGCCCCGCCATGTCGATGAACGAACAAACCATCCAATCCCTCGCCGACCGCCTCTGGCAGGCCGAGCAGACCAACCAGCCCATCCCCGCGATTCGCGATGAGATCACAGCGCTGGGCGGCGACAGCATCGCCGTTGCCTACGCCGTGCAGCAGAACATCACCGCGCGTCGCTTGAAGCTCGGTCATCGTCTGGTCGGTCGCAAGATCGGCCTCACATCGGTGGCCGTGCAAAAGCAGCTCGGTGTGGACTCGCCCGACTTCGGCGCGCTGTTTGCCGAGATGGCCGTGGGTGATGGCGAAGAGATCGCCTGGAATCGCCTGCAGCAGCCCAAGGCCGAAGCAGAAATCGCCTTGATTCTGGACCGCGACCTCGTGCACGAGCGTCACACGGTGGCCGACATCATCAGCGCCACGGCCTACGCGGTGGCGTCCATCGAAGTGGTGGGCAGCCGCATCAGCAACTGGGACATCCGCCTTGTGGACACCGTGGCCGACAACGCATCGTCGTCGATGTTCGTGCTGGGCACCCGTCCCGTGCAGCTGTCCAGGCTCGACCTGACCGGTTGCGGCATGCGCATGGATTGCCGTGGCGAGCCGGTGTCGGTGGGCGTGGGCGCGGCCTGCCTTGGCAACCCGCTGAATGCCGCCGTCTGGCTGGCCAACACCATGGTGCGCATGGGCACGCCGCTGAAGGCGGGCGATGTGGTGATGACCGGCGCGCTCGGCCCCATGGCCGTGGCCAAGCCCGGCGATGTGTTCACCGCGCAGATCGAAGGTCTGGGCTCGGTGAGCGCCGTGTTCGGCGCACAGAAGTAACTAAAGCAATAAGAACGGAGAGTGTGAAATGAACAAGATCGGCACCTATCACGACAAGATCGCACAGGCGGCGAAGCTGCTGGACGACGGCGCGCACAAAGCCACCGAAGTGGAGCAGTTCCCCGCAGGCCACTTCAACCTGACGGAAGCGTATGAGATTCAACGCGCATCGATCGCGCACCGCATCGAGCGCGGCGAGAAGATGGTGGGCATCAAGCTGGGCTTCACCAGCCGCGCCAAGATGATCCAGATGGGCGTGGACAGCCTGATCTGGGGCCTGCTGACCGACCAGATGCTCGAAGAAGAAAGCGCGGTCGTGAACTTGAAGCGCTACATCCACCCACGCGTGGAGCCCGAAGTCTGCTTCGTCACCAAGAAGACCATCGACGACCCGCTCACGGCGCTCGAAGCGGTGGACTATCTGGAAGCCGTCGCCCCCGCCATGGAAATCATCGACTCGCGCTACCGCAACTTCAAGTTCACGCTCGAAGACGTGGTGGCCGACAACTGCTCGTCCGCTGGCTTGGTGGTCGGTGCGTGGTCGCGCAAGTTCGATGCACTCACCAACGCCGGCGTGCGCATGCAGGTCAACGGCCGCAACGTGCAAGTGGGCTCGACAGCGGCCATCCTCGGTCACCCGCTGCGCTCGGTGGTGCAGGCATCGCGTCTGCTGCATGGCGCCAACATGAGCCTGCCCGCAGGCTCGCTGATCATGGCCGGTGGCGCTACCGCCGCCGAAGCGCTGGCTCCCGGCATGAGCGTGGAATGCCACATCGGCAGCGGCGACACGTCGCTCGGCTCGGTGATGTTCCATACCGCCTGAAGACCGGCGCAAACAATCTGAAAGATGGAAGGAGACAAAGGCATGTCCGACAAGAACAAGGCAACCGTCGTTGAAGGCAAAGCGACACCACGCGGCAAGTTCCCGCACATCAAGCGGGCGGGGGATTTCCTGTACGTCTCGGGCACCAGCTCGCGCCGCAAGGACAACACCTTCGAAGGCGTGCAGGTCGACGCGATGGGCGTGACCAACCTCGACATCCGCGCGCAGACCCGCGCGGTGATCGAGAACATCCGCGACATCCTGATAAGCGAAGGCGCGGATCTGAGCGACCTGGTCGAATGCGGCGTGTTCCTCGTGAACATGAACGACTTCGGCGGCTACAACGAAGTCTGGGCCGAGTACTTCGACTTCAACGGACCCACGCGCACGACGGTGGCGGTGCACCAACTGCCGCATCCTCACCTGCTGATCGAAATAAAAGGCGTGGCGTACAAAAAAATCACCCCCTGAGGCGCTGCGCGCCTTCCCCCTCTCTCGCTGCGCGGGAGGGGGACGCAGCCTCGCCGCAGGGCGGCCTTTGCTTGGCTGCCGCTCGCCTTGGCCAACGCCGTGAGCAACCACTGAAACAGGAGACAAATACCATGCTGAAATACGGACGCGCACTCAATTTCCAGCGCTGGATAGACGAGCACGAGCACATGCTCAAGCCGCCGGTCAACAACGCGCAGGTGTGGAAGGATGGCGACTTCATGGTCACCGTCGTCGGTGGCCCGAACGGTCGCTCGGATTTTCACGACGATCCCATCGAAGAGTTCTTCTACCAGTTCAAGGGCAACGCGTTTCTGCTGGTGCTCGATCGCGGCAAGTACGAACGCGTGGAACTGAAGGAAGGCGACATCTTTCTGCTGCCTGCGCACGTGCTGCATTCGCCGCAACGCCCCGAAGCCGGCAGCCTGTGTCTGGTGGTGGAACACACCCGCCGCAAGGACCAGATCGACGCACTGCAGTGGAATTGCGCATGCTGCGGACAGCTCATCAAGCGCTACGAAATGAACCTGCAGAGCATCGTCGCCGACCTGCCGCCGGTCTACGAACAGTTCTACGCCACCAATGAACAGGAGCGCACCTGCACCAGCTGCGGCACCGTCCATCCCGGTCGCGACTACCCCACCTGGCACAAGCAACTGGCCGCATCCAAACTGAACCCGATCGCACAGCAAGGAGTCTCTGCATGATCGACATGCACTCGCATTTTTTCCCGTTGATCACGCAGAAGGAAGCCGCCGCCGTCGATGCCGAACTCGCGCCCTGGCTGGCCGCTGAACCCGGCGCGCGCGAAGGCCAGATCATGGTGGGCAACAAGCCCTTCCGTCCGGTCTACCAGGCGCTGTGGGACCCGGATTTCCGCTTGAAGGAAATGGACGAGCAAGGCATCGACGTGCAGATCGTCTGCGCCACGCCCGTGATGTTCGGCTACTCGTGGGACGCCCACAAGGCCGCCGACTGGGCCGCGCAGATGAACGACAAAGCCGTCGCTTTCTGCGCCGCGCACCCCACACGCTTCAAGGCGCTGTCGCAAGTGCCGCTGCAGGACCTGAAGCTCGCCTGCGCCGAAGCGCTGCGCGCCAAGAAAGCGGGCTGCGTCGGCGTGCAGATCGGCAATCACGTCGGCGACAAGGACATGGACCACCCCGACATCGTGGACTTCCTGATCTTCTGCGCCGAAAACGACATCCCGATTCTGGAGCACCCCTGGGACATGATGGGCAGCCCCGGCCGCATGAAAAACTGGATGCTGCCGTGGCTAGTCACGATGGCAGCGGAAACGCAGCTCTCGATGATGTCGCTGATTCTGTCCGGCGCATTCGAGCGCATTCCCGAATCGCTCAAGATCTGCTTCGCGCATGGCGGCGGAAGTTTTGCCTACCTGCTAGGCCGCGCAGACAACGCATGGAAGCACCGCGACATCGTGCGCAAGGACTGCCCGCGCCCTCCTTCGGAATACGCCCGCCGCATGTTCGTGGACTCCGCCGTGTTCGACCCCGGCGCCCTCAAGCTGCTGACCGACGTGATGAGCACCGACAACATCATGCTCGGCTCCGACTACCCGTATCCACTCGGCGAACAGCGCATCGGCAAGCTGGTCAAGGACGTGGAATTCTTCAACGCCAAACAGCGTGAAGACATTCTGCAGAACAACGCGCGCAAGTTCTTCAATCTGGGTTGACGCGAACTGTTCTGTTGGTCCGAAAACATAGAGCCCGCTCTCGTGAGGAGAGCGGGCTCTTTTTCGTGGGCCGTCGATGCCGCGCGGGCTTGTCGGACGCCTGTGTTCGCGCCAAACGGTGAATGGTCCAGTGTGCGGCTGGCTGGTGCGTGGCAGCGAGGAAAAGTGCCACATTTCTAAAGAGCGTTGGGAGAGCCGCGATTGCAGCCCAATGCATGCTACTCGCTTCCAGCCTCAAGCGAAATTCCTGCGGAGCGATGCCTGCGTCGACTCCAGGCTGAGAGCTGACATAAGAGCTTCAACATCGAGTGTCGGCGGCGATCAACAGCTGAATTTGATGGTCTCTGGCTGCAATCTCCAAGAATCGGCATTCAAGGATTTCCGCAGCTCTTGTCGGCGACCACCCCGACCCGGACCGGCCCCTTGGCGACGATTCACCATCCATTCAGGCAAAATCCAACTGATAGGGGCAGCTTGGAGTCAAATCTGCCGGGAAGCCCACCTTGAAGAATGGAACAACATCAATGGCACTGACGAAAAAGGGCGAGTTCATGTACGGGACGACGTCCGGTGACACCCAAGCGGAGCTGCGCAGCTACAGCGTTGCGAATGGCTATGAGGCCGTCCGGTTTGCCTCGTCCAAATGCGATTGCGGGTGCCGGACTTTTGCGCTGCAGACCGATGAAGAAGCCGGCGTGGCAATCCGCACGTGCAGCGACTGCGGGCAGGAACACCTCATGGGCGACAGCGCGGACTACGTTGAACAGGCCGCCCCCGGCGGGCACGTGTGCGTGTGCGAGAACGAGGTATTCGAGCTGGTATCCGGCGTCTCCGTGTACAAGGGCACACATGACGTGCGCTGGTACTACATCGCTTGCCACTGCGTGGAATGCAATCTGGTTGGGGTCTTCGCAGACTGGAAGTGTGAAGCGGGTGATGCGGCGGCCTTCCTCGCCAAGGTATGAGCGTGCCCCACGCAAAGATCCCACTCGCAGGCTCGAGCGACCGAGGAGTGTCCTGAGCTGGTCGGTAGACTTGGCGGTATCAATGACGGCAATCGCTGCCCCGCAAACATTCGCCACCAAGGCACGAAGGGCAGCGGCGGGTCGAGAACACCTACAGCCGCACCAAACGCCCCAAGAACCCCCAGACCGTCAGCAAGGCAATATTCAAACCCCGAGATACGTCGTCTTCACCGTAGTGAAAAACTCCTGCGCATAACGCCCCTGTTCACGCGGGCCGTAGCTTGATTCCTTGCGGCCACCAAAGGGCACGTGGTAGTCCACACCGGCGGTTGGCAGGTTGACCATGACCATGCCTGCCTGGCTGTGTCGTTTGAAATGTGTGGCGTATTTCAGTGAGGTTGTGGCGATGCCGGCGGAGAGACCGAATGGCGTGTTGTTGGCCTCGAACAAAGCGGCGTCGTAGTCCTGCACGCGGATGATGCTTGCGACCGGGCCGAAGACTTCTTCGCGGTTGATGCGCATGGCGCTCGTGGTGTCGGTGATCAGCGCGGGGGCCATGTAGAAGCCGTTCTTGTCCAGTTCAAGACGCGCGCCACCGGCCACCAGATTGCCGCCCTCGTGCTGGCCGATTTCCACATAGCTCAGGTCTTGCTCCAGTTGTGCGCGCGAGACCACCGGGCCGATGTCGATGCCGGCGGCCAAGGCATCGCCTACCTTGAGCGTTGCCATGCGTGCTTTCATCGCGTCCACAAAACGGTCGTGAATGCCGTCCGTGACGATGATGCGGCTGGACGCGGTGCAGCGTTGGCCGGTGGAGAAGAACGCACTTTGCACGCACAGCTCCACCGCTTGGTCGAGATTGGCATCGTCGAGCACCACTTGCGGGTTCTTGCCGCCCATTTCGAGCTGCACCTTCTTGAGGCTTTGCACGCATTGCTGCGCGATGCGCGAACCCACGGTCTGCGAGCCCGTGAAGCTGATCGCGTTGATGCCCGGATGGTTCACCAGTGGATCACCGATCACGCTGCCCCGCCCCATCACCAGATTGAACACGCCCGCAGGAATGCCGCTGCGACTGATGATCTCGGCCAGCGCCCACGCGCTGCCCGGCACCAGATCCGCGGGTTTGAACACCACGCAGTTGCCATAAGCGAGCGCAGGCGCAATCTTCCACGCCGGAATCGCAATCGGAAAATTCCAAGCCGTGATGATGCCCACCACGCCCATCGGTTCACGGGTCACTTCCACACTCACGCCGGGACGCACGGATGGCATGACTTCACCCGCCAGCCGCAGACACTCGCCCGCAAAGAACTTGAAGATATTGCCCGCTCGCGTGACCTCGCCAATCCCCTCAGGCTTGGTCTTGCCTTCCTCGCGCGACAGCAGCGTGCCCAGCTCCTCGCGCCGAGCGAGGATTTCCGAGCCGATCTTGTCGAGCGCATCCGCGCGCGCCTGAATCCCGGAAACCGACCACGACGCAAACGCCGCACGCGCGGCGCTCACCGCACTGTCGAGCTGCGCCGCATCGGCCTGTGCATACTCGCCGATCACGTCGGACGTGTCGGAAGGATTGATGTTGGGCGAGTAGCTGCTGCCAGCAAACCATGCGCCGTCGATGAAATTGTCGAATTGGGAGATCGTCATAAGAACACACAGACAAAAAAATGCGCGATCACAACCCAAGGGTCATGAATCGCGCGAGCTTGAAGGAACGAACAAAAGAAAGTCAAAAAGGAAAATCAAATACCCAAACTACCAAAGCGTCTCGCGAAGTCGCGAGATGCCGCACGAGCAACGCGAAGTGCCCCTCCTCCCCGCATTCCACTGACTCACGGCGGTTGTCCGAACGGAGCGCCCTGGCGCGCAGTGAGTTCTGCCGTGGGTATTCAAAGCGCGTTTTTGGTTACTTTTTGCGCGCAAGCAAAAAGTGACTCCGCCGCCGGGCGGAACTCCCGGCACCGGAAAACAACCACCCAGCAGAAGCAAAAAATCAGCCCCCTCCCCAAAACATGAGGAGGGGAAAACATCACCGAGAAGAAGGCACAAACAGAGGCATGGAATCCTCCCACTTGCTATCGGTAAGCAAGCGCTTACCCGACCCATCCGTATTCATCACATAGATCTGCCCATACTGCTGGAACGTCTGCTCATACAAAGCAGCCTCATCCCGGAACCCATGCTGCGAGCCGCTCCACAGAATGCGTCCATCGGCAGACCACACCGCATGCCCATCGCTGGATTCGTGATCCGTGCAGCGATACAGATCGGTTCCATCCGGACGAATCGTGTAGACGTCGTAGTTGCCATCCTCGCGCTTGCGAGTAAAGACGATGCGCTGGCCGTCCGGTGACCAGCCGGGCATGTTGTCCTGCCCGTTGGTCAGCACGCGGATCTTGCGGGTCTCGAGATTCAGAATGCGCAGGCCGCGCTCGTCCTTGCCCCACACACGGTAGGCAATCTCCGTGCCGTCACCCGAATAGCTCGGGAAGCCCGCGTTGATCGTGCCATCCGTCAGTTGCTCGGCGCCTGTGCCATCGCGGCGCACACGCCACAAGGCTGCGGCCATGGTGTTGCGCTCGAAGAACCAGTAGCCCAAGCCGAAAGCCAGCCATTGATCGTCCGGCGACCAGCAAGGCTGGAACGCACCGGCAAGCCCCATGCGGACCTTGGCCTCGTTCAGGCCTTGGCCGGATGATTCGAACACCTTGCGCTTGTCCGTGCCGTCACCGCGCATCACCCACAGCGAGCTGTTGCCCAGTTGCTTGTCGGTGAAGGCAATCCAGCCGTCGCGCGACATCAGCGGGTAGACGTCGATGTGGCGATATTCAAAGTCCGAATCCCAGCTGAACAACGGCTTCATCAGCGGACGTACCGGTTTGAAATTCACCTTTTCGTAGATGACCGATTTGCCATCGGCCGTCCAGTTCGGCGCACGCACAAAGGTCTGCTTGACCGGGGCGCGATTCGACGTGTAGGCCAAGCCTTCGTTGGGGCCGTACTTGATCAGATAGCCGATCTCGGTATTGCTGACGTACTGCGGCTGAATCTTGAGGTCCGTACCCGTCGTGTGCTCCACGCGGTCGCCGCCCGTGGCTGCGTCCACGGACACGATCTGCGAATAAGCCTTGCCGATGTAGTTGGGACGGCGTGCGCCCCAGGTGGCTTCCACGGTCATTTCGTAGAACACGATGCGCTTGCTGTCGGGCGACCACTTGGGCGAGCCAAGGCAGTATCCGGGCTTGCCGACGACCTTGCGGAAACCGGTACCGTCCGGGCGAATCGCGTAGATCGCCAGTTCCTGCGTGTGCTCCCAGCCCTGCCCTTGGTCGTGGCCAGTCCACTCGGTATCACGATCGCTGGAGAAGGCAATCCACTTGCCATCGGGCGACCATGAAGGACGGAAATAACAATCGGGCTTGCCTTCCTTGCCGCGCACGTCGCCAATGCCGGTGAGCTGCGTGAGGCGGCCCGAGTACACATCCTTGAGCCAGATGTTGGCGCGGTAACCATTGCGCGTGGACACGAATGCGAGCAGACGGCCATCGGGCGAGAGTGCGGCGGCGTCGTCCATCGAATCATCGACGATGACGGGCGCTACGCCCGTACCGTCGGGACGTGCACGGTAGATATCGGACTGGCCATCGCCACGGCGCTCGGAGGTGAACAGCACCCAGTCGCCATTGCTCGACAGGCTGGCGTTGTAGTCGAAGTCTCCATCCAGCAAAAGCTTGCGCTCGTTGCTGCCGTCCAGATTGGCGATGTACAGCTCGGAGACCGACGGCGCGATGCGGTTCATCAGCATCACGCCCTTCTTGCTCGCCGCCTGCGTGGTGGCGGCTTGCGCCTGTGCGCGCGCCAGACCGGCCAAAGGCATCTGTGCTGCGAACGCTGCAGAACCCAGTAAACGTAGAGTCTTTCTGCGATCCATCATTTGGAAATTGCTCCTGAATATCTATTTGAGTTTTTGGAAACTGTTGAAAGCAACGAAACCCGAACCCGGCCACTTGTTCTTGTGCCACCCCTCGCACCGGTGTTCGCCATGTGATCGACTCCAGGCTTGCGCCGGAATCAATCCACAAAGGTGAGACTGATGGGCGCTGGTGATTCGGCGGATTGACCCGTGTCCTTCAGTTGACCAGTAACGGAATCCACGCTGAACACGTTCACGCGGTTGCTGCGCTCGTTGGCGACCAGCAGCCACTTGCCGGAAGCGTGCAGTGCAAAGGTCCATGGGTTCTCGCCGCCACAGGCTATGGTTTGAATGAGCGACAGCTCACCGTTGTCCGCATTGGTGGCGTAGACCTGCAACTGGTTCTCGCCGCGCACGCCGACGTAGACAAACCGAGCATCGGCGCTGCTGGCAATCTCAGAGCCGCTCCTGGCACCCGCGAACTGCGCGCTGTGGGTCTGCAGGTTCTGCACCTGCGTGAATGTCCCTTGCTGGGTATCCCAACGCAAGGTGGTCAATTCCGCCGTCAACTCGCTGAGCAGGTGCACAAAGCGCTGGTCCTTGCTGAACACCAGATGCCTTGGACCACTGCCCGCTGCGGCCACATAGGCTTGCGCTGGGTCGGCCACCGACAGCTTGTGGCTGGAGCGATCAAATGCGTAGGCATAGACACGGTCGGTTCCCAGATCGGGCGCAAGCACATGTTTGCCGCTGGCGTCCACAAACACGCCATGCGCGTGCGGACTGGCCTGACGGCGATGCGGGCCAGTGCCTTGGTGCTTGATGGTGGAAGCCAAAGCGCCCAGACTGCCATCGTCATTGAGCGCAATGCTGGAGACCGAACCGCCGCCGTAGTTGGACACCAGCAGGGTCTTGGACGCAGCATCGAGCCACAGATGGGTAGGACCGCTGCCGCCCGTGGCCTGATGGTTGACAGCGCGAAGCGCGCCACTCGATCGATCCACGGCGAAGGCCGTGACCTTGCCATCTGGCGTGCCGTCATCGCTCGTCATGTAGAGAATCGGCAATGTGGGATGGGCCACACCCCAGCGCGCCTTGGGCAGATCAGCTGCCGAATCAAGGCTCGTCAACTGACCCGATCCCGCATCGAATCGCAGCGCGCGCAGGCCGTTGCCGTTCACGCCCACATAGACCAGTGCAGTCTGCGACTGGCTCAGGGCCATCAGGTCTTCGGCGCACATGCCGTATTCGCTGGCCGAAAGCGTGAGCGAGAAAATCGCTGCGCTGATGACGCCTTGCCAACGCAGTGCGCCGGGTTTGAGGTTCCACTTCACGTTCTTCAATTCCTGTATTTGCGGATCGCGAGCACATGAAAATGGCCTGCGTCCGTATGTCTCCTGATGGATTGAAGAATAGTGAGTACGCCGCGCAACGCCACTACACAAAAGAGAGATTCACTGGCACTTTTCTTCGTGCCCGCTCTTGTGGGCCGGTGCCGTTTGATGTATATCAACCGACACCATTTGCCTCAGGCTGACGCAGCGTGCGGCTGATGCCTTGCGGTGATGCGGAACTGGCTAGGTGATTGCCCTACCTCCTTGCGAAAGAAGCGCGTGAAATAGGCCGCATCAGAGAAGCCCAATCCAAACGCGATCTGCTCCATCGACATTTCGCCAAAAATCAGATGCCGCTTGGCTTCGGTGATAAGCCGTGCATGGATCATCTTGGTAGGGCTCTGCGCAGCCACCGCAGCACAAGCGGTGCGCAGTTGCACCAACGATACCGCCAGCATCGATGCGTAGTTTTGAAGTTGGAGGTGCTGACGGTAATGCTGCTCGATCAGCTCGCGGAACCGCTCGACCAGGCGCGACTCCTTGGGACTCGGGCCATCCTCAGGGATCACCTGATTGAGGTGGCTGCGACGCACCAACATCAACAGCAGCAAGGTCAGCAAGGCCTCGGTTCCCACCACATGTCCAGAAGGCTTGTTCGCGATTTCCGAGCCCAATTGCGTGATGATGGTGAACATCTGCTGTGCGGTTTCGGACTCGTCCGCCAACGGGATCGTGAGTGGTGCGGCCCACAAACGACTGAACTCCGGCAGCCGCGTGTTCACCTGCTTGAGGTAAGTGACATCAATCGTCACCACCCAACGGTCCACATCCATGTCGTAGCGCATGCCGTGCACTGTTTCGGTGGGCAGCAGCAGCACGCAAGGCCCCTGAAAGGGAACCGCGCGCCCCTCCAGATTCACCGCACCGCTGCCGCTGCGCACGAAGATCACCTGCCCGTAATCGGGATGCGAGTGCACATCGGTCTTCCAGCGCCCCCGGTCGGTCACATGGCCTACGTTGACGAACCAGCTTTCCTCCGCTTCGGGCCGCTCCACATAGAGCCTGACCTTGGGAACCGTCTGGGAATTGCTGTCGTGCTTGGACGAGCGGAATTGCGTTGCCATCGCGTTGTCTCTCAAAAATCTGCTTTGACCAAAATGGTAAACGCTCACAGACGGCTTTCGCACAATTCACCTCGCGCCATGCATGTAAAGAAGCAAAAAGAAAAAGCCATCTGCACCGCTCACGAGCGCAGATGGCAAACCCACCAGGAATGCTTACCCTAGACTTTCTTGGACGATGGCAGCAGAAAGTGCGCCAGCGCTGGCAGCAGCACCAGTGCGCCGATCATGTTCACCACGAACATGAAGGCCAGCAGCACGCCCATGTCCGCCTGGAACTTGATGGGCGAGAACGCCCAGGTCGCCACGCCCACCGCCAGCGTGATGCCGGTCAGCATCACCACGCGGCCCGTGGATTGCAGCGAGCGTTGGTAGGCGATATGCAGCGATTCGCCCTTGCGCATTTCCGCCAGCATGATGCTGAGCACATAGAGTGCGTAGTCCACACCGATGCCCACACCCAGCGCCACCACCGGCAAGGTTGCCACCTTCAGACCGATGCCGAGCGCGACCATCAGCGCCTCCGACAGCACCGAGGTCAGGACCAGCGGAATGATGGCGCAGGCCACGGCACGCCAGGAACGGAAGGTGATGTAGCTGAGCACAATCACCGCCACGTAGACCAGCAGCAGCATGAAACGGTCCGCCTTTTTGACTACCGCGTTGGTCGCTGCCTCAAAGCCCGCGTTGCCAGCGGCCAGCAGAAAGCGCGCATCTTCCGAATCGTTCTGCTGCGCAAACTCTTCCACTGCAGCGCTCACGCGGCGCAGCGTGTCGGCCTTGTGGTCACGCAGGAACACCTGGATCTGCGGCAACGAGAAGTCTCCATCGACCAGACTGCGCGGCGCACGCGACGCAGCGGTGTTGAGGGCGCCCTGGTTGGGCGAAAGCTCGAACCAGCGCGGGTTGCCTTCGTTCATCGCCACCGCGTTCTGGCGCGCGAGCGACGCCAGCGACGCCGTGCTTTCGACGCCGTCGATCTGCCTCAGACGCCATTCCAGATCGTCGATACGCTCCAGCACCTCGTACTTGAGACCCGACTGCGCAGGCGTCTTCACCATCACCACGAACACGTCACTGCTGGTGGCGTAGTGCCGCGTGAGATAGGCGTTGTCCACGTTGTAGCGCGATTGCGGTCGCAGCTCCGGCGCGCCTTCATCGAGGTCACCGATCTGCAGACCCCGGCTGCCCAGCGCGCCGCCAACGCCCAGCAGCACGGCGCACAGGATTGCCACCAGCGCCCAGCGTCTTTCGGTGAAACGCGCGAGCATGGCCCACAAGCCGCCGACGCCGGTCGTGCCGTGTTCGACCACATCGTCACGCACCGCGCGTTGCGCCGCCTTGGCGCTCACGCCCGTGTAGCTGAGCAGCACCGGCAGCAGAATCAGGTTGGTGAACACCAGAATCGCCACGCCCAAGCTGGCGATGATGGCCAACTGACGGATCGAATGGATGTCGATGACCAGCAGCACAGCAAACCCCACGGCATCACAGGCCAGCGCGGTGAAACCCGCGATGAAGAGACGGCGGAAGGTATAGCGCGCCGCAACCAGCTTGTCGTAGCCACGGCCGATGTCCAGCATCACGCCGTTCATCTTCTGCGCGCCGTGGCTCATGCCGATGGCGAACACCAGAAACGGCACCAGCGCGGCATAAGGATCGAGCGAGAAGCCCAGCAGCGGCAGCACACCCAGTTGCCAGATCACGGCGATCATCGAACACATCACCACCAGCGCCGTGCTGCGCAGGCAGCGCGTGTACCACAGCACAATGGCCGTGACGATGGCGGCAGCCAGCGCAAAGAACGCCATCACCTCGACCAGACCCTCGATCATGTCGCCCGCCACCTTGGCAAAACCCGTCACGTGCAGCGAGAGCTTGTCACTGTCGTACTTGCTGCGCAGTACTTCCAAGCTTTGCGAGAGGGCCGCGTAGTCCAGCGCATTGCCCGACTCGTCGCGCTCGGCCAGCGGAATGATCAATGCCGAAGATCGGTAATCCTTGGCCACCAGTTGGCCTACTTCCCCCGAGCGCTCGATGTTCAGGCGCACGCGCTGCAGAGCACTGGCCGATCCGTCAAAGCCGCTGGGCATGACGGTGCCGCCTTCGAAGCCGTTCTCGGTCACCACGGTCCAGCGCGTGGACGGTGTCCACAGCGATTTCATCTGGCCGCGCACCACGCCCGGCAGGTTGAAGACATCGTCATTGATCTTCTTGAGCGACTCCAGATACTGCGCATCCAGAATGCTGCCCTCGCCCTTGCGCTCGACCACGATGCGCAGGCTGTTGGCCTGCGAGACCAGCTTCTTGCGCTCTGCCAGATAGTTCTGCAGATAGGGGTGCGACAGCGGCAGCATGCCCTCGAAGCTCGCATTCGGCGTGATGCGTGTGGCCTGAAAGCCCAGCAGCAGCGTGAAGACCACGCACAGCACGATCACCGCAATGCGGTTGTTGAAGACCAGCCGTTCCAGCCAGTTGCCCGAGTCGGGGTCGAACGATTTCTGATACGTCACTTTGGGCGGCTGCACAGGGCTTGCCAGGTTCACACTCATGTCGATTTCCCCTTGGCATCGGGCGACTCGGATGCCGTCTGCAATTCAGCGCGCTCCACGCGCATGAGTCCACGCGACCCCGCCATCACCAACGCGCCATCGGGCGTGATGGCCATGGCGCTGAACGGATAGCGCAGCTTGAGTCCCACCCCCTTGAAGCTGCGACCGGAATCGCCACTCACCAGCAATTGCCCCGCCTGCCCCGCGAGCAGCACGCGGCCATCGTCGAGCTGCAGACCAGTGAACAGCGATGCGTCCACCGGCGTCTGCACCGTGGCCCATGGCTCTCCGGGCGCTCCGCTGTGGAACACCTTGCCGCGCAGGCCGTACATGAGCAGCGTGCCGTCGCGCAGCGTGAGCGCTCCGAACAGGCTGCCCGTGCTGGGCGAATCGGCAGCGGTGAACGCACCGTTATGACCAGCCGAACGCAGCAGAATGCCCTGCTCGCCCAGCAGCCATTGCTCGTCGAATCGCGATGCATATCCGTAGAGGCTGAGTCCATCAGGATTGGGCAGCTTCTGCATTTGCGAGGTCCACGTCGTTCCACCATCGGTGCTGGAGAACGCCAGACCATAGGCACCGATCACGAGCAGCGAACCGTCGGATCGCACGATGATGTCGGTGAACGGCTTGTCCGCGCCTTCGCTCACCAAGCGCATCGCATCTTCAAGCGGTGCCTGCAGGCGCTGCGCCGCAGCGCCCGCGCTGGCGGCGGTGTATGCCGACTGTGCAGCCTTCAGCGTCAACTCGGCGGCGGTACGCCCGTCGAGCACCCGCTGCCAGGTAGCGCCTGCATCGCGGGTGCGCAGCACCACACCCATGTTGCCCACGGCCCAACCTTCGAGCTTGTTGGCAAAGCGCATGGCGGTGAGCGTGACGCTGACCGGCACCTCGGCCTGTTGCCACTGCCGACCGTTGTCGTCGGAGAAGACGATCAGGCCACGCTCGCCGCCCGCCACCAGCCGCAGACCGGCCCGCGCCACGCAGACCATGACGGCCTGCGTGGGCCGCACGGCCTTGATCGCGGGGCGCGACAGCGCCGTCTGGCGCTCTGCCGCATCCGAGATTGCGGGCAGCACCATGCACGCAGCCGCACACAGCAAGCTGCGGCGATCAACGCGGTTTGCGGAAGTCAACGCACGCCCCCGCTGGACAATGCCGCCGAGCTGTACTTGTTCAGTTCCTTGGCCAAGTAATTGCCGAACTGCACGCTGCCCGTGTCATGCAATGCCGCTGCGTACACATACGCACCTGCCTGCAGGTCATAGATCACGTAGCTCACGGTCATCGACATGGGTTGGTCGCTGGCCAGCAGCGTGTGCGCCTGACCGGTGCGCCACAACTTGCCCTGCGCGTCCCACGAATCCGACACCACGGCTTGCCATGTGTCCTCGTCCAGATACAGACGGCGCTTGGCCTGCACATTGCGCTTACCTTCCTTGAGCGTCATCTCCACCACCCACACGCGGCGCAGCTCCCAGCGCACGGCCTCGGGTGCAAGCAGCCCCTTGTTCACCACATCCTTGCTGGGCTTGGCGAACAGGCCATTGTTGTTGGCAGGGATAAGCAGTTCGCGCTTGCCGACCAGCTTGATGTTGTACTGGTCCTGCTCGCCCTGGAACAGATTCACGTCGTCAAAGCTGACCAGACCACCGCCCGATGCATCCGGCGCGTCGTGCGAGATCGAGGGCGACTTGCGCACGCGGCGCTGGCCCGGCAGGTATTGCCAGCCATCCTTTTGCTTGGCAAAACTGTCCACATACTCGATCGACAGCAACGACTGGCCGGAAATCGCGGCAGGCTCCAGATAGTCGATGCGCGTGCGCGAGACTTCGCCGTTGTTCTGCTCGGGCGTTCCGGCTGGATCGTAGTAGGGAACGGCGCGCTGGGTGCGCGAGCGCGCGGTCAGAATGCGGTCGCCCGAGGCGGTCATCACATACTTGTCGCTCACGATGTTGGTGACCTGACCACGGTAGCTCAGCGTGTGGTTCCACATGGCCTCGTTGCCGTCCTTGGGGATCGGAAACGGAATGCCACCGAACGCGCCTTCCACCGTCAATCCATCGTTGGTCAGCTTGGCGCGGGTCGCGTTCTTGAACACCTGGTCGTACACGCCCTGCGCGAAATTCGCGGTGCGGTGCGATGGATAGACGTCGATCTTGAACGCGGGCTGCTTGGCGAACAACGCCTTGGTGCCTTCGCTCAGTTGCTCCGCGTGTTCTGCGACATTGGCGGCGGTGATGGTAAAACGTGGCTTCTCGTTGGCATAGGGGTCGATGCGGCGGCCCTTGGCGTCGGGGTTGACCGCAGGTGCCTTGCCGTCCCAAGCGGGAATCGTGCCCTGCGCATTGGCCGCGCGTTCTGCGCCATAAGGCGTGAGCTTGGATTTGAGCGCAGCCGCTTCGTCAGGCGTGACACCAGCAAAGGCTTGCGTCGTTACCAGCACCATCAGTGCCGCTGCGAGTTGAATGGTCTTCGGGGTTGCTGTCGGGGTTGTCTTCGTCGTCATTTTTGTGATTCCTTGAAGTCAGGTTGTCTCTTGGATCAGAAGCTGGTCTGCAGGCTGAAGCGGATGTAGTCGCGATCAAGCATGGCTTGCGTGTCGATCTTTCCGAGGTAGCGCACGTACGACAGATTGGCCGTCCACTTGCTCAGATAGACACCGCTGATGCCCAGCACCAGATCGCCACCCTTGTTCGGGCTGCCCGCAAACGGGAAGGCCGTGTCGATCATCGAGTTGCCCTTGAACGACCAACCCAGATTGATCGACGGGCTCACATCCAGACCCGGCAGCACCTGGTAGTAGGTAGGAGTGAAGATCACACGCGCGCCGACACTGGTCTTGTTGCGCGTGGTGTCGATGATGCTGGCGTTGCGATCGATGGACATCACATGGTTGGCCGCGATTTCGCCGGTCAGGCTCGCGCCACCCCACAACGCCGATGGGCCGTAGACGTTGACCGTGGAGAGGTTCGCGTGCAGCGTCTTGCCCGTGGGATAAGCGGCGCTGCTGCCCAGATTGGTGTTGGTCCCACCGGCAGGGATCGACAGCGATCCTTGCTTTGCACCCAGCGGCTGACCAAAGCGCACCGAGGCTTCGCCCGACACGTTGGCATCGCCCACCTGCGTGCCGAAGCTGGTGCCCAGCACGCGGATGTTCTTGGGATAGGCAATCCAGTAGCGTTTGTTGGGCACCTGCGTGAAAACCTGCGGCGAAGTGTCCTGATAGCGCAGCGCGTAGAAGCCAAAATCGGTATCCAGCAGATCGCTGTGGGTGTTCAATGCCACGCCGAAGTTCGGGCTGTGCGAGCCCTTGATCTCACCTGCGTAATTCAGCTTCATCGTTCCCAGATCGAAAACCTCGCGGCCGGGGCCGAGGAAGTCCGCACTGCTGAAATAGCTGCCCGCTGGCGGCAGGCGCGTGGGCTTGAACTTCGCTTGGACGTAGGCCTCGACGCTGGTGCTTTCCGTGAGTTGCCAGGTGCCCGCGATCTGCGGCACGGGCATGGTGGTTTCCTTGGCCGTCGTGCCCGGAATGTTCAGCTTGTAGATGTCGGTCGGGGCCATGCCTTTGGCAATGCCGTTGTTGCCGAAGAACAGGCTGGTGCCCCAGATCTGCGCGAACTGACCGGCGCGCACGGACAGCCGCGTGTCGCCGATGTCGACCTTGCCGAACGCGAACAGGTCGAGCAGCTCGATGTTCTTGCCCGCCGCAGTGCTTGTGCCGTTGGTGAACTGGTTGTACGCCCCGCTCGTGATGTTGGCGGTGGCGGCAGAGTTGTTGTCGTTCGTGCGGTTGTAGACCGAGTCATACCACGCCGCTGCACTCATGCGAAAGCCGAAGCCGTCCTTTTGCACATCGAATTCGGTGAGCCAGTCCATGCGATTGGACATCAGGCCCTTCTGGATATTGCGGTCACCGTCGTCGTTGTTGCGCTTGGACGCCGCAGGCGAGATCAGCCCGCTGTCCGGGTTCTTCAGGCGGTAGCCGCCGCTGTACTTGAACGTGTTGTCCCAGCGCACCTGCCAGTCGCCATCGGGGTTCAGGTCCATGGCGTTCGCTGCTGCGCCTGCCAGCAGACCGCCCGCCAGCACGGCTACGGCCTGGCCCAGTTTGTGAAGTTTCACGGGGTTGTGCTTCTTCATGCTTGTCTCCTTCTCTTTCTGTTGTCGCGTTTTCGTCGTTGATTGAATGAAAGTGCGCGCCGCCGATCCCTCGCCCATGCGGCGCGCGAAGGCTCAGGAAAGACTGCCGGTCACGTCGTCAAACAGCTCGTCCACGCAGAGACGGCGCGGGATGATCTTCTGGTCGAGTGCCCAGTCGATGGCCATCTGCAGGCCCTTGCGATTGGCTTCGAGGCCGATGGGCGGAAACACCGCTGGCACGCCACCTTCGGTGAGTTCGCGGCTTTCCTTGACCATGCGGAAGATGTCGCGAACGATGTCGGGACGGTTCTTGGAGATGTCCTTGTGCACCACGAACATGTGGTTGATCGGCACCACGCCTTCGCGCGCATACCAGGCACGTGCGGCGGCCTGCGCATCGGGCACCAGCGTGCGCACGCGCGGGTCCTTGGGCATGTCTTCGCCGAGCAGTGCGGCGTCGAGCTCACCGGCCATCATCATGTCGGGGATGGACGAGCCCTTGGGCAGGCGAATGCAGTTCTCGGGATCGCTGTACTCGGCCAGGTGGCCGTCGCCCAACGTCATCCAGGTGACCTTGTCGAGATCGACGCCGTACTCGTGGCGCAGAATGCCGCGAATCCACAGGCCCGTGGTCTGCGCGTAGGTGCGCACGCCCACGCGCTTGCCTTCGATGTCCTTGGGATCGAGATGCCCGAAGTCGATGTTGAAGCCGCCGCAGTGGTGCTGAAAGCGACCGGAGATCGGCGCGGGCAGCAGCACATAAGGCTTGTTGTAGCTCTTGGCCTGCAGATAGGTGACGATGGCGAGCTCGCCCGCGTCGAACTGGCTCTCGCGCACCATGGCCTTGAAACCATTGTGCGCAGGCGTGGGGCCGCAGAAGTCGAGCTTGACGAGATCGGATTTCACGCGCCCGTCGCGCATGGCCTTGGTGACGGCGTATTCGGCCAGATTGGTGCGCAGGGTCGGCAGTTCAGTGGCGGTCGTGGTGGTCATGAGGTTGGTCTCCTGGTGTCTTTGAGTCGTGTGGTGTCTTGTCGAATGGGTTCAGAGCCGAACCTGGATGAGTACCGGGCCGGGCGTGCGCACGGAGTCGGCCATGGCCTTGTGGAAGGCTTCGGCGGTATCGACGGAAACGGAGGGCACGCCCATGCTCTTGGCCATGGCCTGCCAGTCGATGCTGGGGCGGTCGATGTCGATCATCGAGAGCGCGCGAGCGCCCGGAACGCCCGCGCCCATGTTGGCGTACTCGGCCTTCAGAATCGCGTAGCTGTTGTTCGCAAAAATGATGGTGGTGACGTTCAGGTTCTCGCGCGCCTGCGTCCACAGCGACTGGATGGTGTACATCGCGCTGCCATCACCCACCATGCAGAACACGCGACGGTCCGGGCAAGCCAGCGCCGCGCCGGTGGCGACCGGAGTCGCATAGCCGATGGAGCCGCCCAGGTTGTTGATCAGGTCGTGCGGCTTCGCACCCATGGTGTGGCCCATGGATTCGCGGCCGGTGGTAAGCGACTCGTCAACGACGATGCAGTTCTCGGGAATGGCGGCCGACAGCGCATGCGCAATCGACAGCGGATTGAGAGCCCCTTGCGGCACCACCACTTCCACGCGCTGCTGCAGCACCGGCTTGGCATGCGCTGCGCCCAGTTCATCGAGCAGAATCTCGAACGCCAGCGCGCTGTCTTCATCGGCTTCGACCAAGGTGTGCACCAGCGTGCCTTCGGCCTTGAGCAGGCTGGGCTTGTCCGGATAACTGAAGAACGCCACGGGCTCGCGCGTTTCCACGGTGATGATGTGCTTGAATCCCTTGAGGAATTCCGTGGCCTGGCCGACCGCATATGGAATGCGCTCGATCGGCACGCGCCCCGCCCCGCGCTCGATGCGTGCGGTGAAGAACTGCGAGCCAAGTCGCGCACCAGTGGCCGCGGCGATCTTGCCCGCACGCTCCAGCGCCAGCCCGCGCGTGGCCTTGTTGGCCAGAATGATCAGCGTGGGCTCGCCCGATTGCAGCACACGTGCGATGTGCGCAATGCGTGCGGCATCCGGGGCCTTGGGAACCTTGGGTTGAGCCGCGACGCGCTTGGGCAATTCGACCTGCGCGCTCACCTCGCGCCACGATGTGTCGCCCGGCAGAATCAGCGTGGCGATCTTGCCGGGGTGCTGCGATGCCTGCTCCACGGCCTGCACCGTGTCCCAGGCAATCGTGTCGGATGAATCCGCGCGGCGCACCCAGTGCGACAGCGGACGCGCCAGCCCTTCGATGTCGGAGGTGAGCGGCGGGTCGTACTTCAGGTGCGAAGTGGAATGCTCGCCGATGATGTTCACCATGCCCGACGACGCGCGCTTGGCGTTGTGGATGTTGGCAAGTCCGTTGGCAAGTCCGGGGCCCAGATGCAGCAGCGTGGATGCGGGCTTGTCCTTCATGCGATACCAGCCATCGGCGGCACCCGTTGCCACACCCTCGAACAAGCACAGCACGCTGCGCATCCTCGGGTTTTCCAGCGCGGCGAGAAAATGCATCTCGGACGTGCCGGGGTTGGCAAAGCAGATGTCCACGCCGTTGTCCACCAGCGTCTCGACCAGACTCTCAGCTCCGTTCATTGCCTTCGTCGCCTTCATCGAATCAATACCCCGCGAGTTCGCGCGCCATGCCGACCACGCCGTAAGTGCGCTGTGGTGCGGACATCAGGAAGCGGTAGCCTTCGGAGATCAGGCGGCGATGGTTCTTGGCCGTGACGTGGGGATTGCCGACCACCACGTTGTGCTTGTGGCAGGTCTCGACAATCTTGCGCATCGCATCCAGCACTTCGGGGTGCTCGTACTGGCGCGGAAAGCCCAGCTCCTGGCTCAGGTCGCCCTCGCCGATCAGGATCAGGCCGATGCCGGGCACGTTGGAGAGGATGTCGTCCAGGTTCTCGATGGCCTGAACGCTTTCGCACATCAGACCCACCAGGATCTCGCCCTGTGGCGCGAGCGGCCACACATCCGCCTTCTCGTAGTACTCGGCCATCGACAGACCCCAGTAGCGCGCGGCATTGGCCGGGCCATCGCCACGAGCACCCTTGGGTTCGTACAACGGCGCATTCTTGGGACGTGCATAACGGCACGAAGCCACCGCGTTGTATGCCTGCTCGACGGTCGCCACATGCGGCCAGATCACGCCATAAGCGCCGCGATCGAGCACCTGCTTGGCGAAGGTCTGGTTCATTTCCACGCCGTTGGCGGGAATGCGCGCAATCGGCGTCACCTTGGGAGCGAGCGAGCCCGAGGTCGCGATCTCCTTGCGGTTGAGCATGTACTGCAGCGCATCGCCAAAGGCAGTCACGTCATACGGGTTGTGCTCCATCTCGAAGATCAGCCCGTCGTAGGGCGCATCGCTCATTTCGATGGCGGTCTGTTTGTCGAGCTTGGAGAACGCGGCGAATGCGGTCTTGCCGTTTTCGAAAGCGCGGATGACGTTGTTGAGGCGGGTATCGGACATATTGGGGACTCCTGCGAGGGTTCTTGCAATTCAGTTATTTCTTGGCTCGACGTTTGAAAATCGCGCGATCTCACCCGTCGAATGGCCGCGGAGCAGGCCATGCCAGCGGACGCCGTGGAACCGGCTTTGCCGGGCCACTGGCGTCGTCCCCCTTGAGGGGGAAGGCGCGAAGCGACTCATGGGGTGTTTCATCTTTCTGCGTTCCAGTACATGAAGCCCATGCCTTCGCCAGTTCCGGCGGCGGTGCGCCAGCACGGGACGTAATCGACCACGGTCATCTGCGCCTTGGTCTCTTCAAGGGCCTTCATGACGCTCACATACAGCTTGATTTCGGAGGTACCGGACTGGTAGGAGCGGTCGTCCACCGCAGCAAGGCCTTCGTAGTCGTAGTCGGCCAGCATCTTCATGATCCGGTGGTCGAACTCTTCGTCGTTCACGAAATGCGAGAGGCCGCCGGAGGCGATGATTCCGACACGCACGTCGTCGGGCCACTGCTCGATGGCGTCGCGCAGCACACTGCCGAACTCGATGCAGCGCGACATCGACGGCTGCGTCGGCGGGTAGAAGCAATTCATGATCACCGGCACATGTGGCGGCGGGTTGTCGCCCATGATCTGGTGGTAGACGAAGCTGTAGGCATGCGGCACCACGGGGTAGTCAGGCAGCGGCTTCATCCACACGTTGTCGGGCCAGGCGAACAGATCGGTCAGATCGAAGCCTGCGCGCTGGAAGCGTTGGATCAGGTAGGTCGCCAGTTGCGGATGGCACTGGTGCGTGACATGGTGGTCGGGGGCATAGACGGCGCGCTGCGGCGGACCGTTGTGCACTTCCTGGCCGGTATAGATGGCGATGGAGGGCGAGTGATCGGTGAAGATCTCCTTCTGGTCCTTGCCCAGAATGATCGCCACATCCACATTCGCACGGCGATACGCGGCTGCCATTTCATCAAGCGCGGCGCGGCATCGCTTGGCGCGTGCGGTGCGCTCTTCCATCGTCAAAAACTTCTCGAAAGCCGCGCCACGATGGGCTTCAAGCTCGGGATAGGTCCAGGTGCGGTTGCGGAACCAGAGCTCGGGATTGTTGCGATCACGCTCGCCGTTGATCAGCCAGTCCTCGGGTGCCTGACCAAGCATGCCACTGTGCGGGACTGCCATGCCGAATACGATTTTTGCCATGTTCTGTTGGAAATTGGTTTTTTTGGACAAAGGGTTCCCCGCGACAGCCCTCGGTCTGTCGTTTTGCGGAGAGATCAACTGATGTGTAAGGAGGAGGCGCTCAAGCGCCGTTCATGGAATCAATGGGCTGCGGTTTTGGCAATGCCAGAGCCCTCCGTGATGACAGGTGGTGAAGGGGCCGCTTCATCCGACACCTTGGGAGCCCACTTGGGCTGCAGCAACACGACGGTGCTGGTCGCGCCGATCAACAGGAACACGAAGATCACCATCATCGGCAGGTCGTAGTTGCCGCTCACGTGCAGCAACCAACCGGAGAGACTTGCAGACACGCCACCGGCCAGGCTGGTGGCCAATTGCTGCACGCCGGTCGTCAGGCCAATCGCCTGCTTGGGGATCAGCGTGAGCTTGCACAGCGCCAGATTGTTGGCTGTGGCCAGGCCCAGAATCGACAGCGACAGCACGTTCCAGAACAGCGCCGCCTGCAATGAATCGGTCAGCGCACCCAGCAGCACCGTGCAGCCACCGATGAAGCCCGCCACCACAAAGGCCTTGCGCACCGTGACGGCGTTGTGTCCACGGGCAATGATGCGGTCCGCCGCCCAGCCACCGAACGTGGCCATCAGCGCGATGCCGGCGAAGCTGAAGAAGGTAAACAGACCGGACTTCTGCAGCGACAGGCCGCGCTGCTCCACCAGATAGGCGGGCATCCACGTCATGCAGTAGAAGGTGAAGTAGCCGTAGCAGAAGTTGTTGATCATGCCGCCCCACACCACCGGGCTTGACAGAATGTTCTTCAACGTGACCGACGATGCCTTGCGCTTGGCGGTGGCCAGTTCTTCCCTGGAAGGGAAATCGTTTTTCACCATGAAAAGCCATGGCATCAACCAGACCATGCCGACCAGCCCGGTCGCGAGGAACATGAATTTCCACGAGTAGTTGACGATGAGCCAAGCCGCAATCGGCGCGCCAATCGCCGGGCCGAACTTGCCGCCCATGGCGAACAGACCCACAGCAAAGCCCTTGTGGTTCTCGCCGAAGTTGTTGCCGATCCAGCGGTAGCTCGCAGGAATCACGACAGCTTCAGTCGCGCCGATCAACAGACGCATCAGCAGCAGCGCACCCAGTGCCGTCACCAGCCCGGTCGCGGCGGTCGCCACGCACCAGATGGCAAAGCACACGGTGTAGGGCCACTTCACGCCATAGCGGTCCACCACCCAACCCATGGGCAGTTGCATCAAGCCATAGGTCCAGAAAAATGCCGAGTTGAGCCAGCCGCGGTCCACGCTCGTCAAGCCGAAGTCGCTGACGAAATGCTTGTCCGCCAACGCCGACGACAGGCTGGTGCGATCCACGAACGAGATCAGCAACCCCATCGACAACAGCGCCAGAATGATCCAGGGGTATGCCGCCCCCGGCTTCTTCGCCACCACAGTGCTTGTCTCCATCATTGTTCTCTTTTGAAGTGGCGGCAGCCGGTCGTTTTGCGACTGACCACCGCCACTGTTTTCACACGCTCAACTCAAACCATTCAGATCACGCAAGCGTCGGGTACAGCTTCTGCGCCGTCTTGCCGAACACCCATTCGCGATCCAATTCACTCAGGCTGGCCAGCCCCGTCTGTGCGGTCGCCAGAATTTCCTTGAGTGTGCCCGGAGAAGTGGGGAAGTTCGATCCCCAGGCCAGACGCTGCGCACCGAATGCTTCCACCACGCGCGGGAAGAAAGTCTCGGCGCTGGCCTTGTCCTTCTGCACATCGCCAAAGATGCGCGGTGTGAGCTTCATGTACAGATTGGGCAAGTCCGCCATGTCGAACAGGCTTTGCGCGTTCTTGTACGGAGGGCCGTCCAGCACGTCGGGGCGCCCCAGGTGATCCAGAATGATGTTCACCTTGGGAAACTTTTCGGCCAGCATTCGCACCTGCGGCAGGCCGATGGGGCCGGTCTGGATGCACATGGGCAGGCCCAGTTCGCCGATCACTTCCCAAGCTTTGAACGACTTGGGATTGTCCAGCTCGCTCGGATCGAAATCCTTGGTCGATCCGCCCGTGAAAATGCGCAGGCCCGCAAGGCGCTTGTCCGCCCAGTCACGAATGACGGCTTCGACGTTGTCGTCCAGCATGTCGACCGAGCCGACCGCGACGAGGCGATCCGCATATTGGTTGCAGCCGTCGACCACATACGAGTTGTCGAAGCCGTAAGTCGTGGACGAATGCACGACCGCAGCCTTGGCCACGCCCGCCGCGTCCATCGCCGCGATCAGCGATTCGACCGTGCTCGGGCGCTCCTGCGACCAGTCCGATCGCTTGCCGAACAACGGTGCGGGTGGGTAGCGCTTCTCATCGTCCGAGATGATGTGCGGGTGAATGTCGATGTAGTTCATGCGGCCTCCAGAGCGGCTTCGAAGCGTTTTCCGCGTGCATTGAGCTGCGCATCCAGACGTGGGTAGACGCGGCGTGCATTGCCTTCGAAGATGGCCGCGCGGTCTGCATCGGACAGCGCCGTGCAGGCATCGAGATAACGCTTGGTGTCGTCGAAATAGTGGCCGGTGTTCGGGTCCGTGCCGCGCACCGCGCCGATCATTTCGGAGCCGAACAGCACGTTGCTGGTGGGCACTACCTTGGTCAGCAATTCCACGCCGGGGTGGTGGTACACGCAGGTGTCGAAGAAGATGTTGTCGAGCAGCCCTTCGAGCGGACGGTTCGCCATCTCCAGCGACATGCCGCGATAACGGCCCCAGTGGTAGGGCACAGCACCGCCGCCGTGAGGGATCACCAGGCGCAGCGTCGGAAAGTCCTTGAACAGATCGCCCTGCAGCAGTTGCATGAACACGGAGGTGTCGGCATTCAGATAATGCGCGCCGGTGCCGTGAAAGCAGGGATTGCACGACGCAGCCACGTGGATCATTGCAGGCACGTCCAATTCGCACAGTGCTTCATAGATCGGATACCACTCGCGGTCCGTCATCGGCTTGCCGGTCCAGTAGCCCCCGGTTGGATCGGGGTTCAGGTTGCAGCCCACAAAGCCCATTTCTTCCACGCAGCGGCGCAGCTCGGGAACAGAGTTCTTGGGCGCAGCACCGGGCGATTGCGGCAGTTGGCACACCGGCGCGAAGTTGTCCGGGTACAGATCGCAGACGCGGCGCACCAGGTCGTTGGAGACTTCGGCCCATTCCAGCGATGTGCGCTCGTTGCCGAGGTGGTGGCTCATCAGACCGGCGATCGGCGAAAACAGCGTCAGATCGCTGCCGCGCTCGCGTTGCAGCTTGAGCTGGCCGTTGCCGATGGCTTCGCGGATTTCGTCATCCGACACATGGGCCGCAGCACGCGATGGAGCACCGGCAGGATTGTCGGCAAATTCCACCTGCTTGGCACGCCAGGCACGGAACGATGCGGGAACGGTCGTGAAGTGACCGTGGCAATCGATGATCATTTTTCTCTTCCCTTTATCCGATGTTCGATCAGGCCTGCGGATCAACGAACAGCTCGTTGATGGCCATGCGGCGCGGCGTGAGACCTTGCTTGAATGCGGTGGCTTCCAGCGCTTCGATGGTCTTCAAGTTTTCCTTCAGACCGTAGGGCAGCGGATCGTTGCCGACGATCTTCTGCAGCGCGCGGTACTTCTTGTCGCCATCGGTATTGGCTTCGCCGGAGTTCAGGCGTTCCAGCCATTCCTTCTTGGCCTGGTCGAACGCGTTGTAAAGCGACTTGGCAATCCATGGGTTCTCGGCCAGAACCGAATCCTTGACCACGATGGTGCCGTGCATCGGGTAAACACCCGTGCGAGCGAAGTACTCGGTTTCCAGTTCTGCGGCATTGGGCAGCAGATCGGGGTAATCGGCTTCCACTTCCTTCCAGCCGCCCGTGGGATTGCCGGTGCGGCCAATGCCTGCGGCGGCCGCGAAACCACCAGCCAGCTCGCCGCTTGCCATCATGTCGGCAAGCGAGGTGCCTTCCGGTGCATGGATCACGTTTTCCGGCAGCTTGAGCTGCGTGACATGTTCTTCGTCGTCGACCACCCAGGTCACCTTGGACGAATCCAGACCGAATTCGTCGATCAGCACCTGACGTGTCCACACGCCGGTAGTGACCGAGTAAGCGCGAACGCCGACCTTCTTGCCCTCCAGATCCTTGGGCGTCTTGATGCCCGCATCAGGACGAATCAACAGACCACCATGGTGAAAGCGGCGAACCACGAAAACCGGCAGCGCAACAAACGGAGCGCCATAAGCACGCGCAATGATGTAGGTGGTAGGAGCCAGCTCGCACACATCGAATTCGACATCGCGCACCATGCGGCGGAAAGCGCCGATCTGCGGCTTGACGGTGATGAACTCGGGCTCGACGCCTTCGATGGGAATGGAACCGTTACGGATTGCCGAGGTATGCGGATGCTCCGCGATGGCAATTTTGAGAGGCACTTTCTTGGACAACTTTGTACTCCTTGGGATCTTTGTCTTTGGCGGCGATCTGCGGTGTCATACACCTGAAAAGCTTCGTCGCTATGGGTTGGAAGAATATTGAAAGCGTGGCCTTCTGCCACTACACAAAAAAGACATTCACTGGTACTTTTGGTGTGCTCCGTACTTGCTAGGACAAATCGAAATCACATTCGGGATAACGCTTAGATATGACTCACAAAGCCTTTGCTGGCGCGGCTCTCATGCATTGCACTTTTGTTCAGGCACCAATTTTTCGCGCTGTGCAAGCGGCTCGAACAGGCGCATCCACAGCACGCTTATTCCCATCGTTCCGATACCGCCCAGAACCACCGCAGCCACCGGCCCCATGAACGCCGCGGCAGCACCGGACTCGAACTCGCCCAGCTGGTTGCTCGCACCGATGAACAAGGTATTGATGGCAGCCACGCGCCCTCGCATGTGATCGGGAGTTTCTAGCTGCACCAGCGTCTGCCGAACGACGACACTCACCATGTCGGCACCACCCGACACCGCCAGCGCGAGCGCCGACAGCCAGAACGAACGCGAAAGTCCAAACACCACCATGCAGATGCCGAAGACGCCCACGGACATCAGCAGCTTGCGCCCCACCCCGCTTTGCAGCGGATGGCGAGCCAGGTAGAGCCCCACACACATGGCACCCACGGCAGGCGTCGAACGCAAAAGGCCAAGGCCCTGAGGACCGATATGCAGGATGTCGCGCGCAAAGATCGGCAGCAGCGCCGTTGCACCGCCGAGCAGCACGGCAAACAGATCGAGCGAGACGGCTCCCAGCAATTGCGGATGCGTCCACACAAAGCGCGCACCAGCCAGAAGACTCTGCGCATTCACGGGCTCACGTGGCGGCGGCACATGCTCGTAGACGATGAGCATGCTGAGCGCAGCGGCAATGCAGAACAGCACCGCGCAGCTCACATACACGGCATTGGCATTCACCGCGAAGATCAGGCCGCCCACGGCAGGCCCGGCGATCACCGCCGCCTGCGTGGCCGATGAAGTGAATGCCGTCGCGCGTGCCAACAAGAGTGCAGGAACGAGCGACGGCGCAAGCGCCTGTTGCGCCGACATCTGAAATGGCCGCAAGGCACCGAGCACCAACGACAGCGCAAGCAACATGGGCCGCGTGGCCTCGCCCTGCGCTGTGGCCAGCGTGAGCGCCACGGCCACCCCCGCCTGAACCGCAAGACACAGCGCCACCAACCGCGCACGGTGCACGCGATCGACCACCTGCCCCGCCAGCAAGGTCATGAACAAGGCCGGCGCGAATTGGAAAAGGCCCACCAGACCCAGATCCCACGCGCTGCCGGTCAAGTCATACATATGCCAGCCAATGGCCAGCATCAGCATCTGGGTGGCCATGGTCGATGCGGTACGTGCCCACCAGAAGCGGACAAACGATTTGTGGCTCAGCAGTTCAAGCATGTGCTGCGGCTTTCGGTCAGAACTCGTGATTCACGCCGAACTCGAAGCCCTGCGATTTGGCTCCGGCCTTGCCCGCAGGTGATCCGGGAACCACAAATCGCGCATTGCCCTTGTCCCGCATGGTCGCGGCAGTGGCGTAGGCCACCGTGCGCTTGGACAGGTGATAGACATAGCCCAGCGCCAATTGGTCGGCGCTGTCGCCATCGATCGATGTGGTGCCCGCCGTGCCACCCATCTTGGCGCGGTTGAACGAGAACTTCACCTCATGCGCGCCGAACGGAACAATGGCGGCAATCAGGTAGTTGTTCTGCTTGGCGTCCTTGTACTCGAAGCGGCGCAGACCGGCGGAGAGTTTGACCACGCCCGCATCCCAGGAGGCGGCAACCGCGCGATCCTTGAAGTCGGAGATCGTCTTGTCGTCATGCGTGGTGTAGCTCGCCGCCGAGACGAACACGGGACCGAGATTGATGCCCAATCGCCCGCCGATGGAATCATGCTGGTCGTTCGCCGAGACCTTGCTCTCGCCGAATGCCTTGGTGAAACTGCCCTCCACGCCCCAACTGTTGCGCGGCAGAATGTATTGCACGCCATTGCTGGAGCGCTGAATGCTGTTGGAGTTGCTGCCGAAAGCCGCCGTCACCGGCGTGTTGCCCGCCGCACTCAACGAGAACAACTGCACCGATCCAATGCCGACATAGTTGAACGGATCGAAGCGCGACCAGTTCTGGTGCGTTGGTGTGAAATCGCGCCCCATGCGCAGCTCGCCCCATTGCGCATGCGACAGGCTCAAGGTGGAACGGCGCTGAAAGCCTTCCGGCGATGCGAGGCCCGTATCGGTGCT
This sequence comes from Diaphorobacter sp. HDW4B, assembly GCF_011305535.1. Classification (GTDB taxonomy): domain Bacteria; phylum Pseudomonadota; class Gammaproteobacteria; order Burkholderiales; family Burkholderiaceae_C; genus Diaphorobacter_A. The sequence goes on from NZ_CP049906.1 coordinate 163,499, forward strand.
CAGAAACGACTCCAGCCAGAACGAAGCGCTCAGACCGTTGCCCAGATCTTCCTTGCCGCGAAAGCCGTAGCGGCTGCTGGTGTACGAGCCGCTCGCCATCGACAGCACATGCCCTACACCGTCGGTGTTGGTGCGACGGACGGCGGCATCCATGACGCCGAACACGTTGAGCGAAGACTGTGCCGATGCCGCGCCACTCAAAGCCGTCAGCGCAGAAAGAATGGCGATGGAGTGGATTCTTGTTGTTCGTCTGTTCATTGTTTTGGGACCGAACGCCTTCAACCGGCGCGGGTCTGTCTCCTTTGAAATGGGTCGATGAAATGCAGCGAATGGCAAGCGCCACGCGCAGGTAGGAACTGTGCCGACAAGCCCCTTGGTACGTCTATTGAGTTATGTTTCCGCGTGCTTGAGCAAACGGTTAACTCCCATGCTTTGGGACCATCAGGCGGTGTTGCACAGAAAAGCATCCAGAAAAGAAAAATCACCGGCCAGCGTGAAGCTGCAACCGGTGATGGGAGGAAAGCGACGAGCGCTTACTGCAGTGGAATATGGGCGTTCTTGATCACGCCGCGCCACTTGTCGATATCGGCCTGCATGCGACGGGTCATCAGCTCCGGCGAGCTCTTGTCGGGCCGCATGCCCATCTTGAGCAACTCTTTTTGCACATCAGGCGAATTCACGGCCTTGTCGATTTCGCTGGCCAAGCGGTTCACCACATCGGTGGGCGTTCCCGCAGGAACGCTCACACCATTCCATGAGCCCGATTCGTAGTCCTTGACTCCGGATTCGTTCAAAGTGGGGATATCCGGCAGACCCGGATAACGCTGCATTGACGATACTGCCAACGGTTTCACGCTGCCGCCCGAAATCTGGCCCAGCAGCGGTGGCAGCATCTCCATGGCGACCTGAATGTCCTTGCTGCGCAGACCCGAGATCACTTCCGCGGTCGTGCGATAAGGCACCACCGAAGCCTCGATCCCTGTCATCGACTTGAACATCTCGGCTGACAGGTTCTGCGTGCTACCCACGCGCACGGTACCGATGTTCAGCTTGCCGGGATTGACCTTGGCATATGCAATAACTTCGCTCACCGATTTGAATCCTGACTCGGTACCAGTGATCAACGCCAGATCGAAAGTCGAGAGCGAAGAGACATGCCGAAAGTCCTTCATCAGGTCATACGGCAGCTTCTTGAACAGCGCCGTCGTCAATGCCGTTCCACTGCCCGCCATCACCATGGTGTAGCCATCCGGCTTGGCGCGCTGCACGGTCTGCACGGCAACCACTGGGCTTGGACGGTTCTCGATCACGAAAGGTTGGCCCATGCTTTCCGACATCTTTCGGGTGACCAGCCGTGCCACGATATCGCCTGCGCCACCGGGAGCAAAAGCAACGTAGAGCGTCAGAGGTTTGGAAGGAAAGGCGGTTTCGGCCTGCACGGCTGCGCAGCTTGCGGCGCATGCGAACGCCAAGGTATAGCGAAGAATGTTTCTTCTGGACTCGCTCATGCTGTGTCTCACTACTCGTCATTGTTATCGGACGGGCAATGGTGCATGCGCTTGAACGAGGTGTCGATTGAGTAATTCGACCGGGGGGTTGAGGGTTCAGTTAAGCTCGCGGCAGAGACAAGGCCAACCGCACGACACACCCCATGACCGCATCCCAACTCGACTGGTATCTGCAGATCAACCTCAAGGCTCGCCAACTGAGATTGCTGGTTGCACTGGATGATTTCGGCAATCTCAAACAGGTGGCGGACATTTCGCATGTCACGGTGCCTGCCGTCTCCAAGGCGTTGTCCGAGTTGGAAAAAGGCCTTGGTCTACAGCTTTTCACCCGCACCCAACACGGTCTGCAGCCCACAGCCTACGGCGAATGCCTGATCCGCCACGCGCGCAACATGCTGGTGAACATCCACCACGCGCGCGAGGAACTGCGAGCCATCAGCTCGGGCACGGAAGGCAAGATCCACGTGGGCGTGTTCCCCGCCTGGACTTCGGTATTGTTGCCGTCCGCGCTCTCCCTGCTCAAGGAGCGCTCGCCGGGCACCAATGTGCTGGTCACCGAAGGCACGATCCAGACGCTGATGCCCGACCTCTCGCAAGGCAAGATCGACTTGCTCATCGGCCGCCTGCCTCCCCGACATGCAACGCACGATGTGGAAGAGCTGGAGCTGCTCGAAGAACCTTTGGTGCTGATGACCGGACCCAGGCATCCGTTGGCGTTGAAGAAAAAGGTGAAATGGTCCGACCTGCGGGACTACCCTTGGGTGCTTCCTCCAGCCGGGTCACAACTGCGGGATCCGCTCGAACGGATTTTGGAGCAGCATGGAATTTCGCTTTCCAACAACTACATCGAAACGCTTTCCACGCACTTGATCCGCTCTTATCTGCACATGACGGATGCAGTGGCCATGATGGCCGCTGCAGTCGCCAAAGATCCTGTTCAACCCCTCAGCGTTCTGCCACTCACCATGCCCCGCCTTATGCGTCCTGCAGGCGTGATGTGGAACCGCAGCCGCAATCTGACGCCCGGCGCGCAGTTGCTGGTGTCTTGCCTGAAGGAAGTGGCCGATCAGCTTTGATCCGGCACTTCTCATTGCAAACCCTGAACACCACAAAAGTCCAAGCGAACCTTGCAATTGTGCGTAGGCCCATGACGACCGCGTGAATATTCTTGCTTCCTTCAAACGCTGCATTGCCGCTGATCGCGCGCTGTGCGAGCTCAGAAGAACCGAAGGAGACATTCATGCGCGACACCGTATCGCAAGCCAAGGGCCATCTGGCACTGAGCATTTTGACTGCAGCACTGCTGGGCTGCTCAAGCGCCCATGCACAACAACAAAGCTCCGTCACGATCTACGGCATTCTTGACCAATACGTGAACTACCTGAGCAGTAGCTCCGGCACATCCGTGAAGGCGCTGGAAGATGGTGGATACAAAAAAAGTCGATTCGGCCTGCGCGGTTTCGAGGATCTGGGCGGCGGATACCGTGTTCGCTTCACATTGGAAAGCGGGCTCAGCGCAGACACCGGAGTGGCCGGAGACACCAGCGGGCGCTTCTTTGATCGCCAAAGCTGGGTAGGAATCGTCACCCCTTATGGTGAAATTCGAGCAGGTCGCCAGAATTCCACATTTCTGGTGCGAGGCGACAACATGGACTATACGGGCCGCGCGCTGGGCTCCATCATCAACACCTTTCCGGTCTCCACACGCTACGACAACGACCTGAGCTATCTGTCGCCACGCATCGGCGGCGTCATGCTGGAAGCACATGCCGCCCTTCCTGAAGCTGCCGATGGCTCCAATCGTCAGGTCACGTATCAGGCCTTCATCGATTACTCCGATGATCGTTTCAAGATCGGATACGGCGCATTGCGTCAGGCCCCGCCCAAGAACGCCACGGTTGATGTGGCCGTGGTCTATCAAAGTGCTTACGCGAGCTGGAAATTTGGAGATGGCACGGTCTACCTCGCCGGAGTTCGCAGCAATAACAGCACCTCGGCCGTTCCCAGCGGCTTTCTGCTGAACCCCACTGGCGGCGCACCCAGCGGAGGCGGTCTGATCAGCGGCACCAGCGCCGACGCGCGCCGCTATTTCAACGTCTACCAAATCTCGGCAGACTACATGCTCACGCCGCAATTGCGAATAGGCGGAGCATGGGGGCGTATCGACGATACCTCCAACAGCGGGCGCGACGCCGTCGGAGGCTCGGTGGGCGCGTTCTACAACATCTCCAAGCGCACCATGTTCTACACCGTGGTGGACACTTTGAAGAACGGCCCCAATGGAGGCTTTCGCATGTCGGGGTCAGGTACGCCCAAGACCAACATCACGAGCGCTTCAGATATTCAAGGCCAGCGCCTGCGCGGAGTTCATCTGGGGGTGATGCATACGTTCTGAAGCTTGTCGTCCAGCGCTTCCCACTCCTGCACAGACAGCTGAGGCATGACAAAGCGATCTCCCGTCTTGGTGTACCAACCGGGACTCTCCATGCGACCGATCGCATCAAAGCGCGAGCCGTCGATATAACAGCGCTCTGCGTCTTTGACATGCTCGTCATCGATGTGCATGGCCAAAACGCTCGCCATCACGATGGCTGATGATGGCTGCACATCGATGATCTGCATAAGCCGACACTCCAGTGCCACGGGACTTTGCTTGATACGGCGTCCTGCAATCCGTGTACAGGGCACCGTTTCGACTCCTGCCTTCTCGAGTTCATCCACGCCTGCCGGAAACGGTACGGCCGTTGTATTCATGGCTTGGGCAAGCGATGCCGTGACCATGTTGATCACGAATTCATTCGTGGCCCGAATGTTCGCCAAGCTGTCCTTGTCGCGCCCTTTGGGACGGCCCATTCCGATGCACACGACAGGCGGGTGTCCGCCGAAGAAGTTGAACAACGAATAGGGCGCGGCGTTGGCGACGCCATTGGCATCCTGGCTGACCACCCAGGCAATCGGTCGCGGCACGATGGAGGAGGACAACAGCTTGTAGCTGCGGCCCAGATCCAGTTGGTCCATATCGAACATCATGATGAATCTGCCTCCAACAGTTAAAAGCACGGGCATGAAATCCCTGATTTCATCGGCCCGCGCACAAGAGTCATCAGTTGGAGCTGATCGTCACGCGTTTGAGGACTTCGGACCAACGCTTCTGATCGTCATCGATCAACTTGTCCAGTCCCTTGCTGTCCGCCTGCAGCGGAATGGCACCCATGTCGGAAATTTTTTGCTGCACTTCAGGGTCCTGCATCACCGCACCCATCTCCTTGCTCAAACGCTCCACGACCTGTTTGGGCGTTTTGACGGGCGCGAAGATACCCATCCAGCTGGATGATTCCGCGCCTTTGATTCCTGCTTCAGCGGCAGTGGGGACATCAGGCAGCGATTTGATGCGCTCACCGTACACGACGGCCAGCGCACGCAGGCGTCCCGACTTGATGAAGTTGGCGGTGGTTGCAGGGTAGTCAAACGCCACCGGAATCGAACCGCCCAGCAGATCCTGCACGGTCGGCGCACTGCCGCGATAGGGGATGTGGGTCATCTTGATTCCGGCGACGTCCTGGAACAGCTCACCCGTGAGATTGGCAGCGGAGCCATTGCCAGCCGTTCCGTAACTCAGCTTGCCGGGATTGGCCTTCGCATAGGCGACCAGATCGGCCAGGGTCTTGTAGGGCGCATCGGCACGAACCACGATGACCGTGGCCGCATCGATGAATCCGTACACCGATGCGAAATCGCTCGCGGGAGGGATCTTCACGTCCTTCTGGATCATCGCATTGGTGACTTGCGTTCCGCGCGTTCCCATGAACAGCGTGTACCCGTCGGGCTTGGCGCGCGATGCGTATTCGGCACCGACCGCACCTCCTGCGCCCGGACGGTTGTCGATCACAATGGGTTGACCCAGACGTTCGGACAGCTTCTTGGCGACAAGGCGTCCAGAAGTGTCGGTGATGCCTGCGGCTGTATAGGGGATCACCAGTGTGATCGGCTTATCCGGATAGGTCTGCGCGGTGGCGAACTGAGCCATGCCCAGCAGGAACAAAGCAGAGTAAACAAGCTTCTTCATTCAAATGTCTCCTTTTTTGATAGTCAAGTCTTCACGGGTGGGAAGTCGGATGCCAAGCGCGCTCGCGTGGTGTCACCAAGCGGCTTGAAGAATCTCCAGTGCGTCGGATGCACTTCGTACAGGGCGTGGGTTGTGCCGCATGCCAGGGTCATGCAGGCTTTTCTGCGCGATATCGGGTAGCTCGTCTTTTGCGACACCCATCTCACGCAGTTGTGTCGGCAGCCCCAGCTTTTTCACCAGTTGCTCTACCCAGGTGCCGAGATCCGCATGTGATTCGCCGATAGCCGACATCACGTGCGACTGCTGAGCGTGGTTGGAACTGGCGTTCCAGCGAAGCACGGGAGCCAGCAGCGCGCATGAGGTCAGGCCATGTGCAATGCCCGCATGCGCGCCCAGTACATGGCCGAGTGCATGACTCGCGCCAGTCTTCACCCCAGCAGCACCGCCCGCGATCGAGAGCCAAGATGCCAGTTGGCATTGCTGGCGCGCGTGAAGGTCGTCCGGATTGCTGCGCACCACGGGCAGCGCTTGTGAAAGCATGCGCAGAGCGTGGATGCTCAAGGCATCCGACATCGGGTGACTGGTGAGCGACACGAGTCTTTCCACCGCATGGTCGATGGCTTTCACACCGCTCGCGAGAAAAGTTGCCAACGGAAATTCCAACGTCAGCGCGGGGTCGAGAATCACGCAGCGTGGTGTCATCGCCGCATGCGCGATGATGTTCTTGATCTTGCGATCGGGATCGCTCACGCCTGCGAACCAAGTGAACTCGGCGGCCGACAGGGTCTGCGGAATGGCGGTGATGCGCAACCATGGGTCATCGCCCGCGGCATGTCGGCTCGGATCGACATGACTCAGGTTCTGAGGAGCGAGCAATGGCGCGATATCCGTTGGATTGCGTGATTGCACCAGCAGCGCGATCGCCTTGGCTGCATCCATGACCGAGCCTCCACCGAATGCGACCAGATGGTCTGCATTGAGTCGATTCGCCATGAGAGCACCCTCGCGAACGCATTGCACTGGCACATGCGGCAGCGCACCACAGAAGTCGCCCACATGGCGATCTCCAAGCGCAATGCGCAGTCGATGCAACGTCTCCGATTCCTGCGCTCGCGGTGAGGCAATGACCAGCACCCGCTTGGCGTCCACCATCAGCACCTCGTCCAGAACGGCTTGCTCGAATGCCTGACCGTGCACCACTCGTTCGAGCAGCGTGTGCCGATACGCGCCTGCAGGCAGGGGCGGAATGATGGGCGTGTTCATGGCGCTGCCGTATTGCTGCCGCTCACGTCGGACATGCCGGCAAGCTGCACGGGAAAGCGCAGAAATCCACTCCCGTCATGCGCCTGCAATTGGCGACCGGCTGCGGCGCTTTCCCGCAGCAAGCCGGACGGCCGCACCAGCAGCATGACAGGCACATCTGCGGCCACCAGCGCGGCATGGAGTTCCGCACTGCCCATCGTCTGAACACGCTCTGCAATCGCCTTCCGAATTGCGCTGGCATGGTGGGCTCGGTGCTCATAATCCATGAACGCCGGGGCCGCGAATTCCGATAGCTTCAACACGTCGACCAGGCGTTGCCAGAAATGGTTTTCCAGCGCGCAAATCGTGATTTCCTGGTTGTCCTGGCAGCGGAAAACGCCGTAGGCAGGTTTGTCGAGCACATCCTTGCGCTGCTGTGCCACGGTGTCGAGACCTTGCGCTGCAAAGCTTCCCAGACGCGGATTCATCCAGTGCGCAAGGCAGTCCGCAAGGGCCACGTCCAGATACTGGCCCTTGCCTGTCTGGGCGCGTTGGAACAGTGCTGCCAGCACGGCGCTCAGACCGTACATGGAGCCGCACAGGTCCGCCACAGGCAGCCCAAAGACATGCTCTGGTCTGCCATCGGGCAGACCGGACAGCACGAGCGCGCCGCTGGCCGCCTGATAGTTGAGGTCGTGGCCGGGCCACAAGGCTCGCACTCCTGTCTGACCGTAGCCACTGAGTGAAGCGTAGATCAGTTTGGGATACCTGGCGCTGAGCGAGGCGTAGTCCAAACCGAGTCGCTTCATCACGCCGGGACGATAGGCTTCGAGCACGACGTCCGCGGTTTGGAGCAATTGCTCAACCTGCTCGCGCCCTTGAGCCGACTTGAGATCGATCTGGATGCTTTCCTTGCCACGGTTGGCCGCGTGGAACACACCGGGAGCCATCAGACGTGCGTTGTCGCCATGCGGAGGACGTTCGACCTTGATCACCGTTGCGCCCATTTCCACGAGGTTCTGCGACAGGAACGGTCCCGGCAGAAGCTCCGTGAAATCCAGAATACGGATGCCTTGAAGTGGTGCCATGTCGTTCAATCAATAACCGCTGGTTGCCTTGACGTTGCGAGGATCCTGGTCGAGCACCAGATCCCACAGCTCTTGTCCCGTTGGCGATTCGACTTCTTCGCGGATGTGGGCGACCAACCCTGCGGCGCGACCGACCAGCATCAGTCCTCTGCCGAAGATGCCATCCAGACCCATGTCAGCGATGATCGCGCCCAGTGCGCCCGCACCGTTCAAAGGCAGACGCTTGCCGCGCTCCTGCTCCAACACCACGGGGATGGCAAGTGCCAGGCGCCAGTGCTTGCCGAAATAGCCGTGCTGTTCGGAGATGTCACGCAGCACCGGAACGCGCGGATCGCCGTGCACATGGATGTTGTGACCAAGGCCCGAGATCGGCGTGCGGCTCGCGCGGTACTCACGCACCAGTTGGCGTGCGCACTCCATCACGGCCTCGTCGCTCGCGTTGTCGTCCAGTTCAGCAGCGCCCTTCTTGTACATCTCGGCCACGTTCTGGACGGTTCCCAAAAAGCGGCTGCCAGCACCCAACAGACCTGCCGCAACCGCGCCTTGCACCGACTCGGGCGCACCCAGAAAGGTCAGCCGTGCCGACAGTGCGCTGGGCGTGAGGCCGTGATCGGCGGCTGCGACCAGAATCAGATTGGCCATGGCCTTCTCGCGCGGCTCGGGCATGCGCGAGAAGTTGAGCCAGTAGATCATGTCGATGAAGTCGAAATTCCCGAAAATCTCCGTGGACAGATTCTTGCCGCGCACCGTGATGACGTCGGGCGTCGTGTAGCCGATTTCTGTTTTGACTGCCATGTTTCTTTACTCCGATGTGTTCTTGACTGACTCTTCGATGATCACAACCGCATCCAGCGGGATCGCGCCTTGACCTTGGGTTCCGACCCAGACCGGGTTGAGGTCGATTTCCTGCACATGAGGGTTGGCGATGACGAATTCCGACACCTTGAGAAGCAGCGCCTGCAAGGCCCTGAGATCACATTTCGGCTTGCCGCGTGCGCCGTCGAGCAGCGGAAAGCACTGCACCTCGCGCACCATCGCCTCGCATGTCGATGGCGTGAGCGGCAGCATGCGGCGGCTGATGTCCTTGAACACTTCCACATAGATGCCGCCCAGACCAAAACTCATGATCGGGCCGAACACTTCATCGCGCTGCACACCCACGAACACTTCCATGCCGCCAGCACCAGCCATGCGCTCGATCAGCAAACCATCGATGCTGGCGTGCGGAGCCTTTTCCTTCACCGAGTTCAGAATGCCTTCGCATGCCGCGCGCACTGCCTGCGCATCGGCCAGCCCCACGACCACGCCACCCACTTCGGATTTGTGAGCGATCTGCGGACTCACGATCTTGGCGACCACGGGATAGCCCATCTTGTCTGCAAGACGCACGGCCTCATCGACATTGGCGGCCACCGCACGGTCCATGAACGAGATGCCCGCATCCGACAGCAACTGCTTGCCTTCGGCTTCCGTCAAAGTGCGCGTTGGAGCTGCTGCGCCAGTGCGTGGCTCGCTGACAGGCTGCGGAACGAATGCAGGATCGCGCTGCTTCATCCAGCGCCCCCACTCGATCCAATGCCCAATGGCCTTTACCGCATTGTTCAGAGAACGGGATGGGACCAGACCCGCTTTCACCAGCGCGTGATAACCGTCGCCCAGACGATCGCTCATCCACACGGGGAGAATCGGCACATCGGTATTGGCCTGCACGCGCACCGCGCTTTCGGCGTTGTCGCGCATGACCTTGCCGTAGTCAAGCGGGAAGGTGTAGAGCACCAAACCCACATCCGGATCCTGGACGATGGCTTCCAACGTGTCATCCACGAGGCGTGAGTTGGTGAAGATTTCCGTTCCCACATCCACCGGATTGCCGATGGCGGCATAGTCCGGCAGCACCGCTTGCAAGCGCTGAGTCGTGCGTGGCTCGAATTCGGAGAGCTTCAACCCCGCGCTGCCGACCTTGTCTGCCGCAAGCGTGACCGCACCACCCGAGGGGCCGTAGATCACCAGATTTTCCTTGCCCGTCGGGAGCTGACGAGCCAGCAACCATGCGGTATCGACCAGCTCGTCCATGTCGTCCACTTCGATGACACCGAGCTGCTTGAGCACCACACTGTTGATTTGCGCTGACCCTGTGATGGAGGCCGTGTGCGACTGCGCCGCGCGAATGCCGTACTCCGACTTGCCGACCTTGAGTGCCACGACCGGCTTGCCCTTGGCGGCCGCATGCTGCACGGCCGCGACGAACTTCTCGCCACTCTTGAAGCCCTCGATCACCGTGATGATGACCTTCACATCGGGTGCATCGGCCATGTAGTGGATGAAGTCGCTCACCTCCAGATCCGCCTGATTGCCGGAAGACGCCCAAGCCGCCACGCCAATGCCGCGTTCCATGGACTGCATGACGGTGCGACCCAAGCCACCGCCCTGCGTTGCCAGACCAATGGGGCCGGGAGTCAAATCGAGACGGAAGGCGGGCGAGAACGACATGCCGATCTTGGCATTGATGTTGTTGAGGCCAGGGCAGTTCGGACCATAGATGCGCATGCCACTGCGTTCGGCGATGGCGCGCATCTGCGCTTCGACTTGCTTGCCCGCTTCGCCCGTCTCACCGAACCCGGAAGTCAGCACGATGGCGAACTTGGCACCCTTCGCCGCGCAATCTTCCAATGCTGCGATGGCCGATTTGGCCGGCACGGTGATGATGGCCACATCGGGCGCTTCGGGCAGATCGCGTACCGACGCATAGCAGGGAAGCCCCCTGATTTCCGTCTTGGTGGGGTTGATCAGATAGAGCGGTCCCTTCAGGTTGGAGACATCCAGCAGGTTCTCCAACGTACGTCCGCCCACGCTGTCGCTGCGACTTGACGCGCCCACCAGCGCAATCGAGCGCGGATTGAACAGAAGATGCAGATCCGAAAAAAGACTGGGTTTATCCGTCATGTTCATACCGCCTCCCTGCGCTTGAACAGCATGCTCACCATGCATTCGACAACGACCTCGCCACGCTGATTCACAGCGCTGCGCCGAAACTTCACCACCCCGCGATCGGGCTTGGACGAAGGACGCGCCTCCACCACTTCGATGTCCACCGTGATCGTGTCGTCTGCAAAGGTCGGCTTGAGAAATCGGCACTCCGTGCCCAACAGCGCCAACATGGAAGGCTCCAGCAGTTGGTTGATGATGGTGCGGGTGTTGAGCCCTGCCATGTACGACACCACCAGCAGACCGTGTGCGATCCGTTGACCGAACGGACCGCTTCGGGCCGCTTCGTCATCGACGTGAGCGCGGTTCATGTCACCCGTCAATGCGGCGAACGAGACGATGTCCGCTTCGGTAATGGTGCGCGAGGACGTCCGGTACTTGAAGCCCATGGGCAGGTCTTCCCAGAAGTAGTGGCCGGGGGCGATGTCATCCAGCGCCCGCCGGGCTGAATCGATGTTCTGTTCTTGTGACATGCAATACCTCAGACGATGGCCGACATGCCGAGCAGACTGCGCCCGATGATGAGCGTCTGGATCTCCGTCGTGCCTTCGGGAATCGTGCCCCCGCGCGTATCACGGAAGATGCGCTCGATGGGGTAGCCCACCGCGTATCCCTGTCCCCCGTGGACCTGTAGTGCCATGTTCGCCACTTCGTGTGCAGCCTCGGTGGCATACAGCTTGGCGATGGCGCATTCCATCGTGGCCCGGCCTTGCTGCATGGCGCACGACGCCTGGTAGGCCAGTGCACGTGCGGCATTCACGCGCATGGTCATGTCAACAATGTGCTTTTGCACGAGCTGGAAACTGCCGATCGGCTTGCCGAACTGCACGCGATTCTTCGCGAAGTCGGTCGCCAGATCGAGTGCCGATTGCGCCGCGCCCACCGCACCGTGTGCGATGTGCAGGCGTCCCGCATCGAGACCCGCCAGCGTCACGCGCATGGCCTCTCCTTCTTCGCCCAGCAAGTTCTCACGCGGCACCTTCACATCGTAAAAGCCCAGCTCGGCTGTGCCGGTGCAGCGCAGCACCATGGTTTCCACAGAGCGGCGCTCGAACGGCGACTCCTTGGCATCCACAATGAACAGCGAGAGCTTGCCATCGCAATCCGGGCTGTAGGTGCGTGCAACGACGATGCCGATGTCACCCCACAGGCCGTTGCTGATCCACAGCTTGCGACCACTGATGACATAGTGATCGCCCTTGAGCTCAGCACGCGTCTGTACGGCAGCAGGGTTCGAGCCCACATTCGGCTCGGTGATGGCCGTGAAGATGGAGCTCTTGCCTTCGATGAGCGGCTGGAGGTACTTTTCCTTCTGCTCGGGCGTGCCCTTGTTGGCCAGCATCAGCATCGGCACGTTGGTGCAGTTGAGCATGGTGCGCAACGACAGCCAGTGATAGCCCAGTTCGCCAAACATCATCGACCAGGTCACATAGTCGATGCCCAAACCCCCGTCCGACTCGGGCAGCACACCGCCCATGAAGCCGAACTCGGCAAGCTTGGGGAACAGTTCAAATGGGAACCGACGGTTGGCTTCGCACTCGTCGATCAGCGGAGTGACTTCGCGCTGCATGAATCGGCGCAGTTGGCCCTGCAGTTCGAGCTGCTCGGAGGTGAGATCAAAGTTCATCATGATTCAGTTGTCCTTGAATAAGGGGGTTCAGCCCGAATAGCGGCCACCGGTGACAAACAGCGTGGTGCCGCTGATGTAGCGCGCCACATCCGAAGCAAGAAACGCGACAGCATTGGAGATGTCGCGCGGCTCGCCCAGAAAACCGACGGGAACCTTGGCGGTGGCGGCTTCCTGCAACTTCGGAAAGTGCGGCAAATTGCGCATGCCCGGCGTCATGATGAAACCCGGCGCAACGGCGTTCACGGTGACACCGAATCGACCCTGCTCTTGTGCGAGAGCGCGGGTGAAGCCGACCAGACCTGCCTTGCCTGCCGAGTAATTGGTCTGCCCGGGGTTGCCGAACAGCGAGCGCGACGAGATGTTGATCACGCGGCCCCACTTCTTTTCCATCATCTGCGGCAGCACGGCGCGCGAGCACAGGAAGGCACCTTTCAGGATGATGTCCACCACGCTGTCCCAGGACTGCTCGGTCATCTTGGTGAGGTAGCCGTCCTTCACGATACCGGCGTTATTCACCAGGATGTCGATGCCACCCAGTTGCTGCTGCGCCTGCGCCACCAGGTGCGCCACTTCGTCTTCGCTGGTCACATCACACGCCACGGCGATGGCTTCGTGCCCCGCTTTTCGCAAGTCTTCAGCCGTCTCGTGGGCGCTGCCGGCATTGATGTCGGAGACGACGATCTTGCATCCCTCCTCGGCCAGTTTGAACACCGTATCGCGGCCAATGCCGCTGCCCGATCCTGTGACGAGGGCCACGCGCCCTTGAAGATTGAGTTCCATGTTGCTCCTGAATTTCCTCTGCCTTATTTCAACGAAATATCGTTTTATTCAACGATTGGTCGTAATTTAAGGTTTGCAGATCGACGTGTCAACGACAAAGGTGACAGTATTTCCATGAGTTCTGGAAATCCCTAGGTACATATCGATGCCACGGCTTCCCGCTGACGACATCGACTTTCCCAGTTGGGCATGCAAACAACCAGACGAAGTAGAATCCGACCTATCGTCAAGAAATGAATCAGGAGTTGGTGTGCCCGCAGACGTACCCGCATGTGCCCGGACCCTGGCGGTCCTCGAAGTATTTGCGCGCGAAAAGCGCGAGCTGTCCGTATCCGATGTGGCGCGATTTCTGGACCTGGCCGACAGCAGTTGCTCAGACCTGCTGCACACCATGATGAAAGCCGGATATGTGGTGCGCACCGCCAAGACGCGGCGCTTTTATCCCACTGGCAAGCTTTATTCGATTGCGCTGGACATCTCACGCAATGACCCGCTGTACATGGCCAGCATGGAAATGGTGGAACTGCTCAGCGAAAAAACTGGCGAATCCGCCTTCTGCGCCGTGCTCGACGATGGCGCCGTCAAGGTGTTGGCAACGGCAGAAGGCAAGCACCATCTGCGCTATGTGCTGCGCACAGGGGAGCGCATTGCGCTGCACGCCTCCGCGCTCGGCAAGGCGGTCCTGGGCAGCCTTGACGATGAAGAAATGCGCCGCCAACTGCGCCTGAAGCCCCTGCGCAAGGTGACGCCCGAAACCATCGTCGACCCCAACGTCCTGGAGGAAAACGTCAAAGGCCAACGCGAGCGTGGCTGGTACAGCGTGCAGGAAGAAGGAAATGATGGTGTGCTGGCATTCGGCATTCCTCTGCAGATCGGCGACGCCAAAGTGGCCTTGTCCATCGCCGGCCCAGTCGAGCGCATGCGCAAGAATCAGGAGGCTTACCTCAACGAGATGAAGCAGATCGCTGCGGCAAGCAATGCAGAGAAAACGGCTTGAATGAGCTTGTCGAACGAAGCAAAGCTGTTTTTGACGCCCATGCTCCCTCCCCAATGCCTGCGCGAGGAATATTGAGCGTCGCGTCAACACATTCCACTTCCAGCCAGCCGTGGAAATCCATAGACGCAGCTGATGCATTAAGTCCAGCACCTGCACTCTCCCACCATCGCTGACGTGCACTGTCCATGCACGACCATTTCCTTCTCAGCAAGTTGTGCGTGCCCAAACGTCAACCCACACACAGCCTGCCAAACCTAAGCTCTAGGTCATGAATTTTCGTTGTCTCAAGCCAATCACCTGCAAGGGAATTGGCCCGGGACTTTGAAAACTTGTGACCACCAAAAGGAGATATGGAATGTCAGAAGCCAGCGTGATGGAAGCCAATAGCGAATACGGAAAAATTACCGAGGTCGAGCTCGACAAGATCCGCGCCCGACAAGGCAAGGTCTATCCAATCAACCAACCTTACCTGCGTCATATCAATCGCGACAGTATCGAGCATGTCGCTCGGGCCATCGGTGACGCCAATCCTCTGTGGCTGGATCCCGCGCACGCACAGCAGTCTCGTTTTGGAAAAATGATTGCCCCACCCGCGCTTTTCTACGGAGCGGCCTGGGGTAGTTGGGATCTGCGACGTGGCCAGGGATTGCCTGGAGTTCACGGGCTTCATTCCAGCGATCGTTGGATCTACTATCGCCCCATGTTTGAAGGCGACGTGGTGCATGCCACCAAAGTGCCGGCGTCGATCGAAGAGAAAAAGGGTCGCTGGACAGGTGGTCGTCAGTTCCTGCAAACCGACAATATCCATTTCTACAACCAGAACGACGAGCTGGTCGCCACTTGCGTGATGTCCTTCATCCGCGGTGAACGCGAAGCTGGAAAGTCCAAGGGCAAGTACGCCGACATCGCCAAGGCGCGCTACACGGACGAAGAAATCGAGCAGATCGATCGCGAAATCGCCGCCGAAGAGGTTCGTGGGGCAACGACTCGCTATTGGGAAGATGTACAAGTCGGCGACAAGATGCAGCCGATCGTGCGTGGGCCGCTGACGGTGTCCGACATGATTGCCTGGATGATGGGCATTGGCTCACCTCACATTCGCAGCGGGCAGCACTGGCTCGCCTACCGCAGGCAATCTCCCAAGGTGGCTGTCAAGGACCCCGATACACGCATTCCTCAAGCCGTCGAACGCGTGCACTGGGATCCTTACATGGCTGCCGAGATCGGCATGCCCAACGCCTACGACTACGGTTCGCAACGCGGTGCCTGGGCATCCCACTTCATGACGAATTGGGCTGGTGATGACGGCTGGGTAGCGGAGTGCCATCCGTTCTATCGTGGCATGAACTTTGTCGGGGACACCTTGCGCATTCGCGGTGAAATCACTGCCAAATGGATAGGCAAGAGCGGCATCGGATATGTCGAATGCAAGTTCGACAGCGTCAACCAACGTGGCGACAACATCATGCCGGGCACTGGTGTCATCGCACTGCCACAGCGCGGCAAGCCACTGGGCACGCAAGTGATCGATTGCACGACAGACAAGCCTTGAGCGAGTTCTGCCATGTCTCAGAAGTCCAATGAGAGCAAGCCTCTCGCTGGCGTCCGCGTGCTGGATTTTACGCACGCGGCCGCGGGCCCCTTTGCAAGCATGTTTCTCGCCGACCTGGGGGCTCAGGTCTACAAGATCGAGAAACCCAAGGGAGGTGACGGAGCGCGCACCATGGGTGTCCCCGTTCCCGCACGTGCACCCAACGATTCCGACTATTTCGTGAGTCTGAATCGCAACAAGCAAGGCTTGGCCATTGACCTCACCGCGCCGGAAGGCATCGTGCTGGCTCGCGAGCTCGTCAAGCAGTGCGATGTCGTGCTGGAGAATTTCCGGCCGGGCGTGATGGACCGTCTCGGTCTGGGCTTCGATGCTCTCAAGGCGCTGCGCCCCGGACTGGTCTACGCGTCGATTTCTGCCTTTGGCTCTTCAGGGCCATGGGTGGATCGGCCGGCCAACGACATCATCATGCAGAGCGTGTCCGGGCTCATGGGCATCACCGGAGAAGTGGGCGGCGGGCCCGTGCGCATCGGCGCTCCGATCTCCGACTTCTCCAGCGGCTTGTTCATGCTGTCGGGGGTCCTGGCAGCCTTGTTTGCCAGAGCACAGCATCCAGAGGGGCAGCACGTGGAGGTGGCGATGCTGGAAGCGTCACTGAACATGATGAGCAACTACATCCCTTCTGTGGCTGACATGGGAGCGCAGGTAGCCCGTCTGGGCCGGGGTCACGCGCAGATCGTGCCGTATCAGGCATTCATCTGTGCCGATGGCGAGTACCTGATGATCGGCGCCTTCACACGAGGCTTCTGGGTCAACCTCTGCCATGCCCTTGGACATCCCGAATGGATCACTGATGCCAAGTACGCCACAAACCCCGCACGACTGCAGCACCGCGCCGAGCTCACCGCCAAGCTCCAGGAGATTTTCATCACCCAGCCGCGAACACATTGGACTGAGGTGATCACCAAGGCGGATGTGCCAAACAGCCCTGTCTATGAATTGCACGATGCCATTCACAGCGATCAGGTTCGACATCTGAATTCGCTCATGCCAACGGGATCAGATGAGGCTGCTGTGCGCGTTGTCCGCAACCCAATGCGCGTGAAGGCCTGGGGCGAATACCAGGCAATACGCTCTCCCGGTTTGGGGGAAAACACGCGATCCGTGCTGAAGGAGCTGCTGGGCAAAAGCGATTCCGAGGTCGACTCGCTGGTTCAGCGCAACGTGGTGGTCGACGCCCAATGACGATGGAAGCCACCGATTCCAAGAAAGCAAATCCTATGTCTCACAATCCAACCAAGGCCCAACGTCCAGCCATTCTCTCCGGGCTTCGAGTGCTGGATATCGGCCACCAGTACGCGGCCGCCAACACGTGTGCGATTCTGGCCGATCTGGGTGCAGAAGTCGTTTCCATCGAACACCCACAACGCAGCGCCATTCGAACGATGCTTCCCAAGCGCGATGGGCACTCCATGTGGTGGAAGATTGCCCAGCGCGGAAAGCAGTACGTGACCTTGAATCTGTCGAGTCCGCAAGGACGCGATCTGTTTCTGAAGATCATCAAGGACTTCGACGTGTTGGTGGAGAATTTCCGGCCTGGCACCATGGAAAAGTGGGGTCTGGGTCCGGAAGACCTCGAGAAGGCCGGCGCCAATCTGGCGATGGTGCGCATCAGCGGATATGGTCAAACAGGGCCTTACCGTGAACGCCCAGGCTTTGGCACAGCCGCAGAAGCGATGAGTGGGTTCGCTCACATGAATGGCTTTCCGGACGGTCCGCCCACCTTTCCATCCACCACGCTGGCTGATGGGGTTGCCTCGCTCTTCGGCGTGATCGGAGCACTGGCCGCACGCATGGACAAGGTTCGCAACCCGGACAACCGCAGCGTTGAAGTGGTGGATGTGGCGCTCTTTGAGGGTCTGTTTCGCATCATCCCCACCCAAATTCCCACTTTGCAGCAGACAGGACATGTGCAGACCCGTCCAGGCAACTATCTGGGTGAACACGGCGTTCTGAGAAACACCTATCGCTCCAAGGACGGTCGGTTCTTCATCGTTGCCGCCGTTGGCCCGGATACCATGCGCCGCATTCTGGTGGCAGCCAAGGCCCAGCCAATGGTGGACACCATCGACGCAGGAATCATGCTCGGTCACGACACCAGGACCATTCAGGAATTCCTTGCCGGCTGTGACCAGCACTTGACGCACTGGGCCAGCCAGCGCGACTTCACCGAACTGGAACGCGATCTGATCGATGCAGGCGCCGTGTACAGCACGATCTACAGTGCGGAGGAAATCATGAACGACCCTCACTATCACGCACGAGACGATCTGGTGACCTTGCAGGATCCGGATCTGGGAACCTTCACCATGCAAGGCATCGTTCCCAAGTTCCCTGGTCGCGAGCATCACATACGCCATGCAGGCGGGACACGTGGTGCAGACAATGCGGCGTTCTATGGCCGCGTCGGCCTGACGTCGAGCGATATTGCTCAACTGACCGAGCAAGGCGTCATGTAGCCCACAGTACCGAGACCCCGAGACTCAGCTCGTAGTCTGATTCTCGGGCCATTACCTGCATGACACTGCACAACTAAACCAACGAGACAAACATGTGGAAATCGAAACTCAAGGGGGCACTCGCGGCGTCCCTGTTCATTGTCGGCATGACCGCGCAAGTCGCACATGCGCAAAGCTACCCGAGCAAGCCCATTCGCATCATCGCGCCAGCCACCCCCGGTTCGCCGACAGACATTCTTGCGCGGATGTTGGCCGACGGCATGGGCAAGTCACTCAAGTCGCCCATCATCGTGGACAACAAGCCCGGTGTCGAACAGCTCATCGGACTGGAACATGTCATCAAACAATCTCCACCGGACGGCCACACCATGGTGCTGGTGGGACTGGATAGTCTGGCCTTGCTGCCGATCACACGCAAGGATCTGCGCATCAATCTCAGCGAAGACCTGACAGTCATCGCAGGCATGGCAGAGGGAAAGTACATTCTGGCAGGTCCCGCCAGCGCGCCGTATGCCACCTTCGGCGAACTGGTCAAAGCCATCAAGGCCGAGCCAGGCAAGTTCAGCTATGGTGCTTCCGCCCCCACGGTGCGGTTTCCGTCGCTCACACTGATGCATGAACTCGGCCTTCGGATGGAACATGTTCCTTACCGAGGCGGCAGCCCGTACGCTCTGGATCTCGCATCCGGTCTGATTCAATGGGGTTTCCTGTCGGAAACCACGGCCCACACCGTCAAAGACCGTGTGCGCTTCTATGCCATTTCGGGCAAAGAGCGCAGCCCCAGTTATCCCAACGTGCCGACGTTTGCAGAACTCGGGTTTCAGCGCATCCAAGGCCCTGCCTACGCATTGGCGCTGCGCAAGGACACACCGGCTCCGATCAAGGCAAAGATCTCCGAAGCCGCCAAAGCGGCCATTGAGGCTCCGAGTTTCAAGGCCAAAGCCATGCAGAGTTCGTTCCTGGACGCTCAGTACGAGGACGAAGCAACCGTTGCACGCTCGCTTGCCGCACGCATCAAGGACTATCGCGATGCCGCCACCAACATGGGCATCAAGCCAGAGTAATTACCAACCGGCAGACACGCTGGACCGCCATTCCATGCGAATCGGTGCAGCGGAACCTCACCAACGAACGGACTTCCCAATGGGCGATTTTCTCTTGTATGAACAAAACGATGCACTGGTCACATTGACCATGAACCAGCCGGACAAACGCAATCCACTTACCGGCAACGACGCAGTGGCGGATTTTCATGAAGCGATCGAGCGCATCGAGGCTGACCCCAGCGTGCGATGCGTGATCCTCACGGGCAACGGGCCATCATTTTCTGCAGGCGGCGATATCCAGACCATCGAGGATCAGGCATCACCCGAGATGGCGCAAATGACGATCCGGCACTGGTATCGCAAAGGCATCCAGAGTCTGAGCAATGCGCTCTTCAATCTCGAAGTGCCGATCATCGCCGCAGTCAACGGTCATGCCATGGGCGCCGGACTGGATCTCGCCTGCATGTGCGACATCCGCATTGCATCCGACAAGGCCGTTTTCGCTGAAAGCTTCATCAAACTGGGCATCATCCCCGGCGACGGCGGCGCATGGTTGCTGCCTAGAGTGATCGGCATGGCGCGCGCTGCGGAACTGGCCTTCACTGCCGACGTCATCAATGCCGCCAAGGCACTTGAATGGAATCTGGTGTCCCAGGTAGTTCCACATGATCAATTGATGTCCGCAGCGAACGCGCTGGCCCTGCGCATCACTCAACACCCATCGCATGGCGTGCGGCTCACCAAGCGCTTGATGAAGGAGGCCATCCATGCCCGACTCGATTCCATTCTGGAACTCTCGGCGGCGTTTCAGTGCATTGCCCACAAGACGGCAGACCACCACGAAGCGGTGAAAGCCTTCAAAGAGAAGCGCCCACCGGTCTATTCGTGATCTGAACACAAGGAGCATGAGCATGGAGCCCAAAGCCAACACCCACGCAGCTTCAAGTGACGGTGTCCAGCGAGTCGAGATACACACGCGCCAGATAGAGCTCAAAGGGTATCAGCGATCAGATGGACTCTACGAAGTGGAGGCTCGCATGTCGGATCGAAAGCCGCACGCATTCACGACCCCCTGGAGTGGCCGTACGGTTCTCGCATACGGTGCAACGCATGACATGGGCGTGAGGCTGGTGTTCGATACGGACATGACAGTGCATGACGTCGAAACCTTCACCCACGATGCACCCTATCCGGCATGCTTTGACGGAGGCAAGCCCTTCAAGGCACTGATCGGATTGAGCATGAAGCAGGGTTGGACGCGCGCCGTCAACGAGTGCCTGCCGTCTGCCTCTCGATGCACGCATTTGAAGGAACTGCTCAATCCTCTGGCGACGGTCGCTTTCCAGTCGCTGACCATGCTGCGACTCGGGCAACCTCATCAAGTCGATGACAACGGCCGGCCCTTGAAGATCGACAGTTGCTTTGCCTACGCGTCCCACGGACCGGTAGTCGCGCAACTCTGGCCCGAGCACTCCACCGCAAGCCCGTGATCACTGCGATCCGCCTGCGCCACTAGACCACGTCTCATCCTTCGAACGATTCATCCACACCCTGTGGAGGAATGACTGTTGCCCAAAACAGCCGTACCGATCGTTCGGAGCCATTGGACATCTCACGAATTTGGATATCTATGATGAACAGAAATTTTGCATTCGCTCCGTTGCTCTGCGTGGCAGCCATCGCCCATGCACAAGGCTCATTGACGATCTCGGGGACCATGGACATGGGGCTTCAGCACCTCAACGGAGCGGGAACTTCGAAGTCCAGCCTCTTCAGCGGAGGCAACACCACAAGCAAACTCGTGCTGCGTGGCACCGAGGTCATCAGCCCGGGTCTGCAAACCTTCTTCTGGCTGGAGTCCGGCATGTCGGCTGATGAAGGAAAATTCAATACAGCCAACACAAGAAACCAACCACACGTCACCGCCAGCTCGGGTGGCGGCATGGCATTCGATCGGCGTGCCATTCTTGGTGTCAAAGGCACGTATGGAACCGTTCAGGCCGGTCGGGATTGGTCGCCAACCTACGAAACCTTTTCGGCCAAGTTCGATCCGTTTGCGATCAGCATCGGCATTGGGCTGAACTATTCGGGCAGCAAGAACAGTGACGGAGTCAGAGTCTCCAACAGCATCGCTTATCTCACGCCCAAGATCGCATCGGCTTTTGACCTCAAGGTGCAGCACTGGTTTGGCGAAGGTGCGGGTGATTCTTATGGCACAGGAAGCGGCATGCGCCTTGGGTACGAGAATGCGGGCATGCTGGCAGCGCTCGCCTACGCCAACACGCAGTTGAAGGACGCCAGCGTCATCTACCGAAACGTCGCGGTGAACTATCGCGTAATGAACGATCTGGCGCTCATCTTCAGCGCCAACAACGACAGCTACGGTCAAATCAACTACCGGGGCTGGCTGGGTGGGTTCAACTACCGGCTGGGCTCCGGAGAGATCAAAGCCTCCTACTCGACCATCCGCGTGCGCTCTTCGGAAGAGCCCAGCGGCCGCAAATGGGCCCTGGGATATGTCCACCACCTCTCGCGCCGAACTGCGCTCTACGGCACAGTCGCGCACATCAGCAACCGCAATGGAGGTGCCTTCAACGCCGCAGGTTTTGAAGTGGGCAAGAACCAATCGATGAATGGCGTGGATCTGGGGATACGCCACAACTTCTGAAACCCTGAATGCCGAAAGCTCTCGGTGCAAAGTTTTCGGCATCGCTTCAACAGCCATGTACACCGACTGCAAATCCACATGCCGCCAAACACTTTGAAGGATCAGGCAAACGCCATCCTAAAATGGGTTCCCATGTCAGGAATGCTGGATCCCGTTTCTCTTCAATTGTTCGTCGCCATCTGTGAGCACCGCAGTCTCACCGAGGCTGCGGAACGTGAATGCCTGACGGTCTCGGCGGTGAGCAAACGGCTGACAGCGTTGGAGCAGCAGATCGGCACACCTCTTCTGGAGCGTAGCCGAGGCGTCATACAACTGACCGTCGCGGGGGAGTCACTGCTCCCCGCAGCACGCGCCCTGCTCCAGTCGATGGAGAGGATCCAGGCCAATCTGACGGAATTCAACTTGAGCAGCGGCGGCCGAGTTCGTGTGGTATCCACCATGTCGGCGCTCACGTCTTTTCTGCCGGAGGATATCGCCGAGTTCAAGAAGAGCCAACCGGACATACAGGTTTGCATCGACGAAAGAATTTCGACCGATGTCGCCAAAAGTGTCGAGGAAGGTCGCGCAGATATCGGCATTTGCTGGGACCTTACAGGAACCCGCCATTTGGAGACCATCCCTTACCGGCAGGATCGACTTGTCCTGTTGGTACACAAGCATCATCCACTGGCCAATAAAACGAGTGTGACTTTTTTGGACACGTTGCCCTACGAGAGAGCAGCACTGCAAGGTGGCAGCCTGGTCCATCAGATTCAACAACGGCTCGCCATTGCAGAAGGAAAAGCACTCCAAACGTCGATTTTCGTGCGCACGTATGACGCCGCCTGCCGCATCGTCGCCGCCAATCTGGCATGTGCCATTGTTCCGTCTGAATCAGCGCATGCATGGATCAGAAACTATGGACTGCAGGCCATTGCGCTCGACGAAAAATGGGCGGCTCGCAACTTTGTCCTCTGTGTCAGGGACAAGCTGACGTTGTCGTTTTCCGCACGCAATCTGCTGGAGCATCTCACCATGGCTGCGCGCGCGGATCGCGTTGCCGCTTCAAACAGGTCCATTCTTTGAGCAGGCTTTTTTGAGGCGCATGGGCCTCGGGTAAGACCATCCTCCCGGTCTTGGACTGCACGAGTCCCTATTCAGGCGAATTTGACGCGACGCATATGGCATATGCCTTGACGATCAGAGATCGAAATACTCGGCATAGACCAAGCGCTCTTCCACCACCCGACGCCGCCGGGGATTTTTCGTGGTCACAAAGCGATTCTCGGGCACGCTGCGGTCGGTGTAGTAGCGCTCGAACTCACGCAGCATGAGGCGGCGAATGCTGCCCTCTGCACCTGCTGGGAGCGTCGCTGCTTGCTCCCAGAATGCAGGGTCGAGCAGTGGTCGCATGCGGTCTGGAATCGGGATGGCTGTCGTCGTGCTCAGACCTTCCCGCGCCAGAGGTTCCGCACGGTCGAAGCGCAGGCTGCGGCCACTCTTGAGTGCGATGTTCACCGGACCGGATGGTGCCGGGGTGACAGCGTCGTGCTGCGCATCTTCACCGTTGGAAGAGCCGTCCGCCATGAGCGAGCGCGGGGTCAGAACGAGTCCTGTGCGCGGTTGCGCTGGTCCGCTCGCGAGCACTGCTGTATCGTGCCATGCAAGGTCGCTGTCGATGGCCGGGTCGCGTGTCTGCAGCACCAGTTCGACACGGTTGTCGCCCAGTTCGGCCGCCATGCCGGCTGGTCGACCCAATGGGTCGTTGGCGTAGGGCGAATCGGCCGGTCCACCTTCACGGAAGCGGTTGCGCATGGGTCCACGTGTAGGCACGGGTCCGTGGAGACGGGCCGTGACGCGCGCACCGTCGCGCTGCAGGACGGCCTTTCTGCGCGGCAGTACCTGCGCGAAATCGGCCAGCACGATGGCCGACAGCTTGGCATCGGCCAAAGCGTTGGGCTGGTAGCGCGCCAGCGCCAAGCGCACGAAGGGCATGTAGCTCGCGCCGGTAGAAATTTCGATGTCGCAGTACCAGAGCTGCCGATCGTCCGACCAGGCCACCCGGTGCGCGACCGCCATCACCCGACCGCCCCCGTTGGGAAGCGAAACAGCTTCTTCGGTCACGCGCAGCGGGAAGTCACCAGGTTCGGCGTCCACACTCGGCAGGCGGCTTTCCCACAGTGGGTCCAGGCCCCACTGCGTGATGCGGTCGCTCAGTTTTTCGTCGATGGCACTGAACGGCGTGGACGCGCCCCGGGTTTGCGGAGCCACGATCACAGCCAGCATTTCCCCGTCGCCCGAGGAGAACCACGGCCGGTCCAGATACACGCGCAGCGCGTTGCCTTCGCGCAGACTGGTGCGCTGTGCATCGACCTTCGCTCCGGTGCGGCTCCAACGGAAAGTGGGCAGCGTGTAGACGATGCGCGGCGCGTCGGGCGGCGCGCTGGCAGGCACCGCCAGCCCCCAGGCATCGACATCGGGCAGGCCGCTCTCGCGCAGAAGCGCAGCGCCGGGATCGCCATCGACTCCACCGCTGTGTGCCAGCACCCGCCAACGTGTCTGGTTCAACGCCTGGCCGTCGCGGCCAATGTTTTCGGGCTTGGCGTACAGCGCCGGGGGCAGGTATTCGCGGAACCGCGTCACAGCGCGCAGGCGGTAGCGGATACGCCGAAAGCGCGTGTCGCCGAACTCGTGCAGATTGCCTGGCGCATCGGCGCGCTTGTCCATCTGCGCGGGAGTCGTCGTGCCAACGACAGTGTCGATGCGGCGCTGCTCCTCTACTGCCGCCTCGATGGGAAACACATTGGCATGGTTGTCAGCCAAGCGGATCGGACCCAGCGCGCCTTCGCACCGCACCCGACGCGGGCCGGGAAACTTCGGGTCATCGCGCGTCGGGTCGTCCACCCATTCGCTCCACTCCGCCAGCACTTCGAATTGGCCGGTGCTGGGGCCGTGCAACGCCACGTTGTCGCCCTTGCCGAACAGTTCGGCCGAAGTGGCACCCGGCCTGCGCGCGACATGGGCAGACTTGAACACGGGTTCGCATACCGGCTGCTGGGTGGCATGCACCAGCACCAGGCGACGGAAGGGCGTGACCATCCAGTGCGCGCCAGCCAGCGCGGCCGCGCGCACCTGGTCGGCGGCACCGGGGTCATCGACCCACTGCGGCAGCCCCAGATGCGCCAGATACTGGTCGTGCACGAAGCTGGCGTACTGCAGCCGTGCGATGCGGCCCTGCGGCAAAAACAGGTGCAACGTGCGCTCGCCCGCGTCCCATTTGGGTGGCGCAGCTGGCGTGGCGTCTGCGCCGCAGGCGGGCGACGTCACCTCCTCGGGCTGGTCGTGCAGTGCAATGCGCAGGCTGCGGCGATCATCGGGCCAGCCAGAGTCGATGGTTCCGGTGGAGCTGGGCTCCGTGTCGAAATCAATCAACAGCACCCAGCGGAATCTTTCGTTCGGCCGATCGATGTCGATCAGCGACCGGTCGCCAATGGGCACCCGTGCCGCACGCACGCCGCTCTCGATCACCACACCTTCGAGCCCGGGGGCAAGCGGCTTCACCTCGGCACCGTCGAGCATGCGCGCCAAGCCCGGCACACCGTGCAGAGCGATACCGCCAGCCACAGGATCGGGCAGATAGGGAATCGGCACCAGCGGTTCATGGTGCACCACGTATTGGCCCGCTGCGAAGCGGTCGCGACTCGGGTCGGCCTGATCAGGCGGAGCAATGAGCGCGCCGGGGCCTTCCACCGTCGCCACATCGCGCTTGTTCTGCGGTGTGACCAGTTCGAGCTGCACGTCGTGCCGTGCATCCATCAACGAGCCCGACTCCCGCGCGCTCACGGCATACGCATGCTTGATGGCCTTGGCATCGCCGCTGCCCAAAGCGGCGTCGAAACAGCCGTGCAGTTCGCACAGGGAATGCGCGGCTTTGGACGGCACCACGTGGCGCAAGGGGACCGCCGGGTAGGTGAAATCGGGCAGCCCCGAGCCTTCGGGCGGCGGGGAATAGAAGCTGTGCCAACGGGCGATGTAGTCGGATGCCGGAGCGTCGAAGTTGCTGCGAATCACCATGCGTTCGAGCGATTCGCCCTCGCTCAAACGATCGGCCAGCACCAACGCGGGTGGACCGATGGGCTCGAAGCGGGCGAACTGCACGGGCTCGGTCGCCTGCTCGTACTTCTCGATGTCGCCGTCGTCGCGAGCAAGGCTATTGCCCGCCAGATCCACCACGCGGGCACGAAACCGGTACCACTCGCCGAAGCGCAGTTTCGGCAGCGACCCCTTGCGCGCGGTGAAGCGCACGTCCAGTCCATTGCCCTTCTTGGCCACCGCATCCACGTCGGGATCATCGCCCGGACTGGCGACGCGTTCGGTCTGCATGCCTGCGTCGTTCTCTGCCACCAGCGCACGGCCAGGCCGCTGGGCCACCAGGCTCCAGCCAGCCCAGCGGAACAGGCTTTCGTGCAGGTAGTGGTCGTCGTCCTTGCCATTGCTGGTGGTGGACGCCGATTTCACATAGCCCTCATCCGACAACTCGCCATCCCTGCTGCTGCCGGGCAATGCCAGCGGACGACTGTCGCGCAACACGCGATACTGGCCGGTGCGCTCGCACAGCGACAGCCAGCGGTTGGTGGTCGCCAGTTGAACATCGACGCGGTAGCCGCGCAGCACGTCTTCGGTGAACAGCACCACCTTCGCCGCAGCTTCAGGCGACTGCGCTATGGCGTTGTTTTTCAACGCCGCGGCGTTCGCGTCGATAGCCACCACTCCGGCGCGACCGTGGCGCGACACCCCCAGCCCCGCCGTGCGCAGCGCAGCCACGGGTTGGGTGTCGCCGGTGGTGTAGGTCACATCGCCATCGGCACCCGGCTTCTGGCTCTTGCCGATCAGATTTTGCGCGGTGAGCAGATAGTCCACCGTCTTCAGCGCGGTGCCGTCCGGGTCCACCTGGTAGACGTCGAAGTCGGTATGGGCGTGCTTCGCATCGGCCGGTGCGTGTCGGTCGTTGGACCCGGCCAGAGCCAGCAGGCCGCGCTCGTGATCGCTGCTGCGCGCCGCCGTGACGAAGCGCCGCGCTGTGGCCTGAAAGGCAGTCTGCAGGGTGAGATGCTCCAGCCCCTCAGCGCCTCCTTTCAGCAAAGGCTGCATGCGGCCAGTCAGTGGTTGTTCGTCACTGGCCGCATCGAGCTTTGTGCCCTCGGGCAGCACGCAGTCGATCACCAGACCCAGTGCACGCAGCAGCGCCGGATGGTCGCCGTACGAGGCCACCATGCGATGGAAATCGAACTCCGGCACCTGCAGAGCGGGCTCGACGTTCTTGAAGTCGGGGCGGCGCATGCGCAGCGCCTCGGGCGTGGGCGTGCTGCGGCGGTAGAAACGGTCGGCCTGATAGAAGCTGTACTCGTCCGGGGTGGTGAACTGCGACATCACCTCATGCCGTTTGCCGTCTCCCGCGTGGGTCTGCTCCCAATCAGGCGGCAGCGCCCGCACCGGGAATGGTTGCGCTCCGCCCGCGCCGTCGATGCCGACCCCAGGCCCGAGGATGCAACTCGCAGCGCTGAACACATTGCGGTTGGTGGACCTGTCCGCATCACCGGTCACCACCACGTCCTTGCCTTGCACATAGTGGGGCTGATAGCGCTCAAAGCCCGACGACACCAGCCGACCGCGTTCGTCCAGCCGGGTGCCCAGATCGGCCAACAGAGGGGCTAGCGGGCTGCTTTTGCTGTACGGCAGCAGCACGGGGTGCTGCGCCCCCGAGGTCACTGCCAGCTGTCCATAGTGCCGCCGCGCAAAGCTCAGTACGTTGCGCACCGCGAACGAACGCAGATTCACCGTCGACATGTCCTTGAACTGGAAGCCGGACACGGGCGTGGCCGCATCGAACAGGCGCTGCCAGGTCGCGTCATCCGGCAGCGCCAAAGGTTCGAGGCGTACCGTCTTGCCTTCGACGCGCAGGCCGAAAGCCAAAGCGCGCACGGTCTCGGGCCAGTGCAGCAGCGCTTTGAACGCACCAAGTTGTTGTTCAGTGGGTTTGTCGGGAGTGAGTCGCGGCGACGCCACCAGACTCACGCGCCAGCGGCCCGCGAACGGGCCTTCGGAGATGCGGCCATGCGGCAGCGCGGTCCAGACGATTGTTTGTCGAGCCATTTTTTTCTCCATCGGGCTGTTCGTTGTTCTTCGCGGCGGCGTTCAAGCGAACGCTTCACAGTACTCACGCCATGCGTATTCGGTGTCCTCACCGATGACCGCGAGCTCGTCGGCCAGCGCCAGCGCCGGGCGGAAACCGAGTTCCTGGCGGAAGGTCGGGTCGCCATTGGAGCCAGCGAAGGTGCGCTCGCAGGTGATCGTCACACTGCCCGAGAACAGGAACACCGACACCTCGATGGTGAGCTGCGCCATGCCCCGGCACTTGCCGGTGTCAAACACGTATTCCAGTTCCAGATACAGCTCGATCGACGCCGAAATCAGCCCCAGCACACTGACATGCCCACCCAGACGGAAATAGCCAGTGAGCGAGGCCTTGTTGGCTTCCATGCGGAAGTAGATGCCCGCCATGACGTGCACACCGCCCGATGCCACGCCGAAGTTGACCGAAAGACTCGCGCCGAACTCGAACGAGGCTTCCAGAATCTGCACACCGTGGGGGTCGAGCGTGATGCCGAAGAAGCCCCCGCCGCCGAAAACCATCACGCTCAGATTGAACGGCTGCTCCCGGGTGCAGAAGTTGAACCGCACCGCGAGCGGTTGCCCAATGAAGGGCACGGTGAAGCCTGCCCCCAGACTCAGATTGCTGAGATTGAACATGCCGACCGAGATGGCCGGCAATGCCACGGAGAAGCTGGCGTCGATGCCTTTTGCGCTGATGTCCAGCGACGGTGGATCGGAAAACCCATCGAGCGGGATCAGGTCGCGCAGGGTTTCGACGAACGACAGCACGCCGACGAACTTGATGTCGGTGAGCACCACGTCGACATTGGTCTTGGCGTTGCTGTCCACGGTGAACTCGATCTTCTCGAAATTGAGTTCGATGAAACTTGCAGGCGCAATCAGCACCAGGTCGAAATGCTTGAGGCTACACAGCACGCCGACCTTGGGCGCACCGCCCGAACGCTTGATCCGCGCCTCCACCGCGATGGTGAACCCGTTGGGATCATTGGCGCGAAAAATCGGCACGCTGCTGCCCGGCAACGCCCAACTCTTGAGCGCCGGTGTCCAGTCAAAGCGCACCACCAGTTCTTCGCCCGTCAGCGCTTCCAGCAGTTGGAGCAGATCACTGGCCAGCCCCAGCGCCGTCAGCACTGCATCCAATGCCTGCAACAGCGATTTCGCGGGCGCACCATCGAGCAGCCGCGCACCGGCCACCGCGTTGCGCAGTGCTTGGGTGGCATCGCGTACCGCCTCCAGCCGTGGCTTGAAAAGCGCCGGACTCTCCAGCAGATCGGACAGTTGAGGCGTGCTGCCGGGCGGGATGTCGATGACGTCACGCAGCGCCTCGAACAGTTGCTGCCCCGCCGTCAGGATCGGCGTCAGCGTCAGCACATCCAGGATCAGCACGTCCGCTTGGCTTGCAAGCGTTCGCACCGCTTGACGAAAGCCCGCAGGCAGTGCGCTGGCATCGTTCACCGAGGTCGCCAATTGCGCCAGCGCCGCCTGCAATGCCGGACCAGCCGTCGAAAGATCAGGTGCCTTGGCGTCGGCAATTTTCTGGTTCACAAGTGGTGCGACGGCCTGCGACAGAGTGTCGAGCGCCGCATCGAGTTGCTGCAACGCCGCGACTGCCGGAGCCGCCTGCGCCGTGGCGAAGGCTGTGGTCTGCGCCAACAGATCGGCGACGGTGGCGCGGGCCACTGCAATGGCTGCGGAGGCCACACTGCCGGGGTTCGATGCAATGCGCTGAACGAGGTCGTAGACCCGCGCCATTTCGCCCAGAAACGCGTCGAGCCGATTGCCGGCCTCGGCCACGAACTTCGGCAACTTGCCCGCCCCGCCAGCAAAGTCGCCCACCGCGTCGATCACCTCGCCCAGCGGAATGCAGCCAAACAGCAGCGGCAGCGGCAAGTCGCCCAACGCGCCCGCTGCAGACGGAAAGGCATTTGTCGGCTCGAAGCTGCCGGATCGGAATGCCTCCGCGTTGCCCGACACCGGCCCCGCCATGCGCGACCACGCGGAAGGTTTGAGGTTGGGCATGGCAAAACCGCCCGAGCGATCGGACTGCTTCGAGAAATCGAGTCCTGCCACAACGACGTTGGCCGGTGGCTGCGCCTGCGTGACGGCATCGACCTCCATGAACACTTCGCCCGGGTTGTCGACGTAGCCATGTTGCAGGTAGTGCAGGTGCCAACTGAGCAGGTTGGTGCCGCGCCCACCGGAGAGTTGCGCGATGGCGGGCAGCCGCACCCGCGCCACGTCCACCGTGGGGAAGAAAATGGGTCGGGTCAGCTTTTGGCTGTAGCCGCGAAGGTCGAGCCGACTGTCGCTGTCGCTGTTGCTGCTGAGGTTGCCCGCACGCACTCCGAAATCGATGGCCTCGACGGGAGCCGAGGTATCGCCCGGCGTCAACGATGGCGCGAAGGCCACGGACTGACCCAGCAAGTCTGCACGGCGGCGCGGCACGTCGCGGGCATTCCTGCGGTCGGTGCGGGCCATCCATTCGTCTGCAGCTTTCTGCGCGGCGGTCTCGGCTGTGGCGTAGTCAGGGGCCAAGTTTTGCCCAATGCGTGGACTGGCCAGACTGTTGCTCAGAAAGATCAGCGGCAGCGAAAACGCAACCTGTCGGCCTTCCAGATCCTCGCCCACGCAGTCAAACCGAAACGGCTCGCCGCCCACGCAGGGCCAAAACATGCGGCGGTCGTTGAAGGACTTGATGCGACTCTCGGGCGAGTCGGGCGGATCGAGGTCGGGGGTCACCGTGGTCAGAATGCGCACCTTGGTGAACGGGAACTGGTTGTGCAAAACGCGGCCACGCGCATCGACCAGACCCGGCTCGACAAAGTCGCGCTCACGCTCGCGAATGACGAGGAACAGGCGTTGACGCAAATAGGCCGCATTGCCAGGCTGCACCGACGTGCCGTTGCGTCCATTGTGGAATTTGCGCTCGGTGACTTTGACCAGCGAAACCCGATGACCAAAGCAGCAAAGCACGCCGCGATACACCACGCACACATAGTGGTCGCGGCCCATGGTGGCGTGGTTCACCCACTCCTCCACATCCAGCCCCGGCGGCTCCCAGGCACCACGTGCGTCGAGCCAGCCACCCAGCGGACTCAGCATCAGCCTGTCGGCCTGAATCGGCTGTGGCTGGTAGCTGGAGCGACTGAAGTTCGACGACAGGTGTGCGATCTGGAACCGGTCGTTGTCGTCCATCGCCGCCAGAAATGGGATGCTGGATGGCGCGGGCAGATCGCTGCCCTTGGGAAACGCGGGCTTCATCTGCGCCAGCGTGTCGTCGGTCCGGGCGTATACCGCGCGCACGGTGCGGTTGGCGTCGGGCCGCTGCACAGGCGACACCCAACCATCGGCATCGGGCAGCACCAGACGCGTGTGCCAAAGTTCGGTGCGCTTCGATGCGTCGGCGGTCACCGGCTGGGTGGCATGGTTGAAACGCTCGCCCGTATGCGGCGACAACACCAGACGCCACGGCAGTTCGATGGCCGTCTGCCGCGCACTCGGTTCGGCGGGACGAGCACCGCTGAGCAGCCCCCCGATGTCGGGATGGTGATCAATGTGCGGCGAGGGCTCGCGCCATCCGCCGACACCCAACGGTGCCCGCAACATCCGCAGCGGCGCAGTGCCGTCGGCCTGTTGGGTGGCGCTTTGCAGGTGTGCATTGAACCGATTCAGCCCAAGACGCAGGCGTGGCGACAGCTGCTCCAACTCGACCTTCGTTACCACCACTTGCCAAAACCCTCCCGGCGGCCGCGCGCCACGCGGCGGTGCATTGGCCGGAACGCTGAGCGATAACCATTGACATGCGTTGAGCAGCCCCGCCAATGTGTACGGGGCCTCGAATCTGTCGGGCACCTCGAACGCAATACGCGACTCGCCAGCCATGCGCGCCAGAATCGGCGGCGGGTCCACCTTGCCGTTGCCTGAAGTGCCGCCAGCGACCGGGCCTTGCGGCGTATCGACCGTTTCATCGGCTGCGCCACCAGTTCTGGACGGTTGCGCCGCCTGAAAAAACACCTGCTCGCCAATGGCCTGAGGCGGAAAGTGCAACACCAGCCAGGCCGGTCCGCTCGCCGTCTTGCGCACCACCGGCGGCGGGCCGGGAACGACTTCGAGATTGACCAGCTCGATGCGCAACGCCACCATATCGTCGGACCGCACCACCGGTATCCCCGGCTTGTCACCATCGAGAAGGCTGCTGGTGAAGTCGCTGAAAACGGGCAACGGAAACGGACGCGGGACAGGTCGCTTGTCGATCTCTACCTTTGCGCCAAGCACGCGCCCGGCTTTCACAGCCCCTGCTGATGATTGGGATGATTTTTTGCTGGCCATAGATCCCCCCGACCTTTTAGGTGGCTCCGATAGACAAACCGGAATGGTCAGCAGAGTAACCGCTCACTTTTGAATCAGTTCCGACAGACTCGCTCCTATTTAGTTAACTTCGGTAAAGCTTATCGACCAGCTGCATCGGCTGAAAAACGGCTTTCAACTCTCAAAACAGGTGGCTTTGATGTTCGTCTATATTCCGAGTGGATACACATCGAAATACTCTGAATCGATTGAGTTGATCCGGTGAAAACTCAAAAAAGGGTTGCGTTGAACGTACAGGGCTCAGAGGGCATTCCAGCCATGTCGACATAGCCACCGGCGAGTACCAATGCGGCTGCAAGCGCATCCTCAAACACGCCAGCGCGACCCACGTGGGCTCGCATTGCTTTCGGCATCTGTTTCCGGGTAAACAAAGTCGTAAACACCAAATGGGACTTGGGTGACGCTGGTGGAGCGCACGCTACGCGCGCTCACCATCCTGTCTGCGATGGTGACTACGGGGTTGAACTACGAAATTGGTGATGTTTTTTTCTGCGCCTGCTTTCGCTTGCGCGGCAAGTCAGAGAGGTAGGCGCGCGCCTGAGTGAATGGCATCACATCATTGGCTGAAAAGCCCATGACCTGCACTCCGAAGGTTGAAGACGGAATTCTGTACTGAATATCTCGGAACCGCTTGCGCAGCCAAGTACTCCCGTCATTCCCCGGATCGGATGGAGGGTGCCAATGCACAGTTACCAACCAACGTTCACGATCCATCTCCAGCCTTTTCCAGGAATTGCTTCAGTGTTCACATCCGTCGACGCTGCCTACGGATGGAACAGCTTCAACGCCCCCAACGCAAGACCAAGGGGTCGAGTCGGCGCGCGATGTCCAGCAGTTCGCGCCGCGTTTCAGGGTGCATGGGCGGCAGCGGGTGCCTTGGGGCGTCGCACGCGATCACGCCGCCTTCCTTCATGAGGGCCTTTGCTGCCAGCATGCCTGCTTGCCGGTTTTCATGGTTGATGAGCGGAAGCCATTTTTGATAGTTGGCAAATGCGGCGTCCATGTCACCTTGCCTGTGAGCATCGATGATGGTGCGGATGCCGTCCGGGAAGCCGCCTCCGGTCATGGCGCCCGTGGCACCGGCATGCAGGTCGGCCAGAAGTGTGATCGCCTCTTCCCCATCCCAAGGGCCTTCGATGAATTCGCCACCCAGGCGGATCAACTCGCGCAGTTTGTTGGCCGCGCCAGCCGTCTCCATCTTGAAATACGACACATGCTCGATGTCGCGGGCCATGCCTGCAAGAAACACGGGCGACAGCGCCGTGCCGCTGGCTGGCGCATCCTGGATCATGATGGGAATGTCGATGGCATCGGACACGCGGGCATAGAACTCGTGAATCTGCGGCTCGGGCACGCGAAAGGTCGCACCGTGATATGGCGGCATCACCATGACCATCGCCGCACCCATATCTTGCGCCCGGCGACTGCGTGCAGCGCAAATCTGGCTGGCGTAGTGCGTGGTGGTGACGATCACCGGCACCCTGCCCGCCACATGCTCGAGCACAGTGCGCGTGATGATCTCGCGCTCTTCGTCGGACAAAGAAAACTGTTCGGAGAAATTCGCAAGAATCGCAAGGCCGTCCACTCCGGCGTCGATCATGAAGTCCACCGCGCGCCGCTGGCTTGCCAGATCGAGGGCTCCGTCCTCTTGAAAGGTCGTTGGAAGGACGGGGAAGATGCCGCCGTAAGGCGTCGCTGGATGGGTCATGGCTTGTGTACTCCTGGTGAATGGGGAGGAATCAGTGCATACGATCGCGCAAGGTTTGAACGACGATGGACTGTCCTCCTGTGGTGAGGTTGAAACGTGGGTCTGAGAGTCAGTGCGGAACCGACTCCGTGGTCGGCCGACCCGCGACGCGACGACGCAGGTGCAAGGGATTGGCTGCCTGCAAGGCTTTGGGCAGCAGCGCGTCGGGCAAGTTTTGATAACACACGGGTCGCATGAAGCGCTCGATGGCGGCTGTGCCTACCGATGTGCTGCGGCCATCGGAGGTTGCAGGGAAAGGACCTCCGTGCACCATCGCATCGCAGACTTCGACACCGGTGGGAAATCCGTTGACCAGAATGCGCCCGACCTTGCGCTCCAGAATCGGCAACACGGCCTGGGCGAGTTCGATGTCTTCCTGGCTGTCGGTGTCGATCTGCAATGTGCCCGTCAGTTGGCCCTCAAGGCGCTCAAGCATGGCGAGCAGTTCAGTCCGATCCTGGCACACAACGATGGTGCCCTGCGGGCCAAAAACTTCTTCCGGCATGCGGTCGCCGCGCAGCACATCGGATGCCCGCAAACGGATCAATGTCACCTGCGCACGTCCTTTCGTTGCGCGGCCACTGGCAATGATTTCAGCGCCCGGCTGCTGGGACTCTCGCTGCACACCTGCATCGAATGCGCGTGCAATACCGGCCGTCAGCATGACGCCCGGATCGCACTCCGCAATGGCCTTTTTTGCCGCCACAAGGAAGCGATCAAGATCCGGTCCCGCCAATGCCAGAGCCAGTCCGGGATTGGTACAGAACTGCCCCACTCCCATCGTCAGGGAGCCAACATAGTCGCGGGCCAATGCTTCGGCACGTTGGGCCAACGCCGAAGGAAAGAAGAGCGTCGGGTTGATGCTGCTCATCTCTGCAAAGACTGGGATGGGCTGCGCACGTTGGGCAGCGATACGAACCAATGCCATGCCGCCTGATCTCGAACCGGTGAATCCCACCGCCTGAATGGCAGGGTGCGCGACCAATGCCGCGCCGATTTCGTATCCGGCTTCGGTGAGCATGGCGAACACGCCGGGCGGCAGTTTCGCAGCAGCCACCGCATCCTGGATGACGCGGCCCACCATCTCCGAAGTGCCCGGATGGGCTGGGTGCGCCTTGACCACAACGGGGCATCCCGCAGCCAGTGCCGCCGCCGTGTCACCACCCGCGACGGAGAACGCCAGTGGGAAGTTGCTCGCCCCAAATACCGCCACAGGCCCCAGTGCGATCCGTTGCATGGCCAGCAGACTGCGTGGCGGCTGTCGCTCGGGCAATGGAGGTTCGATGCGGGCATCGAGTGCGTCGCCACTGCGCACCAGCGATGCAAACATGCGAAGCTGTCCTGCAGTACGGCTGCGCTCGCCTTCCAGACGCGCACGGGGCAAGCCCGTTTCTGCCATGGCGCGTGCCACCAGTCCATCGCCCAACGCCTCGATGCGCGCAGCGATATCTTCCAGAAACGCGGCCCTCACCTCCGCACTGGTGTTGCGGTAAGCGTCGAAATCTCGCTGCGCCGCGCGTGCTGCCTGCTCCACGTCCTCATGCGTGGCGCTGGCGAACGCGGGTTGCGCAATGGACTGGCCAGTCGTTGCATCCATGGCCTGATACTCTGCCCCGCGCCCACGTCGGGCCTGACCGGAGATGAGCAGATCACCTGTGATCGTCATATGAAAGAACCTTGCATTCAGTGGTAGTCGCACCGAGCACGCGATTCGCGGCAAGCTGCTGCGAAGGCGGCACGGTGCATGGTGGTCAACTCGCCTTGATGCCGTTCTTTTTGCTGATCTCGCCCCACAGCTTGTAGTTGTCGCGGGTCACTTGAGCCAGCCGCTCTGGTGTGCCACCACCGACCATGTCGCCGTTCTTGACGATGGCATTGGTGACCGCTGGCGCAGCAATGGCCGCGTTCAGCGCGGCATTGGCCTTGCGCACGATTTCCGGGTCCAGATTCGGTGGGCCCCAGAGGCCCACGAACACGGTCACGTGGAAGTCCTTGAGTCCCGCCTCTGCGGCGGTGGGCACGTTGGGCAGGGCCGGAAGACGCTCGGATCCGGTCACCACGATGGGTCGCAGTCGTCCCGCGTTGATGAAGGGGATCAGCAGCGAGGCCGCATCGACGATGCAAGGCACCTGATTGCCCACCACATCCTGAATCGCCGGAGCACTGCCCTTGTAGGGAATCTGGTTCATGGCAGGCAGATCAGCGCGCTCGCGCAAGTGCTCCATCGCCAGATGGGTGTTGCCGCCGCTCCCGCCCGTGGCATAGCTGAAGCCCTTGGACTTGACCTCGTTGCGCACCCAGGTGCGGAATTCATCGAGCGTGCGTGCAGGAGATGCCGGGTTGACGCACAGCACGAGTTGCGACTCCAGAATCATTCCGATGGGCGTGAAGTCCAGCGGGTTGGGCGATGGTGTCGAATAAGTGTGCGGGTTGATCGTGAAGCTCGTGTTGGCAACCAGCAGCTTGTAGCTGTCACGCAGACGCAGCGCTTCTGCCGCCGCCAGGTTGCCCGAAGCACCCGGTTTGTTCTCGACCACGAATGGCTGACCGAGCGCTGCCGCAAGCCCATTGGTGACAAAGCGCGCACCTGCATCGGTCAAGCCGCCCGGCGGATAGCCCACCAGCAACGAAACCGGCTTGGTAGGCCATGTCGTGGCAGCCATGGCGGAGGTGGTGCCGAAGCCTGTCAGCACTCCTCCCACGGCAGCTGTCGTGGTGGAGAGAAAGGTGCGTCGCGTTGTGGTGGTTGTCTTTGACATAGCGTCTCCTGGTTGTGTTGGCTGTGATGGGATCAATGGGATCAATGGGAGTGGCGGGGCACGGCCGATCCACGGCAGCCCACAAGAAAGTCCAGGTCGCAGCCCTCGTCGGCCTGCAAGACATGGTTGACATAGAGACGGCGGTAACCACCATCCGCTGGAGCGGGGTCCAACTGAACCTCTGCCATGCGACGCTGGTATTCGTCCTCGGGAATGTCCAGATGCAGACGGCCTGCGTCGCTGTCCAACTCGATCCAGTCCCCATCGCGCACGATCGCGAGTGGCCCACCGGCCGAAGCCTCGGGCGCGACGTGCAATACGACCGTGCCGTAAGCGGTGCCGCTCATGCGCGCATCGGAGATGCGCACCATGTCCTTGACGCCCTGACGCAGCAGCTTGGGAGGCAAACCCATATTGCCCACTTCAGCCATGCCGGGGTACCCACGCGGACCGCAGCGCTTGAGCACCAGTACCGAGCTGGCATCCACATCCAGGCTCTCGTCGACGATGCGTTCCTTGTAGTGCTCCAGATTCTCGAAGACGACCGCCCGTCCTCGGTGCTTGAGCAGTGCGGGGGTGGCGGCCGAAGGTTTGATGACGGCACCTCGTGGCGACAGATTGCCACGCAGGATCCGGATGCTGCCATCCGCAATCAGTGGCTTGTCGAGGGGGCGGATCACCTCATCGTCATAGCTCGGAGCGTCTTTGACGTTGTCCCAGATGGAGCGACCGTTGACGGTCAGTGCCTGTGGGTGGGGCAGCAAATTCGCCTCGCCCATGCGTCGCAGCACGGCTGGCAACCCACCTGCGTAGTAGAACTCCTCCATCAGGAAACGTCCCGAAGGCATCAAGTCAACGATGGTCGGCATGCCTTGGCCCACACGGCTCCAGTCTTCCAGTTCCAGTGGCACGCCGATACGACCTGCAATGGCTTTGAGATGGATGACCGCGTTGGTGGATCCGCCGATGGCAGCATTGACCCGGATGGCGTTCTCGAAGGCTTCGCGCGTCAGGATTTTGGACAGCGTCAATCCTTCCTTGGCCATCTCGACGATGCGCATGCCTGACATGTGCGCCAGCACATAGCGCCGCGAATCCACGGCGGGGATCGCCGCGTTGTGCGGCAAGCTGGTGCCAAGCGATTCGGCCATGCAAGCCATGGTGGATGCGGTCCCCATGGTGTTGCAGGTACCGGCAGAACGCGACATGCCCGCCTCGGCCGAGAGAAATTTGTGCAGATCGATCTCGCCGGCCTTCAGCGATTCATGCAGTTGCCACACCGCCGTGCCGGAGCCGATGTTCTTGCCATCGAGCTTGCCATTGAGCATCGGGCCACCTGTCACCACGATGGCGGGCACGTCCACGCTGGCGGCACCCATCAACAAGGCAGGCGTTGTCTTGTCGCAGCCGCACAGCAGCACCACGGCATCAATCGGGTTGCCGCGAATCGCTTCCTCGACATCCATTGACGCCAGATTGCGGGTCAGCATCGCGGTGGGTCGCAGGTTGGACTCGCCGCTGGAAAACACCGGAAATTCGACCGGGAAGCCCCCCGCTTCGTAGATGCCGCGCTTGACGTGCTCCGCAATCTTGCGGAAATGCGCGTTGCAAGGCGTGAGCTCCGACCACGTATTGCAAATGCCGATGACCGGACGGCCATCGAATTCGTGATCCGGCAGCCCCTGATTCTTCATCCAGCTCCGATACATGAAGCCGTTCTTGTCGTGGGAGCCGAACCATTCGGTAGAGCGAAGTTTGGGCTTTTGCTTGGTGGTCATCGTAGGGCCTATTGAGAAATTGCCTGCCCGTCGGGGCAAACGCAGGCGCTACTTTAGATATTGTTTTGTTATTCTTCCAATGAAAATACAGCCACTTTGGATATCAATTTTGGCATTGATGGAAACCCTATGAGCACCGCTGCCCCCCGATTTATCCGTTCGCGCTTGAAGACAAGACAGCTCACGCTGCTGGTGGCACTGGCCGATGAAGGCAACATCCACCGAGCTGCCGATGTATTGGCCATGACGCAACCCGCAGCCTCCAAAATGCTGCGTGAACTGGAGCAGCTGCTGGGAGTTCCCTTGTTCGAGCGCCTGTCCCGCGGTGTGCGCCCCACGGAATAC
Source organism: Diaphorobacter sp. HDW4B (assembly GCF_011305535.1). Lineage (GTDB taxonomy): Bacteria > Pseudomonadota > Gammaproteobacteria > Burkholderiales > Burkholderiaceae_C > Diaphorobacter_A. The sequence goes on from NZ_CP049906.1 coordinate 202,727, forward strand.
GGACTTGCATTGATCCGCCACGCGCGCCTGCTGATTGAAAGCCTGGACCAGGCCCATGACGAAATTGCCGGGCTCAAGGAGGGACTGGCAGGTCACGTGCGTGTCGGAAGCATCACGTCGCCCGCCGTGAGCCTGCTTCCCGCAGCCGTCTCCGAAGTCAAGGCACGCTGGCCCAGCCTGACCGTGACGGTCGAAGTGGAAAGCAGCAACATCCTGTTGGACCGTCTTGCGCAGGAGCGTCTGGATATCGTGGTTGGCCGCTTGTCCATCGAACATGACAAGCTGGGACTTCACTACGAACCATTGGCGGTTGAGCCAGTCAGCGCGGTGGTGCGTCCCCATCACCCATTGATGCAGCACCGTACGCTGAGACTGTCGCAGTTGGAGGATGTCACCTGGATCGTGCAGCCCATGGGATCGATCCTGCGACACCGCTTCGAGCTGATGTTCCAACGCGCCAGCTTGCGCCCACCCGTTCGTGTGGTCGAGAGCTCCGCTCCGCTGTTCGTCACCAAACTGATCGAATCCAGCGACATGGTGGCCGTTCTCGCCACCGATGTAGCGAACTACTATGCAGAGCATGGAATGGTGAAAATCCTGCCACTGGCCATGGATTGCCGCATGGATGACTACGGATTGATCACGCGCGCCGACCGTCTGCTGTCACCTGCTGCAGAACGCATGTACTCTGCTCTCAAGGATGCGGGGCGATTGATGGGGGAGCAGTCCAAGTAGGTCGTTGATGGGGCCATCAGTTGATCACGGCAAAAGACAAACCGCTTCGGCACGTGGCCCATTTGCGAGTCATGGATTCGCGTACTCACCCCGGTGTACTTTCACCATGCATTCGACACGCACACGCGTTGCAGGTGAACGCTTGAATCATGCCCCCGCGCGCAACTCGATCGCCAGCATTTCTCCCGTCGCACACACCACGTCACCCGCATGCAGGCTGAGTGCGATGCGCACCTTGCGTCCGTCCACGCTGATGGGCTCTCCGCGAACCTGCAACTCCGCGCCCTGGGGTGTCGGGTTCTTGAAATCGACTTTGAGTGACGCTGTAACAAAGCGCGGTGGATCGGCCTGCTCCTCGATCGACAGGCCACGCGCCTGACAGGCGAAGGCTGCGGCGGAAGCCGTACCGTGGCAGTCCATCAGAGACGCAATCATGCCGCCGTAGACGTGACCCGGCACGCCCCCGCTGTACTGCATGCCGGGCGTGAATCGTGCCTCGGTAGTGCCATCGCGCAAATAGCTCTTGAGTTGATATCCCGCCGGATTCCCGTGGCCACACCCGTAGCAGTGTGCGTATTTCGACGGGTAGCCATCCTGAATCGCCTTCATTCCATCCTCCTGTCACTTGTTGAATTGCTGGCACTCGGATGTGCCCCATGCAGAGCATAGAGCCAAGGGTTTGAAAAAAAACTCAATTGAGCATGAAGATGGCCGGAAACATACTTCAACGAGATGACAGGCAGGTGCATGGACAAATGCCAGTCACACAGCCCATTCTTGAAGTTGGAAGGACGGCAAACGATGCCAGAACAAGCGAACGAGGGAGCGTTGAACGGAATCCGGATACTGGATCTCTCGCGTATCCTCGCAGGGCCCAGTGCAACCCAATTGTTGGGGGACTTGGGTGCCGATGTGATCAAGGTCGAGCGCCCTGATGAAGGGGACGATACCCGCAAATGGGGTCCCCCCTACATTGCTGACCGTGATGGCAGCCCCACAAACGAGAGCGCCTACTACCTTGCGGCAAACCGAAACAAGCGCTCCATCGCCATCGACATCGCAAGCGAAGAAGGCAAGGAACTCATTCACCGGCTGCTGGCCAAGGCCGACATTCTGGTGGAGAACTACAAGGCCGGTGGTCTCTCCAAATACGGTCTTTCCTATGAGCAACTGCGCGAGAAATATCCGCGCCTCATCTACTGCTCGATCACCGGGTTTGGTCATACAGGTCCATACGCCAGCCGCCCCGGCTACGACTTTCTGATTCAGGGAATGGGCGGGATCATGAGCCTTACCGGCGTGCCCGATGGCGAGCCCATGAAGGTAGGCGTGGGCATCGCCGATGTGATGACCGGCATGTATGCGACGGTCGGCATGCTGGCAGCTCTGCAGCATCGCGACAAGACAGGTCAGGGGCAGCACATCGACATCTCTCTGCTGGACACGCAGATCGCCTGGTTGGTCAATGCTGGAACCAACTACCTGGCCGAACGAAAGCTGCCGACCCGGTTGGGCAACGGGCATCCCAACATCGTGCCCTATCAGGTGTTCCCTAGCGCGGACTCGCCGATGATTCTCGCAGTCGGCAACGACGCACAGTTTCGTCGCTTCTGCCAAGTGGCACAAGCCGAAGCACTCGCTGACGATCCACGCTACGCAACCAACGTGCAACGCATTGCCCATCGCGAGGCACTTGTGGAGCGGGTTGCCGACCTGCTGAAGAAGCATCCACGCAGCCATTGGCTGCAGGAGCTCGAAGCTGCGGGCGTGCCTTGTGGGCCTGTGAACGATCTTGACGACGTCTTCAACGATCCCCACGTCATCGCACGCGGCGCCGAGTTGCGCATGCCTTGTGATTGGGCGGAGGATGGAGAGATCAGCCTGCTGGCGAATCCGCTGAAGATGTCCGTCACCCCTCCCAGCTATCGACGCCCGCCCCCGCGCCTGAACGAACATGAACGAAGCGTTCTGAGCGATTGGCTCGGCGCGGCTTGAACATTACAGAAAACTCCAACCATTCTTCTTCCGGAGACTCCTCATGTACGAACTTACCAAAGAACAATTCGACCTCCAGGCACGCGCACGAGAGCTTGCGCAGACTGCCTTCGCACCGACCGCCGCCGAGACCGATCGCACCGAGCAATATCCCTGGGACAACATTGCCAAGCTGCGCGATGCCGGCTTCATGGGCATGACGCTTCCCAAGCGTGCGGGCGGCCAGGGCCGGAGCTATCTGGACGCAGTCATCGTCGTGGAGGAAATGGCCAAGTCCTGCGCGACCATGGGACGCATCACGGTGGAAGCCAACATGGGGGCGATCGGCGCGATCGCCACTTACGGCACTCCGGAGCAATTGAACATGGCGGCCGAGCTGGTGCTCGGTGGCGACAAGCCCGCCATCTGCATCTCCGAGCCCAATGCCGGAAGCGCTGCGAGCGAGATGACCACACGCGCCGATCGCAAGGGTGACGAATACATTCTCAACGGCGAAAAGTACTGGATCACCGGCGGCGGCGTATCCAATCTGCATCTCATCTTTGCACGTGTTTTCGATGACGGCGTGGATCAGGGCGTAGGCGCGTTCATCTGCGTGCGTGACCGCACTCCTGCCGACCAGTTGGTGGTGGGACGCCGCCTCTACGCCATGGGTGTGCGGGGCATCCCCGAGACCCATCTGGAGTTCCGCAATCTGCGCGTGCACAAGTCCATGCTGGTCGTTCCGCCTGGTGGACTCAAGCGCGGCTTTGCATCGCTGATGAATGCCTACAATGCGCAGCGCGTTGGTGCCGGCACGGTAGCTCTGGGCATTGCGCAAGGAGCGTTCGAGGAAGGCATGGCATATCTGAAGACACGTGAGCAGTTCGGTCGCCCCATCGCCGAATTCCAGGGTCTGCAGTGGATGCTGGCCGATATGTCCACCCAGTTGGAAGCGGCACGCCTGATGCTGCGTCATGCAGCGGCCAGCGGTGAGCATTTCCCGGACATCGACAAAGCCGCTCGTGCCAAGATCATGGCCGCCGAGACCGCCAACAAGGTCACCAACGACGCACTGCAGTTCTACGGCTCTTCAGGCTACGGACGCCACAACCCGATGGAGCGTCATGTGCGCGACGCCCGCATGTTCACCATCGCTGGCGGCACCGCGCAGATTCTGCGCACACAGGTGGCATCCAAGCTGCTGAACATGAAGCTGCCGCAGACCCGCGATGGCTACGCTGCGCAGACCAAATCCTGACAAGACCAGCATCGCGCATTTCATACTCGAACAATACGGAGACCCACCCATGATTGACATGCCAGCCACATTTCAGAAATTCGTCACCGACTTCACCAAGGTGATCGACCAGCACCAAGGCGATGAACCCGCCATTCTGGAGAAAGGCGGGGCGGTGCTCAAGCAACTGATCGAGCAGGACGACTGGCTTCCTGAACGTTATGCCAAGCCCGACCCTCAGTACTACCAACAGTACCTGCTGCACGCAGACCCGCAGGACCGCTTCTCCGTAGTGAGCTTCGTCTGGGGACCGGGTCAGAAAACGCCGGTGCACAACCATACCGTCTGGGCACTGATAGGCATGATGCGTGGCTGCGAAGTCGGCGAATTGTTCGAGTATGCGGAAGACGGCAAGAGCATGCGTTCGCTGGGCTCGGAGCAGCTCAATCCGGGCGATGTGGACTGCGTGTCGCCCACCATCGGTGACATCCACCGCGTCTCCAATCTCTACGATGATCGTGTGTCCATCAGCATCCACGTCTACGGCGGAAACATCGGCCGCATCTCGCGACATGTGTTCGTCGTGGAAACGGGCGAACGCAAACCCTTCATTTCCGGCTACTCCAACGAAGCGGAATTGAAAGCCGCCTGAGGCAAGCAGCCTCCCGGCAATCGACCGCGTCCTGCTGGCTCTTCGCCGTTGCCTGCCATGTGATCGTGTACCATCCAAGCGCTTCCATGAAGGTATGGAAGCGCTTGGAGACAGACGCGAAGCACGCAGTGCTGCATCGGTGAACGCAAAGGGAGACAGACGCTGTGAATCTGGGTGGCAAGCACGACTATCCGACCCTCAAACAACTCGAGCTGCTGCTCGCTCTGGTGCAGTCGGATGGCATCTCCAGCGCAGGTGCCAAGCTTGGCCTGTCACCATCGGCCACCAGCCACGCCCTGCGTGCCTTGGAGTCGGCGCTTGGTGCCCAACTCATCGACCGCAGTGCACCCGGAGCACCGCTGACCTACGCAGGTGAACGCATTCTTCCTTTGGCCAAGGAAGTCTTCGCGTCGATGCAACTGATGAAGTCGATCGCTCGCTCGGATGCAGACCTCAAGACCGGGCAGCTCTACATAGGCTCGTTCGGTGCCAGTGGCACGCTCAGAGCGCTTCCTCCGATTCTCAAGTCCTTTCGTCAGAAGCATCCCGGCGTGGATGTTCACATCATCGAAAAGCCCGAGGAGCAGACCAGTCTCGACCTGATGGAACACCGCATCGAACTGGCGGTCGTCCCACTGCCCAAACTCGAACTCGAGACCCAGACACTCGCCATGGATGAGCTCGTCGCCGTGCTGCCTGACGGGCACCCGCTTGCGCTGCAGGACGTGGTCCAGCTGAGCGAACTGATGGAGTACCCGTTCCTGCTCACCCGCGCAGGATCCAAGCCACTGATCTACCGACTGCTGCTCAAGCACGATCTCAAGCCGCGCATCGCGCACGAGTTGCACCAGATCACCTCGATACTGCAGTATGTCGCGGACGGTCACGGCGTATCGATCCTGGCCCGCCTCGCCTTGCCCGATGCCATTCCCGGCATCGTCTACAAGCCGCTCACACCCACCACGCAGCGCTATATCGCGCTGGCCTGCCAGAACTCCAATCGGCTCTCTCCAGTGGCCCGTGCGTTCTGGAACGAAGCCGCCCGAGGCAACTGACTGCCAAGCGCTTCTCGCATCGTTCTGTGGGACATTCGAGTCCTTCAGGTTCACGAAGACCGAGGCTCGACTCCGCCACATTCATCGCGAGCATCGACTCTTTAAAAATATCCAGTTTCAGCCTCGAGAAAAGCTAGCCAACGATCGCACTGCATTCAATACATTTTGATCTCGGAACGACTTCGCGCACCTCACAGGAAAAGAACGCGGAGCACCGGATTCAACATGCATTCAGAATCAAAGGAGACATTGGTGAAGCGCACTCTTCTGTCAACAGCCGTCATCGCGGCAAGCATTCTCTCCATCGGCACACAAGTCGCCGCACAGGACTATCCCAAGAAGGGCAAGGCGATCAACCTGATCGTGCCATTCGCACCAGGCGGCGCTTCGGACATCCTTGCGCGTCTGATCGGTCAAAAGCTGACCGAGCAATGGGAGACACCCGTCATCGTGCAGAACAAGCCCGGCGGTGACATGGTGATTGCACTGCAATCGGTCGCACGCTCGGAAAAGGACGGCTACACCATCGGCCTCACCACCAGCAGCTTCGCGCTCAACAAGGTGGTCAAGAAGGACTTCCCGCTTGATCCCATCACGGACTTCTCGTTCATCGGAACGATCGGCCAGTCCCCATATTTGCTGGCTGTCGGCGCAGACTCGAAGATCACCAACTTCAAGGAACTGGAAGCCGCGTCGCGCGTGAAAAACAGCAACTTCAGCTATGCCTCCTGCTGCTTCGGTACCTACTTCTCGGCAGAGATGATCAAGAATGCGACCAAGCTCGACGGCGTGCATGTGCCTTACAAGGGCAGCTCGCCCGCACTCAATGCGATCCTGTCCAAGGAAGTGGAATACATCATCGATACGACGACAGCGACCAAGCCCTTTGTCACTTCCGGAAAGCTGCGTCCGCTCATGGTGACGGGCCGCAAGCGCTCTGCCTCATTCCCCAATGTGCCGAACATGACGGAAGCCGGCGTGCCTGGCGACTTCGAAGTAGGCGTCTGGTATGGATTCGCTTTCCCTGCGGGCACCCCGGCGGACATCGTCAAGAAGACCAACCTGGCCTTGAACAAGATTCTTGCCATGCCTGATGTGAAGGCCAAGATCGAGAGCTTCGACATTGAAGTCATGCCCTCCACGCCCGAGCAGATGACAGCGCGTGTGACCAGCGATCTGCAGTCCTACATCTCGGCACTGAAAACCGCCAAGCTGGATTTCGGCAGCTGAGGATGACGATAACGGGGTGCCTCGTGCACCCCGTCAGCGTCACTTGCCTTCTCTCTCTTCACCGATTTCAGATGCTGGATTTATATACCTGGGGCACTCCCAACGGGCACAAGGTGCACATCATGTTGGAGGAATGCGATGCGACCTACCGCATCCATCCGGCCGACATCAACGACAAGGAGACCTTCTCCGCCATGATGGCGCCGCTCGGTGTCAATCGCAAGATTCCGCTGCTGATCGACAGTGATCCGCAGGATGGCAAACCGGTCACGATCTTCGAATCCGGTGCCATCCTCATTCATCTGGCCGAAAAGTTCCGCCGCTTTCTGTCGCAGGACATCGCCGAGCGCTCCTCCGCCATGCAGTGGCTGATGTTCCAGATGAGCGCTGTCGGCCCCATGATGGGACAGCTCAGTCACTTCCGAGGACGCTCCCGTTCGGCACCTTCTGCGGAGCAATCGGATGGGTATGCGCTCGAACGTTTCGCAGCCGAAGTGCAGCGCATCCATTCGGTGATGGAGCAACATCTGCAGAACAGCGCCTACTTCGCAGGCACGCAATACTCCATCGCGGACATGGCGATCTTTCCCTGGCTACGATTGTCGGAGAAGATGGGCATCGATGTCGTCGCATATCCTCGTCTCAACGAGTGGCGCGAGCGCATCGCATCGCGACCCGCCGTGCAACGCGCACTGGCCCTTCCCGAACTCACTCAGACGGCCAAAACATGACAGCAGCCAACACATTCGATCTCATCGTCATCGGCGCAGGCTCCGGCGGCATCGCGGCATCCCGGCGCGCGGCCAGTCACGGAGCCAAAGTGCTGCTGATCGAGGGCACCCGCGTGGGCGGCACCTGCGTGCTGCGCGGCTGCATTCCCAAGAAGCTCATGATGTATGCGTCGGAGATGGGCAGCGCTTTCAGCGAGGCCAGCGCCTTCGGCTGGAGTGAAGTTGCCACGCAATTCGACGTTGCCCGCTGGACGCGAGCCAAGGACAACGAACTCAACCGGCTCGAAGGCGTGTATCGCCAGATGCTCGCGAACTCCGGTGTACAGACACTGCTCGCTCATGCACGCATCACCGGAGAACGTACGGTCGAGGCGAACGGAGAGACCTATCATGCCGATCGGATTCTGATCGCCACCGGCGGTGCACCTTCCACCGATGGAATTGCAGGGCTTGAGCAGGCATGGACTTCCGACGACATCCTGCAATTGAATGCGCTGCCCAAGTCGCTTCTGGTGATCGGTGCGGGATACATTGCCGCCGAGTTCGCATCCATTCTCGCGAGACTGGGCGTGCAAGTGTCGATGGCTTATCGCGCCGATCTGCCACTGCGCGGCTTCGATGAGGATCTGCGTGCGCAGGCCGCACAGGCGCTCGAATCACTGGGTGTGAAGCTGCATGCGGGCATGCGCGCCCAGGCCTTGTCGAAGGACGCCAGCGGATTCACACTTCGTCTCGAAGACGGCTCGGTGCTGCAAGCCGAAGCAGTGCTCAACGCCACAGGTCGAAAGCCCAACATCTGGGGTCTGGGTCTCGATAGCGTGGGTATCCGGACCGATGCGTCAGGCGCCATTCCTGTGGATGCCGACAGCCGCACCGTCGTGCCCGGCATCTGGGCCATTGGAGACGTCACCAACCGAGTGAACCTCACACCAGTGGCCATTGCCGAGGGCCGGGCCTTTGCGGACACGGAATTCGGAGGTAGGCACATTCAGGCCAATCACACCAACGTGGCCAGCGCCGTCTTCTGTTCCCCGCCGATCGCGACCATCGGGCTGACTGAAGCGCAAGCCATCGAGCGCGGACCGACCGACGTCTATGTGAGTCAGTTCCGCCCCATGAAGAAGGCCTTCGTCGGCAGTCAGGAGCGCACCTACATGAAGCTCATCGTGGATCGCACGACCGATCGCGTGACCGGCATTCACATGCTCGGAGCCGATGCTCCCGAGATCATTCAGGGATTGGCCATCGCGATCAGCGCGGGAGCCACCAAACGTGATTTCGACAACACCATGGCGATGCACCCGACATCGGCAGAAGAGTTCGTGCTGATGCGCGAGCCCACACGCCGCCACGGTTGAAGCGATCAGGGAATGCTGTGGCACGGGAGCATGAATCCCTCCTGCGCCACATGCAACGTCAGTTGGTCCAGTCCACCGTGCTGAACGACGACAGCAGCAGCGCTGTGAGAGCGTCGTGCTCGTGGGATGCTCGCGTGATCAACGATACCGGTCGCTCGAAATTAGGCAGGCGCACCACATGCAGATTGGGACTGGCGTGCCAGGCCGCGCCACGGATCAGTGGCACGATGGAAATGCCCAAGCCCTGACTGACCAGCGCCGCAATCGCGTCCAGCGAATTGAGCTCCATCGATGGCTTGGTCATCACGCCGCGCTTCATCAAGAACTCGTCAATGAGCTGTCCCGCCCAGGTGCTGCGTTCAAACGCGATGTACGGCGTGGACGACTTGAAGGCCTGAACCAGATCCTGGTAGGGGACCTCGGCTGGAGTGAGCAGCGCGAAAGGTTCACTGTAGAGATAGTGGACGCTGAGGTTGGTGGGAAAACGCTGCGGCGGCTCGGTCACGATGGCCATGTCCAGCGTGCCACGGTTTACCTGCGTCACCAGCTCGCCCGAAATGCCGGCCATGATCTTCACCTCCAACCCCGGGTTCGTCTGCGTCATCTCCTTGAGCAACTGTGGAAGCACACCGCCCAGCGCGCTGTTGATCACACCCAGCGACAGAAAGCCCCCGATGGGCCCGCCCCCCTTGATCGCCTTCATCTCCTCGTAGATCGAGACCATCTTCTCGGCCAGCGGCACCATTTGCCGCCCTGCCGAGGTGAACTCCAGCGAGCGCTTGGTGCGCACGAACAAAGCAATGCCCAGCTCGTCCTCCATGTTCTTGAGCTGAACGCTCACGGCCGCCTGAGAAAGATGCACTTTCTCGGCGGCGGCGACAATGGTTCCAAAACGATGCAGCGCCAGAAAAGAGCGCAGCGATCTGATCAGCATGACAAGACTCCGGATAGGGGTTCGTCCCCGAACGCGGCACGGCCCGGGGAAGTCACGCCGTGCAGGTAATCACACGGCAGGCTTGCGCGGCAGCACGCTGGCGTAGGCTGCAGGATCGATACCCTGCTCCTTGAGCACCTCCTCGGTATGCTGCGCGAACGCTGGCGGACGGATGCGGTAGGTGGCTGGCGTGCGCGAAAGCTTCACCGGAGCGCCCGTACCACGGTAGTCGTCGATGTCGACGATCATGCCGCGATGGTGCGTGTGCGGATCGGCCACCACCTGGTCAATGGTTCGCACCGGTCCGCAGGGAACACCCGCGGACACCAGTTCCTGAGACACCTGCTGGCCATCGCGCTGAGAGAGCAGCGACACCAGCTCATCACGCAGCGCATCACGGTGCATGTTGCGGGAAGCGTTGGTCAGGAAGCGTTCATCCGTGCCCAGCTCGGGCTTTCCGAGTACCTTGCAAAGCGTCACGAACTGGCGATTGTTGCCCACGGCAAGGAACAATGGAACGGTGCTGGTCTCGAACGCGTCATAGGGACAGATGTTCGGGTGACGGTTGCCCGAGCGCTGCGGCACCTTGGCGTTGAGATAGTAATTGGGCAAATGCGGATGCAGCATGGACACACCGGAGTCGTAGAGCGTCGCCTCGACGAATTGCCCTTCTCCGCTGCGGTTGCGCTCTTGCAGTGCCAGCAGAATGCCGATCACGCCATTCATGCCGGTGACCATGTCGATGATCGGAACGCCCATGCGCAGCGGCTCGCCCTGCGGTTCACCATTCACGCTCATCAGGCCCGTCATCGCCTGCACCGCAGCATCGTAGCCAGGTTGCCCGCCATAAGGACCATCGGCACCGAAACCCGAGATGCGGCAATGCACCAGACGCGGAAAGCGCTTGCGCAGCTCATCACCGCCGAGTCCCCACTTTTCGAGCGTGCCGATCTTGAAGTTCTCGATGAACACGTCCGCATCTTCCAGCAAACGCAGCAGCAGTTCCTGCCCGAGCGGCTGCGTCACGTCGATGGGCACATCGCGCTTGTTGCGGTTCACGCCGATGAAGTAGCTCGCGGCATCGCCCACGAATGGAGGGCCCCAGGCACGGGTCTCGTCACCCATCGGGGGCTCCACCTTGATCACATCGGCGCCATGGTCGCCCAGAATCTGGCCGCAGAAGGGCCCGCCCAGCACGCGGCTGGCGTCGATCACGCGGATGCCCGCCAACGCGCCGGCTTTCGTCTTTTCATTCTGCATGTGCAGCTATCTCCTTGGTCAGTTGTTGTGCGAAGTCCGGATAGGTTTCGCGAAGCTCATCGAGCACACGGCCACGCAGCAGTTCCAGCGTCGCTGCGTCAGGCGATGGAGTCACGCTCAGTTGCGGGTCCACATCGAACGCAAAGCCCGTTGCGGATTGGATCTCTTCAAGCGTATGTCCCGGATGCATATGCACCAGTCGAAAACGCGCCTTGGACGGATCGAACATGAACAACGCCATCCCGGTCAGCAGGGCATACGGACCCCCTTTGCGATACACGCCGGGCTCGCTGGTACCCGGTGCGCTGATGAAATCCACCTTGTCGACAAACACACGCGGTGAATGTTCCTCGCGAAACAGGATCACCTTGGGAATGGTGAAATACAGATAGGCGGAACCGAACGATCCGGGCCAGCGGACCTTGGTGTGCGGATAGTCGCCTACGCCGACCAGGTTGATGTTGCCCTGTCCATCAATCTGGCCACCGCCCAGAAAGAACGCATCGATGCGGCCCTGCCCAGCGCAGTCGAACAGTTCGGCCGAGCCATTGGTGAACAGGTTGTGTTTGACCGAGCCCAGAATGGACAGCCGTACCGCCGGTTCATTGACTGCTTCCTTCTGCGCACGCAACAACATGGCCGCCGCAGCGGGAATCGGGGACGAGGCACCGACCGCCACATGGCGCGCACCGTCGAGCAGCGAGGCGATCGTGACGATCAGACGTTCACGCAAAGTCAGTTCGTTCATGCATACACCTCTGCAATCCATTGCTGAAAGCCTTCTTCCGTTTTGGCCATCTGGGCGTAGCGCTGCAACTGCGCGGTATCCGGCGCGTACTCTCCCCAAAGACCGTACGGCCATGCACCTTTCTCCGCCACGGCAATGCCATCGACGTAGATGGCGGGGAGCACACCGGCTGCCGTCGTCTCGTCGTCCAGCAGACGATGCTCCACGATGCGCTCCACGGTCACGAAATTCCTGCGACTGGCATAGGCCATGGCCGCCAGCTCACGTCTGCGGCCGATCCAGACATTGCCTTCCCGATCGGCCATCGGTGCATGGAAGACCGACACGTCGGGATGCAACGCCGGAATCGCGACCACAGGATCGGGCTCCACAGAAAACAGGTTCTGCATGACACGCCAATCCTGGCGATGCAGCAGCACATCGGTGCCGATCAGGCCGCGCAAGGTGGTGAAGGGAGAACCCTTCTGCGCCGCCATCAGGCCTGCGTGGATTGCGGGACAGGTGCTGTCCTTCATTTGAATCGACCTGTTGGCAATCGCGCGCATGAAGCACGGTGCTCCGCCCGCCTCCCCCAGACTGACCGCGCTGGTCTCCAGACTGCGTACCAGCCCCGCGCCGATCAGAATGTCGAAGGACAGCCCGGCCGTCGGCACGCCCACCAGATCCAGATTGCGCGGCGCACGCTGCAGCAGCGCGGGAACGATGGCCATGGGCACGCCCGCGTAATCGACGGGCATGGCAAGCCGGCAGCCATCGCTGATCTGCGCAGCGATGTCGTCCACGCTCATCGGTGCCATTGTCTGTGGCATGTTGTCTCCTTTACCTTTGCGTCAAATGATTCGAGTTTCGCCACGAGAACCGGGTGGCATCCTGCTCATCGAGATTTGATGGCGACGATGCCGAACGCTCGTATCAAGGTCGATACGTTACCAAGCAAGCGTTGAAAAAAAACTCAATTGAGGATGAATTACCGACATCCCAGAATCAGTCACGCAGATCCAGCCCCACTCAGCTCTCAGGGATCGACTGCCGATCGCACGGAAGCGAAGTGCCATGCCCAAAAGCCAGCGCTGTTTCCTCAGCGATCGACATCAACGAGCAATGCAAGGAGACAAAAACATGGAACGCAGACAACTTCTGGCAATGGCCGCATTGGCCACAGTGGCTCCCACGAGCCTGCTCCAGGCCCAGCAGCGCTACCCCGCACAACCCATCAAACTCGTCGCCCCCTTCCCTCCGGGCGGCACAGTGGACATCCTCTCGCGCACGATTGCCGATCAATTGACGCAGGAGTTGGGACGCTCCACCATCGTGGACAACCGCGGCGGAGCGGGAGGCACCATCGGCGCAGACCTTGTCGCCAAGGCCCAGCCGGACGGCTACACCGCACTGTTCGGTGCAGTCCACCATGCCATTGCACAATCCGTCTATCCCAAGCTGGGCTACGACATCCGCCAGATGACACCGGCCGCGTTTCTCGGACGCGTGAACCATGCCGTGATCATCAACAATGCCTTGCCGGTCAAGAACATTGCCGAACTGATCGCCTTGTTGAAGGCCCATCCGGACAAGTACAGCTACGCGACTCCCGGGGCCGGCACCATGCAGCACATGATGACCGAGTACTTCAAAAGCGTCACCGGTACCGAGATGCTGCATGTGCCCTACCGAGGCTCCGGACCCGCCATTGTCGATCTCATTGCGGGCAACGTGCATGTGATGTTCGAGACCATGCCCTCCGCGCTGCAGCACATCAAGGCCGGCAGCGTCCGCGCGCTGGCCGTCACCTCTTCCAAGCGTGCACCTTACCTGGCGCAGATTCCCACAGTGTCCGAAAGCGGAGCACCCAACTACGACGCGACCAGTTGGTACGGCATCTATCTGCCACAGAACACCCCCGCCCCTGTCATCCAGACCATCAATGCCGCCGTCAACTCGGCATTTCAGAAGTCGTCCTTTGTTGACCGCTGGACAGGCCTCGGCGCAGATACCGGAGGAGGAACACCGGAAACGCTGGCGCAACTGACGACCTCGGAAGTAGCCCGCTGGGCTGCCGTGGCCAAGAGTGCTGGCATCAGTGTGGGCTGAATCGATTTCCTGCACCCCAACCCAGTCCGCCTCATCATCTTGGGCATCAAGACCAGCGAAAGAGGTTTGAAGCATGCCGCCTCAAACCTCTTGCACCGTGAACTTCAGTTCTGCACCAATCCCGAGTTCACGATGAGTGGCGTCCAGGTGGCGAAGTCCGCTGTCATCACCTTGCTGAAATCAGCGCTGGCCTTGTATTCAATATCGATGAGCTTGGCCATCTTCTCCCGGACCACCGGCGACTCCAGCGTCTTTTTCACAGCCTCCTGAAAGCGTGCATTGAAGGCCGCACTGGACTTGCTGGAACCCAGAAAGCCCAGCCACATTTCCGCCTCCACATTGGCAACGCCCTGTTCCGCCATCGTGGGCACATCGGGGAGCAGCGAGAATCGTTTGCTGCCCATCACACCCAGCACTTTGAGCTTCTTGCCTTTGTGTCGTTCCACGAAGTCACCCACGGTGTCCAGACCCGCATCGATCTGTGCTCCCATCAGATCGTTCGCCATGGGCGCCCCGCCCTGATATGCAATGGGGTTGGCTTTGAGGTGCGTCGCCGCTGCAAAGCGAAGCCCCGCAAGATGCGTGAGCGAGCCCGGCCCCATGTTGCCGTAGACGAAGTCGCCCTCCTGCTTGCGGATGTCGATGAACTCCTTGAGGTTGTTGGCCTTGTGCTGCCAAGGCACGGCCAGCCCTGCAGGCATGGTGCCCACTTGTGCGAGTCCGACGAAGTCGTCCTTGAAGCTGAAGTCCTTCGCGTTCTGAAAGACAATGGAATTCACCAGCACGCCAGTGAAAGCCAGCACCACGGCTGAGCCATCACCGGGCGCACCCTTCAACGCCGACAGCGCAATCCGACCACCTGCTCCGGGCCGATTCTCGACGATCGCCATGCGCCCCATATGTTCCTTCAGCCCATCCGTCAACATGCGGGCAATGACGTCGGCACTGCCTCCTGCGGAATACGGAACGATCACTCTCAGAGCTATTTCCTGTGCTCTGGACGTCATGGGCAATGCGGCCATGAGGGCAGCCAGAGAAAGGGCCAGTCGAAAACTGCGTTTGTTCATTGTTTGTCTCCTTGTACTCGCGTTCTTGTTGCGCGAATGAATGTTGTGGATAGGGTTGTACGAAAACCTCCAGATGGCGGCGGTATTCCTCCTGGCTGCCGAAGAACAGGAAAGCTCGGATGCGTCGCGGCCCAGGCGACGCTAAGTCCTGCTCACTCGGCTTTGATGTTGGCTTGCTTGACGATCTTTCCGTTTTGCTCGAAAGCCGAACGCAGAGACGCACCGAACTCCAATGCGGATTGGGAAAGCGCCACGTTGTCCAGTTTCTGAACCCGTTCACGCAGCTCAGGTTGCATCAACAAGCGGTTGACTTCCGCATTCAGGCGCTGGACCGCCTCGGGTGAAATGGAAGCGGGAGCGACAAAGCCAAACAGGGATGTCATGATGGCTTCCGCATGTCCCAGTTCTGCCAGCGTCGGGACACTTGGCAATGCCTGCAGACGCTCGGGCGAGCCCACCGCAATGACGCGCAGTTTTCCTCGCTGAATCAATGCGTTCACGGGCTCCGAGGGATTGATCATCAGGATGTCGAATTGCGCTCCCACCGCGTCTGGAAGCAATTGCGAATCGCCTTTGTATGGAACTGGCACCAGATTGCTTGCCGTCTGACGACGAAGCTGCTCGATCATGATGTGTCCGACCGACCCGAACCCAAGGCAGGCCATGGTCACGCTGCCGGACTTCGCTTGGGCGATGGCGTCACCAAGCGTCTTGCCTTTGAACGCTTCAGTGGCACATACGTAGACTGGCGAGTACATCACCGGAGCCACAGGGGCAATATCCTTCATCGGATCGAAGCCGACTTTCATGAGGTGCGGACTGAGCGTGATCGGACTGATGGGTGTGAATGCAAACGTGTTGCCATCGCCGCCCGTCTTGACCATCGTATCGATGCCCATCGTTCCCGCGGCACCAGGCCGGTTGTCCACCACGATGGATTGTCCAAGCGCCGAGGCAAGCCGCTGCGCCATCAATCGGGCGATGATGTCGGAGACCCCACTTGCCGGATAGGGAACAATGAGGCGCAACATCTTTTGAGGCCAGTTCGTGGCAGCGTATGCGTTGCCACCCGTTGCCCAGACTGCACCTGCTGAGGCGAGCAGACTCAATGCCATACGTCGCTCCTGGCTGAAGCGGTTCTTCATGGGGTCTCCTTATGAGAAGTTGCAAACCAGCGGTGCACCAGACGCTCCCAGAAGCGAGCCCCCAATGCGATGTTGTCGTCGTTGAAGTCGTAAGAAGGACTGTGCAAGGTGACCCCCGGTTTTCCATTGGCACCGTTGCCAATGAAACCGTAGGCCCCGGGGATCTGCTCCAGCATGAAGCCAAAGTCCTCCGCCGTCATGGCTGGCATCACATCCGGGTGAGCATGCTTCTCACCCACCAGCTCCCGCATGACCTCGCCCATGAAGCGTGCTTCATGGTGTGAATTGCAGGTGCTGGGATAGCCAGGCTTCCACAGGATGGTGACTCTGGCCTCATGCGCTGCAGCCACATGGGTTGCAACGCGTTCGATACCCTCGAGCATGCGCTTGAGGGTCTGTGGTGAAAGCGTGCGGCAAGTGCCATAGATGGCAGCCTCGTCTGGAATGATGTTCTCAATGGTCCCGGCCTCGATTTTTCCGACCGTAAGTACCGCACTGTCCAGCGGATCGGTGCCACGAGAGACCAACGATTGCAGTTGCCCCACGATGGCACAAGCCACAGGAATGGGATCCACCGTCGTATGAGGAAGCGCTGCGTGCCCTCCTCGTCCATGCACACGGATCTCAAAGCGATTCGCAGACGCCATGATCGGCCCCACACGCACGCCCATTTCTCCCGCAGGCAAGGCTGGCCAGTTATGCAGTGCGAACACAGCCTCGCAGGGGAACATAGTGAACAGCCCCTCCTCCATCATCAGCCGCGCGCCTGCACCACCTTCTTCGCCTGGCTGGAATATCAGGTGCACCGTGCCATCGAACTCCGGCCGCTGGGCCAGCAGCGTGGCCGCGCCAAGCAGCATGGCTGTGTGCCCGTCGTGTCCACATGCGTGCATCCGGCCGTCGCTTTGGCTGCGGTGATCAAAGACGTTCATTTCCTGGATTGGCAACGCATCCATGTCGGCGCGAATCCCGATCGCCCGGGAGCTGGAGCCAAAAGCCGAGCCTTTTCCTGCAATGGTGGCGACGATGCCCGTGCCGCCAAGCCCCCTGTGAATCGGCACACCGAGCGCCTTCAAGTAGGCTGCAATCCTGTCGGCCGTTCGATGCTCTTCGAACTTCAATTCGGGATGGGCATGCAAGTCGCGTCGCAATGCAACCAACGGTCCAAGGTAGGCAGACAATGGGGATGCATCGAGCTCGGTTCGGAGGGCGGGAATGTGGGACATGACACGGTCCTCAAGCATTGCGCACCACCACCGAGCGAACGCTCAGGTACGCCTCGAGTGCTTCCGGCCCACCTTCGGATCCGTATCCCGAGTCTTTCATGCCGCCGAATGGCAGTTCCGGGCTGGTGGAGGCGGGCATGTTCAGCCACATCATTCCCACCTCGACCTTGCGTCCAAGCAGATCGGCATTCTTCAGCGACTCGGTGAAACCGTAGCCCGCAAGCCCGTATGGCAGGCGATTGGCTTCGGCGATGGCGTCATCCAGATAGTTGAAGCTGCGGATGGCGGCAATCGGCCCGAAGGGCTCTTCATTGAAGACCCTCGCGTTGAGTGGTACGTCCGTCAGCACCGTGGGCGACCAAAAATTGCCAACGTCTCCGATGCGCTTGCCGCCCGTGAGCAACTTGGCTCCGGCTCGTTCGGCGTCGCCTACCAGCTCGGCCATGGCAGAAACGCGTCGAGGATTGGCGAGAGGACCCATTTCTGTTTGCGGCTCCAGTCCATTGCCGACCTTCACCGCCTGTGCGTGACGCGCGAGTGCTTCCGAGAAGGGGCGCACGAGACTCTCGTGGACCAGAAACCGCGTCGGAGAAATGCAGACCTGTCCTGCGTTGCGGAACTTGGCAAACCCGGCCGACTTCACTGCCAGTTCAAGGTTCGCATCCTCACAAACGATCACCGGCGCATGGCCTCCCAATTCCATGGTCACGCGCTTCATGTGCGCACCTGCCAGCGCCGCCAACTGCTTGCCCACGCTGGTCGATCCGGTGAACGTGACTTTGCGAATCACGGGATGCACGATGAGATGGCTGGATATCTCGGCCGGATCGCCGTAGACCAGCCCCAGCACGCCTTTCGGCAACCCGGCGTCTGCCAGTGCGGCCACCAGAGCTGCTGGCGCCGCGGGCGTTTCCTCCGCAGCCTTGGCAATCACGGAGCACCCCGCAGCTAGTGCCGGCGCCAGCTTGAGAACCAGCTGGTTGATCGGGAAATTCCAGGGTGTGAACGCTGCCACCGGTCCCAGCGGATCGCGGACCACCGTCTGCCGGATGGCCGGATCGCGCCGTGACGGAACAACCCGTCCATAGACGCGCATGCCTTCGTCTGCAAACCAGTCAAGGATGTCGGCTGCCGCCAGTGTTTCGCCTTTGGCTTCCGCCATGGGCTTGCCCTGCTCCTGCGTCAGTATGAGTGCAATTCGGTCCGCACGTTCACGCACCAGGATCGCCGCCTGTCGCAGGATTCGGCCCCGCTCCACAGCAGTCATGCTGCGCCACGTTTCGAAGCCACGTTGGGCCGCCGCCAGCGCGCCTTCGAGATCAGCCAGACTGGCCCGTGCCACGCGGCCGATCTGGGTGCCGGTGGCAGGGTTGGCGACCGGCAGCGTCGCACCGTCGGATGCCGCTCGCCATACGCCGTCGATGAAGAGTTCTGTATCTGGATAGGTCATGGGTTCACCACGGTCCCGACGTGCAACCGCGCCGGGAACCTGAGTCACAAATGGGAATTGCGAAGCGTCGTGAAGGTCGATGGCAGTCGCCTGCCATCGCGCCGTTCAGATCATCAGTTCGATGAGGAACGGCGTCTGTCTTCCGAAACTGCTCACCATGAGATCGGCACATGCCTCGAGCGTGGTCGCGCGTGCGGCCTCGACCCCCATGCCGTTCGCGAGTCGAACCCAGTCCAGCGACGGGTTGCCCAAATCCAGCATGCTCATTGCCGTCTCGCCGGGGGTTGCGCCGACGTTGGCATACTCGCCAATGAGGATGTTGTACTTGCTGTTGTTGAGGATGATGGTCGTCACCGGCAATTGCTCGCGCGCCTGTGTCCACAAGGACTGCAGCGAGTACATGGCCGAGCCGTCCGCCTGCAGGTTGATCACTCGGCGCTGCTTTCCCGCACCCATTGCTGCTCCGGTTGCCACGGGCATGCCGTCGCCAATCGCACCACCGGCAAGATGGAGCCAGTCGTGGGCGGGTGCGGCGTGCGTGAACTTGTAGAAGCCTCGACCATAGGAGACGCTTTCATCGGAAACGATGGCGTTGTCGGGCATCAGGGCCGCAAGCGTCTGTGCCAGACCTTCCGGTGTGGGTGCCCCGCGCACGACCTCGGGGCGTGGTCCGGGATCCGGCATGCGCACATCCGGAGCGCCCAATGCGTGTGCCAGCGCTGCCAAGGCCTCGACAGGATCCTGATCGGGGCGTGAAAGCGTATGAAACACCGCGTCGCTGCGATGCTGGACCGAAGGCATGCCCGGGTATCCGAAGAACCCAACGGGCGGCGCAGCGTTCACCAGAATGATGTGGCCAAATGGCTTGAGCGCCTGAATGGCCGCCTCCATGTTGTA
Organism: Diaphorobacter sp. HDW4B; assembly: GCF_011305535.1. GTDB lineage: Bacteria > Pseudomonadota > Gammaproteobacteria > Burkholderiales > Burkholderiaceae_C > Diaphorobacter_A. The sequence continues at coordinate 222,517 of NZ_CP049906.1, forward strand.
GGGCACGCGCTCCAGTTGCATGTTGCCTTGCCCACGCACCAGATGCGATGTCACATAGCTCGCCATCACCTTTGCACCGGTGGCCTGCGCAATGCGCCATGCGAGCTTCTGGCCATCAGCCATCACGGCCGGTCCCGCCATCAGCAGCAAGACATCGTCCTTGTCGCGCAGAATCTTGGCCGCACGATCCACCGCGCCCAGATCAATCGACGGCGGCCGGGTCGCTGCCATAGGGTTGCCGACCTTGCCACCTTCCTGCCAGGACACATCGGCCGGCAGAATCAGGGTGGCGATCTGACCCGGATAAGTCGAGGCAGCATGCACCGCCTCGACGGCATCGCGGCCAAGCTCTTCCGTGCTGGTACTGGTGCGCACCCAGGCCGAGACCGTCTGCGCCATGCCTGCGGTGTCTCCCGTCAGAGGTGCATCGAAGGGACGGTGATAGATCGCCTGATCCCCGACGATGTTGACCATGCCACTGCGCGCTCGGCGTGCGTTGTGCAGATTGCCCATGCCGTTGGCCAGCCCCGGTGCACAGTGCAGCAGCGTACACGCGGGCTTGCGCGCCATCCGGTAGTAGCCATCAGCCATGCCCGTGACCACGTTTTCCTGCAAGCCCAGCACGCACTTCATGCCGGGCACTTGATCCAGCGCCGCGACGAAATGCATTTCGCTGGTGCCGGGATTGGCGAAGCAGGTGTCAATGCCTGCTGCGAGCAATGTCTGAACCAGACTCTTGGCTCCGTTCATTTGTCAGTCTCCTTGATGGTGTGGAATGTGTACGGGATAGATCTTCGCGCTCAGGCAAGCAACGTCTGCGGGCTTTTGCGAGCCTGTGTATCTGCCAGCGCTTCGCCCAATCGGCGGGTTCCCGTTGCGACCTCATCGAGCGTCGGCGTGGCAAACGACAGACGCAAACTGAAAGGGTCTGCCGCATCCACCTGAAAGCCTTCGCCAGGGACAAACATCACGCCGCGTGCGATGGCCTGCTGCAGCAATTCGGATGCGGTGACGGCCCCTGTCAGACGGGCCCAGATGAACATGCCTCCCGAAGGTTCGTGAAACGCCAACTCCTCGCCCAACTCTCGCCGCAGGCCATCGGCCAATGCGCGGCACTTGGCACCGTAGGCCGCGCAAATATGCGACAGATGCTTTTCCAGTCGCCCGCCGGACAGATACTCCGCAGCAATGTTCTGCGTCCAAGGGGAACTGCCCACATCGGCGCTCTGCTTGGCCACCGAGCAGCGTCTGAGGATTTCAACGGGAGCAACGGCCCATCCCACTCGCAGGCCTGGAGCAACGATCTTCGACAGACTGGACAGGTGCACCACCCAATCCTGCGCGCCGGGCACTTCGCTGGCCAGCGCCATCAACGAAGGCACGGCGTCGCCCTTGAAGCGCAGACCACCATACGGGTCGTCTTCCACAAGCAGGAGCTGGTACTGAACGGCCAACTGCAGCAAGCGAATGCGCCGCTCGCGCGTCATGGTCGCTCCCGAGGGGTTGCTGAAATTGGGGATCGTGTAGAGCAGCTTCGGCAACTGCCCCGAGACGCTCGCGCTTGAAAGCAGGCGTTCCAGCTCCAGTACATCCAGACCATCCGCAGTCACGGGAACCGATTGAACGCTGGCCTGATACGCATGGACTGCCTGGATGTTGGTCGAATAGGTCGGTTGCTCGACGAGGACCCTGTCGCCCTTCTCCACCATCACCCGCAAAATCAGATCAAAGGCCTGTTGAGATCCCGTCGTCACGATGATGTTCTCTGGCTGGGCGCTCACGCCCCTCGCATGCATCAGCCGCACGATCTCGTCTTTCAGTCGCGGCGTGCCGTCTGTCGCACCGTATTCGAGGCAGGCCTTGCTGTTATCGAACGCTCGCTCTGAAGCCTGACGCAGCCCTTCCACATCGAAGAGTTGCGGGTCAGGGTAGCCGCCGGCAAACGAGATCATGCCGGGCTCGCTGAGATGTTTGTAGAGCGCACGAATAGGCGATCCCTTGGGGTTGGAGTAAACGGAAGAGAAGTTGTAGAAGGCCATGGGGGTATCTGATTGGTTCCGTCGTTCAATCAAGGGAAATCCCTTGGTCGAAAGCAAGGTGGTCTTTCTGAAAACTCATTCTTGAGCATTGCTTCGATATGCATTGATTTCGAATTCGATGCTGTTTTGAAGTGATTTTTCTACCAACGGACCAGACCGTAAAGCGATATAAAATTGCCATGTGATGACTTTTATGAATCAACATGCTTCGCAATCGAATTCCACCAATGGCCGCATTGATCGCATTCGAGGCCGCTGCACGCCATGAAAGCTTCACGCTTGCTGCACGGGAACTCTTTCTGACGGAAAGCGCGATCTCACGGCAGATCAATGCACTGGAGTCCAACCTCAACATCCGTTTGTTCGTGCGCGTCAAGCAGCGCGTAGTGCTGACCAGAGCCGGGCGCCTGTACAGCGAACAGATCAGAGCATCACTGCGTGCCATCGAACGCGACACGCTGTCCATCTCGGCGCACGGCAGTGGCGACGGCAGCCTGGAGCTGGCCGTGCTGCCCACGTTTGCGCTGGAATGGTTGATTCCTCGCCTGCCGGGCTTCTACGAGAAGCATCCGCAGATCCGCGTGAACATGGGCGTGCGGTCCAACCCGTTCTCGTTCAACGAGGAGCATTTCGAAGCCGCCATTCACCACGGCAAACCCGTCTGGCCCTGGGCGACCTCGGAGTTGCTGTTCGGCGAGGAAATGGTGGTGATTGCACGCAAGGACCTGATCGGAAACAGCATCCGCAAGGCATCTGACCTGCTCAAGTTTCCACTGCTGTTTTCGACCACACGTCAAGAGTCTTGGCGGCAATGGTTCGACGCGGCCAAACTTCCGCAGGACACGGTGCCCGAGCGCAGTGTTGGCTTCGAGCAGCACTCCATGATGATCCGCGCTGCGGAATCAGGACTCGGCATCGCGCTGGTGCCAGAGTTCTTCGTGCCCAAGACAGCCTGGGACAACGGCGTAGTGCGGGCACATCCGCTGTCCATACCCGCAGAAGATTCGTATTACCTCGTCTACCCCAACAACATGCGCCACAGCGGGCCGTTGGAGGCCTTCCGTGCATGGATTCTCGACGAGGCCCAGCGCTTTGCGCAGACCCTGCCACCACGCTCGCAGGGCATCTCCTGACGCGCAATCGACAAGCAATCCTCAGCTCACACGCACACCACTTTTGAGCTTCTGATCGATATAAAGGTGCAGCAAGTGTTGCGCCACTGGCCCGGGTACGCCCTCTCCAATAGGAACCCTGTCGATGGATACCACCGGAGTCACCATGCCGACGGAATCCGTGATGAAAGCCTCCGTCGCCCGCTGCGCCTCGACCACGGAAAACGCTCGTTGTTCCGTTGGAATGCCCGCTTCAGCGGCGATATCAAGAATGCTGGCACGCGTCACGCCGTGCAACAGAGCATCGGACAGGCCACGCGTGACCAATGTCCCGTCGCTTTGCACCATATGGAAATTGGCAGAGCATGTCTCCGTGATCAACCCGTCCTCGACGAACAAGGCATCGTCAAAGCCATCACGCACGGCCTGCGTCTTGGCCATGGACGAGTACAGCAGCTGCACTGTCTTGACGTGGCGATTGGCCCATCGCCCATCGGGAACCGTGCGCACGGAAATACCGCTCTTCCACTTCGGATTCGCCAGCACGTTTCTGAACTGCGTGAACAACACCACCGTGGGCCGCAGCCCATCAGCGATCACAAAATTTCGATCCTGCGCACCGCGCGTGATCTGCATGTAGATCAGCCCATCCACAATCCCATTGCGCACACAGATCTGCTTGTGCAGCTCCAGACATTCACCTGCCGTCAAAGACATCGGAATGCCCAGAGCAGACAGAGATCGCTCCAATCGTGCCATATGGAAATCAAAATCGATCAGCTTGCCATCGGCCACAGCCGTCACTTCATAGATCGCATCGGCAAACACAAAACCCCGATCGAAGATGGACACCTTGGCCTGATCCTCCGGCAACCACTCGCCATCCAGATACACCGTTCTGCATTGCACACTGCCATCGCTCATACACCGCTCCTTGTTCAGGTCGCCATTCTTTCAATCCATGCGGCAGCGGTAAAGTGACTAGTTCGAATCACCTTGTGAGTTTTTTGAATCAACTGGTCTGATGACTAATCCAAGCATTGGTCCCCCAAATCATCCGTTGGCCAAAAAGCCAGGAAGGCATCGTGATGCATCAGAGCGTTGTGATGTTGGGCTCCGCGTCGGGAACCGTGGACTGCCCCAAGTCAGGTAGACGAACTCCGTCTATCTGAATAGGGGCCGTCCACTTTGGCGAACACAGACCATCGAGGCATGGAAACTGACACTCCAGCATTGCGACTCTGCCTGTCTCATCGGGATTCTGAATGGAGGCGCATTTCCAGCTGGCGATTGCTCGATGAACATTTGAAAATGCGCAGAGCTTCATCGGAAGGCCTGCGCACTTTCCAGTTCATTCGGCCACGAAGCCCGACTCATCAATGATGGGCTTCCAGACTTTTCGCTGTTGCAGAATCTGTTGCCGCAACTCTTCTTTGCTGAGTCCCGTTCCTTCCACGCCCAATTTCGTCAGTTTCTCTTGAACGTCTTTGCTGTTGACCACGCTGATCAATGCCTTTTCCAGCTTGATAACAACATCACTGGGTGTTCCAGCAGGTACAAATGCCGCATACCAACTGGAGGCCATTTCGAATCCGGGGGCACCGGATTCCGCCAAGGTCGGCACTTCGGGAGCGACAGTACTGCGCTTTCTTCCGCTCACTCCAAGGAAGCGGATACGACCTGCTTTATACAGTTCCAGCTTGCTCGCGACCGCGTCAATTCCGGCCGGGAGTACTCCACCGATTTCATCGGTGAGCATGGGGGCAGCTCCTTTGTAGGCTGTGGGAATCAGGTCAATCCCCGCGGCCTTGTTCAGTGACATGATGCCGAATTGGGTAGGCCCACCCAGCGTCACCAATCCAATGCCTGAGTCCTTTGGTGTCTTCCTCACCCACTCCAGATAGTCTTTCGTTGTTTTGTAGGGCTGTTGCGTGCCAACCGACAGGACCAACGGAATGTCAGCAAGATGGGCCACGGGTACCACATCCTTGTCCGCGTCGTATCCCACGTTTTTGTAGGTATACGGGAAGACCGTGAACAATGGCGCTGAGGAGATCAGGATGGTTTTCCCATCTGGCGGTTGCCGTTTGACATGATTGAGCGCCAGCCTGGCTGATGCTCCAGGCTTGTTTTCGACGAGTATGGGGCCGTCGATATGCTTCTTCAGCCCGTCCGCCACGATTCTTGTGAACGCATCCATCGCACCTCCCGGCGCATAGCCAAGAACGATACGGGTGGGATTCTTGCCATCGTCCGCTTGAGCGCTCGGTACGGACATGAAAGCCAGCGCAATCAACGCGGACGAGAATGCCAGGCGATGGTGATACTTTTTCATTGGTTGTCTCCAGTGTTATAGGTGAATGAGGAATCAAGCGGAAAAATGGGACGCCTGACCTTCCGATAGTTGAACTTCGTGTAATCCGATCCAGTCACGCCAATACCGTCGGCCTCAACAACAGTCCGGGCAAGGTCCCCAAAGCCTGCGCGCCAATGCACTCGGCTCTTGAGAATCAGGAATTTCATCTGAAGCACATCGAAGCCCAAGGTCGAGAAATAGCTTCGATCGGATGGCTCCACATGGTTTGAAACCACCACGATGTCAACATCGTCGCATTGCAGGACGACCGTAGGCCCCATGTTGACCGCCATGCCGGCCATCATCGGACCATGCAGAATTACCTTGCCATCCGAGATCGTCTTGACACGTGCTCGTACCTCAAGCGGCGGATTGGGCTCCCCCGTTGCCAAGTTTTGATGCTTGCCTCCCAGAGAGAAGACCGCAACGCTCCCCTTGCCCGTCGCAATGGCTTGCTGAACCACATCCGGATCGTGAATCGCAAAGAACACCGCCCGGTCCAGGTTGCGTTTCAATACTTCAGCCAAAACGACCGTCGTATCCATGGTCCCGCCGGAAGATGCGTTATCACAATGGTCAAGGACGACAACCGGAAACTCCTTTGCGGCTGCGGCCTGATCCAGAGAATGAACCAACGGCGTTCCCTCGAACACGAAGTCATGCCGCAGCTCCCATGCCTGCAGACACAAATGTTCGGCCAATTGACCGGCTTGGAGTGGGTCATCATCGCAACAGACCACCACGCTCAATCCCGCGCCCTCAATGTCCGCATGTGGAAACCCAGTGAAGACGGATGCCGCCAGCGCAACTCCTTGTTGCTCCAGCCGGATACATGCACTTTGAAGTATCTGGTTTGGCCCGCTGTACGTCCCTTGCCTCATGACGTGGGGGAGCATCGGTGCATTGCACCATGCAAGTCGTGGCTTGGTTGTTCCTTGTACTGCACTGACGAGAAGTCGTGCTGCTCTGGCTCCCGCATCCTTAGCATCGACATGCGGATAGGTGTGATAGCCCGTCAACACCGTTGCCAGTTTGACGGTTTCCACGGACACGTTGGCATGCATGTCCAATGTCATGCCAATCGGAATATTCGGCACAACTGAGCGAATACGTTGAAGTAATTCCGTTTCTGCATCATCGAACTGCACGGTCACCATTGCACCGTGCAAATCCAACAGTACGGCGGAGTAGCAACCAGCGCTGAGTGCTGCAATGACAGGGTCCGTTATGGCATCGAATGCTTGTTGTTGCACGGGGCCACTTGGCCTCGCTTCGGCGACAACAGCCACATCGAATTCGATGCCATATGCCTCCAACACCTCGATATATCCTCCCATTGCTGTTCCGGTTCCTCTTCGCAGTGCCGCGGCTCTCTCGCCTTGTATCGGAACATCCTCCCCCAATGAAAATCGGGCTACGTCAGTAGGAACCGGAGAAAAAGTATTGGTTTCGTGTTTGATGGTGGCAAGCAGGAATTTCATTCGTCAACGACTCCACGCACAGAGGAATCCAACTCGAAGAGATGGGTATGCCCTTGATGCTATTGCGTTGCTCCCGCCACTTCAAACCAATTGGCGACATCTGACATGATCCAATTCACGACACCGGAGAGTGTCATGAACGCAAGCTCGTCCCATACTCACTGCAGGACAGTGAGTAACATGAGCAGAACAACGATCAGGAATTGCAATCCAACCCACATCCTGCTATTCGCTCCTGCCGACGCGCCATTCTGCGCAAGGCCTCGAATAACATCAGCAAGCGACGTCCATCATGGCCACCAAGAAACTGTTCTATTACCCCAGCAACGCCAGCATGGCGCCCCACATTGTTCTGGAAGAAATCGGGCGGCCTTTCGAGTTGATGCTCGTGGACCGAACACAGCAGGCGCACAAATCGGCAGACTATCTACGACTCAACCCCAACGGTTTGATTCCTGTGTTCGTGGACGGCGACATGGTCCTGTACGAAGCGGCTGCGATATGCCTGCATTTGGCAGACACGCACCCCGACAGTGGATTGGCACCCGTTGTGGCGACGCCCGAACGCGCGGAGTTCTACAAGTGGCTCATGTGGTTGACGAATACGCTGCAAACCGCATTGATCATCTATTTCTACCCCGAGCGTTGGGTAGACCCAGACAACACACAGGGTGCCGCGCAGGTACGTGCCCATGCCGAATCAAAGATCGGCACGTTGCTCGATCAGTTGGAATTGCAACTGCAAAATAGCAATGGCCCGTGGCTGCTTGGGGACCATTACACGATCCTGGACCCGTACACCTTCATGCTCTGCCGCTGGACACGTGGCTTCACACAACCCGCGCGCGAAAGGCCGCAGTTGGGTCCTTATTTGCAGCAGATGCTGGCGCGCCCCGCCGTTCAGCGCGCCATCCAGTCGGAACGTCTTGGCGCTCCCTTGGTGTAGACCGGTGTGACGTCGGCCCCCAACGCCTGGTCAGACAGCCCGTTGCTTGAGAACCGTGGGTTCCGTCATGGACCCCGGCCAGAGCTGCACCCGATAGTGGTCCTCGCCGTCCAGACCGTCCTCCGACAGTGAGTCCAGCCCAAAGCATGACAGCCTGACCCTGTACGTGCCAGGTTCCAGCGGAAAACGAGCAGCACCGGGAAAGTAGTCCGTGCATCCTGCCACCACGAGCGGACCTGTAGACACAAGCAACGAGCCCTCAACAACAAGGTCGCAGTTGAAAAAGTCTTCTGGCGGCGCTGCGTCGAGAAACTCCAGCGAGACGGGCACGTCCATGTTTCGCGCTGTGCCGATACCGACGATTCCCGTTGAGACTGCAAACATGCGCTTGACGGCGTCATCGTCCCACGCGTCACTCAAGTCTCCCTCGGCAGATTCGTCCTGAAGGTAGAACTGAAAATAGTCCGCGAAAATCTCAAGCTTGTGCGATTGCATAGGGCTCCTGCGAAGTTATCTTGTGGTGCGTTTGAGCGCATTGTGCACGCTTCGCGGCAGGCTGCATCGGACTAGCAGCGCAGGCTCCAGACGATCCGATTCCGCAGTCTGAACTTCGTCTGCCATGTCGGCAGAGCAGCGATTACTGCCGTGAAGTGGCAACCAGCTTCCTGATGCTCTTGGCCAAGAAGCGGGCTCTAGATTCTGCAGTCACAATGTCCGGGGAGCAGCAGATTGCTGTCATTCATCACAAAACCCTGAGCTTCAATATCCACCGATGGTGTTGCATTTCAAGTTTGAAATCACCGTGTTAAGACATGGTGATAAACGCGCGACTATTCTCTCAGGGTTCAGAGAATGGACAGATCTTTCAAGCGTGCATCGGGCAGCACATACGTCGTGCGCAGCAATTCATGATCACTGCGAAGTACATCCGGATACTGAACATTCGCAAGTAGCTGCACCGCAAAGATTTCCTGCACAGCATTGTTGAATTTGAGCAATGCGACGGTCTTGCCGGTCTCGGTGTTCACGACCCAGACGCCGCTCATGCGGTCCGAGTTTTCGTCCGTGACAGGAATGTCGGTGAACGCATTGGTCTCTCGCAACTGAGACAGGCCAATAAAAGCCAGCGGTCCGGCGAAATCGAGCCCGCGAGCGAAGCCTGGTACCCGAGCGATGGTCTCCACCCGTCCGCTCTGCGCGTCGAGGCGGGCCAACGTTCCGGTACCGGATTCAAGCAGCCACAATGCACCGCGGTGCCAACGTGGGCTGTGCGGCATGGAAAGGCCGCTCGCGATGAGCTCGCCACTTGGCACGTCCAGCAGCACGCCCCCATTTTTCTTGTTGGCGCCCCAACCACGAGGTGTGTCCGTCGCGCCAAGCGCGGTGACATAACGCGGAGCACCATCGACCATCGCCAGACCATTCAGATGGCACCGATCTTCCGGCGCCAAGGAAGACACGAAGGATGGCCACCAACGTGGCACAAAACTATGGGCTGCATCAAGCGTGCAAAGACATGAAAAGCGAGTGTTGATGAACCAGCACCGGCCTTCGCGATCAATCCCCATCTCGTGGATGTCGATGTCGCCGGTGATGTGGTAGTGACGCTCGGCGTAGACCGCGTCATGTCGTCCATGAGGGGCAAGGCGCTCCGCCAGACTTGGCACGTTGCGGAACACATGAATGCCAGTGGCGCTGCCCACCATGATCCGGCCCGAGTCAGTAGCGACACCCATAGGTTTGGGGAAGTGCACGAAATGGGTGTTGAGCGTCGATTGATCGGCTCGCGCCAATATGAGTTTTCCCGCCTGGTACGTAGTGATCAGCAAAGTCGCACGCAGCCGCTTCAAGATCAACGGCAGGTTGCTGGAGTGCACGCTGGACAAGGCTTCCGCTGCCATCTCAACTGGATCATCCGTTGCGTATCGAGAGACTTCACTCATGGTTTGAATCCTGCGAGGTGCAGAGCCTGACAGTCATGTACAAATTGGCGTGCACGTGCTTCCAATGGCATCAACGCTGGCCAGAGGTCCTCCAGCGCATCCGCATGCCGGCGCCATTTTCCGGTGATCGGCGGTGTGAGTGTGTGGCGAGCCAAGGGCAATGGTGACGGCACAGGTTGGTCGCAATCTAGCCCTGCGAACCTGGCGATGGCAGCGACGTGTTTCTGAGGATCTTGAACAAAAGACTCATATTCCAGCGCATATACCCTGCTTGCAGGCAATGCCGCCAGATCCTCCAGCAAGGTACTGTTCGCTTGCGACCACTGAGCGGCAGCGATGTGGGCGAGGGGACTACCGATGAGTTGACGCCAGCCCTCGATCAACAAAAATGACCAGGCAGGCCCGGACCATCCGGGCAGACCAGGATAGGTCACAAAGCGCCCAGATTGCCATGCGTCCATCAGGCTGCCGATGTTGGCGCGAGGTTCACGCAGCAGATAGACAAAGCAGGCCTCTGGAAAAACGGCATCGAGAAATGGAACACGCAATGCGTTCTTGGGTGTCTTCTCCAGCCAGCGCACCTCGTGCTGGCCAGCCGGTGGCGGCAGCCCCGCACGATCACGCAGGCTGTCGAGAAATGCCCGTCGCAGCGCGTCTGCAATCGCGCCTTGTGCGTCTTCATGTACCAGCCTGTTCGACGCGTGATTGCGCGATTGCGGACGCAGTTCCTGAAAGCGTTCGATCTGTTGATGGCTCTCACCTTGCACCGTGTGAACTGGCAGACAGTGCGCCAGAGTCTCGAACAACAATGTGCTGCCGGAGCGAGGCGCCCCCACGATGATGACCGGACGCCGCAGACGATCCGTATCCGACACCGTGTGTTGGATTCGCTCCGAGCCACGCAAGCGAGACATCGATGTGGGCACCACTGATGGAGTCGAGTGGGTCACAGTCTTGAGTTTTGTGAGCTCTGCTTCGGGCGGTTGACACAGTACAGGGACCAGCCCCACTTGCAGCAACCGACCAAGGTCAACTCCATTGGGCAAGGTCAGTTTGCCCTTCAAGGAATGGCCCAAAGCCGAGATTCGATCTCGCAATTGCAAGAAGTCATTCCAGCCCGATGGTTGGTCGCCATGCTCTGCCCACAGCGCACGCCAGTCGCGAAGCGTTGGCTGCAGCAACTCATTGATGGCCAATGCAGACTCTGGTCCTTGCGGCGACCCGCAAGCGTCTGCGAGCCAGTCAGCCCAAAGTGCGTCAAGTTCCCAAGGACTCATGACGATCGGAATGTTGGTGCGCTCGAACCTCAACATAGGCGTGGCTGACTGGGGAGGAGCGTTTCGGGGGGCCTGCCCCGCCACCGCATCCCAAAGAGAGGCGCTCCCCACCGTATCAACGACCAGATGGATGCGTTCCTTGTCAGTTGGGTTCAATACGTTGTGCAATCTCCAAGTGTCGAACACCCAACTTTCACCAGGAGCCATGTGAACTTGGGCGTCGCCACATTCAAAACGCACGTCGGGTGTTGTCAGTACTGGCACGTGAATGCGCATGCGCTGCTGCCAGTAATAGTGAATATCGACATGCGGCGTCGCATCGGCTCCCGGCGCAAGCCGCATGAGTCGTGTACGCCCGACAGGCGTGTCGAAGCTGGCCAACACTTCTTGCAGATAGGGCGAGCGTTCAAGCAGCGGGGTCGCGGTCATGGGACCAGCTACACCATCATCTTGAGGATTCCCATGCACTGCCACGAGAGACAATGCCGTGTTGCCTGCGTGATTCTGCGGATGAGCGCGCCAATCAGCCTCGCTGAATTCAGCGCAGGCTGCGGCCAGTCTCGCGGCATCGAACTGCCAGGGTAGGCGAACAAAAGCTTTTGGCAAACGCATGGGCTGGTGCTACTCCGTTCGGCACAGGAACCCACGTCACCGGAACTGAGAGTGATTGTGAGTTGGCAGGACAACAACCAACCAGTATCATTCAAATTGACATTTGTTGCAATTTGAACGACTCAATTCAAATCATGGACCGAGCCCTGCATTTCACCCCAGCCGCAGCCCCATATTCGCTGGGCTTGAAGCCCATGGTCGTGGCGTTGGCCATGACGTTCGGGATGACTGTCGGCGGCGCGGCCCAAGCAGCGAATTACACCGTCACCAACCTGAATGACGCGGGACCCGGATCGCTGCGCCAAGCCCTTGCGGACGCCAATGCCAACAGCGGAGCCGACACCATCGACTTTGCTGCTGGACTGACCGGAACCATCACGCTGACTTCTGGCGAGCTGAATGTCAGCGATTCCGTGACCCTTCAAGGTCCAGGCCCCAATCTGTTGACCATCAGCGGAAACAATGCGTCGCGCGTGCTCTATCTGTACAACGGGGCTTCTTTGCTGGACGTGACCATCAGCGGCCTCACCATCTCGCAAGGTGCCGCAAACAATGGCGCCGGAATTTTCGACAATGATGAAAATCTGACACTGGACAACGTTGTGCTGAGCGGCAACAAAGCCACTGTGGACGGCGGCGGCCTCTGGGCGGATGGCTTCAGCATGACACTGACAGTGCGCAACAGCACGATCACCGGGAATACGTCTGGTCAAAATGGCGGAGGCATCTACGTTGAAGATACCGGTGGCCTGCTGCTGATTCGGAATTCCACCATCAGCAACAATCAGGCTGCGAAGCATGGCGGTGGCATCTATTTCTACGACCCGGATCACGATGTCACCATTGAAGGCAGCACGATTTCGGGGAACGTGGCCGGACAGCGCGGTGGCGGCATTTATTTCTACAGTGCGGACAACGGCAACTTCACCATTCGCGATTCAGCCATCACGGGCAACCGCGCTCAGCACGGTGGCGGTATCTTCTTGTACGAAGTAGACCAGCCCACCACCATCGAGAACACCACGATTTCTGGCAATGTCGCCACCGGGGATGGCGGTGGACTGAATGTGGGTCTCAGCTACGCCAACAACCTGAAGCTGGTAAACGTCACCATCGCCGAGAATGTGGCGGCAGGCAAAGGCGGTGGCATCCTCCATCACGAAGGGGAGTCCACACTTGCCAATGTCCTCGTGGCTGGCAACAGCGCCGCATCACAAGCGGACGGAAACGACATCTTCAACGATACCGGACAGCCTGCCGTGCTCAATGCCACGAACAGTCTGATTCAGGATGCCCCATCTGGCACGATCAACGGCAGCAGTGCCAACAACCTGCTCAACGTGAGTCCGATGCTCGGTCCGTTGCAGAACAACGGCGGTTCAACCCAAACACATGCCTTGTTGGATGGCAGTCCAGCCATTGATGCCGGTGCAAGCCCCAGCTCGCTCAGCACGGACCAGCGCGGCACCGGGTTTGCGCGCACCGTGGGCTCAAGCCCCGACATCGGAGCATTCGAGTGGCGGCCCACACTGTCCATCGCCGGTACAGCAACTGTCACGGAAGGGCAAGCGGCAAGTTTCACCATCACGCTGAGTGCTGCATCATCGGGTCCATCCAGCATCGTGGTGACGCCAACCGGATCCGGTTCGTCTCCGGCCGTGGCAGGTACGCATTTCGACGCGACGCCCATCACGGTTGTCGTTCCCGCAGGCAGCACCACGGCAACCGTGCTCATACCCACATTCGCGGCGACACCGTCAGGTGCCGGCCGCAGCCTCACAGCGACCATGACCAGCGCAGTCGATGGGGCCATTGGTTCTGCAGACAATGCCAGCACGATGCTGGTGGCAGTTCCATCAGAACTCTCCATCACCGGCCCATCCACTGTCACGGCTGGACAAGCAGCCACTTTCAACATCCAGCTCAACACGGTCTCTGCCAACCCCATCACTGTGACAGTCACCCCCACAGGGACTGGGCCCACACCAGCCGTGGCCGGAACTGACTTTGATGCGATACCGCAGACAATCACCATTGCAGCGGGGAGCCAGAGTTTCGCGGTATCTATACCCACCTTCGCTGCCACCCCATCAGGAGGTGGGCGCAGTTTTTCTGTCGCTCTCAGCAATGCGACGGGAGGCAGCATTGGCGCAGCATCAACAGCCAGCGTCACCCTGGTTGCCATAGCGCAGCCCGTGCTCTCGATCTCAGGACCATCCACCGTCGAGGCAGGACAAGCGGGAAGCTTCAACGTGCTGCTGAGTCAAGCTCCCTCAAGCCCAGTGACGGTGACGGTAACGCCTGCCGGTACAGGAACATCACCTGCACTCGCAGGCACCGACTTCGATGCGAGCCCAATCACCATTACCATTCCGGCAGGGACCATCTCCTTCGTGGTGAAGGTTCCCACGTTGGTGGCCACGCCTTCGGGAGCCGGTCGTACCTTCTCGGTCACGCTCGGAAATGCGACTGGTGCAACCATTGGCAGTGTGGCCAGCGCAAATGTCACGCTGACCGCTTCAGCGTCCAATCCCACACCGGTCCCGACGCTGTCGCAATGGGCTCTCGCACTGTTGACAGGTATGCTGGGATTCGCTGCTCGTCGCCGACGCAAACCGTAATCTCAACGACCCAGGGATCACAACCCGGCACTACGCATTGGCACATCTCCAACCGCCCACAACCTTGTCGCGGTCCCCATAGCGTCAGCACTGCAGAATGCGTCCTGCGCTTCGGACATGCAGGCGGCGTGATTTGGCTCACCGGGCTATCAGCGTCGGGCAAGTCGCCCTTGAATTCACTCCCGCAGTGAATCGCCCCGGGTTTAAACTGCCCCAAAAAGAATTTGGACTGGACTGCCCCTGGTCAGTGGACTGCTTCGTCCTGTTGAACGCAGGCTGATGTCTTCAATAACGTATCGCCTCGCACAGCGACCTTCAGATAGGTCTTTCCGTTGGCCTCGGGCGGCGGAAAATTTCCCGCTCTGATATTGACTTGCACCGACGGCTGCATCAGCAATGGAGCGCCCAGCTGCGCGTCGCGCGTGGAGCGGAGTGCCACAAACTCGGCTTCGCTGATGCCCTCTCCGACATGGATATTGTGTGTCCGCTGTGCACCCACCGTGGTGATGCAGCACGGCTCTCGGCCGTTGGCGGGGTAATCGTGGCACAGGTAAAGTTTGGTGTCTGGCTCGAACGCCAACAGCCGCTGTATGGATCGATACAAGGTGCCTGCATCGCCACCTGGAAAATCACAACGGGCCGTTCCCACATCCGGCATGAACAAGGTATCGCCCACAAACACCGAAGACGAACCATCCTGCTCTGCAACGACGTAGGCCATATCGGCAGGGGTATGTCCCGGCAGATGAATGGCCTGGAACTGCAGCCGCCCGACATGAAACTTTTCTCGGTCTTCCCAGAGCCGATCGAACGCCGACCCATCGGCAATCACATCGCATGCATTGAAGACATCGCGAAAAATCGCCTGCACCTCCGTCACGCCGCGCCCAATGCCCATCTGACCGCCAAGCCGACGTTGGAGCAACGCACTTGCAGACAGATGGTCCGCATGCACATGCGTCTCCAACAACCATTGCAGCCGAAGACCACGGCGCGCGATTTCCTGCGCCACGATGTCGGCAGGGCCCGTGTCGATGGTGCCACTGGCCTGATCGAAACCCAACACGGGATCGATGACCGCGCAATCCACGCCGTCATCCACCAGATGCGTGAACGTGGACGTGCTGGGGTCAAAGAAGGACTGGATGTTGGGCTTCGATTTCATAGCCAATCAGTGTACCCACGCAGTTCAGGCAACTGCTTCCACGAGCGGCTCCATCGCGACTTCTCTGACGCCAAGAATCGTGCACAGAATCCGCTGCAACTGATGGCTTGCTGATGCAACCTCCGAAGCTCCCAGCTTCGCTGCGACAAAGCCGTCCGGGCGTACCAGGACCACATCGCCGATGTTCACTTCGTACAAACGCGCGAACTTCGAATCCAATGCGCGATAAGCCTCGGATTCCCCAACGGAAACCGCAGTCAGCTCGATCCCCAAATTGCTGTAAACATCAGACGCGGCGGCGGCCCAGCGTTGATCCATATGGTGTCCGATAAACACGAATCGTCCTCCCCAAAGGTCGATGGTCGACAAGCGCTTTCCTTGCGCATCAAGCAACCACGCATGAGGTGCCCGCACACCCGGCACGGTCGTCTCCACATACTCGACCAATTCGGGCACCGGGGCCACTTCTTCATTCGATACCACCGCCTGCGAACGATATACCGTGCCCAATTGGTAGCCGGTATGCAGCACCGCGTTGTCTCCATGAGGTGCTGTTCGCTGCTGAAGAAACAACTGCGCTTCGGCTGAAATCTTTCCTTGGGCAAACAGTTCGCCCTCGCCTACCCGCGCCGCCTCCGCAATGGCCTGGTAGTGCAGCGAGTTGTACGTTGCAGATTTCACGGTAATGCGCGCCTTGGACTTGCGTTCAATCTCGAAAGTGTCGAGCAACGAATCGCCCGCTTTTCCCTTGAGAACCAGCGCCAGCTTCCAGGCCAGATTGTTGGCATCCTGAATACCGGAGTTCATGCCAAATCCACCCCAAGGTGAATGCCAATGTGCCGCATCGCCTGCAAAGATGACGTTCTTTTCTCGCCAGTGCCGCAGCAGTCCGGTGCTGTAGTCAAAGCGGTAGATCTGGAATAGTTCGATCGGCAAGTCCGGCATGCCCAGCGCTCCGCGAATGCGCTCCAGAAGCACTTCATGCACAGGAGGTGTTTCTTCATCATGACGGAAGCTGTAGCGCCACAGACCGTTGTCTGGATGCTTGCTGCCGAACCAGCCTGCATAACGTGGGTTCAGGATGAAGGAATGAAAGAAGCCATCCTTGCCCAGCGTTGCATCCAGATCAGCCCTGAACTCCACGAGCACCTGATTGCCGAAAGTCGGTCCATGATCCTGCCCTCGTCCAAGGCGTGAGCGCACAAAGCTGTGTGCTCCATCACAAGCCACGACATAGCGCGCCGTGACATCTTTGACGGTATGCGATTGCATGTCCTCCACCGTCAGTCGCACGCCATCGTTCGTCTGTTCGATGTCGGTGACGCGCGCATTGAAATGCAAAGACGTGTTGGGCCAGGATTCCGCCCGGCGGCAGATCGCTGCCTCATAGTCCGATGCCGGGATCTTGCGAGGAAAGACCGGGCTGTAATCGGCCCATTTTTTTTCATACTCCTCATGCGTCCCGTCGATGGCACGTATGGCTGCGACGGGGCCGTTGGCCACATTCACATAAAAGCCCTGACCATTGGCATCTTCCGTTTCCCAGCCTGCATCCTCAAGCAGATCCCAGACACCCCATTGCCGGAAAAACTCTGCGGTGGATGCATGCAGATACTGGCCTTTGGGCAACGTCGTCGTGCTCGGACGCTTTTCGAACAATGCCACGCTCAGGCCTTCACGCCCCAAAAGAAAGGCGGTTGCCAGGCCCACTGGACCACCTCCGCATACAACCACATCGAAATGGTCGGCCGTGTGATGTCTGGAGTGCGGTGTCATTGCGAAACCCTTTCTGCGGCGCTGCGGGCCATGCGTTCTGGACTCTTGTTCCATTCGGACCATGAGCCCACATAGAGCTGCGGGTTGTGCCCCAGCGCACGCAGCGTGAGCACCTCCAATGCAGACAACACGCCGCCTCCGCAATAGACGACCACGTCGTCGCCATCACGAACACCCACCGCGCTGTACAACTCCTCCACTTCCCCACTGGTTCGCAAATTGCCTGCCGGAGTCCACTGTTCTGCGGCAGGGAGATTGCGGGCCCGTGGAATGCTGCCGGCCAAAAACGAGTTTTCGTCACGGGCGTCGATGAGCAAAGTGTCGGGACTGAGCGTTTCCACATCCGCAACCAGAATCTGAGGCATGCTGCCTGAAAGCAGATTCAATCGCTGCGCTTCACTTCTGGGATCGCGCTGCGTTTCCCCTTGCGCGACAGGACCTCCCTGATTGATCCATGCCTTGATCCCGCCGTCGAGCACCTTCACGTTCTTGAGCCCTGCCCAGCGCAGTACCCACCAACCACGCGCGGCCAGTGCCATGGAAGGTCCATAGGTCACGATTTCCGTATCGTCATCCACCCCCCAGGCAGTGAGCTGCCGCTCCAGCGCATCAATGGAGGGAAGTGGCAGATTCCCCGATTGCGGCGATGGTGGCGCCGCAAAGACATCACGAATCTGCGCATGCACCGCGCCGAGAATGTGGGCGTCGCGGTAGTCTTTGAACTCGTCGGATGGTTCACCCAACCGCACGTCGATGAACAGCCGATTGGCGCTGGGCTGATTGAGCAACTGTTCCGGCTGAACGATGTCAGCAGACAGTGAAGAAAGCTTGTGCTCCATGTCTCGTCCTTGTCTTTGTATCTGCAACCGCTTCGTTCAATCGGCAACCGGCAAGTTGCGCTCTTTGATCAGCTTTTTCCAGAAGCTGGTCTCCGTGCGCAGCACACCCGCCAACGCTGCCGTGCTGGTGTCTGGCAGCTCGGCTGCCCACCCCTTGACTGTCTCCTGAGTCGTCTGGCTCTTCGCGATTTCGGTGATTTTTTCGGAAAGACTCTTGACGATGGCAGGGTCGAGATTCTTCGGGCCAAACACCGCGATCCAGGCCCCGATTGCCGGCACATCCTTGAGCCCCAACTCATGCAAAGTAGGCACATTGGTTGCCACCGCACTGCGCTCGGCCGAGCTGACTGCGAGCGCCTCCATGGTCCCTGCGGTGATGTGAGGCCAGGCGGTGACCAGCGAAATGATCGCGATGTCCACATCGCCTCCCATCACCGCAGCCAACTGCTTGGAGCCCGTGTTGTAGGGCACGTGCATCATCTGCACACCGGCACTGAGGTTGATGAGCTCGCCCAGATAGTGCATGCCGGTGCCCACGCCAGCGGACGCGAAGTTGATGCGGCTCTGACTGCCTTTGGCTTGCGCCAACAAGTTCTTGAAGGTCTTGAATTTTCCTGCCTTCGCCACGATGACATAAGGAGTGGTCGTGATCTGGGCAATGGGCTGCAGGTCTCTCAGACCATCCGCATTCTTCTCGTCCGTGGCCGCGCGGATGGTGATGGAAGAGCCCGTGACCAACAGCGTGTAGCCATCCGCAGGGGCTCCAATCACCTGCTTGGCTGCGACTTCTCCGCCAGCACCGGGTTTGGGCTCCACCACGAATGCCTGCTTGTAGTGGGCCGCCAACTCTTGCGAGAAAAGACGCGTCGAATTGGCCGGAAAACCGTCGTTCCAAGGCATGACGACCTTGACCGGCTTGTGCGGATAGCTCTGTGCAAATCCCGCGGTCGTGGCACAAAGCGCGAATCCGCCCAACGCCAACATCAGCCGTCTCGATATCGATTTCATCATTTGTGTTTGCTCCATATGGTTGAATCCGCAGCCAGCGACATCCCGGCTCTCGCGTGCCATGTCCCCTGCCCTTGCCGCACGCATCGAGCGACAGCGTTCAGATCACATTCGCCTTTCGATACGCCGAGATGTCTTCGTCCGATTTGTGCAAAAGCTGTTTGAGCAGTTGCTCCGTACTGCTGCCAAGCTTCGGGGGAGCAAGCTTGTATTGCACAGGCGTTCCCATGAGCCGCAGCGGACTCGCGATGGTGGACACCGTGCCTCCGTCTTCTGTCGGTAGGTCCACCCTCAATCCGCGATGAACAACCTGCGGGTCTTCGAAGACTTGCTGGTAGTTGTTGATGCGCCCGCAAGGCACGCCCAAGGATTCGAGACGCGCAATCCATTGTTCGGAACCACGGGTTCGCATGGTTTTGGCCAACTCGGGAATCAGCGTTTCGCGCCCAACGATGCGCCCGGTCACCTTGGTCCACCGTTCGTCTGCGGCGAGGTCCGGGCGCTCGATGGCTTCACAGTACTTCTGCCATTGCATGTCGTTGCCGACCGCCACCACCATATCGCTGTCCGCTGTCTGGAACACCTGATATGGAACCAGGCTGGCATGCGCATTGCCATACCGATGCGGTACCTTGCCGCTCGAAAAATACCCAGTCACCTGATTGCCACCGAGCGCCACCAGACAGTCGAGCAACGCCATGTCGATGTACTGCCCGTGCCCGGAAACATCCCGATGATTGAGTGCCGCCAAAATGGCGATGGACGAGTACATGCCGGTGATGACGTCGGCGATGGCGATGCCGACTTTCTGTGGGCCACCGCCGGGCAGATCGTCACGTTCGCCGGTGATGCTCATGAGACCACCTTGCGCCTGAAAGACGAAGTCGTATCCGGGCTTGTGCGCACTCGGTCCGGTCTGTCCATAACCTGTGATCGAGCAGTAGACCAGTCTTGGGTTGATCGCGCTGAGACTTTCGTAATCCAGTCCATAGCGCTTGAGATCACCGATCTTGTAGTTCTCGACCACCACGTCCGAAACCGCCGCAAGCTCCCAGACAATCTTCTGCCCTTCGGCACTTGCGATATCCACGGTAATGGATTTCTTGCCTCGGTTGGCGGCTGCGTAGTAGGTCGAGTCATGCGTGTACTCGCCCTGATCGTCGCGTATCCATGGCGGGCCCCAACCGCGTGTGTCGTCACCGACTCGGGGACGCTCCACCTTGATGACCTCGGCACCGAGGTCTGCCAGATTCTGCGTGGCCCATGGTCCTGCCAACACACGAGAGAGATCGAGCACGCGGATATGCGACAGCGCACCTGTCGTCTGATTCGTTGAAGTCATGCGGTCTCCTCAATCCAGCTTCACATTGGCAGTGCTGATGACCTTGGACCACTTGTCGATCTCTGTATTCACGAATGCCGCAAACGCAGGTTGCGTCATGGTGCCTGGTTCAGCCCCCTGCTCGCTGAAGAGAGACTTCATCTTTGGCGTGCTCAGCACCTCACGCACATCGGCATTGATCTTGTCGACCACCTCGGGCTTCATGTGCGCTGGCCCGTACAGACCGAACCATGAATTCGCTTCGAAGCCTTTCACTCCAGCTTCGTCGAGCGTGGGAATGTCCGGAACGGCCACTGATCGTTTGAGCGACGTGACGCCGAGTGCTTTCAGCTTCCCGGCTTTGACATGCTGGATGACGCCGGTGATCGAATCGAACATCACCGGAATCGTGCCACCCAACAAATCGTTGAGAGCAGGTGCCGCGCCCTTATAGGGCACATGCACCATCTGCACTCCTGTCATGGACTTGAAGAGTTCACCCGCGAGATGATTTCCTCCGCCAGTGCCTGCAGAGCCGAAGCTCAGCTTGCCGGGGTTGTCCTTGCCGTACTGAATCAGCTCCTGAACATTCTTGACCGGCACTGCTGGATTGACCAGCAACAGACTGGGAACCACCGCCACCTGCGCCAATGGTGTGAATGATGTTTTCGTGTCGTATCGGAGGTTCTTGTAGAGACCTGGGTTGATCACATGGTGCGTGGCCGTCAGCATCAACGTGTAGCCGTCCGGTGCTGTGCGGGCAAGTTGCTCGGAAAAAATGGTTCCGCTCGCACCAGCCTTGTTGTCCACGATCACTGGCACAGACCATTTTTGCCCGAGCTCTGCCGCCAGTTGTCTTGCCAGGATGTCCGTGGTCCCTCCGGCGGGGAACGGAACCACGATCTTCACTGCCTGTGTCGGAAAGGATTGCGCAAACGTCGCCCCAATGGACAGCGCAGCCACGAATCCTATCGACCATTTCACGAATCCAGATTTCATTCCCATCACCGAAGTCTCCTATATCGTTAGTTCTATTTTTCGAATATCGATTCGCGTTTTCAGTGCGGAAACTCCGCCATCGCCTCGCCCACAGCCACTACCTCGTCACGCTGATTGCGAACCTCCACTTCGAGACAGACCCAACGACTCTTGGGCGTGGTCTTGAGCTGAGTGATGCGGCCTTTGGGAGTGATGGTGTCGCCGGGTTTGACCGGGCTTTTCCAGCGAGTCTCCAAGCGACGCTGCACGGCGTTCTGCTCATACAACCAGTCTGTGAGCATGCGGGTGATGACTCCGAAGTTGTTCATGCCATGCATGATGATTCCGCCGAAATTGGTCTTCCCAAAGTCGCCCTTCATGTAGTTGTCATCCAGATGCAGAGGATTGAAATCCAACGATGCCTCGCAGAACTCGCGAATCGTTTCGCGGGTGGGAGAGAAGGACTTGCCGACGATTTCGTGGCCGATGCTCAGTTGTTCAAAGCTCATGCGTGTCTCCTGATGTCTGGATTACTGCGGGCGAATGGTCTGGCCGCGGCCAGAGCAGATCACTTCGTTGTTCTGGTTGAAGAACACGTTGTCGTGCACCACAAACAGACGATCCTTCTTGATGAACTTGTCCAGAGCGCGCGCTTCAAGGCGAATCACATCGCCTGGACGCGCCGGGATGTTGTAGCTCCACGACTGGCCGGCGTTGACCGTGCCTGGACTGCGCATCCAGTCGTCCGTCGGTGTGCACGCGAACATGAGCAGGATGTGGATGGCAGGAGGAGCGATCAATCCGCCATACACAGATTTCTTGGCGAAATCCTCGTCAAAGTACAGCGGATGCATGTCACCCACCACACGGCAGTATTTCTGGATGGCTTCCAGCGTCAGCGTGTAGGGAATGGTCTTGCGTGGCTCGCCGGGAACGATGTCGTCCCAGATCTTGCGGAGGTTCTCGTCTTTCCAGAAATCCGTTTCGAACGTTGTCTCTTTCATGCTTTCCTGCCTTGTTGAAATTGCGAAGGACATGTTGTAGAATGTCCGCTTAGCGGTCATATTGATCCGCTCTACGTTCATTTTTCGCATTTTTTAACCTACGTCAACCTCGGCGCGGGAAATCCCTTATGGCCACTCCAGAGAGCGAATCGTTTGTCAGAACCTTTGCACGCGGACTGAGCGTCATCGAAGTGATGGGGCAATCCACGGGGCGACAGAACATGGCCCAGATCAGCGAAGCCGCACAGTTGCCACGAACCGTGGTCCGGCGTCTGCTGCTGACGTTGATCGATCTGGGATTTGTGGGCACGGATGACAAGGACTATTGGCTCACGCCCAAGGTGCTGCGGCTTGGGATGACCTACCTCTACACGCTGCCGTTCTGGCGGCAGTCGCAGATGGTTCTGGAAGAGCTGGGGACACGCATCAAGCAATCGTGCGCCGTGTCCGTTCTGGACGATGAAGACATCGTCTATATCCAGCGCTTTCACACCAAACGCATCCTCGCGTTCAGCCCATCCATCGGCAGTCGCCTGCCGGCCTATTCGGTATCCATGGGACGTGTGCTCCTCAGCGGTTTGTCCGCGGAGCGATTCGACACCTATCTGGACGCGACCGAATTCACCGCACTCACCCCACGCACAGTCACGGACAAAGAGCGCTTGCGCACGATCATCTCGAACGTTCGCGAGCAAGGCTATTCATGGTCGGATGCTGAATATGACGAGTCCATTTGCGGACTGGCAGTACCCATCCGCGGGCATGGCGGGAGCATCGTTGCGGCCATCAATGTGAGCCTGATTTCCGGTGAATACACGCGAGAGCAAGCACGCACGGAGTTTCTGCCACTGTTGAAGCTGGCTGCCTCGAGATTGAAGGAGGCGTAGAGGAGCAGCCCGAATCTCAGATCACAGATCTGTCAACGCGCAACGACACCGAACAAGTCCGCATCCGGCTTGTTCCAGTCCGGCCCCAAAAGCACTTTGGCGTAGTGATTGACGCAATGAACGCCAAGCGCTCCGTGCATCATGTCGCCCTGCGCGGCGCGGCGCTTGAGCACTGGTGTCATCAGGCCCTTCTCCGTCAATTCATGGGCGACTGCCTTGAACAGTTGCTCCTTCTGAAAGCTGTCGAGCTTTTGAATTTCGTCCGTCACGAAACGTCGTCGGTCGGCGATCCATTCATCGAAGGCCTTGTTCTGCACTTGCGATGGTGACAAGGCTTGCGGTTCGGCTTTTGCGCTTTGCAGAACCCGATCAACGTGGGGAATGGCGTTTGTCTCGGTGCTCGTGCGAGGCTTGGCGATCTCATCATCGTCCCCGGGAGAACGGAGCAGTGAGCGAAGGTAGGCAAAGCTGTTCTCGACCTTCTTGAGTCCATCGTTTTCGAGTCGCTGCTTCAGAACCACCAACTTCTCGTTGACCGCTTTTTCGCCGAACTCCTTGATCAGGCCTTCGATCTTCATTTCGCTGATGCCAAGCGCCTGTGCCGACAGAACCAGATCCGCATCCACGGGACCCAGCTGTTCCTGTTCCACGAGTTTGACGGCAACCCGCTTCTTGCGCACAGCGAATTGAACTTCGAACACGCTGCGACCTTGCTTGTGTTCGATCATCTCGATCTGAAGATCCGTCTCCGCATTGATTTCTTCGACGGCTGCCTTGACCTTCTCGTTCTTGAACTTGCGCCACTCCCGGCGCTCCGAGCCCGCGGGGGCAGGACTCAGTGCGTCGGCCCACCAGGCCACCGGCTTTCTGCTGGTCAACCCGCCGGGGTTGTCTCTATAGCGAGCGCAGATCTCGTACAGCGCAACGGATGTGTAGGTGCTCAGCGTTGCCAGCACCCCCAGATCGATCCGCGCCCAGCGCATGGGATCTTTCAACGCTGTGATCAATGTGGGAGGAAACGTCCACAGGACCCAGTTTTCGCCGTTGCGAACCTCGATCGCAGCCTCTGCGAGCATGGAGAAGTCTTTCCACTTCACCCCATCTCCGGGAGCGGTCGTTTCCCAATCGACAGCCAAGCCGCGCATTTCACGCAGATAACGTTTCGCCACGGTGCGTGTTTCGCTGCTCGATCCGGAGACTTTCAGGATAGATTGCAGGGGCGCGGAAAACATGAAGTCCGCCGTTGGCATTCCTTCCATGGACACAAGGCGATCCTGAGAGAAATGCAATAGCGCGTTGTAGATCTTGCGCCCGGTGAGCGTGACCCGCTTGGTGCGTGGAATCATGACGATCATCTCGTGCGGCTTGCGCAACTCGGCACCCTCCCCCGACATGGAGGGAAAGAGCTGTAGAGATGATTCGGTCGTATCCATTTAATTGCATCCAACTGTCCAATCTGTATTGGACACTGAAAACCGTGTAGTTAGCGAGCACTTTTTGCACTGAATTTGCAAGGCAAGGTAGCAATTTCAATGTCTTGCGCTCACCCAGGCGGTTCAAAGCTGGACAATTCGAAGACTGAGCTTCTTTGAGTCTATCTGCGATGACGGTTCAAAGTTGGACGCTCAGCACAGTGATCGACCACACGGATCATTTGCAAACGGTTTGAAGCTGGACGCTTCCAAATATTGCTCGGTTTCCGGCACGCGGGACATCGGTTCAATGTTAGACATTGGGTGATTTCAGATCTTCAGATGGTCGGTTCGATGCTGGACAGACAAGGAAAGCGCCCTGACTTGATCAAAAATGAGGCGGTTCAGGACTGGACGCTTGCAAATGCGCTCAATTCCTCGCCCGCCAGATGAGTTATCCACAGATGACAACCCAGTCCCAAATGCTGCGGTGCAAAAACGGACGATTTCGGGTGAAGTCTGGACACTTCCGGGCTGAAGTTGGACAGTTTCGGTTCAATACCGGACAAGTCACATCTCAAAATCAACGTAATATATTGATTTATATGGAAAATTTGACTTATTCACAGAATCCAAATCTCTTTAATTACTTTGAATATATTTAATCTCGTGACCTTTGAAGTCTTCAGTTAGTCAGTGGAACGACTTTTTAACGAGTGTTTCCTCAAAACTTCCATTCGGAGGCAGGAATTCTTCGATTTTTCGTGGAAGCGCTGCATAATTGAATCTATTTCAATCAGCGGAAGGTAACCATGAATCTCACACAAGCCATCAGGCGACAGAACCTGGAAGACATCGAGGTACAGGCTACTCGTGTGGCAGGCATGATGGCGGCAATCCGCTCTGCGATGCTGCCACCCACTGCCGCCAAGTCTGCTCCTAGTATGAGCATCTCGCAACTGGCACAGCTGTGCCAAGTAGATAAGACGAAGATCACCTATCGAGTGAAGCGCGGCGATCTGCCAGCCGGGACCATGGTTGGCAACAAGAGAGTCTGGTCAATGGAGGAAACTCAGGAATGGGTCCGCGCCTTCAGAGCAGATCATCTGCGTCCCAATGATGCGGTCGGTACCACCATCACCGTGGCCAACTTCAAGGGCGGCGTGGCCAAAACGACGACGGCAGTGGCCCTTTCTCAAGGCTTGTCCCTGCGTGGACACAAGGTGCTGCTGCTGGATCTGGACCCTCAAGGTTCGGCAACCACTCTGTTCGGGGTTCTTCCCGATGCGGAAGTCGAAGTCGAAAACACAGCCATGCCGCTGTTCTCCGGAGAGCATGCCGACCTGAGCTACGCGATTCGCAAGACTTACTGGCCCTCCGTCGATCTGATCTGTGCGGCCCCTCTTCTCTTTGGTGCTGAATTTGTCCTCCCCGCACGGCAATCATCCGACCCAGGCTTCGAGTTCTGGCGGGTTCTTGACCGTGGTCTTGACCAAGCGAGAGCGGAATACGATGTGATCGTGATCGACACCCCCCCTGCCCTGTCTTACGTGACCATCAATGCGTTGATGGCGGCCGACGGTGTGATCATGCCTGTTCCTCCCTCGGCTCTGGACTTTGCATCCAGCGCTCAATTCTGGGATCTGTTCTCCGACTTGTGCAACCAGCTCATTCGTGCTCGCGGACAGGACAAGACTTTTGAGTTCATCGACGTGCTGCTGTCTCGTGTCGAATCGTCCGACGCGGCCAGTTCGGTCGTTCGTCAATGGGTGATTGAGGCTTATGGCGACAAGGTTCTGCCGATCGAGATTCCCAAGACAGCAGTCACATCTTCTGCGAGCGCCGAGTTCGGAACCGTCTATGACGTTCCCAAGGGCTCGATGAATGCGAAGACGTTCAGCCGTGCTCGCGATGCATACGATCGGATGGTGGAACTTGTCGAACAGCAAGTCGAAGCTGTCTGGGCCTCTCAGCTTGAAAATGGAGATGAATGATGAGCATTCGGGACAAAGCCTCCAAGATCAATTTTGGGCAGTTGCCAGGCATGGCTCCTACCGAGCCAGCCGACAAGCCTGAATTGAAGCCCAAGACGGCTCCTGGATTCTTGATGGCACATGCGGCCAATCAGAAATCCGATTTGCTTCGTGAGAACGAAACGCTGAAGGAGCAGGTTCAAGATCTGACGGTTGCAGCTTCGCGAGTCAAGGAGCTTCAGGAAGAGGCGAAGGTCTGGGAGAACGCGAAGGTCACCCGTCAGATCGACACAGCCCTCATCGTTCGGAGCCCCTGGGCAAACCGTGATCCCAAGCACTTTGAGACGGCCCAGTTTCAGCAACTGAAGCTGGAAATTGAGAATGCCGGTGGAAACGTTGTGCCGATCAAGGTACGACCCATAGCCAATGGCAAGTATGAGATTGTCTATGGCCACCGTCGTTATGAGGCTTGCAAACAGTTGGGCTTGCCAGTGCTGGCGCTGGTCGACAACCTGGACGATGTCGGACTCTTCGTGGAGATGGAGCGCGAGAACAGAAACCGTGACGATCTTTCTCCTTGGGAGAAGGGCGTCTGGTACCAGTCGATCCTGAAGCGCGGACTGTTCCCATCCCACAGAAAACTCGCGGATGCCATTGGCTTGGATCAGTCTACCGTCAGCCGTGCGATCACCATTGCTGAATTGCCGCCTCAAGTGGTTGAGGCTTTTTCTTCGCCGCTCGATCTGCAGTATCGCTGGACAGCTCCATTGCTGAGCGCGTGGTCGACTGATCAAGACGCGCTTCTTGAACGAATTGATGCCATCAAGGCAAAGAGCCCTCGACCCAATGCTGGTTCGATCTTCACGTTTCTATCTGCGCCACCATCGACGAAAGAAGATCGCTCGCAGAAGGAAATCCTGGTCAATGGGCAGAAGGTGGCGAGCCTCAAGCTTGATAAAAATGGGGGTGGTCAGTTGACGTTTCCGAAGGGGATGCTCTCTGAAGCAAGGCTTCTGAAACTGATCAAGTTTGTCGAGGAGCTTGCTTCCAAGTGATGCGCGGTGCATCACCCCCGGTACAGGAAGAGGAGTGATGCGCGGTGCATCACCCCCGGTACAGGAAGAGGAGTGATGCGCGGTGCATCACCCCCGGTACAGGAAGAGGAGTGATGCGCGGTGCATCACCCCCGGTACAGGAAGAGGAGTGATGCGCGGTGCATCACCCCCGGTACAGGAAGAGGAGTGATGCGCGGTGCATCACCCCCGGTACAGGAAGAGGAGTGATGCGCGGTGCATCACCCCCGGTACAGGAAGAGGAGTGATGCGCGGTGCATCACCCCCGGTACAGGAAGAGGAGTGATGCGCGGTGCATCACCCCCGGTACAGGAAGAGGAGTGATGCGCGGTGCATCACCCCCGGTACAGGAAGAGGAGTGATGCGCGGTGCATCACCCCCGGTACAGGAAGAGGAGTGATGCGCGGTGCATCACCCCCGGTACAGGAAGAGGAGTGATGCGCGGTGCATCACCCCCGGTACAGGAAGAGGAGTGATGCGCGGTGCATCACTCCCAGTACAGGAAGAGGAGTGATGCGCGGTGCATCACTCCCAGTACAGGAAGAGGAGTGATGCGCGGTGCATCACTCCCAGTACAGGAAGAGGAGTGATGCGCGGTGCATCACTCCCAGTACAGGAAGAGGAGTGATGCGCGGTGCATCACTCCCAGTGGCAAAGGGATTGCCGCCTGTAGAGGTCGATGTGCAACGCATCGCGCTAACCGTAATCTCGCTGAAAATTCACAGCCAATCAGATGTTCCTCAGAGAGTGGTTCAACACCATTCCAGGGGGAGTCGTTTTCGAAAATCGTCTGAATTTCTCGTCGAGTAGTCGATGAAATCAGCTGTTCCGTATCAGTTCAAAGGTAGAAAAAACGGTCGAAGATGACCGTTTCATTCTAGGTAGGGCAGGGGAGGGCGTTGCACGAATGACCGACGTTTGCCGAACAGTGATCTGGATACGGCCTCCAGCAGCGGAAAAATTCCAGTTTCCTAGGCATCAGTTTTGTGGTCATTTGATGCGACAGATGCTGGCGATTTGAATTCGGGAAAAACGAAAGTACGCATGTTTGTCCAGAATAGAAAGCGCTTTCCTGCGCTGAGAGGGAGACGAGGATGAGCTTGTTCTGCGCAAGCAGGTCGCTCAAACACATCTGGCTGGGTCCACCAACGCGCCTTCACTGCATGAACAACAGACGTCGTTTGTTGAATTGACGCGCTTGGAATTGCAATTCACGATCATTCTTTCTGCCGCAGCACTCGATAAAGTGACCATGCGAATGTGGCATTCGGCGATTGAAGACCGTTCAGTTACCACGAGGATGTTTCAACTCAATTTGGATCGGAATTTCCTTCGGGCCTACATGATGCGGACCTGACATGGCGACTACGACACTTTGCGACAGAGAATTTCCAAAAATCTTCATGAAGACGCGAAATGCGGCCCTTGGATGCGTTTTATGCCTCTACCCTCATCAACCCCTTGCCGCACGGGAGATCGTCGTTTCTGAGGCGTTCTGAGAGGTCGGTTTTTCAGTACGTCAGGGCGCCCAAAAGCCCCAATCAGAGGTTTTTGAGCCCGGTTAGGGGTATTGCATGGGTTGAGAATCTATCAGCTACAAATGCGATCCAGGCCCTTGCTGAACGGCGACAAGTTGAACCGGACATTGGTGTCATATGGGTTGTGCACTGCCACTCGGCGGATGAGCGACATGGGTGTTCGATGCTGCTTGGCAACGCAATCAAGGCGACGAGGGCATGCGCTATCCGGACGCGACAGCTTTTCCGATTTATAGCTCGTTGTCTGGATCTGAAGATTTGTATTTGCTTGATGAGAAAGTCGAGCAGAGATTTTTTGTGAAATCCCCAATGGGGTTTCCAGGCCCTGACAGTTCAATGTGCAAGAGAAGAGGGGAGGGGGCCTCCTGCTGGGGCAAGACGTAGGCATTGTTTTGTCGCATCAACAGTTGGACGCGAGTCGTTTCTTGAGCCCTGTTTTCATCCGCGAGGGAGGCGAATCAGCTACGAAATGAGGATTGTGCGATCTAGTCTCTCACTTCATTCTCCTGGGCGACAGCCCTGACTTTTTGAACTACTATCCGTTTAAAAATCAATAACTTAGCACTTTGATGCCCAACGGATGGTCGATGTCGTTGTCAGCGTAAATAATTAATTGTCACGAACGATAATAAGGTTTATCGTCCTATTGTTGAAATTCTATAATCCAGCTATTTCCAACCTGTTTGGACGGAGTTCAGATCAGTGCTGACCGTTCTGTAGACCTGAGACATGAACAAGATCTTCAGACCTGTGCAATTCGATGAGATAGCGGATGTCACGCTATCCGGCGCGCCATTGGCGCCACGACGAAAAAGAGGGCGCCCGCGTGGCTCTGTCGCACAGGTCGTTCAACAGCCGATTTCCGCAGACGACATTGCATTTTTGCGATCGATCATTCAGGGGGTGTCTCCACAGGCTGCGGCCAAGCTCTATTTGGCGCATCGTGGAGACGTGTCGGAGCGCAGTGGTGCCTCGCGCTACTACGAGCATTTGCGTATGCGCATCGAGGCGGCAGCGTCCACATGGCCGGAGCTTGCCAAACAGGTGGATGTCGTGTGGGGGAGGGCAGGGGGGCTTCCGGAAAAACCAACAGTGGCGGAGCCACAAGTAGTCGCGCCGCTCTTCGCTCCAGCCGCCACAGTGGAAAAGCGTATGTCATTGGAAGACTTCGCCGCTCAGTATCCGGAAGACATGTACTCCGAGCGAGAACTGCTGGAGTTGTACCTCGAAGAGTTTCCTGAAGAGTCAGTGTCAGGCGTGCCTGGTGATGCAGGTGTGACAGCCAGCGCAAAGGCTGCGCCTGAGAGGCTTCCTGCCGAAGCCGCCTCCGCAAAGTATTCGTTGTCTGATCAACTGGCTGCGTTGGCGTGGATGGACCGCAGGCTGGCAGTACGACCTTCGCGAAACGACGAGGTCCTGCAATGGATTGAATTCACGTCTGTTCAAGCTCAGGCGCTCAAAGAAAAGAAGGTCACCACTTTGGCGGAGCTGCGGGTCTGGATGGCCGTTGCAGGTGCACGCTGGTGGGACTGCATTCCTCGATATGGTCGGCTCAGAGGAAAGCGGTTGATTGCTTGGCTGGATCACCATGGGATCGATCCGGAGGCAAGTCTTTCTCAGTCCAAAGTCGATTCGGGAAGGCATGGTCCTGAAAAGACAGCGCTCGTTCCCTTTGAACAAATGGTTTGGCCCGATGCCTTGCGAGGCGAGCGTGGTGGGTATCGCAGTGATCAGCCAAACACGCTGGGTGCAAGCAGTGACATTCAAGCGGTGCAGGCCTGGTTTGCGACGCTTGAGGAGAAGACTGCTGCGACCAGAAAAGCATACAAGCGTGCCACAGAACGTCTTGCCTTATGGGCGCTGATGGAGCGTGGTGTAGCCATCAGCGCGTTGACAACGCAGGATATCGAAGAGTTTTTTTCATTTCTTCAAGATCCGCCTGACCATTGGGTTCAGTCCCATGTGCGAACACGGATGGCGCAGGACTGGCGCCCATTGAAAGGGGCTCTGAACGATGCGAGCCAGCAATTGACATCGGCAGCAGTGCGTAGATTGTTTGCCTTGTGGCATGCCGCTGGATATCTTCGAATAAATCCAACAGCCCAACTGCAGGGCAACGCCAAACGGCAAGTGAAGCTGGATGTGATGAGGTCGTTCTCGGCGCAAGACAAGACGGTCATTCGTCAAACTTTGGAGGGCATGGAGAATGGTCCTCGAAAGCGAAGACTTGTTGCGCTGATTCGATTGCTGCAGACCGCTGGATTGCGTCGTGCCGAATGCGCGAACATGACATGGAAGCAGCTCGAAAAAGTGAGCCAGTTCGGATCGGATGCCCCATGCTGGACGTTGAAGATCAAGGGGCATGGGGAACGCGAACGTGTAGTGCCCATTCATGATCTGGCATATGCAGCCTTGGAAGACCATCGCAACGACCGGCTTGCGTTGATCGAAACCGGCGCCTTGTCGATGTATGCGGATATCGCCCCACTCGACATGCCGTTGATCGGAATTCTGGATGAGCGCCTTGCTCAGCATGCAGAGAAATCGGAAGGCGTGATGCCTCACAACGCACGCCGCGAGGCCAATGAAACAGGAAGTCTGAGCAGTGGGCGGATCTATGGAGTATTGAAAGACTTCTTCGTCCAATGCGCCAATCGTGCGGGTGCTGCCAACTCGGATTTCATGGCTGCCTCGACGCACTGGTTGCGCCACACATACGCGCATGACTCATTGCAAGCCAGTGCCAACGATGTGCGCATGGTTCAGCAGTTGCTGGGGCACTCGGACATCAACACCACGACGATGTATCTGCCGCAGGACGTTCGCGAACAGGTGCTGATGGTGAGCAGAATTGTTCCGATTGTGTAGGTATGTCTAGTTGAAGCCACGTTGGTGCGTAGCTTCACGTAGGTCAAAGCGCTGGGCAAACTCCTGGTGTTGGCGGGCGTTTGCGATGGCTTCATTGGCAATCGCATGTACACCAAGTACAACGTGGTCTCGAACGATCTAATCAACATGGGAGGCCCCCCAAGACAGATCGATAGTCGACAATTCCGTGTTTGCAGACCGCCTATGCGAGTCAGGGCGTTGTTGAAAAAAAACCGGTGCGGGTTGGTATCGCTACGAGGCCGCGAACCCACGCATTCCGCTGCATGACTCACTGGTGCATGAAATGATCACCGTCTGGCGCAAAAGCCGTGCATATGCCGTGCGTGACATGTCCGAAGAGGAAATACTCCGTCATTGCATTGGCGCGTTGGCG
The DNA here is from genome assembly GCF_011305535.1 of Diaphorobacter sp. HDW4B. Lineage (GTDB taxonomy): Bacteria > Pseudomonadota > Gammaproteobacteria > Burkholderiales > Burkholderiaceae_C > Diaphorobacter_A. The sequence continues at coordinate 255,140 of NZ_CP049906.1, forward strand.
GAAGAAGGAGAGCGCTTGCTGAGCGAGGGCATAGCCCAGCGCATGAGCGATATCGATGTGGTCTACGTCAACGGTATGGCTTTCCGCGTGTGAGCGGAGGGCCGATGTTTTTTGCGTCGCGGATGAATTGGATTGCTGGGATGGATTCGTCTCAGTAGTTCGGTCACCACCGAGTTTTTGCAACCCGGGGTGTGTGGAAACAGCCTTGTTCAGTCAAGGCCTCCCACTGAGCATCGAGTGAGCATGCGATGCATGTCCGTATGCTGAGCAAGCTCCGAGATCGACGAGAATCCTGAAAGTGTTCGCTGCATTCGAGAAATTTCTCGGCTATCGGCACGAGTTGATTGGAGTCCGGTTAAAGTCTGCAACGATGAAAGTTGATCATATGGAGTCTGAAGTCGAGCTCCCCGAATTGGCGCCTTTTGCTGTGTCACTGGGTTTGCGTACCGCGTCCGTCGGCAGTGGGCGCGCGGTGTTGACACTGGAACCACGCGAGGACTTGATGAATCGTCGTGGGGTGGTTCATGGTGGCGTTCTGGCGACCATGGTTGATAGTGCGATGGCTCGCGCGAGTCGAACGGTAGCGGGTGTGTCCGAATTGGGGGGAACCACCGATCTGCATGTCCAGTATTTGCGTCCGGGTATAGGCAGTCTGCGTGTGGAGGCATGGGTGGAACATGCAGCAAAGTCCATGAGCTTTTGTCGAGCAGAAGTGCGAAATGCCGCCGATGAATTGGTCGCTGTGGGGTCGGCGTCACTCAAATTGCGACGGGCCTCTCGTTCAGCAATAGCTTGAGTCCGGTGGGGTGCCTGCGATTGTCTACTGACGTCGCAGAATCACGATCCTTTTGCTATCTGTTCATCTTGATTCAGGGAAGGTGTTGGGGAGAGAGATCAGGATAGGCCTGACGCTGTCGGATTTTCCATGCCGCTTCTTCCAGCAGTGCCTTTATGCACACAGGGTCCGTGTTGCGTATGTTCTCGGGGCTATCCAGTATGTTCAGTGCCGCAACTATGTCGCCATCTGGATTGAACACGGGCACGACTGCTGCCCCCATACCAGGCTCCAGCTCGCCCCAGGACATGTAGAACCCGGCTTTGCGGATCTGATCTAGCTTTGCTCGGAATTCATCCCAACTGCTGCCCATATCGTTTGTATGTATCTCTTCAGCATGTGATTGGTAGATTTGCTTCTGCTGATGTCTGGGCAGACAGGAGAGCAGAATTTTTGGAGCACCTGCTCGAAACATGGGGCGCTGACGACCGCGACTCCGAGCAACGGATGTCGTCGTTGGATTGACTGCCCGCACGCGATGCGTATCGATGACATGGCGGCGGTTGATCAACACTGTCAGAACGAGCTCTTTGCCCGTCTTCATGGATAGCTCATGCATGACAGGGTCCGCAGCGAGAAGAACTGGGTCACTGCCGCGCAGTTGGTAATCCAACTCGATGATGCGTGACCCCAACGAATAGTGCCGAGCGGAGACCTTGTTCAAGAGACCAAAATCGACCAGTTCCTTGATGTATCGGTAGCCAGTTGCTCTGGTGAAATTCAATGCCTCGCATATTTCCTCGGGCTGCCAAATAGGCCTTTGCTGCGAGAAGAGCGAAAGAATGGAGAGTACTTTGGATGGGCTGCTCATGATCTGGTTCGCTCACTTACACCACTTCATCGAGCTTTTTGAGCTGATAGTTCAACTGTCCGCGAGTCATTCCCAGAGTTGCGGCAGCCAAGGATAGATTGCCTTGGCTGCGTCGCATGGCTGCTTTCACGAGTGAATCCTTGATGGTGTTGAGGCTGCCTTGGCCACTTTCGATGACTTGGTCTGCCCAATCGTCGATGCTTGCAACGACGACTTGAGCAGGCGCTACAAATGTTTGAGATGATGCGGCTGCATCTGCAATTCCTGTGGAAATCGCATTGCTGCGTCGGATGAGCTCACCGAGATGGCTGATGTGAATCTCCCCCTCGTCTGGGCAAAGAATCACTGCGCGTTCCAGTACGTTCTCCAGCTCGCGAATGTTGCCTGGCCAATCGTATGCCAGAAGTACCTCTCGCGCTTGCTGCGTGCAGCGGTAGATGTTTTTGCGATACTTGTCACAGAACCGTCGGATGATGGCGGACATCAGACTCGGCATCTCGTGCTTGCGTTCTCGCAGGGCTGGGATATGAATAGGAAAGACATTGAGTCGGAAGTACAGATCTTCTCTGAACTTTCCTGCCTTGACCAAGGCATCCAGATTTTCATTTGTCGCTGCAATGACTCGAATATCGCAGCGGATGGTCGAGTTGCTGCCGAGTCGCTCCATCTCACCGGACTGCAACACACGCAGGAGTTTGCTTTGGGCGTTCAGGCTCAGAAGACCGACTTCATCCAGAAAAACGGTGCCACCGTGAGCGTGTTCAAATCTTCCCTTTCTGGAGACGGTCGCTCCAGAAAACGCACCACGCTCCACGCCAAACAATTCAGATTCAATCAACTGTTCTGGAATCGCAGCACAGTTGATTTCAACCCAAGGCTGTTGGGTGCGCAGACTTCGGAACTGTATTTCTCGGGCAATCAAACTCTTGCCTACGCCGCTTTCCCCCAGCAGCAACACGGTGGCATCAGTGATGGCCACCTGATGCACAAGATAGGCCAATTCGGAGCCATCGCGCAGGATGCTGTGCTTGAGTGGTAAAGATGGTTGTGCGGCAATACGGTCATCGTCTGCCGAGCTCACTACTGATGCGTAAGTCCCCGTTTTGAAATTGCGTAGAGGAAGATCCTGATCGAAATCCTGTGGGTCCTTGGATGGGCGTGCAAGGAAACGAAATGCCACAGCATGTGGGGTCGTGGATTTTGAAAACGAAACACAAAAATTTCTGTCGAAAGATCGATTGAGATAACCCGTCACGTAGCCCGACAGTAGCCACATGAAGGCATTTTCATGATTGATCTTGCTTTCCATGCTCATGCCTGCACGGCATTGCAATTGGCAGCACCATTGAATCGCGTGGCGTTCACCTGCAGGATGTCGAACGAATTCTTGAGCGCGCAAATGCGTTGTCAGTGCGCGCTCGAATTGCGTCCACCGCAGATGGTCATCGGAGTCGGACTGGCTCGCAGATAAAGAGGACTCTGCATCACGTCTCCCCAGATGGTAGCCATGACGCTTGAGTTGGTGCCTCGCGCTTTCGTGTCCCCACAAGCGCAGCAATTCCTTCAATACATGGGCGAAGCCATTTTCGGTATGGAATTGCTCAAGCAGAGGACCAATTCCAACACCGGGATTGAGTGCAGGCTCACTCAGCATGGCGTTCTCCGAATGCGAAAAGTGTGCTCGGACTCATGTGTTGTTGCGCACATGCTTATCAAGATCGTCTCCGTTGGCGGCTTGTTCGTAGCGCATCCCAGCGACTGTGCTGTGATGTTAGTCAGACAAAATTTATCATGTGCGGAGATTTTTTTCTATAAAAATCTCAATATTCACGAAAATTTTGACAATTCTCGCTTGACATGGAAGCTAAACGCGGAGATTTGATTTTCAAATGTTCAATGATTTCAATGGGTTGGGCGCATTGTTCTGAAAATTAGAGGTTTGGCACGTGGATTGCAACTCTTTGCTCGTGCCACTTGTTGCAGAGCTGCTGAACTTCATTGGATGAGGTCAGCAATCAAGCGAAGTGGATGGATCGCACACTGAACAAGGAGACCAACGTGAGTGCAATCACCGAAGCTGGAAGCAGCAAATTTATCGATGTCACCGAGGGTGAAATCAACGGAAGCATTCATGTCAACGATGCCGGAAACGGTGACGAAGTGGTGGTGATGTTTCACGGTTCTGGTCCTGGTGCAAGTGGTTGGAGCAACTTCCATCGCAACGTTGATGCGTTTGTCGATGCAGGTTACCGCGTACTGCTGATCGACTCTCCAGGCTTCAACAAGAGCTATCCCATCGTCACCAAAAGTCGCGATGGAGCCTATGCCCAGGCGGCAAAGGGCGTACTGGACAAGCTGGGCATCAAGCGTGCGCACATGATCGGAAACTCGATGGGCGGTGCTACGGCCATGCGAATGGCTGTCGACTATCCGGAGATGGTTGGAAAGCTCATCATGATGGGCGGTGGCTCGGTCGGCGCAAGCACCACTGTGCCCATGCCGACGGAAGGGCTCAAACTGCTGCAGGGTCTGTATCGCAATCCAACGATGGAGAACTTGCGCAAGATGTTGGACATCTTCGTCTATGCACCTTCCACATTGACAGAAGACCTCATCAACGGGCGCTTCGAGAACATGATGCGTCGCACGGAGCATCTGAGCAATTTCGTAGAGAGCTTGAAGTCCAGTGGGGGGCGTGCCAACTATGCACATCTGCTGCCGACTCTGACGATGCCCACCATGATCATCTGGGGGCGTGATGATCGTTTCGTGCCGCTCGACTTGGGTCTTCGCATGTTGTGGGGCATGCCGGATGCTGAGCTGCACGTGTTCAGCAAGTGCGGTCACTGGGCTCAATGGGAACATGCCGACAAGTTCAATCAACTCGTGCTGAATTTCCTCGCACGCTAACCGCATTCACCGAAAACTTTCAGTGGCAACGCGCGTGCAGTGTCTTGCAGCGCGTTCAGTTGAAGAATGAGACAAGGAGATCACAGTGGCATCCATTTCCAATCTTGGGTATGTGGTGATTGGCAGCAAGAAGTTGGCCGAATGGGAAGACTTCGCCGTCAACCTTCTGGGCATGCAGGTTGGCCGCAGCGAACCAGGCAAGCTTTTGGCGCTCCGTCTGGACGACATGCAACAGCGAATCATCATTGAAGATGGCGAGGAAGAGGACCTGCGTGCAGCAGGTTGGGCATTCAAGACAGATCGAGATCTGCGTGCATTCGTCAAGCGGCTGCAAGAGCAGGGTCTGCCCGTGCAGGAATGCTCAAAGGATGAGGCAACGAATCGTCGCGTTGAGAACCTCTATTCGCTGGCCGATCCAAATGGATTCACGCAGGAATTTTTCAGCGGAGCTTATGCCGCCCCCAGCAACCAGCCGTTCATGTCGCAAAGGCTCCGAGGTGCCGGTTTCAAGACAGGCGATCTTGGCATCGGCCATGTGCTGATTCGTGCGCAGGACTATGGCAAGTCTCTGGATTTCTATCAGGAGGGACTGGGGCTGCGCCTCAGCGACATCATTCGTGCCGAAGTGCGCCCGGGCTACGTAGCAGAAGCCGCGTTCTTCCACACTGTCGGGGGCCGTCACCATTCGCTCGCGACCGGTGCAGTGAATATTCCCAAGGTGTTGGGCCACATGATGGTGGAACTGCATAGCTTGGACGATGTGGGGCTCGGTTACGACCGTTGCCGAGCTGCGGGATTGAACTTTGCACGCGAGCTCGGACATCACCCCAACGACCAGATGACGTCGTTCTACGTGGAAACACCTTCCGGTTTCTCCATTGAATATGGATGGGGTGGCCTCGTCGTGGATGACGAAAGCTGGACCGTCAAAACATACAACCAATTCAGTGACTGGGGCCATGCACGTCCTGGCCAAGCCGTGCGTTGAGCACTTCGACTTTTCTGTATCAGCCCCCATTTCTCAAGGAGAATTCACATGTCTACTGTGACTGACAAGCCTTTCGCAACGACCGCAATCCCTACCGCAGATGAACTTGTGCAACGCGCCAAGGATCTGCTTCCCATGCTCAAAGAGAAAGCTGCTTCAGTCGAAGCAAACCGCATGGTGTCCAAGGAAACCATTCAGGCATTCGTGGATGCTGGTTTCTTCAAGATCCTGCAAGAAAAGCGTTGGGGTGGATGGGAGTTGGACCCAGCGGTTTTCTGGCGTGTTCTCATGGAACTGGGCCGTGGTTGCCCCGCGAGCTGCTGGAACATGATGATTCTGGGTGTGCACCAATGGGAATTCGGGCACATGGATCCGCGCGCAGCGGAAGATGTCTGGGGACAGGACAACACCACCATCATCGCCTCGTCCTATGGTCCTACTGGACGTTGCGAGAAAGTGGAGGGGGGCTACAAACTCACCGGCCAATGGAAGTGCTCCAGTGGCACCGATCATGGGCAATGGGCGTTCGTAGGCGGGCTCGTGCATGACGAGAACGGTGTCGCCATCGATCGCATCGCGCTTCTGGTTCCTCGCACGGAATACACGATCATCGACGACTGGTATGTATTTGGTCTGTGCGGTACGGGCAGCAAGAGCCTGGAGATGAAGGACGTCTTCGTTCCCGAATATCGCACCCACAGCCTGTCTGCATATCAACTGAATGATCGCCCATCGTCGTATCTGCACCCATTCGGAACGATCTTCTGCGGTTCGGTTTCCGCCGCCATCGCGGGCTTCGCTCAGGGCGCGATCGATACGTACATTGAACAAATGAGCGGACGCACCCTCAGTGCCAATGCCAACATGAAAGCCGCCAATGTCAATCCGGCAGTGCGTGATCGACTGGGTCATGCGGTAGCGAAGGTACGCAGTTGCCGTGCTCGCCTGATGTATCTGATGCAGGAGTCGGCTGACTACGTGTATCGCCGCGAGCTGGTGCCCGAAGATATGCGTGTCGGTCACATTCTCGACATTTCTCGCGTGGGCTTCGAATGCTCGGAAGCTGTGATGAAGCTGTTCCCGGCACTGGGTGCACGCGGGCTGTATTCCGACAATCCGATGCAGCGCTTCTTGCGTGACATTCTGGCTGGTTCCAACCACATGACGCAGAACATCGACGATTCAGCAGGCCTTACGGGTGCGCGCTTGCTGGGAACAGATCTGCCTCCGACGGCATACGGTATCAAGCGCAAGGCGCCTGTCGACAAGCGTTGAATTTTCTTTCAGTCCCGACGTGCCTGCATACAAGCAGCGCCGTCGGAGAGTAGTGCGAACGTGCTTGAGATCCAAGGAATCAGATGCAGAGTGAAAAAATTGCAAAAGCAGCGGAGGTGCTCAGACAGTCTCGCGCAACGCAGGTCACGATTGACAAGGTGTCGCTAACCCATGGCATTGCCTCGCTGGAAGAAGCGTATCTGGTTTCAGAGATCAACCGCCAATTCAGAATTGACAGTGGTAGTCGTGTCGTAGGCAAGAAGATTGGTCTGACATCAAAGGCGGTTCAAGCGCAATTGGGTGTGGATCAGCCTGATTTTGGATTCTTGTTCAGCGACATGGAGTTTCTGAACGGTCAGACTGTACCGACTGGTCGTCTCATTCAGCCCAAGGCGGAGGCCGAGATCGCCTTTGTGGTTCAGCAGAGCATGGTGGGTCAGGTGCCGACTTACGGAGAGTTTCTTTCTTGTCTGGGGTATGCATTGCCGGCAGTCGAAATCGTCGACAGTGCGATTGCAGACTGGAAGATCACCATCATCGACACCGTGGCTGACAACGCTTCGTCGGGGCTGTACGTTCTCGGTGACCAGCCTGTTCCCGTTGCGCAACTTGCCCTGGGTGAGCTGGGCATGTCGTTGAAGAAGAATGGTGCTTTGGTGTCTTCCGGCGTGGGCTCGGCGTGTCTTGGGCATCCGCTCAGGGCTGCCTATTGGTTGGCCAGTGAAATGATTCGTCGTGGTCATGGACTGGCTGCTGGCGAGGTGATTCTGTCTGGAGCTTTGGGTCCGATGGTCCCTATTCAGACTGGTGACAGTATTGACGCGCACATACAGGGCTTGGGTTCCGTTCATTTCAGCTTGGGTCAAGTCGGTGGCGTTTGTTGACTGGCATTTCAAAGAACAAGCAGACCATTACAGAGTTAGTCGGAGACAAACATGCAAGATCATTCAGTTCAGACGTTCGACCCAAAGGCCTTCCGCGCTGCACTCGGAACCTTTGCGACGGGGGTGACGGTGATAACGGCGGTGGGGCAAGATGGAAAGTCCATCGGTCTGACTGCCAACAGCTTCAATTCAGTGTCGTTGGATCCCCCATTGGTGCTTTGGAGTCTGGCGAAGAAGGCGTTCAATTTGCAGGACTTTGTAGCTGCGAAGCATTGGGCGGTCCATATTTTGAGTGCCGACCAGGAGCAGATGTCCAACCAATTTGCGCGTGGTGGTGCGGAAAAGTTTGCAGGCGTCGAACCAGTGAGTTCCGAGCATGGCGTGCCTTTGCTGCAGAACTGTGCTGCGCGGTTTGAGTGCACGAGCACCTTTCAGTATGAAGGGGGAGACCACATCATCTTTGTTGGCGAGGTCAAGAAGTTTGAGCGCAATGACCATCCACCGTTGGTGTTTCATGCGGGAAAATATGCTTTGGCATCCCTCAAGGACAACGACTTCAGTCCGCCCAGAGCTACTGGCACCGAGCCGCCCACCTTCCGGTCGGACATGCTGGGCTACATGGTGGGGCGGGCGCGCAAGAATTTTCTGGACAGCATGCGCGTGCATCTGGAAAGCAATGGCCTCAATGACTACGAATGGCGCCTGTTGACCATCATTTTGACGAAGAAGAATTTGACCGCATCCATGTTCGAGCGCTTCAACAAGGATGCTGCATTGGAGACCATTCTCGCCACATTGGAGTCATTGCGACAGAAGGGTTGGATCGAGATGGTGTCGGATGAAGGTCTTGGAGAACCGACTTACACGCTTTCGCAAAAAGGTGTTTACGACTCGGTACGGTTGCTGGCCATTGCCAAGTCCCACGAAGAGCATTTGATGGAAAAAATGGGCTACGCGGATGGAATGCTGCTGAAAAGCCTGCTCAACAAATTCATTCAGAAGACCGAAGGCTCCTCCCCCAACCTGTGGAGTGATGAATTTGTATTGAAGGAAAAGGCTGCCCAGTAGCAGCAAACCGGAAACCATTGGATGGCGAGGCAATGCACCTCAAAAATGATTAAATTCCCTTAGGAAACGACATGTCGAAAGTATTCAAGTTGAAGGTTTTGATTCCAGCCTTGCTGGGGCTCGGCGCCAGCTTGGCTCATGCACAGAACCCCAACCCGGTTCGAATCATCATTGGTTTTGCAGCAGGAGGAAATGGCGACATCATTGCCCGGATGCTGGCCAATGAACTGCGCCCCATTCTGGGCCGTAATGTGATTGTTGAAAACAAGCCGGGCGCGGGTGGCCGTCTTGCTGCACTGCAGTTGAAATCTGCCCCTGCCGATGGCAGCAACTATCTTTTGGCTCCGGACAGTTGGTCGATATTTCCGACGATCCTTCAGACTGAAGGCCAACTGCGCTACAGCCTGCAGAAAGATTTTGCGCCGGTTGCACGTGTTGTGTCCTACCCCCTCGGTCTGTTTGTGTCCGAAGGCGCCGGGGTACACAACCTGAAGGAATATATCGAGAAGGCCAAGACCAACCCCTCCATAGCGGCTTATGGATCGTCGGGGGCTGGAAGCATCACGGAGTTTCTTGGCATCGTTATGTCCAAGGAGTTTGGATTCAAGATGACAGTGATTCCATTCAAGGGTGGCAGTGAGGTGAAGTCCAACCTGATGGGGTCACAGATTCCTGTCGGAATCATGACGGCGGGCGACGGATTGGCCGACGTCGGTGGAAAAATAAAGCCACTGGGCTTCTTTACTCCTACACGTTGGTCCATTGCGCCTGATGTGCCGACCTTCAAGGAGCAAGGATATGACATCGTGAATGGAGGGGCATTCTCTGCGATCTGGACGTCTGCCAAGACTCCAGAAAGCGAGCGCAAGAAAATGGAAGATGCTCTGAAGCAAGTCCTTTCCAAGCCCGATGTACAAGAGAAATTGTCCAAAATCTATGTTCGCTCAGATTTCGCGGATGGACGTACATTGGGTGAGCAGGTTGGTAAGTTGATTCAATACTGGAATCCTATTGTGGAGTCTTCCGGCATCAAGGCGACAGTGAATTGAAGTTTGGCGTCACCTCGAATTTCCTTGAGGTGACCGCCTATTCTGTAGATCGATAGATCACACACCATAAGCAAAAAATCTGAGAGACATATGTTGCGACTTCTTATCGCGGCAGCCCTTGCTGCGCCCATTATTTGTCATGCCCAGTCTTCCGTGAATATCGGCGGTGGGTTTGTTGTCGGATACAAGCACACTCCATCAAAAAGTGATGGGACAAAATCAAAAGACGGTATTGACAACCTGGAGGCGGCCGGCAGCAATTTGAATCGCCCCGGATTTCCTAGACACTGTTGAGCCGTTGGGAATGCCGTCTTTCGAACTCTACCGGAGAGATATCTCCGGCGGTGCCATGACGCCTTTTCGGGTTGTAAAACATCTCGATGTAGTTGAAGACATCAGCCCTGGCCTCATCGCGCGTCGGGTAAATCTGGCGGCGAATACGCTCGCGCTTGAGCAACTGGAAGAAGCTCTCGGCCACGGCGTTGTCGTGACAGTTGCCGCGACGACTCATGCTGGAGACCAGATTGTGATCTCGCAGAAAGCCCTGCCAGTCATGGCCTGTAAACTGACTACCCTGATCCGAATGCACCATGACAGGCAGCTTAGGCCTGCGACGCCACAAGACCATCAACAGTGCATCGAGCACCAAGCCAGTATCGATGCGGCTGCCCATAGACCAGCCAACAACCTGACGTGAGAACAGGTCAACCACCACCGCCAGATACAGCCAACCTTCATGGGTGCGGATGTATGTGATGTCAGTCACCCAAGCTTGGTTGGGCTCGGCCGCTGCGAAGCGGCGCTGCAAGTGATTGGGCGCGACGATGGCAGGTTTGCCGCCACGCATGCCTGCACGGCGTTTGTAGCCCGTCTGTGAGCGCAGCCCCTCGATTTTGAGCAGTCGTGCCACGCGATGCTTGCCGCAGCTCTCGCCCAAATCACGCATGTCCATGGTCAGCTTGCGATAGCCATAGACGCCACCACTCTCGAGCCACGCATGCTTGAGAAGACCCAACAGACGTTGATCGTCCTTTGCACGAAGGCTCATCGGTTGCGCCTTCCAGGCGTAGTAGCCGCTAGGGTGTACAGCCATGACCTTGCACAGTCGGCGAATGCTGTACTCACCTTCATGGCGCTTGATGAATGCGTACTTCACCCGGACTGCTTGGCAAAGTACGCTGCGGCCTTTTTTAGGATGTCGCGCTCCTCTGTGACTCGCTTGAGTTCAGCCTTCAGTCGTCGCAACTCCTCGGTTTGTGACACCTGTGCCGGCCGATCATGGGCAGGCGTTCCTTGAGCCTTGATCCATTGATAAAGGCTGTGCTGACTTACGCCTAGTCGGGCTGAAACATCGGCCACCTTATGGCCGCGCTCAGTGATCTGCTTGACTGCTTCGGTCTTGAATTCTTGGGGATATCTTTGGTTACTCATAGCACCTCCTATTGGGCCTTAGATTTGAGGCTCAGAGGTGTCTAGAAAACCCGGGGCGATTCAGCGTTCAGCAGCTTGGCGACGGCCAGAGGTTGGAGCTCTTCCGTTGTTTCCACCAGAATGCCACGGTCTGCGCCGATGGCCATCGCGGTGCGCAGGGTTTCCTGGCACTGCGCGACGCCGCAGGAAACCGCGATCACTTCCGTGACCACGCCCTTTTCCTTCAGACACACCGCTTCTTCGACGGCGATCTCGTCAAACGGGTTCATCGACATCTTCACGTTCGCGATGTCCACACCCGTTCCATCCGACTTCACTCGGACTTTGACGTTGTAGTCCACCACGCGTTTGACAGGGACCAATGCCTTCATGATTGAAGCTTTCCTTTGTTATTGAGAAGACTCTGGAGTCGGATTTTTGTCGCTGACCACGGCGACGGAGTGCTCTGGATCGCCTGTGTAGCGATAGGGAATGGTCGTGGGCATGGGACCCTTGAGACGGTGGCCTTGCTGCGATTGTTCCCAAGCGTGCGACAGGATGCCGACTGACCGCGACAGAATGAAGATGCCGCGCGCCAAGGCAGGGGCGAACCCCAGTTCTCCATATACAGCCGCCGTTACGCCATCGATGTTCATCGGCAAGGCCTTGCCGGTACGGCGAAGCAGTGCACGTTCGACGCCTTGGGCAATCGAAGCGTAGAGGCCTTGAACATGGCCTTGTTCGGCTGCCTGATTCACCATGGAGAGCAATGGTGCAACACGTGGGTCGATGGGGTGAAAGCGATGCCCGAAGCCCGGAATGATCTTGCTGTTTTCAGCGATGAAGGCATTCAGTCCCAGATCCACCGCAGCATCAATTTCGTTGTCGGATGGAATGCTGCTATCGTCAGTTAGCAGCTTGCGAATGCTTTGATAGAGGCCCAGACATTGTTCACCTGCGCCGCCATGTACGTCGTCCAGCACGTTGATAGCTGAGGCCATGGCGCCGTTGAGTGGCAGCCCGCAGGTGACTGACATACGCGCAATGGCAATGGATGGGGCTTGGGGGCCGTGATCCACCGCTGCGACGAGCGAGGCTTCCAGTAGGCGGGCGTGCTCAGCATTCGGTAGCTCGCCACGGAGCATCAGCCAGATCATTTGCGGGAAGCTGATCTTGCCGATGAGCTCTTGAATCGGGATGCCGCGGGTGTTGATGACACCGGGGCGAATATCGATGATGGACGTGCTCCACCAGTCAGATGCTTGTTGAAGGCGTTGTTCGGCCGAAGTGGAGTTGGAAGAAGGGCTCATCGGATACAGATGTCGAAGGTGGATGGATGCGAAATGCGTGGGTGCTTACGCGTCTGCAACTGCGGCAAGTTCTCGGAGGATTTCTTCACTGTGCTGGCCACGCAGCGGAGGTGCAGTTGCGGGACCGGTCGCGTACCCGTCGACCTGAAACCCGCTTCGTGCCAATGGCAGTTCTGAACGTCCAGAATGAGCGAATGGCACCTGAGCAAATAGATTGCGGTGTTGAACTTGAGGTTGGCTCAACGCTTGAGCCATGCTGAGCACTTGACCGGCAGGGATGCCGGCATCGTTGAATTTCTTCTCCCAAGTGGCTGCGTTAGAGCCGGCCAACTGCTGTTCGATCAATCCTTTGAGCGCGAAGCGATTGCGCTTGCGGGTCTCGCGCTCGGCAAAGCGTGGGTCCGACTTCAGTTCAGGTGCACCGATGATGTCGCACAGCATTTCGAACTGCTGCTGCTTGTTGGCTGCAATGTTGATCGGGCCATCGCCGGTCGTGAACGTGCCGGACGGTGCAGCAGTAAAGTTCTCGTTGCCCATGGGGGTGGGCTGCTGTCCTGCGATCAGCAAGTTTGAAACGATCCAGCCCATGGATACCAACGTGGAGTCCAGCATGGAGACGTCTACGAATGCTCCTTCTCCCGAGTGAGCACGACGCACCAATGCCGCGCAGATGGCGAACGCGGCCGTCATGCCGCCCAGCGTATCGCATAGCGGATAGCCCACGCGAAGTGGCGCAGACTCACTGTCACCGGTGATGCTCATCAGGCCCGAGAGACCTTGGATGATCTGGTCATAAGCGGGTGCTCCAGAGAGTGGACCGTCCTTGCCGAAGCCAGATATTGCGCAGTAGACGATATCTCCTTTGATTGCCTTCAGCGCTTCGTAGCCGAGTCCCAAGCGATCCATGACGCCGGGCCGAAAATTCTCAAGCACCACGTCGGCAGTTTGAACGAGGCTCTTGAATGTCTCTACGTCTTCTGGCTTCTTGAGGTTGAGTTCAATGGAGCGCTTGCCTCCGTTCTGCGCAAGAAAAGATGCTCCAAGATAGTCCCGATTGAGGCCTGCGTCGGCACCCAGTTGACGGGCCAGATCTCCCCCTTCCGGTGATTCGACTTTGATGACATCCGCTCCCAGCAGCGCCATTTGATATCCGCAGAATGGGCCGGAGAGGACGTTGGTCAGATCGAGGACGCGAATGTTCTTGAGAAGGGGGCTGGATGTCATGGTTTGGGTGACGAAATGAGGTCTTTGAATGGCGAGGGGTCACCACCGAAATGAGTGGTGACTTTTGCTGCTGCAGTCAGAAGGTGCCCTTGAATCGCTTGCACAGCTTCTGGAGTGAATCGGTGGAGAGGTCCGGATACCGACAGTGCGCCTTGCAATTTCTGTTCAGTACCGAACACGGGGCATGCCACGGCGGCCGTTTCCTGATCGCGTTCGCCCATGGTCAGGCAGACCAAGTTTTTGCGAATGGCGTCGTAACGCTCGCCGACCGCGCCGTCAAAGGCGAGAAGAACATGGCCTCCGGCACCTTTGTCGAGCGAAAGCAATTCATCTTGCTGGACGTTGTCACTGATCGCACGTGGCGATGAGATGCGATAGGCGCATAGGCGCTTGTCTCCAGCACGGGTGTACATGGCCGCACTTTCACCCGTGAGGCTGGAAAGCTCACGCAGTACCGGCATGATGAATTCCGACGGGTGCAAGCTGCTGCGATAGATGGCTGCAAGACGCAACGGCGCGGGGCCAAGGGTGTAGACACCTTCACGGTCCCGGAAAAGGTATCCCGCGCTCTCCAAGGATTCCGCCAACCGCAGCACGGTGCTCTTGTAGAGACCGGTCTGCTCTGCCAATTGCGTGAGCGTGAAGCTGCGGTGTTGATTGGAAAACGCAGCGAGCAGCGAGAGCGCGCGGTTCACCGCAGCAACTCCAACGGTGTCTGTGCTTTCTTCAACGGAATTTTCGGATTGTGTCTTGCGCATGCGTGTGGCTGTACGTGCTTCGGTCGTCATTGTATGCGTGTTCTATAAAAAATAAAAAATAAACAAAAATAGAACAACCAAGAAAAAAACTTGTGTTTTTCGTCGGTTGGTTGCTAGAATTCGCTCGCTTTAACATCAAATTTGATGTGTGCTTTGTTTTTTATGTTTGCTCGTTACATAGTTGTGGAGGCTGAAGCATGAAGATTGCTCGCTTTAATGAAGGTCGGATGGGCATCGTCGTCGGTGAAGAATTGGTCGATGTGACAGGAGTCGTTGGTGTGGACCTGCAGCAATGGCCACCCGTTGGGGCTGTGCAGATGATTGCAGCATGGTCTGATGTTCGTGCCAAGGTCGAGAGCATTTTGCCAACTGCGCCACGTGTCGCATTGTCTTCGGTGCGTCTTCTGACACCGGTTCCCTGGCCCAACAAGGTCATTGCATACCCCGTGAACTACAACGATCACGGTCAGGAAATGCAAGCCAACTACCGTGCAACCCACCAGGGCTTCTTTCTGAAGCCTGCGTCTTCATTGTGCGGTGCGAGTGATTCCATCGAGCTGCCGGATCTACCAGGACGTGAAGTGCACCACGAGGCCGAGCTGGGCATCATCATCGGCAAGCGTGGTCGCGACGTGCGCCGCGAGGACTGGAAGGACTATGTCTTTGGCTATGCCTGCTTGATGGACATGGTGGTGCGCGGCCGTGAAGAGCGTGTGTTCCGCAAGGCCTACGACACATTCTGCCCTGTCGGCCCATGGATCACGACGGCCGATGAGGTCAGTGATCCTGCAAACCTGAAAATGAAGCTCTGGGTCAACGATGAGCTGCGCCAGAGCGCCAACACCAAGGACCTCGTGCTCGATATTCCCGGCATGATCGAAATGGCTGCGTCCGTGATGACACTCGAACCAGGTGACATCATCGCCACAGGCACACCAGCTGGAGTGGGACAGATTGTCGATGGCGATGTCGTACGCATCCGCATTGATGAACTCGGTGAAATGTGCATGAAGGTGGTGCAGGGCAAGTCGGGTCGTTCCGTCGTCTTTGAGAATCCGTACGTCCCGGACATCAAGAAGCAACCGCTGGTGGCCTGACATGACACAGAAACTCGACTCACTGGAATTGCTCTACAAGGCATTTGATGGATTGAGCGTGGAAGGTGGCTGGCATCGCCGAGCACCAGCTCTTTGGCCGGAGCCACGCAAGAATTTTGTGCCGTTCCGTTGGCGCTATGCGGATGTCAAGCCAATTTTGGATGCGGCTGGCGATCTGGTCGATCACGCGATGGCGGATCGACGCAATCTGACCATGACCAATCCGGTGGAAGGCAACTTGTATGCCACGGTGCGCTCCATGGTTGCGGCCTATCAATTGATCAAGCCCGGCGAAACTGCGGATGCTCACCGTCATACGCCGAATGCGTTGCGCATCATTCTCGAAGGCAAAGGCACCTACACGGTGGTGAATGGCATGCGTGTCGAGATGCGTCCGGGCGATGTGCTGTTGACACCAAGTTGGGCTTGGCACTCACATTCGAGCAATGGCAACGAAGATTGCTACTGGGTGGACGTGTTGGATGTGCCGCTGGTGCATCTGATGGAAGGCATGTTTTTCGAGCGCCACCCGGACAAGCTGGAGCCGAACGTGGTGGATGCGGACAGCTCGCCCATTGCCTTCCGTTGGGAAGATTCGGTTGCCGCTCTGGAAACGGCGCAGGCACCTGCCAACGGCATGGCCGAGCGCGAGATTCAGCTGGGCAATCCAGCGCTGCGAACCGTCGCATTGCATGTGCAACGCTTGAATGCGGGCTTTCGCTCGGCCCAATACCGTACCACTGCCAACAGTATCTTCACGGTCATTCAGGGTCGCGGACGCACAGTCGTTGACGACGAAGTGATCGAGTGGTCCATGGGCGACGTGATTGCTGTGCCGGCATGGCGCACATACAGGCATGAGGTGGACAGCGAAAGCTTCATGGTGCGTTCCAGCGATGAGCCAGTGATGCGCTCCATCGACATGCTGCGCGAGGAAGTGCTGACTCCAGCCATCGCGTAAGACATCCAGCCAAACGACAGATTCAGGAGACAGACTTCCATGCTTCGCCGCGACGTACTACAAGCCAGCTGCGCTGCAGCACTCTCCAGCATTGGCATTGCTGCCGCTGCTGCCACGGCAAAAAGCTTTCCAACAGGTCCGATTCGCATCGTGACACCATACGACCCAGGCAGCACGGTGGACATCACCAGCCGCATGGTGGCCGAAGGGCTGTCCAAGCGACTGGGACAACCAGTGATCGTGGAAAACCGTCCTGGTGGGCAAGGCGCCATCGGCATGAGTGCGTTGCTCGGTGCGCCGGCAACGGGCTACACACTGTTGACGGACACACCTGCATCAGCCATCAACCCGAGTCTCTACAAGAGCCACCAAAGTCGCTACAACGCGTCCAAGGATCTGGAGCCGGTGGCCCAGTTGATGTCGCTGCCATTTGCCATTGCGGTGGATCCCAACACATCCATCACATCGATTGCTGAACTGGTCAAGCAACTCAAGGCCAAGCCTGGCAGCCTGACGGCAGCTGTTGCCGGAACGTCGACGCGACTGGCGGGCGAATTGTTCAGCATGCAGGCCGACGTGCAGTTCACGCCGATTCCGTACAAGGGCGCGATGTCTGCCATGCAATCGGTGATGAAGGGTGAGACACAGGTGGTGTTTCTGGATGCCGCCAATCTGGCTCCATTCATCAAAGCCGGCAAGCTGCGCGGTCTGTTGATCACGGGCGACAAACGTTGGCCCGCACTGGCCGAAGTGCCCACAGCCAAGGAGGCGGGCTACTCGAAGTTCGACGTCAGCACTTGGTTCGGCATGTTTGCGAAAGCCGGTACGCCGCAGGCAATCGTCGATCAATTGAACGCAGCGATTCGTGAGGTCATGTTGTCGCCTGCGCTGGAGACCTATCTGAGCCAACGTGGGGCGCAACCGTCCAAGCGAAGTGCCGTCGAGTTCAAGTCGTTCTTCCATCAGGAAATCGACCTGTGGCGTGACGTCATTGCCAAGGCAAACATCGAAGTCGAATAAGTCCAATCAAGGAACATGATCATGAAAGTAATTATTGCTGGTGGTGGAATTGGCGGCATGTCGGCGGCCTTGGCCTTGCTGCGCAAAGGTATCGACGTCGAAGTGTATGAACAGGCATCCGAGATCAAGGAAGTGGGTGCCGGCATCCAGATCAGTCCCAATGGCTGCCGCGCGCTGGACGCCTTGGGGGTCTTCCATACGCTCAAGGAGCTGTCCTGTGATCCGGTGCGCAAGGAGTTCCGTCTGTGGAACACAGGCAAGGCATGGCCGTTGTTCGATCTGGGCAAGAGTGCGATCGAGAAGTATGGATATCCTTACCTGACCGTCTACCGCCCTGATCTGCTGGATACCCTGAAGAATGCAGTGCAGGCGCTGAAGCCCAATGCCATCAAGCTGGGCAGCCGAGCCGCTGGACTGGACCAAGATGACACCAGTGCAACGTTGGTGCTCGCGGATGGCTCACGCATCAGTGGTGATGTGCTGATTGGTGCTGACGGCTGGCGCTCCGTGATTCGCAACACGCTGTGGGGCGAATGCAATCCCGAGTTCTCGGGTATGGTGACATGGCGTGGACTGATTCCAATGAAAGACCTGCCCCAGCATATGCAAGTGCATGTGGGCAGCACCTGGATTGGTCCCGGTGCGCACGTGGTGAGTTATCCGTTGCATCGTGGTGAGATCATGAACTTCGTGGCGACGATCGAAGGCAAGACCTGGACCGCTCAGGCGGGAAGTGAGCCAGGCACCACTGAAGAGTGCCTCTCCGACTTCAAGGGCTGGCACGAGGACGTGCAGACCATGATTCGCCTGAGTCCCACGTTGCTGAAGTGGGCCCTCATGAAGCGTGAGCCTATTGAGCGTTGGTCGCTGGGGCGTGTCAGCTTGGTGGGCGACGCTTGCCACGCCACGCTGCCGTTTCTCGCGCAAGGTGCGGTGCACTCCATCGAAGATGGCGTAGTGCTCGCCCGTTGCCTTGAAGAAGGTCAGGCGGTTCCTGCTGCCGCGTTGCAACGTTATGAGACCGCTCGTATCGAGCGCACCAGCCGCATGGTGCGGGGTGCCATGTCCAACACCGGTCGCTTCCACAGCAACGAGTTGGCGACAGAGGAGTCTGCCGACAAGTACCTCGCGCGTGAATGGAGTTCCGAGCCCATCGCAGATCGCTACGACTGGCTGTACGCCTACGACGCTGACAAGGTCGCTATCTGAAGCACTGCAGCCTCTGATGCCACAGAGGCTTCAATGCCTTGTCTACAGCGCGCCGATCGCTCAATGGCGCAGCGCTTTTCCATTCCTCCCTTCCAGCCCACGCCCTGCATCGGCAGGGCGTGCTTCAGTGCACCCGATGATGAACCCCAACCAAGATTTGGTCGAGTATCCAGATACCAAGCTGCTGATTGACAATCAGTGGGTAGACGCTGCTGATGGCGGCACCATCGATGTATTGAATCCAGCCACCGGGCTGGCTATTGGCAAGGTGGCCCATGCGAGCCTCGGCGATCTGGATCTTGCACTAGCCGATGCTCAGCGAGGTTTTGAGCGCTGGCGTGATGTCAGTGCGCATGATCGCGCGCTGACTATGCGTCGTGCTGCTGTCTTGCTGAGAGAACGTGCGGACAGGATTGCCATCAACCTGACTCTGGAGCAGGGCAAACCGCTGGCCGAGGCGCGCGGTGAGGTCATGGCAGGTGCGGAGATCTTGGAATGGTTTGCCGACGAGGGGCTGAGAGTCTATGGGCGCATTGTTCCGTCGCGCAATTCAATGGTGCAGCAGATGGTGCTCAAGGAGCCTGTGGGCCCAGTGGCAGCCTTCACGCCTTGGAACTTCCCGATCAATCAGGTGGTGCGCAAGGTGGGCGCGGCACTGGCAACTGGCTGCTCG
Organism: Diaphorobacter sp. HDW4B; assembly: GCF_011305535.1. Taxonomy (GTDB): domain Bacteria; phylum Pseudomonadota; class Gammaproteobacteria; order Burkholderiales; family Burkholderiaceae_C; genus Diaphorobacter_A. The sequence continues at coordinate 274,622 of NZ_CP049906.1, forward strand.
TGTCTCGTCAAGGCACCGGAGGAAACACCTTCGGCTCCAGCGGCGCTGATCGCAGCACTGGTGGATGCTGGCGTGCCGGCAGGTACCGTGGGGCTGGTATTCGGCAACCCGGTTCAGATATCCGCATATTTGATTGCGAGTCCCATCATTCGCAAAGTCACCTTCACCGGATCCACACCGATCGGCAAGGAGTTGGCCGCGTTGGCGGGTCGTCATATGAAACGTGTGACGATGGAGCTGGGTGGACATGCGCCGGTCATCATCGCTGAAGATGCAGATATCGAATTGGCGGCGCGTTGCACGAGCGCGGGGAAGTTTCGTAACGCGGGTCAGATCTGCATTGCACCGACGCGGTTTCTGGTGCACGAACGCATCAAGGACGAGTTCGTGGCAGCTTTCGTGGACAAAGCAAAGGGTCTGCATGTGGGTAACGGCATGGATGCATCAACGACCATGGGCCCTCTGGCAAACGCGCGTCGCATTGGGGCGATGGAAAAGTTGGTGCATGACGCATGGCAACGGGGTGCCACAGTGGCTCTCGGAGGAGAGCGTGTGGGCCAATGCGGCAATTTCTGGTCACCCACGGTGCTGACAGACGTTCCAACGGATGCCGAAGTGTTCAATGAAGAGCCATTCGGTCCCATTGCCGCGGTGCAGTCATTCAGCAGCATCGAAGAAGCGATCAAAGAGGCGAACCGCTTGCCGTATGGCCTGGCTTCCTATGCATATACCCGCTCGCTCAAGACGTCGCATCAGATTGCGCGCGGATTGGAGGTCGGCATGTTGTGGATCAATCAGCCTGCCGCAGCTTCAGCCGAGATGCCATTTGGAGGGGTGAAGGATTCAGGGTACGGCTCCGAAGGCGGTCCGGAGGCCTTGGAGTCATATGTCAACACCAAGAGTGTGTCGATCATGTGTGCATGACAAAACGTATTCATCCAATTGAGTTGGGGAGGCGAAAAACATGAAATTTGCATGGAACAAGATATCCGTCGCGGCGTTGGCATTCAGTGCCATCGCGGCTTCGGCGGATGACAAGACACCGATCCGTATCCTGGTCGGCTTTTCGGCAGGCGGCAATGTGGACATGGTCGCGCGGCTGCTTGCTGAAGAACTCCGAGCGGAGCTGGGGCGCAACATCGTGATCGAGAATCGTCCAGGTGCTGGTGGACGCTTGGCCGCTCAGGCACTGAAGACGGCCGCCGCTGATGGATCGACATACTTGTTCTCCCCTGACAGCTGGGCCATCTTCCCGACCATCACGATGACGGCCGCTCAACTGCGCTACGACTATGTCAAGGACATGGCACCGGTTGCTCGCGTGGTGTCGTATCCGTTGGGCTTCTTTGCAAGCGCTTCGAGCGGGGTGAAATCCATGCAGGATTACGTGTCCAAAGTGAAGACCCAACCTGAATTGGCCTTCTATGGCTCTTCAGGGGCAGGAAGCATCACCGAGTTTCTGGGTTTGCTGATGTCCAAGGATGTGGGGGCAAGGTTGTCTGTTGTTCCGTTCAAGGGAGCCAGCGAAGTCAAGACGATGCTGATCGGCGGTCAGGTTCCTGTAGCCATCATGTCGCCCAGCGATGTGCTGTCCGAGGACAACAAGAAAATCATTCCATTGGGCGTGATATCGGAAAAGAGGTCAGCGCTGGCCCCGCATATCCCTACATTGGCAGAGCAAGGAGTGAAGGTCACGCAAGGCAGTGCATTCATGGGCATGTGGGCGTCCAGCAAGACTCCGGCGACCGAGCGCAGCAAGATGGAAAAAGCGATTCAGTCGGTGTCTGGCAAGCCGAGTTTTGTGCAGAAACTCAATCTTGCGTACATGGAGGCCGACTTTGGATCTTCGCAAGAATTGCACAAACAGGTGCGACATCTGCAAGATTTTTGGAAGCCCATGGTGTCCGCATCAGGCTTCAAACCCAACTGATTCAGAGAAACTCCAAGGAATCAGTTTGGCACCGTGTCAGGGACACGGTGCCTTTTTTGCTTGGGCGTTCGCATCGAGATCGGCGGCATTGCAGATGCCGACGGCTCAGTGAGCAGTGGGAAGCGTTGTCGCGCTGAATGGCTGAATGCCGGCAATGGCCAACTGCAGCAGATTGCGGAGCTGGGACAAGCCTTGGGCGACATTGGGCTGATCGGACATGAGCCAGTTGTGCAAATTCTGGTTGTAGATGGCCCACCAGAGCTCGGACACCAGTTCTGCCGACACAGCGGAACGCAGAAACCCCGCGCCTTGCTTTTCACGCACGATGGCAGCCAGAGCGTTCAGCAGGGTCGGCTTCCAGGCGGCATAGCGCACTGCCTCAGGGCCGGAGGGGCGGCCCAGCAGAACCACGCCGACTTCACGGCGTGCCTGACGGGCCATTTCAGGGTATTGCGCCCAGTAGTCCATGTCACGCTTGGCGAAATCCATCAGGATGTCGATCAACGGTCTGGTCAGGGCGTCACTTCCGAACTTGTCGGCACGAAGCACCTCAAGATCATCATTGATGATCATGAGCAGAAGCTCGGACTTCGTCGGGGCGTAAGCAAACAACGTCCCTTGAGAGACATCTGCGCGATCCGCAATTTCGCGTGTCGTGGCGGCCTCGTAGCCGAGCTCCAGAAACACGGTGCGTGCCGTTTCCTTGATTCGGATGCGACGGCGCTGTTTTCCACGCTCGCGAACGCTCAGAGGTTCCTTTGGGACGGTTTGATCTTCAGACATGTAGTTAGAGTAACGCCTTTTGCTACCCGAGAGTTTAAGCGGCGAAGTTGACAGTGGCTGCTTTTTCGACTGTACAGAAGCGGGAAATGCTCTGAATGGAGTTCTGGTGTTCCTGTTCCGAGTGCGCGCAGCAAGCGTCTTCGATCACCACGACTTGGAAGTCACGGTCATGGGCATCACGCACGCAGGCCTGAACGACAGCTTGTGTGGATACGCCGGAGCAGTAAATGCGACGAATGCCTGCGGCACTCAGTTGCGCTAGCAAGGTGGTGGAATAGAAGGGGCTGACGCGGTGCTTGACCACCTGGATGTCACCCGGCTGCTGGTCCAACGAAGGGTGAATTTCGGTGCCCCATGTTCCCAGTTTGAACATGCTGGCCTTGGGCGCTCCTCCGAAAAGCGGCGAGCCGGTGGGGCATTCATGATAGTCATCAGAGAAGCCCACCCGCACGAAGCCTACTTTCACGCCGGCAGCGCGAGCTCGCTCAATGGCCAGTTGCGTGTTTTCCAGCGTGCGACGCTCCTTGAGCAGAGCGCCCATGGGACCCTTGGCGGCCGGTCCATCTTCGTGGACCAGCTCATTTTGCATATCGAGGACGAGGTAGACGGATTGCGTCATGGTGTAGTTTCCTGAACTAGGTTGGTTGAACGATATTCGGAGGAGGCCTCACGGTAGCGCTTGTCATGCGTCTTGATCGTGCCGCGAGCCACCAGTGCTCCGATATCGATCGGCAGCAGTTTCGGTGGGTTGATGGGTGTATCGGACACAACCTGACTTTCGCGCAGTTGGCGGATGCTTTCGGGGGACAGCTTGAGCAGTTGGCCCAGTACGTCTGCGTTGTCCTCACCGAAGTGCGGTGCACGACGGCGAATGCCGACAGATGCACCATGCCAGATGTAAGGTCGGCCGATCAAGGCGCGCTCGCCTATGTCAGACTCGAAGTCGACGCATTCGAAGAACCGTCGCGCCACCAACTGAGGCTCGCGAATCAGGTCGCTGCTTTCGTTGACCGCCCCAGCAGCTACCCCTGCGGCTTGCAATTTCTGCGCGGCGGAAAGTGGGGTGTGCTGCAATGACCATGCTGCGCAGTGAGTATGGAGAGCTGCGTCGCTTGCATCTGCCGGTGCGTTGACGAGTGCGCTCAGCTTTTGGCGAATGGCATGTGTTGCTGCACTTATGACCATCCATCGGTTGTCACCTGCTGATTGGAAGACACCACTGAAGTGGGCATTCCATTCGGCGTTGCCTCGGCACGCGACGTCTTGCTGACCGCTTTGTACTGCAATGAACGATTCCGGGATGACGAGTGGGCCCAGTTGGTACATTCCCAGATCGATCCATTGCCCCTGGCCTGTGTTCTCGCGATGAACCAATGCTGCCATGATGCAGGTCAGCCCTGACCACGCGGCAAGAAAGTCCGGATAGGACTGCCCCACCTTGGTGGCTGACTCGCCAGCATAGCCGGCGTAGTTGCTCAAGCCCATGGTGGCTTCCAGCGTTGTGCCTTGTGCCTTGTAGGAGGACCAAGGTCCATTGGAGCCATAGCCTGTGTTGGACAGCATGACCAGGCGGGGATTCAGCTCGGCCAGCTTCTCGTACGGCAGTCCCCAGCCACGCATGACACGCGGGGTGAAGTTGTCGATCAGTACGTCACTTTGCTTGACCAACTCGCACAGCACGTCACGGCCGGCGGGTGTCTGCAGATCGAGTACGACAGAGCGCTTGCCTCGGTTGAGCATCTGAAATGTCGAGCAGCGATTCCAGCCGGCGTCGCCCGGATCGTTGTCGACCAGATAGCCGAAGCCACCCGCACGCAACTGATCGAGACGCTTGGGGGCTTCGATCTTGATCACTTCCGCTCCGAGATCTGCCAGCAGCGCTCCCATATAGGGCGCTGCGAATACGGTGGACAGGTCCAGAACCCGAAGTCCCGTCAATGGAGCATTGGTTGCGGCACCCGATATTGCAGCCGTCGTGCGGCGGACACTTGCGGACGCCGCACTGCCCAGCGCTTCGGCCCGCGATGTGCTGCCAAGCGCCGGTGCGAGGGTGCGCACGGAGACCGGTGTGGCGGACATGCGAGCGATGCGTGAGGGCAGCTTCCATGTTTTGCCATCGGCAACTGGAACCTCTGTCCAGAGATCTCGCGTGGCGAGATGATCGCAGTCCATCAATTGTGCAGCCGATTGCAGCACACCACTGAGCAGACCTTCTTCGTTGGCCTTCTCGAACAGTTCGCGGCCAGACCGGCCTTTGAGCGCCGCGTGCAACAGCGCGCGAAGTTCTTCGGCGTGATCGATGCGGCCTTGCTGTGATGCGAAGCGTTCGTCGCAAAGACGTGGCTCGTTCAGCAGTTGCGCGAAGCGATCCGGGCCATACAGTGGATTGACCTGAAGGGTCACGTAGCCGTCGAGCACCGGCAGGGGCTCGCCGCTGAGCAGCGGGTCCTGAACGGCAGAGCGACGGGCGGCGACCACGCCGGCCAGCGAATATGCCGGAAAAACGGAGACCAGCTCGGAAGCGACCACCTCCATGGCCGAGAGGTCGATCAGGCTACCGCTTTGAGTTCGCAGAGCGTGGAAGTGAGCTGCCATGGCGGTGTAGGCACCATTCAGGCCCGCACAGTAGGCAGACTGACGCAGTCCAGGCTTGAGTGGTTCACGGTTCTGCAGGCCGCTGAAAGACATGATGCCGCCCATGGCCTGCAGAACCAAATCGCCACCTTGCCAATTGGCTTCTGGTCCATCCCAGCCAAAGTCGCTGACGGCAACGATGGACAGATGCGGAAAACGCTCGTGCAATAGCTGAGGAGTCAGTCCCCAGGTGTTGGCTGTTTCGGTGGGCCCCCAGCCGAAGACAAGTATGTCTGCTGCCGCGAGCAGCTTGGTGACTGTCTCGGCGTCTGCAACGTCGCTCGGATCGAGCACAAGGCTTTGCTTGTTCCAGTTCAGATACTCGAAAAGTGCGCTGTGGGCTGATCCTGGGATGGCAGGGCCTTCCTGACGCAGTGGATCACCAGTGGGTCTTTCCACCTTGAGCACTTGCGCGCCGAAATCACCGAGCAATCGTGCGGCGAACTGGGCGGCATGATTGCCAGCCAGCTCGACCACTCGCACGCCCGCTAGTGCGCTGGGTGTGGTTGCTGCGTTATGCATTTTCGATCACGAACGGATAGGGCACGGGTTTGCCGTTTTGCAGCGGAAGCACGGCAACGGCTGTGCCGGGAGTGCTTTCCTGGCCTTCTTCATTGCGGATGCCGATTTCACAGGTCACATGGCCATAGCCATCGCGCACTTCGAGATGGGTGATGCGACCCCATGCCGTCAGTGTCGTTCCGGCCACGTCCAGCTTGCGGAAGCTGAAATCGATTTTCCAGAGCCAGCCTGCTGGGGTCATCCATTCGCGCATCATCTGCACGAGGAAATGCTGCTTCCAAGTGCCGTTGATGGGCAGACCAGGGAGCTTGTCATGTTCGATCGCGAAGGGACGATCATAGTGAATGCGGTGCCAGTTTTCGATTGCGGCAGACCAGCGCATCAGGTGCGAAGTGGTGATGGGGCCGCGCACGAGAGATGTGAGTTCGTCGCCGACCTTGAGGTTCTCGAAGACAGGGGTGGCTGCAGTAGTCTGGGTCATTTCAGTGTCTCCTGGATCAACGGGCCAGTTCGGTGTGGACGATGCGCAGGAGCTTTTCGCCGCTCTGATTGGTGTATATCGTTTCTGTCTTGAAAATGATCATCGGACCGGAAGACGACTCACGCTCGGCAATGTCGACATAGGTGGATTGACGGCTTACTACATCGCCGAGCTTGGCGAAGCTGAAAAATTCGCAGGCATAGCCACCATTGAGCAGTCGCTTGAATGGCAACTTCAGACTTGGAAGGCCCTTGCTGACCGTGCCACCCATACCGTCCCAATCAGGGTTTTCTTTGAACTTTTCGAATGTGTCGGGCGTGCCTGCGGCTCGGGTGAAAAGATGCAGGGGTTGCAGCGGCGTGGCTACTGGAGACCCGAAGCCGCGAGCGGATGCCTCGACGGGGTCCCAGTGGGCCGGGTCGCTTTCCATGACGGCTTGGGTGAAGCGACGCAGCATGTCTGCGCTCAGCGGCACGGAGGCCGTTTGCACTTCACCGGGGACGCCGATCAGTGCCTTCATTTCTGGAGTGATGTAGGACATGAATGATTCCTTGTGGCAACTGACAAAAGGGTTTACTTGAGCAACTGACGAGCGATGAGCATCTTCTGCATTTCGGTCGTACCGCCGCCAATCTGCAGGTGACGAAGCAGGCGATAGAACACGGTCAGTGGCAACTCAAGGGCTTCGCCCATGGCGCCGTGAATCTGGATGGCGTGGTCAATGGTGCGGGCGCCCCATTCACCAGCCGTGAATTTCACGAGCGATGCGTCGTTGCGTACGTCTTCGCCGCGGTCACCTCGTGCAGCAGCCGAGTAAGTCATGGCGCGCAGTGCTTCGATGTCGACGTGCATGTCCACCAACCGCCATTGGATGGCTTGGCGATCCGCCAGCGGCTTGCCGAAGGTGACGCGTTGTTTGGACCATTCGACCGACATGTCGAGTGAGCGTTGCATGCGGCCCAGCGCTTGTGGTGCACGCAGCAGACGGTCATGGATGGTGAGCCAGCGTTGACCCAGACGGAAGCCGTTGCCGACATCACCCAACACGTTTTCATCTGGAACGAACACGTTGTCGAAATGCACGACATACTGAGCCGAACGAGATCCCAGCCAAGTGCGGATGCCGCTTTCTTCGATGTTCAGACCAGGGGCACCTTTTTCCACGATGAACATGGTGATGCCGCCGCGTTGGCGCTTGTCGGCATCCGTCATGGCTTGCACTTGGATGATGTCCGAGCTCAACGCGTTGGAGATCCACATCTTTGTGCCATTGATCAGCCAGCCTCCATCGGTCTTGGTGGCACGGGTCTGCATCATGCCTCCCGGGTCGGATCCCGCATTGGGTTCGGTCTGTGCAAAGCAGGCAGATTTTTCACCGGCGATCACGGGCTTCAGAAAACGTTCGATCTGGTCACCGCGTGCTTCATAAAGAATGTTGGGAACTGTCGCCATGGGGAATGGAACGGCGCAGTAGTGCAGTTCTTCGCTGACGACTACTTGTGTCAACAGGCCCATTGCAGTGCCGCCGTATTCCTCAGGCACGGTCATGTTCCAAAGTCCGGTGTCTTTGGAGATGGAGACCAGTCGGTCCACGATCTTCTTGTCGAAAACGCCGCGAAGGTTTTCCATGGCGGCACCGTAGGTGGCCCAGTCGCTGGCCAGATATTGCTGCTCCAGTGGCATGAGCTCGTCGCGAACGATGCGACGAGTCATGTCACGGATTTCCTGAACCATGGGAGGGAGCTGAAAGCTGGGTGCATCAGCGTCGAATTCGGCTACTGCGTTCATGATGTTTCTCGATCTTGAAATGAAGGCGTGCGCTTGCCTTCAGCCTGCATTTGGCAGGCTGTTGCGGGATGAGCTGCGGAGGTTGGGGAGCGCGTTACGCGGCTGCGGTTTGTGCTTCGCGCACGCGGTCGCGAATGCGGTCAAGGTTGCGGCCCAGCTTGACGCGGCCGGGCAGCGGGTGTCCGACGATTTCTTCCGCGAGAACGGCACACTCGATGAGTTTGTCCAAGTCCACGCCGGATTCGATGCCCATTTCGTTGAGCATGAACACCAGGTCTTCGGTGCAGACATTGCCCGCAGCCCCCTTGTTGCCCGCAAACGGGCAACCACCCAGACCTCCTACGCAGGCGTCAAAGGATGTCACGCCCATTTCAAGCCCTGCATATGCGTTTGCAATGCCCATGCCGCGGGTGTCATGCAGATGCAGGCCGATCAGCTTGTCTGGATAGCGCTCGCGGATGGCGCCGACAGTCTTGCGAATGGCGACTGGAGTGGCCCAGCCCATGGTGTCCAGCAGGCCGATGCGTTCAGGACTCAAGCCGTTGTCCTTGGCGATGCGAAAGCCGGTGTCGATCAGAGAGAGCACGCGCTCCAGCGGGATGTCTCCGTCGAAGTTGCAGCCAAATGCGGAAGCCACGTTCACGTTGTTCACGACGATGTTGCTGGCTGCGAAGTTGGCAGCAATGCGGTTGGCTTCGGCCTGGTTGTGTTCGAAGCTGGAGTTCTGGTTCTTCTGCAGGAAGGTGGCAGAAGCTGTCAGCGTGATGGAGCCGGTGATGTCGAGCACGCCGGTGCCCTTGGCGCGGTCCAGTCCCTTTTCGTTGAGCCAGACGCCGGTGTATTTGACGCCTTCCTTGCGTTTGATGCGTTGGCAGATTTCATCGGCGTCGGCCATTTGCGGAACCACTCTGGGGTTCACGAACGAGCAAACGACGATCTGTTTGAGTCCTGTTTCGGACAGTGCATCGATCAGGCGAACCTTGTCATCGGTGCTGATCAGGCCCTTTTCAATTTGAAAGCCTTCGCGAGGGCCTTCTTCTTTGATCGCAACAGCTTTGGGAAAGTCGAACATGGCAGCTATTCCTTGGGAGAGAGAAGTGGATGGAAGGGGATGCGATCACGCACCCATGACGTTGAGCAGAGCGTGGCGCTTTTCCACAGTCACTGCGTGGATGGCGCGCTGAAGTGCAGGCAGCAGTTCTTCGCGTGTGTTGACCTTTTCGCCATAGCCTCCGGAGGCTTGGGCGTACATCTCGAAATCGGGCATGTGACCCAAGCCCGAGAGCGGTGCCATGCCGTGTTCCTTCACGTATGCGCGAGTTGCGCCATCGGGATACACCGCCAACGTTGTCTGTTCGACAGCCTGCCAGTGATGGTTGTTGAACACGATCATCAGCACAGGCAGGTTGTGCATTTCGGCGGCCTGATGGCACGAGGCCGGGTTGGTGAACATGTAGGCACCATCTCCCTGCACGCAGATCACCAGTTTGTCGGGCGCGGCCTGTTGCGCGCCCAATGCGGCGGGGAAGCCCCAGCCCAGGCCGCCAGCGGTCGAGTTGAGGAAGTAGGTTCCGGGCTCGGTGAAGCTCATGTGCTCGGCGCGGATGGTGTACTCACTGATCACCAGCGCATCTTTGGGCCGAACTTGGTCGATGCAATGCGAGAGGAATTGCTTCGTGATGAGGCCGCCCTTGACAGTGTCCTGCTCCAGTTGCTTGGTGAGCGACGTGCGCCAAGTGAGGCTGTCTGCGCTGATCTTGGCAATGCGATCGGCGGCGGTGTCTGCTGCTCCGATTCGTTCCAGCTCTGCTTGCAGTGCCTTGAGGAAGGGCAGCGAGCGTGAAACCAGCGTCACGGAGGATTGGAAGCTGCGCAGCGGCAAGTCCTGGAACAGCGGGTCCACACCGACTTGAGCGATGAACGCATCTGCCGGTGGCTCAGCACGGCCCGGCACCCATGGCACGTCGGATTCGATCGTGAGAACCACGTCCGCGCGACTGACCACGGCTGTGGCGTCGTGGCCGAGATGGTGGGGATGCGTGAACGGCACATTCACGAAGTGACCCATGCTTTCGGCCACCGCGATGCCGTAAGTGCGAAGCAGTGTGTCCAATACGGGAACGGTCTGGGTGTCTGCGCCGCTGGAGCTCACCACGATGAGTGGGTACTTGGCATTCTTGATGGCCTGAGCAATGCGTGTCACGCCTTCTGGGTCAGGGTAGGGTGCACTGACTACGGGCTGGGCGGGTCGGCGCTTGTAGTCGGCGGGCATCGGCTGCGCCAGCACTTCGCGTGGCAGCGTCAGGTAGATGGGGCCACGGGGCTCGGCCATGGCGATCGAGAGGCCACGGTCAACGACTTCGTCGACGTTGCGACCATCGCGCAGTTCATAGTCCCACTTCACCAACTCGCGAGCCATGCCCGCTTGGTCAAACATTTCCTGCGCCCAATGGATGGGACTGTTGCGTGCGCCCAGCACACCCTTTTCATACAGCGGCGTGCGGCCTGCGGTGAAGAACATGGGAACCTGACTGCGTGCCGCATTCATCAGGCCACATACCGCATTGGCGGCACCTACGGTGACGTGCAGCATTACGGCCTGAGGCTTGCCGGTCACCATGTAGTAGCCATGGGCCATTCCCACCGCCAGATTTTCATGCACCGCGATCACCGGCTCGGGGAAGTCCTGTCCGCCCGACAGACCCTTGGCATAGGCTTCAACGATAGGGGCTGTGTCTGTTCCCGCGCCAATGTAGAAGTAGTCGATGCCGCGTGTTTTCAACAGGGACAGGTAGGCTTCCGCCACGGAAGTGGGTGTGGCGGTTGCGAGAGGTTCGGTGGTGCTGCCGCTGGGCAGTTCTCGGGGCATGTTCATCTGCGGGTCCTGCAAGTGAAGAGTGATTGAATGAAGTTCGGGAAGATCACTGTGCGGGTCGCAGCAGTGCGGCAAAGGTGCGGAAGTCGCTGACGTTGTGCAGATCTGCAACAGCTTGTTCGATGGCTTCAAAGCGTGCTTCGCCAAGACGCGGTGTGATCAGCGAATGCGCTTTGGTGCGCAACTCGGAGTCGGTAATCGGATTGGTGGGATGCCCTTTGGCAAACTGCACTTGCGCTTGCAGAGTGCGTCCGTCGATGCATTGCACTTGGACGATCGGTCCGTGCACATGTTCGGCAGGCAGATCGGGAACCAATGCGATCGCTTGCATCAGGCGCTGGATCTGTGGGTTGTCGATTTGCGGAGGTGCAAATTGCGGCAGATCGGCGCGGCCAGTCAGGGCGGTGACTGCCAGCGAGTACGGCATGCTCATCTGTGCGTCGAGAACGCTTTGAACGCGATATCCACCTACCAGCTTGGCAGTGTGGGCTGGGCAGTGCACTTCGATGCGTGCGATCTCTTCAGCGCGAAGTGCGTGCACTCTTTGCAACTGCAGCATGGCGTCGATGGCACCATGTGATGCTCGGCAACAGGCATAAGGCTTGATGCCTGTGAGCGCAATGGCGTTGAACTCCCCGAGCTGCTCCAGTACACGCTCTGGCTGCGCTTGCGTTCCGCAATAGGTCTTGAAGAAACCTCCCCAATCGGACTCGAGGATATGGGCTGGTCCCGTCATGCCTGCCTGAGCGAGATACGCCGCCGCGACGCCAGTCTCGGCGGCTTTTCCTGGATGCATGCGCTTGGTCATTGCGCCATCCTTCATGAAGGCCCAGACGCCACCCATGTAAGTGCCAGCGATACCCAGAGCATGTGTGGTGCGCTCGGCATCCAATTTCAATGTCCTGGCAGCTGCCAAGGCTGCGCCAAATGTTCCGCAGGTGGCCGTCGAGTGCCAGCCGAGGCCATTGTGTGCCCTGTATCCGCCGGCCGCATTGAGCATGCGGCCGGCCAGGTCGTAGCCCGCTGCAATGGCTGTCAACACAGTGGCACCGCTAGCACCGCTAGCACCGCTCGCTTGAGCGACGGCAGTCACGGCAGGGACAACTACAGCACCCGTGTGACCACATCCGTCGAAATCGTCCAACTCAAGCGCATGGGATGCCGTGCCGTTGACCAGCGCCGCTTGCGCGACGGGCAAGTGTGTTTGTGTACCCCATGCCACCGCATTCCCATCGCTGGGGCACGTGTTGCCATGCATGGCACTCACTCCCCGGCGCACTGCAACCGTTTCGGGGGCATCCACGCCTGCGATACCGGCGGCGATGGTGTCCAGAACACGCTGGCGCACGAGTTGGGTCAGTTCCTCTGGCAAGCCGTTCAGGTCGCTATCGCACCAATGCGCAGCAATCTGTTGTGTGAGTGTGGACGTCGAAGTGGTGAAGGATGACGACATTGCTTGAACGATTGATGTTTGTGTGAATTTTATAGCAAACTATAAAAATAACACAAACATCCAAAATTAGGGTTGTTACTTGGGTTTTTGCGATGGGTTTTTTCGAAAAATTGGTATTTTTTAAGTGAGCTGCAAGTTGATTTGCTGCGGATTCCTATGAACTCTTGTTTTATCTCTAGGGAAAACCATTGTTGTTCCGTTTGATAAAACAATGAAAGAATAAATAGAACTAAACGGAGATTTCAATGTCGAGAAGCAAATTTGTATTCACCATCCTGGCCGCAGCCTCTTTCACAGCAGCCGCGCAAAGCAAGGTTGAGATCTATGGTGTGGTGGACTTGGGCATCACCAAGGGGAATGGCGGCACTGCCAACAATGCAGGTGCCAACGGCACCAGTGATGCCTGGCAAGTCAAGCAGGCGTCCGCTTCGCGTGTGGGGTTTCGCGGGGTAGAAGATCTGGGCGGAGGGCTGACTGCTCAGTTTCAACTGGAGCACCGCTTCAATCCGGATACCGGTGACTACAACACCAAGCAACCGTTCTTCATGCAGTCAACCGTAGGTCTGTCGCACAAGGACATCGGTACTCTTTGGATGGGGCGTGACTTCATCCCAGCGTTCTGGGTTGCCATCAAGTCCGATCCGTTCGGTATGGACGGCGTGGGCCAGGTTGGCCCGGCAAATCTGTACGCGGACTTTGCTTCGTCATCTGAAAATGCATCGCGCACCAACAACACGGTGGGCTTCAAATCCAAGCGCATCAATGGCTTCAGCTTCGATCTGGCCTACGGCATGCATGAACAGCTGACCAGCGCGCAAAGCGGCTTCAATGTGCAGTATCAGGCCGAGCGTCTTTATGCAGGTCTGGGCTATGCGAAGAAGAACAATGCGGTGGCGGCCACAGCGGCGGTCAATGACGAATTCCTGAACGTGGCTGTGCATTACAACTTCGATGTCCTTCGACTCATCGGCTATGTCGCACAGGCCAAGAACAAGAACTTCAACTACGACTCGATGGAGTACCTGTTGGCTCTTGATGCACCAGTCGGTCCAGGTCGTGTGAAGGCCGCATATACCAAGGTACGCGGCGACTACAAGCTCAATGATCGCGAGAAGCTGGGCTTGGGTTATGACTACAACCTGAGCAAGCAAACACGTCTGTACGCGGATGTGGGCGTCGGCCGTCAGAAGGACAAGTCCACGAACACCACGTTCTCCGTGGGTATTCGCAAGGCGTTCTAAGCGCTTCAGGAAGCACAGAAATGAAAATTCTCAAGCGTTTCAAGATCGCTGCATCGGCGGTCTTGCTTGCTGTCGCGAGTCAGTACTCGGCGGCGAACTCGTCGGCACCCATCAAGCTTCTGGTGGGATTTGTCCCCGGCGGTACGAGTGACGCGGTTGCGCGCATGCTGGCAGATGAGTTGCGAGTGGAGTTGGGACGAAGCGTCATTGTGGAGAACAAGCCTGGAGCCGGTGGCCGCATTGCGGCACAGGCGCTCATGGGGGCACCGCATGACGGCACAACTTATCTGTTCTCACCGGACAGCTGGGCCATCTTCCCGACGATTCTGGTTCCCGCCAGCACGCTGAGGTACAACTATCTGGAAGACATGGCTCCAGTGGCACGCGTCATCTCGTATCCGTTGGGTCTGTATGGCAGCCCAAACACGGGCGCAAAGAACCTCAAGGAATATGTGGCATTGGCCAAGAAGGATCCTGCCCTGACGCTGTATGCATCAGCTGGAGCTGGGAGCATCACCGAATTTCTGGGCGTCGTCATGACCAAGGAATTCGGTGTGAAGATGACAGTGGTTCCCTTCAAAGGTGCAGGCGATGTGAAGACGGCAGTTCTGGGTAGCCAGGCACCTGTGGGCATCATGGCTCCTGGCGATATCTTTCAGTTCGTGTCAGAGGGGCGAGTCGTGCCACTGGGATTCATGACAGAAAAGCGCTGGTCTGTGCTTCCGACCGTTCCGACGATGAAAGAGCAGGGCTTCAACGTCACGCAGGGGGAGGCATTCATGGGGCTGTGGTCCACGAAGAAGACACCCGCTGACGAACGCAAAAAGATGGAAGACGCGGTCAAAAAAGTGCTGAGCGATCCCGCTTTCAAGAGCCGCGTGCTTCAGTCGAACGTTTCCCCTGATTTCGCCACGGGGGCAGACATGGATAAGCAAGTTCGCTCGCTCATCAGTTTCTGGAAGCCAGTGGTTGAACAGTCGGGCTTCAAGCCCTGAATTTTCCAATATGCAGAAGTCGCAACAGCTCCGCGGTTGTTGCGATTTTTTGCTTTGCAGGACGCCAAGAATGAAGTATCCGGAAGTCAGACTGCTCATCGACGGTGAGTGGATCGGCAGTGAAAAAACCATTGATGTCATCAACCCTTCATCAGAGGAACTCGTTGGGAAGATTCCCCATGCCAGCGCTGCGCAGATCGAGATGGCCATTTGTGCCGCTCAGAAAGGCTTTCGGGTCTGGAAGAACACGCCCGTGGCTGAGCGCACCCGCATTCTGCTCAAGGCAGCGGAACTGATGAAGTCTCGTGTCGAGCGGATTGCCGCCGCCACTGTGATGGAGCAGGGGAAAAACTTTCAGGCAGCCTGTTTTGAAGTACGCAGAGCGGCCTCCATACTGGAGTGGGATGCGAACGAGGGCATGCGTCATTACGGTCGCATCATTCCCATGAGCCCTGATCTACGGTGCTTGGTTCGCAAGGAACCCATCGGAGTTGTCGCGGGATTTTCGCCGTGGAATGCGCCCGTTGGTTCACCCATGCGCAAGATTGCCGCATCTCTTGCGGCAGGTTGTGCGCTTGTTCTCAAGCCTGCTGAAGAGACTCCGGCAGGGGCGTTTCATATCGCTCAGGCATTGATGGATGCCGGGTTGCCCGCGGGTGTGCTTAGCCTGCTTTATGGAGACCCTTCCGAGATATCTCAAAAGCTGATCGAAAGTGAAGCTGTGCGGCTGGTCACGTTCACAGGTTCGGTGGGTGTGGGCCGTCAACTGGCCAAGATGGCGGGTGCGCAATTGAAGCCCTGTCTATTGGAGCTTGGTGGTCATGCTCCAGTCGTCGTATGTGGCGATGTCGATCCGGTGAAGGTCGCGCAACTGGCCGTCAAGGCCAAGGTGAACAACACAGGTCAGATTTGCGTTTCTCCCACGCGCTATTTTGTACAAGAGGAAATTTTCGAGCAATTTGCGCAAGCCTTTGCAGAGCAAGCAGCTCGTGTGGCAATCGGTGATGGATTCTCCAAGGACGCGGATATCGGACCGCTCACGAATGCCAAGCGTGTGCAGGATATCGAGCGTCTGGTTGACGATGCCAGAGACAAGGGGGCGAAGGTACTGTTCGGCGGAAGGCGTCCTGATGGAAAAGGATACTTCTACCCACTGACGGTGTTGGCCGATGTTCCGAGCGAAGCGCAGGTGCTGAGTCAAGAACCCTTTGGCCCGATTGCCATCATCAACAGCTTCAAAACGCTCGATGAAGCCTTGGTCAAGGCGAACTCGCTGAACGTCGGGCTCGCTGCCTATGCATTCACCAATGATGCAGATGCCATCGAGAAGTTGAGCGAGGGCTTGGAAGCTGGATCACTTGCGATCAACACCTTCCAGGCCTCATCCGCTGAAACGCCATTTGGCGGGATCAAGGACAGTGGCTTTGGTCGTGAAGGTGGTGCGGAAAGTCTGGATGCCTATTCGGTTGTCAAGTCGGTCATGCAGGCCAATTATTCAAAGGTGCTGGCATGAACATGGCGTTTGATTATGTGATCGTTGGTGGTGGAACTGCGGGCTGCGTTCTGGCCAATCGCCTCTCGACCGATCCTGCTTGTGAAGTGTTGCTTCTGGAGGCGGGTGGACCACCCAAGGGACTTTGGCCCAATATGCCTGCGGGGACGGCGAAGATGTTCAACCGGGGGCCCTACAACTGGGGATTCGAGACCGAACCGGAAAAGGAACTGAATGACCGCCGCATCTATGCGCCTCGCGGAAAGGGGCTTGGGGGCTCCAGTCTCATCAATGGGATGGTGTTCGGCCGCGGTCACCCGGAGGACTATGACGCATGGGCTCAGTTCGGGATCAAGGGCTGGTCCTGGGCTGATGTACTTCCGCATTTTCAAAACATTGAGTCGCGCAATGCGAGTGACTCGAAGCTTCGCGGCCAAGCAGGCGAACTGAGCATCATCGATCCCAGCTACGTGCATCCCGCGTCGCTGGATTTCATCGAAGCATGTGGACAAGCCGGTTTCGAACGCAATGAAGATATGAACGGAAGCAGCAACAATTCGGGTGCTGGATTGCTGCAATTCAATATCAAGAATGGACGCCGCCATAGTTCGTCGCATGCATTTTTGCAGCCGGTTCGCAATCGCAAGAATCTGCATGTGTTCGATCACAGCCAGGCAATGAAGGTCTTGCTGGAAGGCCGCAAGGCGATTGGTGTGGAGTACATGCGTAACGGCGTGACGCTTCAGGTCGCAGCTCGTCGTGAGGTGATTCTTGCATCCGGGGCTTTTGGTTCACCCACACTGTTGATGCACTCTGGAATTGGCAATGCCCAACTTTTGGCCGACAAGGGTATCAGTGCCGTGCACCATTTACCGGGAGTTGGTGAGAATCTGCAGGATCACTTCTACACACACAGCGTTTTCGCGTGTACCTCGGACAGTTCATTGAACAAGGACTTCTCCAGTTGGCGCCAAGTGCTCCACGGGATTCAATACTTGCTCACGCACAAGGGTGCGCTCACCATGGGGGCATCTCAGGCTGTGGCATTTGTGAAGGCGCTTCCTGGCTCTGATCGGGCAGACACCCAGATCAACTTCAAGCCGGTAACCTGGTCACGCAAACCAGACGGGAGTGTCAGCATCATCAAGACGCCGGAGTTCTGCGCTGCGAGCTGCTTCTTGCGCCCGTATTCACGTGGAAGAGTAGGGATCCGTTCCGGAGATCCATTGGCGGCTCCGGTGATTCACGCAAATTATCTGAGCGCACCCAAAGACAAACAGGCGGTACTCAATTCATTCCGTATTGCACGAAGCATCTTCTCGCAACCGGCATTGCGTGGAAGGGTCAAAGCCGAAAGCTTGCCTGGTGCTCAGATTCAGGGCGATGATGAATTGATGGATTACGTGCGTCGATATGGCGCTTCGATGCACCACTGGGCGGGCTCTTGCCGCATGGGGAGCGATGCAGACGCCGTGGTCGATGAACGTTTGCGGGTGCGTGGGATAGCGAGTCTTCGAGTGGTGGATGCCTCGGTGTTTCCGTTGATTCCATCAACGAACACAAATGCACCGACGTTCATGCTGGCAGATCGAGCAGCGACGCTGATCGTCAGCGCCCAGTAATTCGATCTGGCAACGAGAGTCTCCAATGTGCGAGATCGCGTCCACTTTTTCACATTGGACACTACGTCTAGAAATAGACGCCCATTTCTGACATGCCGGGACTTCCACCGCGAGGTGCAGCGCACCAAAGCGCGCCTACTTCAGCGAAGGTGCCGTATATGTACGCAGGTATTCGCCGATGCTTTTCCCCGTCCAGCCCCGGAACGCGCGACGGAAAGCCTGCACGTTGAGATAGCCGAGTTCCGCGGCGGTCTCCTTCACTGGCAGGCCTTCCTGACACAACGAGCGTATCGCCAGGTCCAGGCGGGATTGGTTGAGTTGCTCGCTGAAGGAAGTCCCTTCGTGCTGAAGATGCCGACGCAGCGAGCGTGGGCTCATGCCGAGGTAGTCTGCGGCCTGCGCGATGTCCGGTGGGTCCTGTGGCTGGTTCAGCATCATGCTGCGCAGGCGCTCGGAAGTCTGGCGGTTGCGACCGGACTGGCGGATGAACTGGTCCAGATAGCGCAGGCACAGCTCGTGAAACTCGGGGTCGTGACCCGGCAGAGGATGGTCGATCGACACGGACCTTATGCGCACGGAGATCATCGATTCGGAAAACCGCACGGGGCAGCCAAGGGCCTCTTCATAGCGGTTCTTGTACGCGGGTGCACGATAGTCGTATGTGCATTCGGCGAGTTGCCACAAGGGGCCGAGCAGCGACGGTCCCAAGCCCACGGCCATGGACGTGATCTCCTCTGCCTCGAACCGACCGAACGGGCGATCCGTGCGGGCTACCTTGTAATGAATGCACCAGTCGTTTCGACCTTTGTCGACCAGCTCCACGGCGGTTGTGGTGCCCACGGCGCTGGAATACTTCTGCCAGAGCACCAACGCGCTGCGCAGGTTGGGCGCCGTCATCTGTGCGTGGGCCAGGATTCCGAAGTCGACGAGCTGTGCTTGTGAGCCCAGCTCCAGTCCAAGGCCTGGGTCGCGCGTCAGACGCAGCATGTTTTGCACGACACGCTCGCGTTGACGCGGTGCAATCAGCAAGGCAGGGTCCGTCAGCAGATCCTCGGACAAGCCCGAATCCGCCAGCACGTCCGCGGGGGCGATGCCTCTGGCCTTCATTCGGGCGACATAAGACCGAATTTTTGTGAGTTTCAACAACATCTTTTGTGTCCTGCGGCGCGATATCTGGATGCGGACCTTGTCTTGAAGACGGGCAACTGAGTTGGTAACCCTCACCAGTCCTGCATGGATGCAGCAAGCAGCGTGGCCTATCCATGCACTGCATTTGGGTTCGCGGGCGCGTTGCCAGTATGTGGCCTGAACGGCACCTGAGTGTCGGCAGAACCCACAGGGATTTCCCCAGTTCAGGTGCGCATCGGGCAAGCAAGTGGTGCAGATCAGGCCACCTCGGTTCCGCCGCTTGAGGCCGCAACCTATTCTTCGACCACGTTGCAAGTCGCAGGTGGCGCACCGTTCAAAGGCATCGGCCACTGCCAGCAACGCGATCCAAACCACCAAGCAATTTTCATCATTCGACACCGGAAGCTCACTCCATGACATGGACGTTAGAACGCCTGCAAGCGGTATATGAGAACGACCAACTCCGCGCACACGAGAAGGTCTACAGCGCCAACGAGATACCTCTGAACTACGAAGCCATCACCGCTGCGTGGCTGACCGACGCGCTGTGCAAAGGGCACCCGGGCGCGGAGGTCGTGGACTTTGATTGGAACGCTCCTGACGACGGCACATCGAACCGCCGCAGGCTGCAGGTTGCGTACAACGCTGCGGGTCGCGAGGCGGCGTTGCCGACACGCATTTTCTGCAAGGCGAGCCAAGGACTGGCCAATCGGTATGCGCTGGGCGTCAGTGGCGCGGCATATGCCGAGTCGACGTTCTACAACCATGTCCGCCCGTTGCTGAAGGGCGTCAATGCGCCGATTGGCGTGTTCGCCAACTACGATGACGAGACCCTTAACTCCATCGTGATGGTCGAAGACCTGACCGATCAAGTAACGGCTTTCTGTGATCACACGACCAGCATCACTCGCCAGTTGGCCGAAAGCCAGATCGATCTGCTCGCGCGTCTGCATGGTCAGTGTTATGGAAATGTTGAACTGCTTGCGCAGCACCAGCGCTTCAAAAGTTGGCCGGAATACTTCAACGGCACCTTGGTCTTCGGCATGCGCGAAGGCTCCGAGCAAGGCTTCGCAAGGGCGTCTGACCTGATCCCCGTGCGGCTGCATCGGCGCGCCGCCGAAATCTGGCCAGCCACGGTGAAGTCAGTGGAACTCGCACACCGACTGCCTCACACGCTCGCCCATGGAGATGTGCATTTGAAGAACTGGTACATCCTGCGCGACGGCTCCATGGCGCTGGGGGACTGGCAGTGCCTCAGTCATGGTTACTGGGCACGAGATTTCGCCTACGCGATCGGAACTTCTTTGACCGTGGAAGACCGCCGCGAATGGGAGCGCGATCTGCTGCGTCGCTACCTTGACGGATTGCATGCGGCTGGTGGTCCCAAGCTTGATTTCAGCACGGGCTGGCTGCATTACCGACAGCAGATGCCGGCCGCATTGACCTGGTGGACCATTACCTACAACCCCGCGCCCGGCATGCCCGACATGCAGCCGATGGCTGCGTCGATTCAGTTCGTATCGCGCTTGGCCACTGCCATGGACGACATCGACACGCTCGACAGCTTGGCCTGAGCCATTGAGGTCAGGTTCGGATCAACCACTACAAGGAGATGAATGTGAAACCGCAACACACTTGCGTCGCACTGATCGCGGCCGCGTGTCTGGGACAAGCCGCGACGGCAGCGGTATCTGAAGACGAAGCCAGGCAATTGGGCGGAGCGCGCCTGACGGCGTTCGGCTCGGAGAAAGGGGCCAACAAGGATGGAGCGATTCCACCCTATTCGGGCAAGGCCCCTGCGGCCCCGGCCGACTACGACC
Source organism: Diaphorobacter sp. HDW4B (assembly GCF_011305535.1). Lineage (GTDB taxonomy): Bacteria > Pseudomonadota > Gammaproteobacteria > Burkholderiales > Burkholderiaceae_C > Diaphorobacter_A. Next base: position 295,386 of record NZ_CP049906.1, read on the forward strand.
GCAAGACGCCTGGCCAGCGACCCGACCCGTACAACGACAAGCCGCTGTTCACGATCACCGCGCAGAACGCTGCCCAATACTCCGACAAACTGGATGGCATGCTGGAAGTGTTCAAGGCCTACCCGGACTTCCGCATGGACGTGTACCCGTCGCGGCGCGATTGGGTCTACCCGCAGCAGGTGCTGGACAACACGGTGAAGAATGCCAGATCGTGCAAGGCGACCAAAGGCGAGCAGAAACTGGAGGGTTGCTCCGGCGGCTTTCCGTTTCCGATTCCCAAGACGGGGTATGAAGTGATGTGGAATCACCTGATCCAGTACCAGGCACCCGCTTACATGGTGCAGGTCACGGGCTATCTCACGCCATCCAACGGCGTGGCCGTGCTGCAGACGAGAACGGAAGCCCTGCAGCAATACGACTACTACGATCCTGGCTGCACCACGCCGCATGCCCCAGACGTCGTCTACTGGAAGGTGCTGCAGACCAACACGGCACCGGCACGCAAGGTGGGCGAGAAGGTATTGATCCTCGACTCGCTCGACATGGTGGACATCGGCCGCCGTGTCTACCAGTACATCCCGGGACAGCGCCGGGTCAAGCTCGCTCCGAATTTGGCCTACGACACCCCTAGCCCCAACACGGGCGGCGCCTCGACCATGGACGACATCAAGGGCTTTGGCGGAGCGATGGACCGCTACGACTTCAAGCTCGTCGGCAAAAAGGAGAAGTTCATCATGTACAACAACTTCGCCTTGAACAACGCCAAGACCTGCGCCGACGACAAGGTCGTGAACAACAAGAACTTCCCGCATCCCGACTGCGTGCGTTGGGAGCTGCATCGGGTCTGGCAGGTGGATGCTGCGCTCAAACCCGGCATGCGTCACATATATGCCAAGCGTGTGTTTTTTTGGGACGAAGACGCCCCGGGTGCCGGCTCCGCCGAGGGATACGACGCTGCGGGCAAGCTGTACCGCATTCTCAATCAGGCCGCCGTCCCGTTCTACGAGCACGAATCCGGTGGTGTCTCCGATGCGAGTTATGGCTTGGATCTGCAGACCGGGGCTTGGTATGTCCAAGGCAGTGCGAGTGTGGCGGGCGGTGGCTATTTTCCTGTCGAGCGCAAGAATGAGCGTTTCTTCTCACCCGAGTCATTGGCCAGCGACGGTATTCGCTGAGCAGCAACGACTTCTGCATGTATTGCTTCGTGCCTACCCACGTACTGGAAAGCCATGATGATCCGCTACTCCGGGGCGACGAACCAGTGTCTGGTGCTGGACCTTTGAGGATTGTCGGTTGAGAGCGCGGCGAGATGAAGATTGCGACAACTGCACAACGCAAGGCTGTGCAGTTGTTGCTTCAATTCAGGCTATCCAATTCAGGCAATCTGGGCATGCCCAAAGTTCAGCACCACCACCTTGCGCTCCGTCGCCGTCGCGCGAAAGCTTACGCCTGATGCGGTCTTCCAGAACTCGGTCATGATGGTTTCGCCTGGATAGACCGGCGACGAAAAGCGCAGGGAGACCGAGCGCAGGCGTTCGGGTTGGTCGTCGCACAGGGCTTGCAGGATCGCACGTGTTGCCACGCCCATGGTGCACAGGCCGTGCAAGATGGGGCGATCGAAACCTGCCTTACGGGCAATTTCCGGTGATGCGTGGATCGGGTTGTAGTCACCTGAGAGGCGGTAGATCAGGCCCGATTGCGGCAGCGTTGTGAGGCTGATGCTGTCGGCGGGCGGCGTGTCGGGGATGGGGTGGACGGCCGGAACCTCGGTGGTGGTTCCGCCGCAGCCGCCGTCTCCGCGCAGGACGTAGGTGGAGAGCACGGTCGCCACTTTTTCCTGAGTGAGCTTGTCGGAGAGCGTCTTCTCCAAGTAAAGCATGGCGCCTTTGCCTTCGCCCTTGTCGATCACGTTGGCGACGCGATACGCGCCCACGTAGGTGCGACCGGGTTCGAGCGGGCGGTGGATGGTGAACGACTGCTCGCCATGCAGCAGTTTGACCCACTCGATTTCCAGCTCCGGCTCCTTCACCCATGGCCCGGGGTGGCAGATGACGTTGACCATCGCGGGGAAGACCTTGAGTCCACCGGGTTTGTCTTCGTAGACGAACTGCAGGTCTTCTGCCACATTGGGGCGGTCACCCACGCCTACGCCGAGCGAGTACAGCATGCAGTCGCGCGGCGTGATCGTGTGCTCGGTCAGCGGGAATTCCCGCGCAAGTACTTTGGCAAGCTGCATGGTCAGACCGGGTCCCAGGTGAACACGTCACGCGACTTGTCGAGCGGGAAGAACGAGGGTGCGAACATGGGAATGGCGCGGTCGAGGCAGGTTTCCACGGTCCAGCCTTCGCTGTTGTGGGCGGTGCGGATGGGGCGGGGCTGGGAGAACAGGAAGATCTCGTTGTTGCGCACGCCGAAGATCTGGCCGCTCACGTTGGCTGCGCGGTCGGTCAGCAGCGCGCAGGTGAAGGGAGCGATCTTGTTGGCCTCGAGACGCATGTTGACTTCCTGACGGGCCTTGCCTTCGGGCGTGTCGGTGGGGATGGTGCCCACCATGCGCGTGTAGGCAAACGGCGCGATGCAGTTGGAGCGCACGTTGAACTTCTCCAGATCCAGCGAGATGGACTTGGACAGGCCGACGATGCCCATCTTGGCCGCCATGTAGTTGGCCTGCCCCATGTTGCCGATCAGGCCCGAGGTGGAGGTCATGTGCACGTAGGAGCCGCTACCCTGGCCCTTGAAATACGGTGCCACGGCGCGCGAGACGTTCCAGCTGCCCTTCAGATGCACCTTGATGACGGCATCGAAATCTTCCTCGGTCATCTTGTGGAACAGGATGTCGCGCAGATTGCCCGCGTTGTTGACGACGCCGTCGATGCGGCCGTAGAGGTCGAGTGCCTGCTGCACGATCTTCTGGGCCGATGCCCATTCGGCCACGCTGTCGGTGTTGGCCGATGCCGTGCCGCCTTCGGCTTCGATGGCCTTGACGGTTTCCTGTGCCGGGCCGCTGCTGGCGCCGCTTCCGTCGATGTTGACGCCGAGGTCGTTGACGATCACCTTCGCGCCCTGGCGTGCCGCTTCCATCGCGATACCCTTGCCCACACCGGCACCTGCGCCGGTAACGATGATGACTTTTCCTTCGAGCAGATTCACTTGGATCTCCAGTAGTAGATTGATTGATTTGTTGTGAGGGGTTGGGCTTACAGTCGCGCCGCGATGCCGCGCCAGGAGGCCAGCAGCGTGTCGCGAAATTCGGGGGCCGCCACCGAGATCAGTGCCTCGGCGCGCTCATGCACGCTGGCACCATTGAGGTTGGCCACGCCGTGTTCGGTGACGACGAAATCGACGTCGATGCGCGAGAGCGTCACCACGGAATGCTCGGAGAGCTGTGGCGTGATGCGCGATCCGGTCTTGTGGCGTGAGGGAAGGGCGACGATGCTGCGTCCGCCAACCGACATGCGGCCTGCGCGCGCAAAGTCCGGTGCGCCGCCGCAGCCGCTCACGGCCATGCCGTTGGCGTGTTCGAGATTGCACTGACCGAACAGGTCCACTTCCAATGCCGAGTTCACCGCGACGAATCGATCGATGGCATTGAGCGTGGCCGCGCTGTGGGTGACATCGCAGCCCAGAACGCGCAGTGATTCAAATTCTGCGGCCTGTTCGTAGAAGCGCTGACTTCCGACCAATACGCAGGTCGTGTGCGGATAAGACATGTCCAGCGCACCGGCTTTGGCGAGTTCCAGAAAGCCGTCCGACAACATTCCCGAGTGCATGCGCAGTCTGCGACGATCGTGCAGCAGTTGCATCAACGCGGTGGGAACCTTGCCCAGACCAGCCTGCAGCGTGCAGCCGTCTTCGATGAGCGATACGATGTTGCGGGAGATGGCCTCGGTGATGGCATCGGCCGGTGCCGAGTAGTTGGGCAGTGGCGTGTCCACTTCGCATACGTAGTCGAAGCGGCTGTAAGGAATGCTGACCGCGCCGGGAATGCGCGGTGTCTGGCGATTGATGAGTGCGAGCACGCGTCGACTCTTGTTCAGCACGACGGGCATGAATTCGACGGCCGGGCCGAGCGAGCAGTTGCCCTGCGCATCGGGGGCGGACACCTGCACGACGGTCAGGTCCACATCCACATGCTCGTTCAGGTGCCGCACGAAGCCGGAGTAGGAAAGCGGCAGCGCACGAAAGCGTCCGTCGCGCTGCGCCTGCGTGACGCCGGGCTGCATGAAGAGACCCGTGACCTCACCGGTGGCGTGCAGGCCCTGGAGTTCCAGCCGGTTGATGCTCGGCACGTAGGTGGTGAGAATGCGTGCGCCTTCGGTGCATGTCGGTTCGCGCAGCAACTCGGTCATGAACTCCTGAGGCGCGCCGCTGGAGCCGGGAACATAGACCAGGCCGCCCGCCTGCACAAGCTGCGGCATCTGATGTGCTTCGATGCTGCGTGCGCGAGGCAGGTTCAGCATCGCTGCGGCTGGAGTTTCATTGGGCACAGTGCGCATGGCGGGCGAGGTCATCAGTTCCACGTCAGTGGGCTTTCATCAGTGGTGCAGTCCCAGGATGGACAGGGCGGAAATGCCGAGATAGGGAACGCCGCCCAGGTTGTGGGTCAGACCGAGGCTGGGGTTCTTCAACTGGCGCTCGCTCGCGCGGTCCTGCAGCTGGTTGTAGATCTCGTAGGCCATGCGCAGACCGGACGCGGCGATGGGGTGACCAAAGCACTTGAGTCCGCCGTCGACCTGGCAGGGAACGCCGTTGCCCTCGCGGTCATAGAAGCCGTCCAGAATGTCGTGCACGGCGCGGCCATCTGCGGACACGCCCAAGTCTTCCATCGTCACCAGTTCGGTGATGGAGAAGCAGTCGTGCACTTCCATCAGCGAGATCTGCTTGCGCGGATCGGTGATGCCCGCTTCGGCGTAGGCACGCTGCGCCGCGGCGCGTGTGTTGCGCACATGGCTGCCGTCCCACTGGTTGGTGGTCGATTCCACGCCCGAGCTGATGCTGAGCTGAATCGCCTTGATGGTCACCATGTCCTTCTTTCCGAGTGCGCGTGCGATCTCGGGCGTGGTGACGATGGCTGCTGCGGCACCGTCGCTCACGCCGCAGCAGTCGAACAGACCCAGCGGATCGGCGATCATCGGCGCGGCCAGAATCTGCTCCATGGTGATGGCTTTGCGCAGGTGGGCCTTGGGGCTCAGAACGCCGTTCTGGTGGCTCTTCCAGGAGACATGCGCGAGCGCCTTCTTCAGGTCTTCCTTCGATGTGCCGTGCTTGGCGCGATAGCCCGCGGCAAGCTGTGCGAAACCTGCAGGTGCGGAGCCAAGCGGCAGCCACAGGTCGTTGAGCGTGCCTTTGTACGGAGCGGGCAGGCCGCCGTAGCCGGTGTCCTTGAGCTTTTCCACGCCGATGGCGAGTGCAATGTCCACCGCGCCGGAGGCCACAGCGTAGGCCGCGCCGCGCAGCGCCTCGGTGCCGGTCGCGCACATGTTCTCCATGCGGCTCACCGGGATGCCATCGAGGCGCAGGGCCACCGATGTCGGAATCGCGGAGTTGCCCACGTTCACGTTGTCCATGCAGGAGCCCGCCCAGGCAGCCTCGATCTGCTTGCGTTCGATGCCCGCGTCCGCCAGCGCTTCGTTGAATGCTTCGGCCAGCAGCTCTGCGGAGCCCGCGTCCCAGCGCTCGCCAAACTTGGTGCAGCCCATGCCGATGATGGCTACCTTGTCTTTGATGCCCGTTGCCATGACTTGTCGTCTTTCTTGTTGGTTTGGTTGTGCCGCTTGCGCCGCTCATGCCGAAATCGGCGTGGCTTTCCAGAAGTAGCGCGGGTAGCCGCGCGCCTTGTCCACATCCTTCACGCGGAACACCATGCGCAGTGGCGTGCCCACATCCAGACCTTGCTGGCCGACATCGACCACTTCCATGAGCAGACGCGCGCCGATGTCGAACTGCACGAAGCCCACATACAGCGGCGGCGATGGGTGGTAGGAGAGCCAATCGGCTGTGTAGGTGAACACCTGTGCGGGTTCGTCGAACAGATGGGTGCGCGTGAACTTCTCGGATGGCGCGAGGCATTCGGGATTCACGCAGTAAGCCAGTTGCGGAAACTGCACGGCGCCGCAGCAGGTGCATTTGCCCGCAGTGAAGGCTGCCAGCTGGTGTGCGGAGCGATACTGCTCGGTCAGCGCGGTCTTCACCTGCTTTTCTCCGCGCATGCCCCATTCGAGGTCGATGCCGTTGTCATACGACAGCATGCGCAGATAGGCCTCGTGGGTCTGGGCATCGGCCACAGCGCCACTCACGCCGCGGCGTGGCTTGAACGAGGTGATGGCATCGGTGGCGCGCAGAACCACGACGTCGCAGCCCTGGCCAAAGCCCACGAGCACGATGACTTCGCCCGGCTTGGCCTTTTCCAGCGTGTGTGCCAGCATCAGCAGCGGATGGGCGCTGCCCGCATAGCCACAGGTGCTGTCCAGGCTGTCGGCCACGGCGGTGACTTCGATGCCGCAGCGCTTGGCCACCATGCTTGCTGTGTCCTTGAGCGACGAGGCCAGAATGAAGTGCTGCACCTCGGGGGCTGTCACCTTGGCGTTGGCGAGCGCTGCCTTCATGGTTGCGGGCACGATCTTGGCGTAGCCTTCATCGCGAATCCAGCGCTCTTCCCAGTAGTAGTCGTGCTGGCTGTCTGCAGCGCGGAAGTGGTCGACGAAGACGTTGACCTGGCTGGCATGGCCGATGAGTTCCGCGATCACCTTCTCGCTGCCCAAGGTGAAGGCTGCGGCACCTGCGCCGTAGCTCACCTCCTGTGTGCTGGCGGGCTTGGCCGATGGATGGTCGCTGGCGATCAGCAAGGTGTTTCCCTGCGATGCGCGCAACTGGGCGAGCAGCGCGCTCACACCGGCGCGCTGGGATTGGCCGACTTCCAGCGTCGCGATGTCGGAGCGCAGGTCCAGCGCGCCCGCCACAATGCTGGCCCCTTGCAGATCGGAGAACGGCGGGCGTGTCGACGCCAGCACCAGCGAACCGATTCCGTCACGAGCGCGACTGTCCAGCGCATCGCGTGCGGCCTCCACGGCCATGGTGACGCTGTCTTCGTCCCAACTGCAGAAGGCGCGTTGTCCTTTGGCTAGCCCGCGCAGGCCCGGCGCCATCCAACTGTGAGCTGCCGCGATGGCTGCGCGCTGCATGCGAAGTCTGGGTACGTATCCGCCGTAGCCGGTGATTCCGTTGGCTGTTTGAGTTGATGTCACGTTGTCGTCTTTCTGGTCTTGATCCGTAAGGTTGCTGGACCGATCATGCTTAATTGATATTGATGCATACGATATGCATTTTTGACAAATGAGTCAACCAAAAAACGCAGCCGTCTATATTGGTGAAGACCCCTACGAGAAATTTCCGAGGACCCGAATAATTGACATGGCTGGCGCAAGAATGTGCTAATAAAATATGATATGGTCACATACTAAATGCGTTGCCTCATTCCACAAAACAGGAGACATCTATGGCGGGTTTGTATTTCGAGCAGTTTGAACTGGGCCAGATCTTTCGCCATGACATCCGGCGCACGGTCACCGAGACCGACAACGTTCTGTTCACCACCATGACCCACAACCCTGCTGCCATTCACTTGGACGCGGAGTACTCGCGCGGCACCGAATTCGGCAAGCCGCTGATGAACAGCGTGTTCACGCTGGGCCTGGTCGTCGGCATCTCCGTGGGCGACACCACGCTGGGCACGACGGTGGGCAATCTGGGCTGGGATGAGGTGCGTTTCCCGCGCCCCGTGTTTGCGGGCGACACGATTCGTGTGGAATCCAAAGTGCTGGAAAAGCGCGAGAGCAAATCACGCCCCACAAACGGTGTGGTGATCTTCGAGCATGTGGGATACAACCAGCGCGATGAACTGGTCTGCTCCTGCAAGCGCAGTGCGTTGATGCACCGCGTTCCCCAATCCGAGGGCTGATGAATATGGAAGTCGTGTCTTCACTGGATGCCGAGACCAAGAGCATGGTCGAAAGCTCGCTCGGTCGCTTTGTCGATGAGGCCTACGAGCCCACGCAACGCCACGCGAGATTGCTCAAGGGCGAGGTGGATTACCGTGCGCATTGGGCCACTCTGGCAGAGCTGGGCGTGCTGGCGCTGCCGGTGGGCGAAGCGCTGGGCGGCATCGGCGGCAGTACGGCCGATGTGTCCGATGCGCTGCGGATTCTGGCGCGCGGGCTGGTGCTGGAGCCGTTGATCGAGGCCGGCGTCATCCCCATGCCCTTGTTGGCCGCTGGTGCGGAAGGCGCTGACGCAGTGGCCGAAGCGCTCGCCGGTGAAAGCATGACGGTTCTGGTGGGTGGACGACGCGGCGATGAACTGCGCTGCTCGCGCCATGGCAGCACGGGGCAGATCAACGGTCTGGCCCGCGTCGTGCCGGGTGCGGCTCAGGCCGACATCTGGCTGATTGCCTGCACCAACGACGAAGGCGAGCCGCTGGTGCTGCGAGTGCGTGCCAGTGAGATCGTGGCGCAGTTGCGCGCCTTTCGCATGATGGATGCACGCGAGGCCTGCGATATCGAATTCACCGCATGCAGTCTGCCGACGAATGCGGTGTGGCTGTTTGGTGCGGCGGCGACGCAAGCGCTGCAGGAGGCCAGTGCACGCGCCATCAGCGCCTATTGCGCCGACGCCGCAGGTGTCATGCAGAACCTGGTGCAGCAAACGGGCGAGTATCTGCGCACCCGCATCCAGTTCGATGCGCCGCTGGCCAGTTTTCAGGCACTGCAGCATCGCCTGGCCGATATGCACATGGCGGCGTTGGAGGCCAAGTCCATCGCGCGCGCCATGGCCAGAAGCATCGATGCAGGCGACGAGGAGCAGGTGCGCTGGCTAAGCTATGCGGCACCCACGGTGGTGTCGCGCTGCGCAACCAAGGTCGGGCACGACGCGATCCAGCTGCATGGCGGCATGGGCGTAACGGATGAACTGATCATCAGTCATTACAACTCGCGGCTCGTGGTGCTGCAGCAGTTGCTGGCGCGCTGGGTGGGCGATGCGCAATCCAGTTCGTCGTCAACCATTTGATTCGGAGAGTGCCATGCACAGCAACAACAACGCACCGGCTTTCGACGAGGCCGCATTTCGCGCCGAGGTGCGCGAGTTCGTCAAGGAAAACCTCGATCCCGTCACCCGGCACAAGGTCGAGAACGGCATCTATCTGGACAAGAGCGACTATGTCGGCTGGCAGAAGGCGCTGCGCCGTCGCGGATGGTTCGGCGCGGCCTGGCCCAGGTCGGCAGGTGGCCAGGACTGGAGCGTGAGGCAGGAACATGCCTTCTTGCAGGAAAGCGCGATCCACGCAGCGCCCATGCTCATCCCCTACGGCGTGAACATGCTCGGTCCGGTGCTCTACTCCTTCGGCACCGAAGCGCAGAAGCAGGCGCATCTGGGCGGCATTCTGGACAGCGACGTGTGGTGGTGTCAGGGCTACTCGGAGCCGAATGCCGGTTCCGACCTCGCATCGCTCAAGCTGCGCGCGGTGCGCGATGGCGATCACTACGTGCTCAACGGCACCAAGATGTGGACTACCGAGGCGCACTGGGCCGACATGATGCATTGCCTCGTGCGCACCGACAACACGGGCCGCAAGCAGCAGGGCATCAGCTTTCTGCTGCTCGACATGAAGACGCCGGGTGTGAGCATCGACCCCATCGTCACCATCGATGGCGTGCACCACACCAACCAGACGTTCTTCGACAACGTGCGCATGCCGGTGTCCAACCTGGTGGGCGAGGAGGGCGCGGGCTGGAAGATCGCCAAGTTCCTGCTCTCGCGCGAACGCACCTTCATTGCCGATACGGGCAACAAGATCCGCATGCTCGGGCAGATCAAGGCGACCGTGGCGCAGAACGCAGGTTTGTTCGACCCCATGCAGCGCGCCCTGCAGGCCGAGCGCCTGTCACGCATCGAGGCGGACCTGACGGCCTTGCTGGCGCTGGAGCGCGACTACATCGACGAATGGATGGCCGGGCATGACGACGGCATCGGTGCGTCGGTGCTCAAGGTGCGCGGCACCGAAGTGCTGCAGGCCATGACCGAATTCTGGCGCGATGCGCAAGGCCCCTACGGAGTCTGCTACGACGCATCGCAGCGCAAGAGCGGCGATGGACTGGGGGCGCAGGAGCCTTGGGTGCGCGCCAGCGCAGGCACCTACAACTATCTCTACAGCCGCTGCTGGTCCATCTTCGGCGGCACCAACGAAGTTCAACGCAACATCATCGCCGCGCAGTTGCTGCGCGGTTGAGAGGCATCACCATGATTCCACGCACCCTGTTCAAACCCGAGCACGACCAGTTCCGCGACAGCGTTCGCCGCTTCATCGACAAAGAGATTGTTCCGCACCACGAACGTTGGGAAGAGCAAGGCATGGTCGACCGCGAACTGTGGACCAAGGCGGGAGCAGCCGGTCTGCTGTGCCCCAACCTGCCCGAGGAATATGGCGGCTGCGGGCCGGACTATCTGTTCAACGTCGTCATCACCGAAGAGCTGGCACGTGCCGGTGTGACGGGTCCGGGCTTTGCCGTGCACTCCGACATGGTGGCGACCTACATCGCCACCTTCGGTTCGGACGAGCAGAAAAAGCGCTGGTTGCCCAAGATGGTGACGGGCGAAGCGATTGGCGCGTTGGGACTGACCGAGCCTTCGGCCGGGAGTGACCTGAAGGGCATTCGCACCCGCGCTGTGCGGGAAGGCGACGAGTATGTGATCAACGGCCAGAAGGTCTACATCTCCAACGGCCAGCTGTGCGATGTGATCGTGCTGGCCTGCAAGACCGATCCGGCCGCCGGTGCCAAGGGCATGAGCTTCATCCTGGTCGAGGCTGATCGCGCCGGATTCAAGCGCGGACGCAATCTGAAGAAGATCGGGCTGAAGGCGCAGGACACGTCCGAGCTGTTCTTCGAGAACGTGCGTGTGCCGGTGAGCAATCTTCTGGGTAAGGAGGGCGGCGCGTTCAGCATGGCGATGAGCAAGCTGGCCGAGGAGCGTTTGTCCATCGCGGTGTCGGCCATCATGATGGCGGAATCGGCGCTGCAATGGACCGTGGACTACACGCGCGAGCGTCAGGCGTTCGGCCAGTCGATCTCGGATTTTCAGAACACCCGGTTCAAATTGGCCGAGCTGAGCGCCGAGATTCTGGCCAAGCGCGTGTTCGTCGATCGCTGCGTCGAGCTGCATCTGAAGAAGGAACTCGATGCGGTGGATGCCGCCGCCGCCAAGATGCTTTGCACCGAACTGCAATGCAAGACGGTGGACGAGTGCCTGCAGTTCTTTGGCGGCTACGGCTACATGTTGGAGTACCCGATTGCGCGCGCCTACATCGATTCGCGCGTGCGTCGCATTGCCGGTGGTTCCTCGGAAATCATGCGCGAGATCATCGGGCGCAAGCTGCTCGGGGAGGCCCAGAAATGAATTTCACTCCCACACCGCGCAGCCCCGTGCGCTCCATTCTGTTTGTGCCTGGCGACAGCGAACGCAAGCTGCAGAAAGCTGCGGAATCCAATGCGGACGCGTTGATTCTTGATCTCGAAGATTCTGTGACCGCAAGCCGCACACAGGTTGCGCGTGAACTGGTGCTGGACTATCTCAAGAGCCAGAAGGAGGCTCGCCGCCAGCAGCTCTGGGTGCGCATCAACCCACTGAGCACGCCTGCTGCCTTGCTGGACCTGATGATCGTGGCTGGTGCTCCCGATGTGCTGATGCTGCCCAAAGTGGATTCGTCCGCCGATGTCGTGCGACTGTCCCACATGCTGGATGCGCTCGAAGTGCGTGAAGGCGTGCAGGCTGGCCACATCGGGATTCTTCCTGTCGCGACGGAAACGGCGGCATCGCTGTTCACGCTGGGCACTTACGCGGGCTGCTCGCCGCGTCTCGCAGGGCTGACCTGGGGCGCAGAAGACATCGCCGCAGCCCTCGGGGCCAGCACCAACAAGGGACCGGATGGCGGTTATGACCATGTCTTCCAGCTGGCTTGCTCCTTGTGTCTGGCCGGTGCCTGCGCGGCAGGAGTGCAGCCCATCGACACGATCTGGGCGGATTTCAAGGACGAGGCGGGCCTGCTTGCCAGCTCCAGGCTGGGCCGGCAACGAGGCTTCACGGGACGCATGGCGATTCACCCCGCGCAGGTCGATGTGATCAACGCCGCCTACAGCCCGAGCGAAGAAGAGCTGGTGTGGGCGCGGCGCGTGGTCGAGGTGTTCGATGCCAATCCGGGCCTCGGCACCGTGGGCCTCGACGGAAAGATGCTCGACATGCCGCATCTCAAACAGGCCAGGCGCGTGCTCGCGATGGCTCAGCGTGACTGACATATTTCAGGAAATCTCATGAATTTTGCATTGACCGAAGAGCAACTGGCCATCCGCTCCGCCATCGAGGAAATCTGTACCGATTTTGATGACGAGTACTGGCTGAAAAAAGACCGCGAAGGGGGCTTTCCCGAAGACTTCTACTCGGCCATGGCCAAGGCCGGTTGGCTGGGCATTGCGATGCCCGAAGAGTTCGGCGGATCGGGCCTGGGCATCTCGGAGGCCTGCCTGATGCTGGAGACGGTGTCTGCATCCGGTGGCTGCATGACGGCGGCCTCCACCATCCACATGAATGTGTTTGGCCTGCATCCCGTGGTCGTTCACGGCACGGACGAGCAGCGCGCGCGTTGGCTTCCGCGCATCATCGCGGGCGAGCACAAGGCGTGCTTTGGCGTGACCGAGCCCAACACCGGCCTGAACACCCTCAAGCTCAAGACCATGGCGGTGCGCAAGGGCGACCGTTATGTGGTCAACGGCCAGAAGGTGTGGATCTCGACGGCCCAGGTGGCGCACAAGATCATGCTGCTCGCGCGCACCACGCCACTCGATGAAGTGAAGTCGCCGACGCAGGGGCTGAGCCTGTTCTACACGGATCTGGATCGCAGCAAGATTGCCGTGCGCGAGATCGAGAAGCTCGGGCGCAAAGCAGTGGACTCGAACGAGCTGTTCATCGATGGTCTGGAGATTCCAGTCGAAGACCGCATCGGTGAAGAAGGCCGGGGCTTCGAGTACATCCTGCATGGACTCAATCCCGAGCGCTGCCTGTTGGCGGCAGAGGCCACCGGCATTGGCCGCGCTGCTCTGCGCCGTGCCGCCAAGTACGCGGGCGAGCGCATTGTGTTCGACCGACCCATCGGCAAGAACCAGGGCATTCAGCATCCGCTGGCCGAGCGCTGGGTCGACCTCGAAGCCGGAACGCTGCTGTATCAGCGCGCTGCATGGCTGTACGACCAGGGCAGCCCCTGCGGTGCCGAAGCAAACGCGGCCAAATTCTTCTGCGCGGAAGCGGGCTTTCGCGCGGCGGAGACGGCCGTGCTCACGCATGGCGGCTTTGGCTATGCCAAGGAATACCACGTCGAGCGCTATCTGCGCGAAGCGATGCTGCCGCGCATTGCCCCGATCTCGCCGCAGCTGATTCTGAGCTTCATCGCAGAGAAGGTGCTCGGCCTGCCCAAGTCCTATTGAGCCCATCGGGTCACATCACCACCAGAAGACAAACACCATGGCAATCCAGAACAAGGTCATCATCACCTGCGCCGTCACCGGCTCGATCCACACGCCGTCGATGTCGCCTCACCTGCCGGTCACGCCGCAGGAAATTGCGGATGCGGCGGTAGGTGCCTGCGAGGCGGGGGCCTCCATCATCCATCTGCATGCGCGCGATCCCGAGACCGGCAAGCCCGATCAGAGCCCGCAGGCCTTCGCCAAATTCCTTCCGCAGATCAAACAGCGCTGTGACGCGGTGGTGAATCTGACGACCGGCGGCTCTCCCTACATGACGGTGCAGGAGCGCATTCAGCCGAGCATCGTGTTCAAGCCCGAGGTGGCCTCGCTCAATATGGGCACGATGGGGTTTGGACTCTTCGGCATGCTGGAGCGCTTCAAGGAATTCAAGCATGACTGGGAGCGCGAGTATCTGGAGGGCAGCCGCAATCTGGTGTTCCGCAATACCTACGGCGACATCGAAACCGCGCTCACCGACATGTCGGCCAACGACACCCGCTACGAGTTCGAATGCTACGACACGGCGCATCTCTACAACCTTGCGTACTTTGTCGATAAGGGCCTGGTGAAGGCGCCGTTCTTTGTGCAGACGGTGTTCGGATTGCTGGGCGGCATTGGCTCGCATCCCGAGGATGTGATGCACATGAAGCGCACTGCCGATCGGCTGTTCGGCAAGGATTACCGCTGGTCGGTGCTGGGTGCCGGTGCTGCGCAGATGAAGGTGGCTGCGATGGCGGCTTCCATGGGCGGCAATGTGCGTGTGGGTCTGGAAGACAGCCTGTGGATCGCCAAGGGCCAGCTTGCCGAATCGAATGCGCAGCAGGTGCGCAAGGTGCGCGAGATCATCGAAGGTCTGGGGCTGGAAGTGGCGACGCCGGCCGAGGCGCGCGAGATTCTGCAGCTCAAGGGGCAGGATCGCGTGGCGTTCTGACTGCTCCGATTCGCTCTCTGCAAACGAACATCCCCGCAGATCACCGAGGTCGCGGGGATGTTTGCTTTCAGGCCTTGCCCTTGGAGATGGCCAGCAGGTTGTCCTTGACCCGCCCGAGCAGATCGGCGAGCTCGTGGCGCGTGTCGTCATCGAGCCCATCGAGAATGCGTTCGCTCATGTCGTTGCTGAGCACGCGCATTTCCTTGATCAGCGATGCCCCGGCTGCCGAAAGATAGACCCGCTTGGCGCGGCGGTCGGTTTCGTCGGCACCGCGGCGCACGAGGCCAGCCGCTTCGAGCCTGTCGATCAGGCTTCCGAGTGCCGCCTTGCCCAGCTCCAGCACGCTGGCCAGATCGCTCTGGATCATCCCGTCATGGCGAGACAGGTAGGCCAGTACCCACCATTGCGAACGGGTGATGTTCAGCGGACGCATGAAATCATCGAACACCGTGCGGCGCAGGCGTGATACGTCGTGCATCAGAAAGCCGAGTCGCTGATCCCAGTTGTCCTCGGTGACGCGCTGCACGGCTGCCGGAGTGGCCGTCGAGGGGCTGGTCTTGGCGGCCTTCGCTGCGGATGCTGCTGTGTTCTTGGATGTGGCCATATTGCGGAGCTCCTCCTTGTCATTCGTTTGCATGCTTACGGCATTTGAATCTCCGCTCAACGACACTCCACCGGTGTTTTTGAGAGGGATTGGCGAAAATTCTGCATCGTTCACACGCATCTTGAGAGTTTCTGTGCAGGGCATCCACTCGTATGCTTTCATTAATTGATATTAAGCATATCGTATGCTACCATTTTAAATAAGAAAACAACAGTCACCCGAGGCCCTGTGACAGGTGTTTGAAGTTCACGCCCTAATTGCGATGCCGACGCCGGTGTCCAAAATCCCATGAGCAGCACTGAACCGATGTTTCCCGACACTCCCAATTTCCGTGAGCTGGGGGGCTTGCGCAATGCCCGTGGACAGCGCGTGCGGCGGGGGAAGGTCTTCCGCTCGGAGCTGTTGACTCCGATGAGCGAGAGCGAACAGGCGATGCTTCGCGGTCTGCAGATCCGAACAGTGTTCGATCTGCGCAATCCGCACGAGCGCGCCGCCAAGAAGCCTGTCTGGCCCGCTGCGCAAGACGATGTGCTGCGCCATGTGATGGAGCGCGAGATGCCCGTGGCGGGTGCTGACCTCAAGCAGTTGGTGGACAACCTCAACGCCGGATCGCTCGACGCCCAGGACACAGCAGAAATCATGCGCGAGACTTACCGGAGGATGCCGGAACATTTTGCGGATGTGCTGACCGAGTTGTTCTCTACACTGATTCGGGAAGATGGTGGTGGCGCGCTCGTGCATTGCACCGCAGGCAAGGATCGCACGGGATTCGTCTGCGCGATGCTGCTGTCGGCGCTGGATGTGCCAATGGATGCCATCGAGCAGGACTACTTGTTGAGTGCGCGATTCTTCACCTTGAAGCGACTGATGGAGAAGCTGGAGCAGACCTATGGATTGCGCCTGGAGTCGGGCACGACGGCGGCTTTGGCGGCCATGGTGCAGGTCAGCCCCGAGTATCTGGGAGCGGCGATTCGCACCATCGAGAAGGACTGGGGCTCGGTGCCTGCGTATCTGGAGCAGCGGGTTGGGCTGAGTGCCGATGCACGTGCTCGGCTGCAGTCGCGGTTGCTGGAGGATTGAGGTGTGACGTGTGAGGCCGTGGCCCGCGTTGACGGCGGGCCAGCTTGTCACTTGGATAGCGGCTTGTGGTTCAGCGAGAGTCCCATGACCCAGTCCATCCAACTGGAAGGCAGCAAGGCATTGAGCATGCAGACGGCCTTGGAGTCCGCGCCTATGCGGTAGCGCAGCGCGGGGCGGCGGTCGTTCAGTGCTTGCTCGATGCCCTTGGCACAGGCTTCCGAGGTGATGCCCGACGGATTGCTGACCAGCTTGAAATAGCGTTGGTACAGATTGCCGTAGAGGCCACGTTGCGCGGGTTGCATGCGTTCCAGATGGGCCTGTGCGGCGGGGCCTTGGGTGGTGAGCATGTCGGTCTGCACCACGCCCGGCTCGGCCACGATGATGCGCAGGTTCATGCCCTTGGTCTCGCGCCGTGCCACATCGGCCAGCGATTCGATCGCGTGCTTGGATGCGCAATAGGCACCCAGCAATGCGCCCGATGCCTGGCCCCACAACGAGGTCACCAGCACCAATCGTCCGCCATGGCCGCGCAGTCGTGGAATGGCCGCCTTGAGGATGCGCAGACTGCCGATGGTGTTGGTGTTGATGATCTGCTCGAACTCTTCGACGGGCGTGAGCTCGATGGCACCTGGAATCGAGATCGCCGCGCAATGCACGATGGCGTTGAGCGGACGTCCGGCCAGTATGCGGTCGACCTCGCCGAAGCCTCGTGCGACGCTGGCGGTGTCCGCCATGTCCATGAGCACGACATGCAGGTTCTTGTCCTGACTGAATTTGCTGGCGTCAGCCGCTTTGCGCACGACGGCGAAGACCGTGTCGCCACGCGCCAATGCGCGCTCCACGACGGTATGTCCGATGCCGCGCGCGGCGCCGGTCACGAGCAGGGTAACCATGTGATGCTTGACTTTCTTTTTGCTTGTTCTTGAAGGGAAAACGGCCATGCGGATGCTTTGTCCGCATGGCCTTGCAGTTGCCGGTTTCTGCTCAATCGATGGGATTCACGGGATGGCTGCGATCAGCGCAGGCCGTCACCTGCCATCGATTCGGGCGAGTAGTAGCGCGAGTCCTTGGGCGCTGCCGTCACCCAACCGCCATTGGGGTGAGACATGCCACCGGAGATGCTCCAGATGCCGGTCTGCAGGTCCATGGCCACCGAGCTGTCGGTGTAGCCACCGAGCAAGGGCTCGCTGTCGTAGAACGGGTACACGATGTTGCTGACGACGCGGTAGAGCTTGCCCGATGCGTCGTAGTTCTCGGCCACGCCAGCGCCCGGAGCATCTTCATCCCAGAAGAAAACACGCTTCTGGTAGATATGACGGAAGCCTTCCTTCAGCGTCGCTTCCACCTGCCAGACGCGGTGCAGTTCCCAGCGCACGCATTCCGGATTCGGGAAGTTCTTGAAGTTGTAGGCCTTCTCTGCCGAGCATGCCTTGGCATTGGTGAGGTCGAAGTTGTTGTACATGATGAACTTCTCCTTCTTGCCGACGAGCTTGAAGTTGAAGCGATCCAGCGCGCCGAGGAAGCCCTTGGAGTCATCCATGGTCAACACGCCGCCGTTGTTCGGGTTGGGTGTGTCGTAAGCCAGCGTCGGGGCCAGCTTCACGCGGCGTTGGCCGGGGATGTACTGGTAGGCGCGGCGTCCTTTGTCCACCATGTCCAGGTTGTCGTCCACCACCAGAATGCTGCCGGCCTGACGTGCGGGGGCCGTGCTGTTCTGGCGGATCTTCCAGAAGCCTGCATCCGTGGCATTCGGCTTGGTGGCCTTGGGGTCGTAGTAGTCGTACTGCTGGTGGCCCGTGTTGCGCGCACCCAGAACGAACTTGCCGTCGGTGCCGGTCACGCCGCCTTCGGTTTCGCCCGAGTAGGCATAGGCACCATACTGCAGCAAGTGATTCCACATCACCTCATTGCCGGTCTTGGGGATGGGGAAGGGGAAGCCGCCCCAGCAGCCAGCGAGCTTCAATTCCTTGTCGATGGCCTTGCACTCGGTCGCGTTCTTCAACGTGTTGTCGAGCACGAACTTGGGATAAGCGTAGTCACGGCGGCTCGGGTAGATGTCCATCTTGAACGCCGGATACTTGGTGAACAGTTCGCGCATGCCATCCAGATGGTCTGCATACTTGTCCGCGTTCTGCGCCGTGATGGTGAACAGCGGCTTGTCGTTGTACGGATCGGGTCGCTGAAAACCCGTCTTGGTGTCATAGCTGGCGGGGGCCTTGGGCGCCTTGCCGGAGTAAGGAGGAATCGTGCCTTCCTTGTTGCCGGCCTTTTCGGAGCCGAACGCGGTGAGCTTGTCGCCCCCCAGTTGCTTGGCTTCTTCGGCGGATATGGCGGCCATGCAGGCCGGTGCGATCAGAGCGCTCGCGAGCACGGCGGCGAGGCGGTTCAAACGGAACATGGTGAGTCTCCTTTGTCTTTTCAGAATGTGGTCTTGTAGGTGAGCGAGATCCAGTCGCGGTCCCAGTACTTGCCGAGGCTGGCGTTGCTGTTGGAGGCAGCGCCCAGCTCGTCCTTGCTGTGCTTGGCGAGGAAGCCGTTGTATTTCAGCGAGATGGAATGCTTGTTGTCGATGTCTGCGGACACGCCCAGCGAGTAGCTGCCCTGGCCCTTGTTGTCGCCGAACATCACGACCGAGTTGCCCTTCACGCCCAGGCCGAGGAACATCGGCATGGAGATGTCGACACCGTTGAACACTTGGAACCACTTGGGTTCGAATGCGACGGCAATGCCCACCGAATTCTTGGTGGCGCAGCCGTAGGGGAAACCTTCGGTCTGCGCCTGCGGGCAGTTGTAGCCTTCGGCAAAGAACGAATCGCCATTGCGCTTGACGGAGTTCAGGTGCGAGAAGTTGACTTCGGCCTGCAGCGAAGCGGAGTCGAACACCGGCGTCTTGCCAAAGTAGGCAATGGCATTGACCACGCCGGACACCACGTCACCGACCGGCAGCATGGAGTTGCCGACCGCGCCGTAACCGATGTTCGATGCACCGGCCAGAGTGGAGAACGGCTTGGCCGCGAGCTGCGCATTCTTTCGGTAGGTCAGATCCGCACCGACCGACATGTCGCCCACCTGCTTGTTCAGGCTCACGCCGAGCAGCTTCTGGCGTGGTGTGGAATAGTCCAGACCGAACTGGGTGGGAGCGACCGCACCGTTGACCACGGTGATGCCGTTGATGATGAGCTGCGGCAGCTTGTCGGTGTACTCGCGGTAGTAGAAGCCCACGCGACCATCGAGCCATTCGGGGCGCAGCTTCAGCGCCAAACCGAAGTCGCCGTGCTTGCTCTTGGGCTTGGTGGTCACGCCGCCGAAAGGCACGCCGAAGATGCTGGTGCCGCCTTGCATGTTCAGACCGTCGGCCGCACCAAAGTAGGTGCCGCCATCGGGCAGAATCGTGGGCTTCCAGTCCAGAAAATACTGACCGGCCAGCGTCACGCGGTCAGTGATGTCGGCGGAGAACGACAGCTGGTTGAGGGGACGGAAGACTTCCTTGGCTTCGATGCCAGGCGTCGCCAGCGACTTGCGGAAGTCGAGCGGGCCTTGACCGACCGAGATGCCGTTGACGGGCGAAAAAAGCGCCTCGCCCCAGAAGATGTTGTGCTGACCAGCCTTGACGTTCACCGGCACGCCGCCCACGTCGAACTTGGCGAACACGAAGGCATCCAGGAATTCGGCGGACGGGCCGCGCGCGTAGCGCTTGGTGTAGTCGATGTAGGAAGAACCCGCTGGGCCCGCGCCCTGGCCTGCACCGCCGGGTGCTGCGTCGAATGCCGAGTCGCCGCGGATCTTGTTGCTGTAGGCGGCGTCGAACCAGGCGGCACCGCTCACGCGAAAGCCGAGCTTTTCCTTGTAGATCACATCCAGTTCGGGCAACAGGTCGATGCGGTTGGTCACGATGTTCCCCTTCTTGGAGAACTTGCGATCGGACTGATGTGCAGAGATGTCGCCAGCGCCTG
This sequence comes from Diaphorobacter sp. HDW4B, assembly GCF_011305535.1. Lineage (GTDB taxonomy): Bacteria > Pseudomonadota > Gammaproteobacteria > Burkholderiales > Burkholderiaceae_C > Diaphorobacter_A. Next base: position 315,519 of record NZ_CP049906.1, read on the forward strand.
CTCCGTTGCCGCAGATGTTCGCGTCGCAATCCTTGGCGCGTGCGCCCACGTTGTAGCGGACGGTGGTGTCCAGACGCACCTTGAAATCGTCATTGCCGACGTCGATCTCGGCGGCATGGAGGGAGCCTCCTGCGCTCACCATCGACAGTATTGCCAGCGTGCTCCATTTGGGGCGAGCGGCCCGGCCTTGTGATTTGGGCGAGGTCTTCACTTCGTTGTCTCCTGTTGCGTGGATTGAGTTGTTGCGGCTCTTTGCCGCTTTTGCGTTGAAAACGTATGTCTGATATAAAGTATCGTGGCGTACTAAATTGGCAGTGTCAACCTCGGGTTAACCATCGGGTGATGGGTTTCTGTGATTTCCCGAGTGCGTGGTAAGGAAGCCATATCACCATTGGGAAACGAACTTTTCATCGGGACAACCCTAGGTCGATTTCTGTTCCGCGATGTCGCATTCGAATAAAAAGAACTGTACCATACGATATCGAATCGTTAGTTTTTCGAAGTGCCGAAGAAGCACATGCAATTCACCCGTTCAAAGCTGCTGCGCCGTGGCGCAGGTCTTGGGCGGAATGAGTCCAGATTGGAGACATTCGCGATGAGCAAATCAGTGTTGGCGGCCCGGCGTGGCCTGGTGGTGAAGGCAGGCCTGTTCGGCGCGGCTTGGTTGCTGGGCGCTGCGCGGGCGGCAACCGGGGCGGGCGCAAATGCCTCGAACGCGTTCCGCGCGCCCAGCGACACCGCTGCAGCAATCGGTGCAACGGCGGCGCATGGTCCGTTTCTGGCCATCGCTCAGGCGGGCAAGCGACTGGTCGCGGCGGGTCTGCGCGGACGCATCGCCTATTCGGATGACGAGGGCAAGACCTGGCAACAGGCGCGCGTGCCGGTCGAGGTGGATCTGGTGGCCTTGAGTTTTCCGACAGCCAGCGAAGGCTGGGCCGTCGGGCATCGCGGTGTGGTGCTGACCACGCAGGATGCGGGTGCCACCTGGAAGCGACGCTTTGCCGAGCAGCAGCTCAACGAGCTCATCGTCAATCACTACAAGGCCGCAGGGGCCGCTGCAGATTCCGCCGGTGCGCGCGCTGCGGCGGGAGCCGCACGTTCCATCGAAGACGGCTCCACACCTTCTCTGCTCGATGTCTGGTTCGAATCGCCCACCACGGGCTACGTCGTGGGCACGTTCAATCTGATCTTCAGAACCGACGACGCAGGCAAGACCTGGGTGCCGACGATGGAAGCGGTCGACAACCCCGAGGAGCTGCACTTCTATGCGGTGCGCGGTCAGGGCAACGGTCTCTACATGACGGGCGAGAAGGGCAGCGTCTGGCATTTCGATGCGGCTCAGAAACGCTGGGCCGCAGTGCCGACGGGCTATGTCGGCACCTTGTTCGGATTGGTGGCGGACGGCCTGCGCGTGCTGGCCTACGGCATGCGCGGTCGCATCTACGCGAGTGAGGACGCGGGTCAGCACTGGCAGGTGGTGAGCTCGCCAGCCAAGGCGGGAATCGTGGCCGGTGTGCGTCTGCAGGGCGGCGAAATCGTGTTGGCCGATCAGTCCGGTGAACTGCTGCAAAGCAAGGACGCTGGGCGTTCGTTTGCTGCGCTGAACGCGAAGTCACGGGTCGCCGCGTTCTCTCTTCTTCAGTCCGGCACGGGCCAGTTGTTTGCGGCCGGACCGGGCGGTGTGGCACGCGTTGCGATGAACGCGTCCTGAACCAGTCATCGACACCCGATCCCGCAGCGACTTATCACGAGTTCAACCAGAAGCACATCATGGATGTATCCAACGTAATGAACGACGACATGCCGGTCGTTGCCGATATCTCGGCCTTCGACAAGCGATCCGGCAACCGTCTGGAGAGGCTGATCTTCAACAACCGCGCATGGGTGTTGCTGGTCTGCCTGTTGCTGACAGCCTTCTTTGCCGTGCAGTTGCGCGGGCTGGAGCTGAGCGCCAGCTTCGAGAAGATGCTGCCGCAGTCGCACCCTTATATCCAGAACTACCTGGCCAACCGGGGCGAGCTGCGCGGCCTCGGAGATTCGGTGCGCATCGTGGTCGAGAACCCCAAGGGTGACGTGTTCGACAAGGCGTTTCTGGAGCGCTTCGGAAAGCTCAACGATGAGGTGTTTCTGCTGCCCGGTGTGGACCGTGCGTGGATGCGCTCGATCTGGTCGCCCGTGGTGCGCTGGACGGAGGTGACGGAGGAAGGCTTCTCCGGTGGTCCCGTGCTGCCCGAGCGCTTCGACGGGTCGCCCGCCGCGATGGATGCGCTGCGCCTGAACATCGCGCGCGCAGGCATCGTCGGCAGTCTGGTGGCCGAAGACTATCGCTCCATCGCGATTGTGGTTCCGCTGCTTCCGCAGACCGAAGGCGACAAGGCCAAGGCGGGCTACAAGGATTTCTGGGAAGGTGTGAAGAAGCTGCGCAGCAAATATGAGATCGCCGAGGCAGGACAGCCCGAGATGACGGTGCGCGTGACGGGCTTTGCGGCGCTCGCGGGCACGCTGATCGACGGACTCGGCCAGGTGATGTGGTTCTTTGTGGCCGCCACGATTGTGGCGACGGTCATCATCTTTCTGTTCACGCGTTGTTTGCGCAGCACGGCGCTGGTGCTGGGTTGCTCTTTGATCGCGGTGGTGTGGCAGCTTGGCCTGATCGTGCTGCTGGGCTACGGCCTCGACCCGTTCTCGATGCTGGTGCCGTTTCTGGTGTTCGCCATTGGCGTGAGCCATGGAGCGCAGAAGATGAACGGTGTGATGCAGGACGTCGGGCGCGGTACGCACCGTCTGGTCGCCGCACGCTACACCTTCCGCCGCCTGTTTCTGGCCGGGCTGACCGCGCTGGTGGCCGATGCCGTGGGCTTTGCCGTGCTGATGATCATCGACATTCCCGTGATCCGGGAACTCGCGATGGGTGCGAGTCTGGGTGTGGCGGTGCTGGTGTTCACCAATCTGATTCTGCTGCCGGTGCTGCTGTCGTACACCGGCGTGAGCCTCAAGGCCGCGCGCCGCAGCCTGAAGGAAGATGCGGAAGAGGGCGCTGGTCACGGCCTGATGGGCCATGTCTGGGCGTTTCTCGACAAGTTCACCGAGCGCGGCTGGGCGAGCGTTGCCGTGCTGGCCGCCGTGGCGCTGGGTGTGGCGGGCTTCGTGATCAGCAAGGATGTGCAGGTGGGCGATCTGGATGCAGGCGCGCCGGAGCTGCGTGCCGATTCGCGCTACAACAAGGATCTGGCCTACATCACCTCGCACTATGGAGTATCGAGCGACGTGTTCGCCGTGATCGTCAAGACGCCGCAGGACCAGTGCGGCACCTATGAAACGCTGACGGAAGTGGATCGCTTGGCCACGGCCTTGAGCGCCGTGCCCGGCGTGCAACGCACCGCCTCGCTGGCGGACACCATCCGCAGCTACATGGCGGGCAGCTACGAAGGCAATCCCAAGTGGCTGACGCTCGGGGCGGATCAACGCGTGATCGACACGCAGATCACGGCTGCGGCAGGTTGGAATTCCGAGTTTCTGAACACCTCGTGCTCGGTCACTCCGGTGCTGGCCTTTCTGTCCGATCACAAGGCCGAGACGCTGAACCGCGTGGTGGCCGCAGCCAACGCATTCGCTGCCGAACATGGCACGCCGGATCGCCAGTTCCTGCTGGCCGCTGGCAATTCGGGCGTGGATGCCGCCACCAACATCGTCGTGCGTGAAGCCAACACCATGATGCTGCTGTATGTCTATGCCGCCGTCGTCGTGCTCTGCGCCATCACCTTCCGCAACTGGCGCGCCGTGGTGATTGCCGTGCTGCCGCTGGTGCTCACCTCGATTCTGGCCGAGGCGCTGATGGTCAAGCTCGGCATCGGCATCAAGGTGGCGACGCTGCCGGTGGTGGCGCTGGGCGTGGGCATCGGTGTGGATTACGCGCTCTATCTGCTCAGCGTGCAACTGGCCCGCCAACGCGCTGGCTACAGCCTGGCCGATGCGTATCGCCAGGCGGTCGCGTTCACCGGCAAGGTCGTGGGCCTGGTGGGTGTGACGCTGGCTGCCGGCGTGGTGACCTGGGCCTGGTCGCCCATCAAGTTCCAGGCGGACATGGGGATCATGCTGACCTTCATGTTCGTCTTCAACATGATCGGCGCGCTCGTGCTGATTCCTGCGCTCTCTCATTTCCTGCTGCCGCGTGTGGGGCAGGCAACGCAACGCCAAGAAAAACCGTCCGCCTTCGTCATGAAGGCCCAAGAAAAGGAGTACGTATGACATCCCTGTCACCGCAACCCGATGGCAAGACGCTGGTAGAGATCTACCGACGCGCCACGCTGATCAAGCAGAGCGACGAGCGCTTTCGCTCGGTCATCAAGTTGGGCAAGCTGGTCATGCCTTACTACTCGCCGCGCGGTCAGGAAATCATTCCGTCCGCCACGTCCGTGCACTTGAACGACGAAGACACCATCTGCACGATCTACCGAGGCATTCACGACATGCTGGCCAAGGGCGTGGAGCCCAAACAGCTGTGGGCGGAACTGGCCGGAAAGATCACCGGCACCTCCAAAGGCAAGGGCGGTCCCATGCACGTGACCGACCCGTCGCACGGCGTGATGGTGACCACCGGCATCGTCGGCAGCAGCATGCCGATTGCCAACGGTTTGGCGCTTGCGGCGCAGGTGCGTGGCACCAAGGCCGTGTCGATTGCGTACTTCGGCGATGGCGCGAGCAACATCGGCGCGTTCCATGAAGCGCTGAATCTCGCGTCGGTCTGGAAACTGCCGGTGATCTTCATCTGCCAGAACAACCGTTATGCCGAACACACGCGCTATGCGGATGGCACTTCCGTGGCCCGCATCGCGGACCGCGCCGCTTCGTATTCCATGCCCGGCGTGCATGTGGATGGCAACGATCCGGTGGCCATGTGGAAGGCCGCAGGCGAAGCGGTCGCACGCGCCCGTGCCGGTGAAGGCCCGACGCTGATCGAGGCGATGACCTACCGCTTCCACGGCCATATCTTCGGCGATGCGGATGCCTACATGGACAAGGCCGAAAAGAAGACTGCGATGGAACGCGACCCGGTGCCGATTCTGCGTGCCAGCCTGATTGCAGACGGTCATGCCACCGAAGCCGAGCTGACCGCCATGGAAACGGCCATCGACGCCGAAATCGATGCAGCGCTTGCGTTTGCGCTGGAAAGTCCTTACCCCGAAGTGGCCGAACTGCGCCGCGATGTCTATGCAGAGGAGCTGCCAGCATGAGTGCCAACATCAACTTGATCCAAGCCGTCAACCTGGCGCTTGATGACGCATTGGCATCCGACCCGAACGTGATGGTGTTCGGCGAAGACGTGGCCGATCCCCAGGAAGGCGGCGTGATGGGCGTGACCAAGGGGCTGTCCACCAAGCATGGCAACGTGCGCGTGCGCTCCACCCCGATTGCCGAACAGGCCATCATCGGCGCTGCGATCGGCGCGTCGATTGCGGGCATCAAGCCGGTGGCGGAAATCATGCTCATGAACTTCACCACCGTGGCGATGGACATGATCGTCAACCATGCGGCCAAGCTGCGCTTCATGTCCGGCGGCCAGACTCATGTGCCCATCGTGATCCGCACCATGACGGGCGCGGGCTTCAGCACCGGCGGCCAGCATGCCGATTTTCTGGAGTCGTGGTTTGCCCATACCGCCGGTCTGAAGGTGGTGATTCCTTCGACCCCGGCGGACGCCTATGGCCTGATGCTCTCGTGCATCGACGATCCCGATCCATGCATCTTCGTGGAGAACATGCCGCTGTACTGGACCAATGGCGAAGCACCCGAGCGCCATGTCCGCATTCCGCTGGGCAAGGCCAAGATGGTGCGCGAAGGCAGTGATGTGACCATCATCACCTACGCACGTCAGGTGTTCGATGCGCTGGCCGTGGCGGAAAAGTTCGCCAAGGAAGGCAAGAGCGTGGAAGTGATCGATCTGCGCACGATTTCGCCGCTCGACGAAGAGGCGATTCTGGCCTCGGTCGGCAAGACGCGCCGCGCCGTCGTCGTGCACGAGGCAGTGAAGAACTGCGGCGTGGGTGCCGAGGTGTCCTCGCGCATTCACGAGTCGCTCTACGCCAAGCTGCTGGCACCCGTGCAGCGCGTGGGTGCAGCGTTCTGCCCGGTGCCGTTTTCCAAGCCGCTCGAAACCGCGTTCGTGCCGACCCAGGACGCCATCGAGGCCGCGGTGCGTCGCACGCTGGCCGCCTAATCCGCGTCATCCCGTTTTCAATCCGAGAGTTTTGCTATGTCTACACAGATTCTGTTCCCGAAGATCGGGTTTTCGATGGAAGAGGGCACATTGGCCGAATGGCTGGTAAGCGATGGCGCGACGGTGAGCGAAGGCCAGCCGCTGTATGTGCTGGAGAGCGACAAGTCGGCGCAGGAGATCGAGTCGCCCGGCTCGGGCGTGGTGAAGATCACGGCCACGGTGGGCGAGGTCTACAAGGTCGGCGACGTGCTCGGCGAGATCGCCTGACGCCATGGGGGATTTGAATCACCCCGCGCCTGCTGCACCCATGCCGCAGGCGCCATGGCCCGATGTGGACTTCAGCCAGTTCGGCGAAGTGGGCGAGACGCTGCCGCTGTCGCGCATCCAGAAGCTCACAGCCAGCTATCTGTCGCGCAACTGGTCCGTGATCCCGCATGTCACTCACCATGACGAGGCGGACATCACCGATCTGGAACTGCGCCGCAAGCAAGAAGGCGAAGCGGCTGGGCGCAAGCTCACGCTGACGCCCTACCTCATGAAGGCGCTGGCCGAGCTGCTGGCCAAGTACCCGCAATTCAACGCGTCGCTCGATGCCAGTGGCCAGCAACTGGTCTTCAAGAAGTACTTTCACGTCGGCATGGCGGTGGACACGCCCAACGGTCTGGTCGTTGCCGTGCTGCGCGACTGTGATCGCAAGAACGTTCCCGAGCTGGCGCAGGAGATCGAAGACCTCGCCGCCAAGGCCAAAGGCCGGGGCCTGCCGATGAAGGACATGGTGGGCGGCTGCATCACCATTTCATCGCTCGGCCATATCGGCGGAACGGCGTTCACGCCCATCGTGAATGCACCCGAGGTGGCGATTCTCGGTGTGACCCGTGCGCAGTGGAAGCCGCGACGCGGCAAGGACGATGCAGTGGAGTGGCGATTGATGCTGCCACTCTCGCTCAGCTACGACCATCGCGTGATCAACGGTGCGGATGCGGCGCGCTTCACGGCCGATCTGGCGCGTTTGCTCGCCTGAGCCTTTGGCTGACACGTGAGCATGTACGACCCCGTCTCCACCCTGCAGCATATCGACCGGCACTGGCAGGTGGTGGTTGGCCTCTGTCTGGTGGCGTTGATCTTCAACTACGCCTACTTCGGCGAGGCGCTGCGGCTGGGCTTTCGCCACCGCACCTACAGCATGCCGGCGTTGGTCACGCTGGTGTTCCTGCCGCACGACATCAGCTATCTGCTGCAGTACGACAAGTGGTTCAACGGCTACGACCATTGGTTCTGCAAGCTCTGGTGGGTGGCGCTGATCTTCACTTCGGCACTCGAAGCGTTGTTCTTCTGGCAGCTTCTGCGGTATGGCCGCGAGGAAATCCTGCCGCAATTGCGCCAGAGCACCTATGTGGCCGTGATGTGGCTGGCCTTGCTTGCGAGCGCCCTGGCATGGTGGACTTTGAAGCAGGCGCTGCAGGACGACCTGTATCTCTTCTCGTTCGGCTGGACGCTGTTCTGGGGCGCGCCACTGGCCATTCCCATGATGCTGCGGCGTGGCTCCACCTCTGGTCAGTCGCGCTGGATGTGGATCAGCTACATGCTGATGGCGGTGTTCTATTGGGCCGCAACAGCCTGGATGGACCCATATTTCCGCTCGGCTGGCTGGTGGACCGTGCTCGCGCTGGCCTTGGGCTTTGCCGCCGCCAACCTCTGGTGCATTGCGCGCCTTGCACCGGTGCAGACGGCAATGCCCCGTTGATCCACAAAAACAATGGAGACAAGCATGAACCTACCTTTCAAGATCGAAGACATCACGGCCGATTGGCTGAGCCAAGCGTTGTCGACCCGCACACCGGGCACGCGCGTCACCGATGTGCAGATCACCCGCGTCATCCCCGGCACCACCACCAAGATTCTGCTGCGCGCAAGCTATGCAGACGGCGTGAAGGCCGATGGTCCGCCACAAGCGCTATGCGTGAAGGGTGGATTCGACGATGCGCTTCGCCCGCTGGTGGGGGATGCCTATATTGCAGAGGCCAATTTTTTCAACTACGTGGCACCGCAGTTGAATGCGCCACTGCCGCGTTGCTGGTATGCGGGTGCCGATGTGCAGCGGCTGCAGGGCATCGTGATTCTGGATGACCTGAGCGCTGTCGGCGTCACGTTCGGCGAGCCGACCCGGGCGTGGACCCCTGACCAGGTCGCCGCGGGTCTGGAGCTGCAGGCGCGCTGGCACGCCCAGACCTGGGGAGAAACGCCGGAGCGATTTCCGTGGCTGCATGTGGGCAGTTGGGTTCGCAATCCGGCCAAGCAGCTGCTGGGCGAAGGCAACTGGAACCGGGCCTTCTCCGACAGTGCGCTGGTGCAGAAAATTCCGACTGCGCTGCAGAACCGCGAGCGCGTGGAAAACGCGTTTCAGACCATGTGGCGTGACGACGATGCGTTTGGCATTCCCTGCCTGAACCATTGCGACCCGCACATCGGGAACACCTATTTCAACGTCGATGGAAAGCCGGGCTTTCTGGACTGGCAGTCCGCATCGCTGGCCCCGGCGATGGACGACGTGAGCTACTTTCTGGCGGGTGCCTTGACTCCGGAGGACCGACGCGCCCATGAGCGCCAACTGCTGGGTCACTATGTCGATGCATTGGGTTCGCATCTGGGCAGCAAGGTGGACTTCGATGCAATGTGGCTGGACTACCGACGCCATCTGATGCACGGTTTCATCTGGAGCGTGGTGCCTGCCGACATGCAGCAACCGGAAAACTCGGCGGCCATGATCGAGCGCTACGTGGCCGCCATCGAAGACCTGGACACGCTGGTCGCACTCAAGTGCTGAAAACGGCCGTCATTCAAACTTCAAGGAGACACTTATGGCAGTGAGCACGTCCGACGACTATTTTCACAAACGCCCGGACCACCCGTACTGGAACGAAAGCGGTTGGTTTTCGTTCATGCAGGAAGAGCGCGATCTGAGCGGCTGGATCTACTTCTACCACCGTCCCAGCATTGGCTATACCGTCGGCGGGATCTGTGCCTGGGACAACACTGGCAGCGAAAACTACGACTGCCTTTGCTACGACTGGGGCGAGCCTTACCCGATGAAGCCGGACACCAACATGTTCGACTTCGAGATCGACAATGGCCTCAAGGTCAACATCATCGAGCCGCTCAAATCCTACAAGTTCGGCTACCACGGTGCCAACGCCTATACCGCTGGCGGCTGCGAGCTGGACCTGACGTTCACCGCACCCATGCTGCCCCACGACGCGGGCATGCCGGGCGGCCTCGACGAATGGGGCAAGGGTCACTATGACCAGTCAGGCCGCATGAAGGGCACGCTGCAACTGGGCAAGGAGCGCATCGAGATCGACTGCGTCTCGCAGCGCGATCACTCCTGGGGCGTGCGCAAGCTCAACGGCAATCCGCGTGGCCAGATGATCTGGGCCATTGGCGAGAAGAGCAGCTTTCATGCGCTTGCCGTGAGCCGCCTGCCGATGGACAAGGACCCGGTGATCGGCACTGCCGAGGACGTGATCATCGGCTACTACCTGAAAGACGGGCTGTATGGCGACATCACACTTGGTTCCGGAACGATCAAGGTGGTGGAGCGAGATCCCACAGGTCGCCCCGTGCGCTATCTGCTGGAATGCACCGATTCGCTCGGCCGAAAGCTGGAGGCGGAAGGTCGCATCAAGAACATGCTGAACTGGCAAGGCTATTCCTGGCTGATGACCTACTGGTCGCTGGTGGAGTGGACATTCGACGGACAGACGGCCTACGGCGAAGGGCAGGATTACTGGCCGCTGCAACAGTCGCGCCGCTTCATGCAGTCGTTGCGCTGATTGCGCTGATCGTCCTCGCATCGACGGCCCACTTGGCGCAAGCAAGGCTTGGGGGCTGTCGAGGCAAATGCAATGCTTCATCTTGAAGGGGCTGTGTCATGACCTACGATCCGAATTTGATCTTCCAATCGCTGGACCAACATGTCGTTGTGTTCATTGCCATCGGCAGTCTGGCGATGGTGTTCAACTACCTGTACTTCTACTTCGCGGCACAGGCTGCGCGGCGGGACAAGGTTCCTACGTTTCCGTTGGCCTGCACGACGATCTGGTTTGCGCATGACCTGTCGTTCGTGCTGATGTTCGATCAGTGGTTCAACGTGTACGACCATTGGTACGTGAAGCTGTTCTGGGTCGCACTCATACCCACGACATTGATCGAGCTGGGCTACATCTACCAGACCTATCTGTACGGAAAGAAGGAAATTCTGCCAAACGGCTCCCAGAAGGCCTATCTCGCTTTTGTCGCGCTCTCCGTGCTTGCGGGGCTGGTGGGCTGGTACTCGTTGAAGCAGTTTCTGGACGATCCGATCTACGCCTACACATTTGGCTCGACCGGCTTCATGGCGCCGGTGTTCGTGCTGGCGAAGATGGCCCGGCGAGGAGACGCCAAAGGCCAGTCGGAAAAAGTATGGGCGGCCTATACGGCGATGCAACTGACCTGGTTCAGTTGCCCCATTCTGTTCTTCGGTCCGGCCTTCCGTGAACCGTGGTATCTCATCATGGCGGCCACCAGTGTCGCGGGCGGTTTGATCCTCACGGGTCTATGCATTCGCATGCGCAGACCGTCCACCAATGCGCATGGAGTTCTTGCAGGCAGTTGATTTTCCTCTTTCATTGCAAGCGCAGGGTTTGGGGCCGCAGGTGGTGACTGCGGCCCCTTTTTTCGTCTGTCGAAAGCAGGGATTTGGGGCTTCAGGGTTTACGCGATATTGATACACGGAAGATGATATGTATCATTACCATATTGATCCATATCGCAATGAGAACACCCATGCCAACCTCTGATTCACTGCCCAGAACCCTTGAAGAACTCACGCCGCAGTGGCTGTCGAGCGCATTGCAGAAGTCGTTGCCCGGTGCATCGTTCAGCGCGATTGAAATCGAACGCGTGCTGTGGGGCACGGCCACCAAGGTGTTGGCCAAGGTGAGCTATGCAGACCCTCAGCCGGAAGGGGCTCCGGCGCAGTTGTGCATCAAGGGGGAGTTCGACGAGCGCGCGCGTGCCGCCGTGGGTGGCGAGAGCCGCACTGGAACGCAGATGGAAGCGCTGTTCTTCAACGGTCTGGCGGGGCAGCTTGGCATTCCTCTGCCTCGCCACTGGTATGCCGGTTCCGAGCCGGGCATGGGCATTCTGGTGCTGGACAATCTGGCTGCCAAGGGATACGGATTTGGCAACCCCACCGAGCCGTGGCCGGCGGATCGCGTGGCTGACGCGCTGGACATTCTGGCCACGCTGCATGGCTCCACCTGGGGCAAGCGTTACCCTGAGCTGGACTGGCTTTCCGTCGGATCGACCGCCGTGCGGCATGCGGCCGAGATGCTGATGTCCGATCAGCATTGGAAAGGCCAGTTTTCGCAGCCCGATGTCTACCAGTTGCCCTCTGCGCTGACCGACAACCAGCGCCTGATCCGTGGCTATCGCGCGCTGTGGGCCTACGACGATCAGCACGCCGACTGCGTGATCCATGGCGATGCGCATGTGGGCAACACCTGCTTCGATCCGCAAGGCTCACCGTTCTTCATCGACTGGGCTGGACCTTGCCATTCGCACTGGGGTACGGACGTTCCCTACTTTCTTGTCGGTGCCCTCAGCGTGGAAGACCGCCGCGCACTGGAGCGCGACCTGTTTGCGCATTACCTCAAGCGACTTGCACATCACGGTGGGCCTGCGCTCGATGCGGCACTCGCCTGGGATGACTACCGCCGTCACATGGTGCACGGAATGATGTGGGCGACGCTGCCCACTGCGCTGCAGTCCTCGGCGAATGTGCATGCGATGGGCGAGCGCTACGCGCAGGCCATGCTGGACCACGACACGCTGGCGCTGCTGGGCGTGTGATCTGAAGAACAAGGAGACGACATGACGACAGATACACAGGTCAAAGGCACTGACAAGGACAAGGAAGAGCAGGGCTGGTGGCTGGACGAAGACAAACATGCCAAGACCAAGCACAGCCTGATCGGTCTGCCGCTGGGCACGGTGGTCGATGCCGACGAACTGCTGCATCCCCCCGTCGCAAGCGGCCACTTTGCCTCGTCCGAAACTTCGTATTTCGGGTTCAGCATTCCCGAGCACCGGCTCAACTGCGAGATCTATCTCTGGTACCACCCGGCGCTCAAGGTGATGAGCGCGAGCGTGCTGATCTGGACCGGGTTCAAGAAGACATCGCTCGCAGCGGAGTACGTCAACCACCATCACTTTCTTCCCTATCCAAAGAATGATGGCGGTGATCTGCACTTCGAGGCGCTGAATCTGCATGTGCGCGTGATCGATCCGTTCAAGTCCGTTCAGATCGATTTCGAAGACCGTGCGCAGAACGTGAAGTTCTCCTATCGGCAGGACGCCATCATGCCGCCGGGCGTGCGTCCGGGTGGCTACCACTTCACGCAGGCGGTCAAGACGCAGGGTGAGTTGAACCTTCGCGGAACGCAATACAAGATCGACGGCTTCTTCTCGCGCGACCGCTCGTGGACGCAGGAGCGCCGCGAAGATCCCATCGTCATGCCACCGCTGACCTGGATGGTGGGCGTGTTCGATTCCGGCTTTGCCTTTCATTGCCTGGCCATGGACGACATGGCTCTCAAGCCCTCGTGGGCGAGTGCCTTCCCCTCCATGCAGCCGAACGCAGGGCTGTTCTGGGGCTATGTATGGAAAGACGGCGAACTCGCACCCGTGAGCATGGCGCGCAAGCTCACGACCTACGACGCCGATGGCATCTCGCCCAGGCACATCGAGATGGACATGGCCGACGCCAAGGGCCGTCATTTCACGCTGCGCGGCGAGGTGCAGGCACGTCTTCCGTGGCAGACCTGGCAGAACATGAACACGATTTTTTGTCAGACGCGTTGGGAATGCGATGGCAAAGTGGGATTTGGTGACTCGCAGGACGTTCAGTTCCAGGAGTTCCCGCGTTTGTTCGCACGCTGATAAGAGGACCAGAGATGTTTGAATGGACTCAAGCGGTGCAGACCGGAGATCAGTGGTTTGTTCCCAAACCTGCACTCGAAAAATCGGTGGAGTGGCAATACGGCATCCTGATCGTGATGTCTGCGCTGGCGGTGGCGGCCATCGTCTACGCCTTTGTGCATGCGCGCAGACATCGGCGCAGTGATGCCTTGTGGATTGTGGCGGGCGCAGCGCTGGCGTCGTTCTGGGAGCCATTGGGCGACCTGCTAGCGCATGTCACTTATCACGAGGTGAATCAGCTCAATCTGACCGCGTCGTTTGGATTCCATACGCCGCTGTGGGTGCTGCCCACTTACATCGTGTTCTTTGGCGCGCCGATTCTCATGCTGCTGCAATGGCTGGAGCGCGGTGTATCCGTCAAGGCGTGGATGCTGTATTTCTTTGCCTCGATTCCCGGTGCGCTTCTGTTTGAAGTGCCTTTGCTGGAGATGGGGTCTATCGAATACTACGGAGCGAACCAGCCGCTCAAGATTCTGGGTTATCCGCTCTGGATGGCCTTCGTCAACAGCGGCACCATGTTCGTCGTGACCACGGCGGTGTATTTCCTGCGCAAGTCGCCATTCATTGGCACTCACCCGATCCTGCTGGCCCCGCTGCTGCCGATGTTGGTGCTGGGTGCCAATGCTGGGGCCGGCTTGCCGCTTTCTCACGCCATCAACAGCGCTGCGTCACTGCAGGTCGTGAATCTGATGGCCGTCGCATCGATGGCGCTGTCCACGCTCTACGCCTGGATCTGCGGAAAGCTGCTGGAAAGCGATCGCTGATTCGAGCCTTTTCCGTCTCGCCAACAAACACCAATCACATCCCTATTTGATGGAGACAACCATGTTTCAGAATCCTCCCATGCCACTGATTCCCTTGCCCGATTGGGTGCTGCAGCCCCACTACGAGTACTGGGTGACGGTGATCTTCGGCGTGCTTGCGCTGTTGACGCTGTTCAAATCCGTGTTCGACGCAAACAAGACCAAGTCGTGGTTTCCAATTGTGCTGTTCATCGGCGGCGGACTGGCTGTGATCTACGAGCCGATCAATGACGTGCTCGGGCATTGCTTCTACAGCGAAGACGGCATGAACTACGTATGGCTTACCAGCATGGGTCGGCGCATTCCGACCTACATCGGGTTCTGCTTCTTCTTCTACTACTACACGCGCATCTGGATCTGCATGGACATGCTCAGCAAGGGCGTGAGCTCCATGCAATGGATGCGCACCTACTTCGTCACGGTGTTCATCGCCCAGCTGTTCGAGTACATCCCCATCTCGATGAGCATCTGGGGTTACTACGGCGACAACCAGCCGCTGCAGTTCGGCCATTTTCCTCCGCTGTGGTGGGGCTTCATCAACGGTTCCTGTCTGATCTCGATTGCAGCCGTCCTGCATCTGCTGCGCACCTACGTGCTCAAGGGCGCGGCGCGCACCTGGATCGGTCTGGCCGTGCCGGTGTTCACCATGATGTTCCATGGCGGCCCGGCGCTGCCCGTGACCTTCACGATCAACGCGACGATGGACGTGACCGCCACCACGATCGCCAGCCTGATCACCATCGGCCTCGGCATCGCCATGGTGTACTGGTCGCACGCGTTCAGCGAGCGCCTGCGCCTGGGCGGCTACCGCAAGGTGGGAGAGTCCCAGACTTCCTCGCCATCGGCCCTTGGCGGAAAGATGGCTTCGTCAGTCTGATTGACCTTGTTGGAGATCGGGGCGTGCCAGAATCGACGGCAGCAGGAACTTGCGCAGAAAGGCGATCTGCTCGCTTTTGCTGAAGTCGGTTCTGAGCAGAAAGAAGACATTGCCGGCGGTAAGCAGCGTGGCGAGTTCATCGTTGCTTACATCCGGGCGTAGCTCGCCGCTCTTGCGTGCGTCATCGAACCAGTCGTTCCAAGCATTCAGCGTATAGCCAATCACGGGCCCCTTGGGGTCGAGCAGGTAGCGCTCCAGGCCGGAGTCTCCCAACGCCTCGAAAACGAGGATGAGCACCTTGTCCTTGCGCGCCATGTCCAATGCTTCGGTGGAGCCCAGCACCACGGCGTCTGAAAACGACTTGTAGCGCGTAAGACGTTTGCGCATGGTGTCTTTCATACGATTGGCGCAATGGGCAGCGACCCCCTCCAGCAGCGCTTTGCGAGTGCCGAAGGTGCGGTATGCGGTGGGACGGCTCAGGCCGGCCTCCTGCGCAATGTCCTCGACAAAGGTCTTGGAAATGCCATTGTTGGCAATGCAGCGCAGGGCGGCCTCGATAAGGCGCGTTTCGTTGCTGATGCCGTCGCTCTTCGTACGCAAGTTGACTCTCCGGGGTAAGGGGCTCAAGTAAAGGGCTCAAGGGCGCAAGGCGCTCAGTTTGCCATGGACTGAGCGATGTTCTGCTCCAAGCGGCATGCCTGTGCCATGCGGCGCTGCAAATTGGTGAAATCGAGTCACGAATTTTCGTCGATGCTGGCAAAAATAGTATTGATGCATATAAAATTGAAACCAAACCCAAGCTGCTCGAAGACAGCTCGTTCCGCCATCGTCAGCAGGAGACAATTTTGAACCCGGACAACTCTACCAACGCCCCATTCGTGCCACGATTCGACAACATGCTTTTCGTGGGCGACTACGCAACGCATGGTGCCAAGCGCTTTTCTGATCGCATAGCGATTCTCGGTGACACGGGCCAGCTCAGTTACCGTGAGCTTGACGAGGCCAGCAATCGCTTTGCCCACCACCTGCTGGCGCGGGGCTTCAAACCGGGCGCGCGCGTTGGTTATCTGGGCAAGAACAGCGAGCTGTTGTTCGTTGCTTTGTTCGGGTGCATACGAGCCGGATGTGTGCTGGTGCCCATCAATTGGCGCTACGCCTTGCCCGAGGTGACCTACGTCTCTGACGATGCCGAACTCGCGCTGCTGATCTACGGCCCGGAGGTCGCGCCGGTGGCCATCGGCGCAGGGGAAAAGCTGGGAGCCAAGCTCGCCTTGATGTCCACGGTGGAGCCGTCTGGCAACGAGCCGAGCTTTCAGCAAGTGATCGGCGCTGGCCCCAGTACGCGTCCGGTATTGAATCTCGATCCCGACGATGGCGTGCTGCAGCTCTACACCAGCGGCACCACCGGCAAGCCCAAGGGCGTGGTGCTGTCGCATCGCGCGATCTCGATTGCGCGTTGGGTGGAGATGGGCGCGCCCGCCTGGGCCGACTGGAACGACGACGATGTGATTCTCTCCGCCATGCCCAATTTCCATTCGGGCGGTCTGGCCTGGATGCTGATCGGCATGCTTCGCTCGCTGACCTGCGTGCTGACGGCCGATCCGTCGCCCGCCAACTTGCTGGCCCTGAGCGTTCGCCACGACGTCACTCGCACCTTCATCGTGCCTTCCGTCGTCCGTTTGCTGCTCGACGCGGTGGAAGCCAGTGGCGAGCCAGCGCCGCCCATCAAGACCATCTACTACGGCGCTGCCCCCATGGACACAGCGCTGATCGCGCGCTGCATCAAGGTGTTCGGGCAATGCGGCTTTGGTCAGTTCTACGGCATGACCGAGACCGCCGGCTCCGTGACCTTTCTTGCGCCGGGCGAGCACGATGTGACGCGCCCGGAACGCCTGCGCTCGGTAGGCCGCGCACTGCCTTGCTACGACATCGAGATTCGCGACCCTTCCGGGAAAGCGCTTCAACCCGGTGAACACGGCGAATTGTGGGTGCGCACGCCCACGATGATGAAGGGCTACTGGCAACTGCCGGACGCCACCTCCGAAGCGCTGCTCGGCGACTGGTACCGCACCGGCGATGGCGCCTACATGGACGCCGAAGGCTATGTGTTCCTGACCGACCGGATCAAGGACATGATCATCACGGGTGGGGAGAACGTCTATCCCATCGAAGTCGAAGCCGCGCTGCGTTTGCATCCCGCCATCGGCGAGGTCGTGGTGGTGGGCGTGCCGGATGAGAAATGGGGTGAGAGCATCTGCGCTGTTGTCGAATGGCGAGCTGGGAAGTCCGCCACGTTGGAAGAACTGCGCGAGTTTGCTCGTCAGCATATTGCGGCGTACAAGCTGCCGAGAGTTCTGCGCGATACAGCGCTGTTGCCGCGTACGGCTACGGGGAAGTTGCAGCGGGGGGAAGTGCGCAAGCAGACGGCGCGCTGGTAGGGGTGATCTGCAAGTCCAAGTGGGACGGTATCGCTGAGCAGAATCGCGAACGAAACTTGGAGGGCGCGGGGCGTATTGGATTTGCTATATTGCGCCGCACACTCGGAGTCTATTTGGTAGGGATTCAATGGGAAACATAACTCGGTCAGCAGCTACGCTCAGGCTCTTGGGGGACGACCTGATACCTGACGAGGTGAGCGCGCTGCTTGGTGCGATTCCCACCAGCGCTCAAACAAAGGGGCAAGTCATAGTGGGTAGGACGGGAGTTGCTCGAATTGCAAATTCGGGAAGTTGGCGCCTTGAATCCACCAAGCGTGAGCCGGAAGATTTGGAGGCTCAGGTTTTTGAACTATTGGACCAATTGACCTTGGATTGCGGCGTTTGGGCCAGTCTTGGCAGTCGTTTTCGAGTCGGTTTGTTCTGCGGTGTTTTTATGGGCAGCTTCAACGATGGGTTGGTGCTTTCACCGAAAGCCTTACTGGCTTTGGGACAACGCTCCATCAAGCTTGAGCTGGACATATATGACGCCAGTCGAGACTGACGGATTGAGATCCGTAGCGTGCGTGCATCTGACTTTCTATCATCAAATTACGCGCGAGCACCCGCAAAATCCGGCTCCCGCTTCTCCAAAAACGCAGCCACCGCCTCCTTGTGCTCAGCCGATGCATAGGACCGCGTCAAAGCATCCAGCTCCCGCTGCTGCACCAACTGCAGATCCGTTTCGTCCGCATTCAGTGTCAGCAACTGCTTGGTAGTGCGCAGTGCTGCATGCGGATTGCAGCCCATGCGGCGGGCGAGAGCCTTGGCTTCCGAAAGCAGGGATTCAGCGGGGACGATCTGATCGATCAGCGATACCGCCAAGGCAGCGTCAGCGCTCAGCGTGTCTCCGGTCAGCAGCAGGCGGCTGGCGTTGCCGAAGCCCATGCGTCGCTGCGCGAAGTGCGATGCGGCGAGCTCGGGCACCAAGCCCATCTTCACGAAGCGCAGGGCGAACTTGGCCTCGGGCGCGGCGAGGATCTGGTCCATGGGCAGGATCAGCGATGCGCCGATGCCGATCGCCGCGCCGTTGACGGCTGCGACGATGGGCTTGGAGTCGCGCAGCAGTTGCACCCAGGTGTGAGTCTGCGCGTCGTCGCGGGCTTTCTGTTTTTCTGCTTCGGACAGGCCGAAGACGGCGGACATGTCCGCGCCTGCGCAAAAGCCCTTGCCGGTGGCGGTGACGACGATGGCGTCGATCTGCTTGTCGGCGTTGGCGGCTTCAATGGCCCGGCGCAACTGGGCATGCAGTTGGTAGGTCCAGGCGTTGAGCTTTTCGGGGCGGTTGAAGGTGATGACGAGAACGCCTTCGTCCACTTCGGTGCGCAGGATTTCGGTGGTCATGTCTGCTCGGGCTCTTCGGTTTCTTCAGTTCAGGTTTGCATGCCGCCATCGACCGCCAGTGATTGGCCGGTGACGAAGCGAGCACGTGAGGACAGCAGGAACAAGGCGGCATCCGCGATGTCGCGGGCCTCGCCCATGCGGCGCAGGGGAATGGCCTTGACGATGCGCTCCACGGATTCGGGGCTCAGTTCGTTGTCGATGACCTGCTGGCCCAAGCCTGCTGCAATCCATCCGGGGCCCACGCAGTTGGAGCGCACGCCGAAGCGGCCTTCTTCCTTGGCAACGCCACGGAACAGCATTTCGATCGCGGCCTTGGGGGCTGCGGATTGGATGTCGCGTGCGGGGACGCGCTCGACGGCTGCGGTGATCACTGCGACGTAGGCACCTTGCGCGGCGCGGACATGGGGCAGGGTGGCGTGCACCAGGTTGAATGCGCCGTTCACATCGACGGCCACCACGCGCGCCCATTCGTGGGGCTTGATGTCGGAGATGAGCTGCATGTGCAGGCCGGGTCCGCTGGCATAGACGACCGAGTGCAGTGCGCCGTGGCGTGCGATGACGCCTTCGACAAGCGCGTTCACTTCGTCTGCGTTTTCAATCGCGAGCGGATGGAATTCCGCCTTGCGTCCCATGGCCTGGATTTCTTCGGCCACCTTGGCCGCCGCGTCCTTGTTGCGGCCATAGGTGATGACCACGTCGGAGCCTGCGCGGGCGAGCGTGAGTGCGATCTCGCGACCGATACCGCCGCTGCCGCCGGTCACGATGGCCACGCCTTTGTCGAAGCGCGGTTCTTCTGCCAACCAACTTGGGGTCGTCATGTTCACGCTCCCTTGCCGCTCAAAAAGATCTTGAAGATCTGCCACAGCGTGCCGAAGCTCACCATCGAATAGCCCTTGCGCAGCTCGGTGCCCGAGAGCACGGCCTGCACCGGCATGGCGCCCATGATGGTGCCGCTCACGATCACCTTGCCGCCTTCGGCGCGCACCGAGCTCACTTCCATCAGCTCGGAGTTGTCTGTTGTCATCATTCTCATGTCGGTATCTCCTGATTGAATGTGTCGGGTCGGTGGCTTACACCACGAATGCTTTGTTGAGGTCCATCTTCCAGTCCATCATCATCCGCATGGCCGTGGCGCGGCCGCCGAAGTTGACGGTGCCGCCGGGGTGGGTGAACGGGCCGACCAGGTAGAACGAGTCGATGCCCGGCACGCGGTACTGCGCCAGTTCGGCGATGGGGCGGCGGCCCATGTTCTGGCCCATGGTGGTGCCGATGCCGAAGATGTCGCCGTTGAACATGCTGTTGGAATGCTCGTGGTGCTCCAGCGGCGATTCGACATGTCGCGCAATGATCTTGGAGTCGTCCATGTTGGTGGTGTAGGACTTGAACTCTTCCCAGATCGCATCGGCAAAGTCCTGACGATGCCGATTCCAGCCTTGCAGTCCACCATCGACCAGCACACGCGGCGCGAAGTGGTAGAGGTACATGGCGCAATGGTCGGTGGACGGCGCGCGCGTCGGGTCCTTGCGGTTGTTCATCATCGTCAGCGGGCTGAGATGCGTGGGGATTTCGCCGTACTTGTATTTGTCGAAGGTCTTGCGCACTTCCAGCTCGTCCTTGCGCACGTATTCAATGCACAGCACATCGGACCAGCGTTCTGCATCGCCGACCTTGAACTTCGGCCATTCGGTCAGCGCGATCTGCTGGTTGAGCGCTCCGTGGCTGCTGAGCTTGACCTGCCTTGCCGCGGCTGCAATGCCTGGATCGACTTCCGGAATCACATCGGCCAGACGCCAGGGGTGCACGCAGCCCATCACCGCGTCCTTGGCCTGGATGACTTCGCCGCTGGCCAGCGTCACTCCGGTGGCCTTGCCGCCGCTGATGTTCACGCGTTTGACCTCGGCCAGCGTGCGCACCTCTCCGCCGTAGTGCTGAATGCAGCGGATGAGCGCATCGGTCACGGCGCGCGATCCGCCCACGGGAATGTGGGCGTTGAACTGGTGCGCCAGCCCGAACAGGCCCACCAGCGTGCCGCCCGTGCCCTTCACCTCGGGGCCTTCCATGGCCTCGGCTACCCACTTCATCATGTGGATGCGCACCTCGGTGGATTCGAACAGGTTTTCGAGGATGTCGTAGGCGCTCATGAACATCATGTCGACCAGACGACGTCCCACGGCGCTGCCTTCGAGCATGGTGATGAACGGGCCGGTGGGCAGCGGCGGTGTGGCACCACCACGGCTCAGCAGCGGCAGCACCGACATGCATTGGTTGGCGAACTTGCGGTAGGCCTCTGCATCCTTCTGCGAGAACTTGGCGATTTCCTCGCAGGTGCGGTCCAGGCTGGTGTAGGCGATGAGGCTGTCGCCGCTGTCGAAGATCGTGCCGAAGCCCGCCTCCCAGGTCTTCCACTTCAGGCCGAATTTCGACATCAGGCCCAACTCATCGTGTTGAACGGCGGGGCTGGCGATGCACAGGTAGTAGCCGGAGGCATGCGGGTCGTGCGTGAATCCGGGCGCGATGTTGATGGAGACGACGCCGCCGCCGCATTGGTCGTTCTTTTCGAGCACGATCACGCTTTTGCCTGCCTTGGCGAGGTAGGCGGCCGCGACCAGTGAGTTGCTGCCTGCGCCGACGACGACGATATCTGCTGATTGGGTCATGTTCTGTTTCCCGTCACGAGGAGCGGGTCTGGGTGAGTTCTTCGGTAGGCACCGTGGGCTGGGTGGACACCAGAATCCGGTCGCCTTCGATATGCACGGCGTACACGGTGATGGGGCGGGCGGTGATGCGGTTCGTGGCGCGGCCACTGGCCAGATCGAAGCACGCCCCATGCTTGGGGCATTGAATCGTTCCGCTGCTGACCACGCCGCCGTCGAACGGCTGGAACGCGTGCGGGCAACTGTTCTTCAAGGCCCAGACCTGGCCGGTGGCCGCCTCGTGGCACAGCAGCAGCGCCGTGGCGCCGAGCGTGACCCTGAGCTGCGCGCCGGGGGGCAGGCTGGACAGGTCGGCAACGTCCTGATATGGGGCTTCGGCCATGGTGGTCTGTCGCCTGTCGATGTCAGTTCACGCCCAGCTTGTCCGCCAGCACGTTCTGGAAGTACTGGATGCGTTGCTCCATGTAGGTTCCCAACGTCTGGTGGGCTGCGCCCGGAGCGGCCGAATGCATGCCCTGCTGGATGTAGGGCAGGTTGCTCAAGTCCTGGTCGAAGATGTGCGAGAGCGGGCCGAACTCGGGAGCCTTGTCGCTGAAGTATTCGTCAAAGTCCAGATGGTTGATCTTGGCCGCCGGTGGGCGCACGCCATTGGCTGGCAGCGGCATCGTCAGGCGCACGTTGAAGACGGATTCGTTCGGGTTGTCGCCATGCGGCAGGAACTGATAGAGCAGCGGCAGACCGTCGCCGTACCACACGCCGAAGTTCGGGAACATGTGGAACTGCGTGGAGTCGATGAGTTCCGAATCGCAGTGGTTGGACATGTCCAGGCCCAGACCCATCTTCATCAGTCCGCGTCGCCATTCGGCCAGCTGCGCACGCGCGTTGCCCTTGGATGCGTCGAGCGCGGGCATCGGCACGCCGGGCATGGCCATGGCGAAGAAGGCCGCCACGCCATCGGCAGCGATCTGCGTGGATGCATCGTCGCCCAGATGTGGGCTGGGCACGGCTGACGGCGTGATCAGGCGGCTGATGTGACCCGCACCCGTGTCCCAGATGTCGTAGGACGTGTTGGCATCGCCGGTGAACGGCATCGCGTCGTTGTGGGTTTCGATGACGTGATAGGCCTCCAGAAAGGCTTCGAGCACGGTCTTCCAGTTGGCGCGGATCTTCTTGCTCACATGCGCGAAGGTGTAGCGCTCGGCATGGCCACGGCCTTCAAAGGCTTGTGGCAACACGCCCAGTGCATCCTTCAGCGGAGCGGCGTCCGGGTCGGGGTTCACGAAGATGAAGCCTTCCCATACGGCCACCTGCACTTCCTTCAGATCGTGCGATCCGCCCGAGATGCCGTTGAAATCCCATTGGCATGGCACTTCCTTGAGCGCGCCGTCGGGCTTCCACTGCCAGCCGTGAAACGGGCAGCGGATGGTGTCGCCACCGCCCGGTGCATTCACCAGCCGCGTGCCGCGATGGCGGCAGGCGTTGTAGAAGGCCTTGAACTCATTTGCACCGCTTCGCACGATGACCAGCGACAGACCCGTGCCGACGTCGTAGGGCACACGATCACCGATGTTGGGAATGTCTTCGGTGCGGCAAGTGACCTGCCAGGTGCGCAGCCACAGGCGCTCCATCTCCAGCTTGGCGAACGCCGGGTCGGTGTAGCGGCTGAACGGAATCGTGCGCGCTTCGGGCTGGTGATTGCCCGTCATCTTGAGGCCCGGAGGCAGCGGCTTGCTGTCCTGCGCGAGCAGATCGACGGTGAGTGGGCTGACGCGTGAGGACATTCCCTGTGGATGCATTTTTGTCTCCGAGTTCAAATGTGATCGACCTGAGGAGTCGGTCCGTGTGGCGGATTTGATATTGGTATCAAAGCATACTATGTAGGCAGATTTTTAGCCAGAGATTCGTGCATGCATCGTTGTCTTGATTCGGCTTGGGTTCAACCATCAACCAGTGAAAAATACCGGTGTTGTGGTGAACAGCGAAGCCCGCATGTTTCCCGGAAAAGTTGCTTCTTCAGATGTGCTTGATTATTGAATGTATGGTAACGTATGAGATACCGATTCTTCTGAATGTCTCAGTAAGGTTTTCCCTGATGGAGTGCGATCTTGGTAGATAAGCAGCATGTCATTGAGCGCGAGTTCGACGGCGTTTTCGAGTTCCGTCTGAACCGCCCGGAAAAGTTGAATGCCATCACGCCCGCGATGTTCGAGGCGCTGGGGGATGCGGTGGCGCGCTTTGCGGCCAACCCCGATCTGCGGGTCATGTTGATCAGCTCGACGGGGCCGTACTTCACATCGGGCCTGCAGGTCACGGCGGACATTTCTCCGGCCGAAGGCAGCAGCACCTTGGAAGGGCGCGCTTGGTATCGCAATACCTACCACCGACTGTTCGATGAAATCGAAGCGGTGGAAAAGCCCATCGTGGCGGCGCACCAGGGGCATTGTTTTGGTGGCGGGCTGGAGTTGAGCCTTTCATGCGACTTCCGTCTGGCCGCGCGAAGTGCCACTTATCGGCTGCCCGAAATCGACATCGGCGCATTGCCGGGCTCTGGCGGCGTGAGTCGATTGACGCGTGTGGCGGGTCCTCATTGGGCGCGTTGGCTGGTGATGGCGGGCGAGAGCGTCACTGCCGACGAGGCCGTCAACATGGGCTTTGTGCACCGCGTGCATGAGGACGCGGAGTTCGCCGCTGCCGCCGAAGCCTTCTGTCGCAAGTTGGCCAGGCAGCCCTATGAAATGCTGGGGCTGGCCAAGCTCTCCATCGAGTTGGCCAAGGACCTGGACAGGGCGCAGGGCCGCAACGTGGAGCGCATCGCCAACAGCATGCTGTTCACGGGGGCCGAACACAAACGCATGGTGCAGGCGTTTCTGGACAAGCAGGCGCAAAAGCGTCAGCAGCGCAACAACGATCAAGGCGGTTGACGGATTTCACGTCGTTCACCGCACATTCAAAAATCAAGGAGACCTATGGGATACGAGAGCTACCAGCAACTGGGCGTGGACGTGGCAGATGGTGTGGCGACGCTCACGCTGCGCAGCGGCCAGAAATTCAATGCCGTCACCTGGCAGATGCACCACGAACTGGGACTGATCTTCGACGATCTGACGCGCGACCCCGACGTGCGCGTGATCGTGCTGACCGGCGCGGGCGATGCATTCTGTGCAGGTGCTGATCTGAATTGGCTGCGCAACCAGTTGCAGGACCCGCCAACGCCGCGCGAGGCCCGCGAAGCTGGGCGCGCCATCGTGCTCGGCATTCTGGATTGTCCCAAGCCCGTCATCGCCAGAGTGAACGGCGACGCCATCGGTTTGGGCGCATCACTGGCATTGCTGAGCGACATCGTGATTGCGGTGGATACCTGCAAGTTTGCCGATCCGCATGTGCGCATTGGTCTGGTCGCAGGCGATGGTGGCGCGCTGATCTGGCCGCTGCTGATCGGCTACGCCCGTGCCAAGGAATACCTGCTCACCGGCAACGCCGTGCCGGCCGCTGATGCCGTGCGAATGGGATTGGTGAACCATGCTGTGCCGGCGGGCGAGCTGGACGCGACTGTGCAACGCTATGCGCGGCAGTTGGCCGACGGCGCAACGATGGCGATCCAGTTCACCAAGACCTCCACCAATATTCCGCTGCGTCAGGCGGTGGAAAGTGTGCTCGAAGCCTCGCTTGCCTACGAGAGCATGACGCTGCGCAGCCAGGATGCGCAGGAAGGCGTGGCTTCGTTTCTGGAGCGCCGCAAGCCGAATTTTGTGGGACGTTGAAGCAACGGAATGCTTCGTCGGGTGATCCGGCGGAGCTGCGTATTCATCAAAGCTGCAGACTCTTGCGCTGAATGAAGTCGCGCATTCCGTCGGGCAAGTGCCTGAGCCAACCGACGATGCGGCTGTCGGTGCCTACGCGGTAGCGTGAGCGCATTCCAGGATCGGTCATGGCCGAGACGATGGTTCTGGCCACGGCCTGGGGGCCGACACCGGCGCCCGGTGCGCTGGACATCTGGACGATCTTGCGCATGGTTTTTTCATACATGGCGCGTTGCTCTGTGTTCATCCGCGACAGCATGGTGTCGAGCATCTGCGGGGCCTGCGCCGTCATTTCCGTCTGCACCACGCCGGGCTCGACGAGTGCAACGCGAACGCCTGCGGCACCCAGTTCCACCCGCAGGGCATCGCAGAGGCCTTCGATGGCCCACTTGGTGGCGGCATACACGCCCACGGTGGGCGTGGCGAACAATCCCATGGCGGAGCCGACAAAGATCAGTCGCGCCCTGTCGGGCTCAAGCAGCGACAGCACGGAGCGGGTCAGCAGGATCGAACCCACGACGTTCACGTCCACCATGGCGCGTATTTCGGATGGCAGCAGCGTGACCAGTGGCGCGTTGAAGTCCACGCCCGCGTTGTTCACCAGACCGATCAGTCGTCTCGATTCGCCGAGATGGGATCGGATCAGTTCAACCCCTTGCTCGATGGAAGACTCCTGCCGCAGATCCATGGAGATCGGGATGAGGTCGGGGGAGGTCACCGCATGGTGCGGGCGGACATCGGCTGCGAAAACGCCAATGCCTGCCGCGTGAAAGGCTTTGACGCATTCGCGTCCGATGCCGCCGCTGGAGCCTGTGATCAGTACGAAATCTTGCAAGAAAAGTCTCCGGCTTGTGTGGTCTGGACGAGCACTGCGTGACGTCCTTTGCCTGGAATGTTGTGAAGAGATTTATTTAGTCTTGCAGCATACGATATGAAATCATATCGGTAGAACCACTAGTGACGCGAAGTCATGCAGGCAGTCCAATCCGTGCATGTTGAATTTACGGTGTAAATCAAATGGCAAGGCCGCTGCTCGATGACATGCAGGTGACGCAGACACGTCAGCGCCTGACCATTGCCGCGCTGGAGCTGTACCGCGAGGTGGGCATCGAAGCCGTCACTTTTCGTGAGCTGGGCAGACGCGTCGGCATCAGCCATGTCACGCCATACCGTTATTTCAGCTCGAAAGAAGAGCTGATGAACGCGGTGCGTACGCTTGCTTTCGAGCTGTTCGAGGAGCGTCTGCTTCAGACGGATCGGCCCCGGCTCGATCCGGTGGCGCGGCTGCGTCGCATCCTTTTCGAGCTGGCGCGGTTCGGCGTTCAACGACCCGATGACTACCGCCTGCTGTTCGAGATGCGACAGCCTGCGCTGGAGGGAAAGTCACCGCTCATGACCGTACGCATGCGTTCTTTTTTGTTCATCGCGGGCATCTACCGGAAGGCCGTGGAGGCAGGCAACTTGAAGGGCAATCCGCTGGAACAAGTGATGGTGCTGGTGGCCGGTGTGCACGGTCTCGTCAGTCTGCATGTGGCCAACCAGTTGATGGCGCAGGGCGTGACGGTGGAGCGGCTCCTGCAACCCATGCTCAACCTGCTGCTGCCCATGTCGGTCGTCGATCCACAGGGCGAGCGGTCTCTGCTGCCAAGTGCTCCGAGACCACGTCGCCCATGAATTTTTCACTCATTCTTTGAATTTCAAACAGGAGACATATGCAATCCAAGACAAGCAATTTCGATGTGATCGTCGTGGGCGGGGGCAGCAACTCCCTGACGGCGGCCGCGTTTCTGGCAAAGATCGGCAAGAAGGTCCTGGTGCTGGAGAAGAACGCCGAGTGCGGCGGCGGCGTCGTGTCGATGTCGCCCGCGCCGGGCTTCATCAACGATCCGCACGCCGTGGCCATGGTGACGGCGGTGGCCAATCCCGTGATCGCCAACGATGAGCTGGAGCTGCAAAGCAAGTTCGGTCTGGAATGGGTATGGGCCGACACGCCGTTCTCGACCGTGTTCGACGATGGCACCGGCCTGCAGACGCATCACGATCTGGACAGGAGCTGCGAGAGCATCGCGCGCTTCTCGCACAAGGATGCGGAGACTTATCGCAAGTTCGTCACGGAGTGCCGCGAGTTTCTGCCCTTGCTGCTCAAGGGCTTCTACACACCGCCGCTGCCGTTCGGGGGCTTCATCGCATTGCTGGAGCAAAGTGCCAAGGGCCGCCGACTGGTCACGGCCATGCTGGAGAGTTGTGCGGATGCGGTCGAGATGTTCGAGTCGCCCGAGCTGAAGATGCACATTCTGAAGTGGGCGGGCGAACTCATGGTGCACCCGGAAACCAAGGGCACCGGGATTGTTCCTTATCTCCTGATGGGCATGTCGCATGACTTCCGCATGGGCGCCGTGGTCGGCGGCACCGGCAATCTGGCACGCGCTCTGGAGCGCTGTGTGCTGCATCACGGTGGTGAGATCCGGGTGAACAGCGAGGTCGTGAAGATCGACATTTCCGGAGGCCGCGCCACGGGCGTCACCCTGAAATCGGGGGAGAAGCTGCAAGCACGCGACGCCGTGGTGGCCAACATCCATCCCTGGGATCTCAAGGAGTTTCTGGGTGACGGCATCGATTCCGAACTGGCTGCCGTGGCGCGCAAGGTCAAGCTGTCCTCGCACGGCGCGATCAACCAGCAGATTGCGCTGTCGGAGCCGCCCATCTGGAAGGCTGGTGCGGAGTACGCGCCATCGATGCTGGTGGAGTGCATGCAGCGCGACATGAACGGCATGCGCCAGAAGTTCGATGAATACAAATACGGTCGGATGACGCGTGACCACCTGAGCCCGTTGATTGCGGTGCAGAGCAATCACGACAAGACCCGCGCACCCGCCGGCATGGCCACCTTGTATCTCTACCACTTTGCGCCGCTGGAACTTGAAAAGGGCGGTCTGCAGGGTTGGGATGGAATCAAGGAAGAGGTGGGCGGTTGGGTGTTCGACGAGATGTGCAAGTACACCACCAACATCGACCGTTCCAAGATTCTGGGATGGCATATCGAGACGCCGCTGGATCACCACCGCCACTCCAAGATGATGCGCAACGGTGACATCTTCGGCATCGGCACGTTCACATCGCAGTTCTTTGGTCGCCGTCCGATTCCCGAACTGGCGCAGTACAAGGTGCCGGGGCTCGATGGCTTCTATCTGGCCGGTCCCACTCAGCACCCGGGCGGAACGGTGACGCTGGGCGGTCGCGCCACGGCGATGAAGATGATGATGGATTGGAAGACCGATCTGCGCTCGGCGTTCAAGGTGATCTGAACACCGCACTCATAACTACCAAGGAGCAAGCAATGAAGTTGTACACCAGCGATGAATCGGAACTCATGGAAGTGAGCAGCCTGAAAACGGATTCCAACGGATTGATCGTCAGCGGAACGATCATGGGTGCCATGCCCGTCGAGGCGATTCTCAAACCTGCCGAGTTGCGCAAGGCATTCAAGCTCATGAGCGTGGGAATGATCTTCTCCGTGCTCAGCATGCTGTTTCGCAAGTAAGGATTGCGTCGCCCGCGGTCGCCTCATAGGCATGAGGCGACCGCTTCTCGAACCAGACAACCACGGCGCTGGGAGGCGCAAGCATGCAAAAACCTTTCATATCGGTGCGCGGTCAGGCAGCCATGCTGTGGGCCGGACTCGCGACCATGGTGGCCTATGGGCTGACCATTGGATTTCTGATGCACATGGTGCCGCCGCCGGACGCCACCTTGAGCGCCGCCGGGGTTGCAGATTTCTACCGCGAGAACAACCTTGGCGTGCGCGTGGGAGCGGTGATCTGTTCATGGATCAGCGCATTCATGATTCCCACGGCCACGGTGATTGCGCTGCAGATGGCACGGCTGGAAAAGGGCATCCCCTGCGCCGTGCTGTCGTTTGCGGGCGGCATCATGATGTCCTTGTTTCTGGTGCTCCCGCCCTTGTTCTGGGGCGTGGCAGCGTTCACGCCGTCGCGGCCTGTCGAGGTGACCACGCTCATGCACGAGCTGGGTTTGCTGACGCTGACCACGACCGACCAGATCTTCATCTTTCAGATGATTCCGCTGGCATGGCTGAGTCTGGTGCAGAAGAAGCATGACCCGCTGTCGCCGTTTCCGCGTTGGGTGGGCTATCTGACGCTGTGGGCCGCGCTTGCGTTCGAGGTGGGCGCGATGGCGTTCCTGACCAAGACCGGTCCGTTTTCCTGGAATGGGGCCTTGGTCTTCTGGATGCCGTTCTGTGTGTTCGGTCTCTGGATCACCGTGGTGTCGTTCACCATGCTCAAGGCACTGAAGCTGCAGGCCATCGAAGAAGCCAAATGGGGGGAAGCATGAAAGCACGTTCGACCGCTGCATCCATGGGGGTTGCGGCACCCGGTCATCACACCGATTCTGGACGGCTGCGCGTTCCCGGCGAATCAGCGCTCTGGCTGTTTCTCTTCGGCGACATTCTTCTGTTCTCGGTGATCTTCGTGAACTACATGGTCAACCGTGGGCAGAGTCCGGCGGCTTTTGCCGAATCGCGCGCGCATCTCAACCAGATGTATGGGCTGATCAACACCATCGTGATGCTCACCAGTTCCTGGCTGGTGGCTTCCGCTGTTGCGATGGCGCGCCAGGGGAGATCGGATCAAGTGCGGCGGCTGCTGTACGGGGCCGTCGCCTGTGCCATCGTCTTTGCCGTGGTGAAGTTCTTCGAATATCGGGAAAAGCTCCAGCTCGGTTTCACGCCGATGAGCGACGCGTTCTTTTCGTACTACTTCATCGTCACCGGCATTCATCTGCTGCATGTGATGCTGGGCGCGGGCATGCTGCTCTACGTCGCCATGCTTTACCGGAAGCCGGGGCGCAATGAAGGCTCCATGCTGGTGCTCGAAAGCGGCGCGAGCTTCTGGCACCTGGTCGATCTGATCTGGATCTTTGTGTTCGCCCTCATTTACCTGGTGTGATTGCGATGAAATCTCTGTTCTTCAATCGAATCAGCGCGGTATGGCTGGTGTTGGTGCTGGCCACGGTGCTTGCTTACGCCATGGGCGGTGGCATGGGCATTCAGGATGCGCGCCTTGCCGGTGCAGCCATCGTGGTCGTCTCGCTGGTGAAGATTCGCTTCGTGATCTTCGAGTTCATGGAACTGCGCGAAGCACCGCGCGGCATGCGATGGGTTGCCAATGTGTGGTTGGTCGCCATGGGTGCCATCCTGGTAGCGCTGCTTCTGCGCACTGTGGCGTGATGTAGCGTGATCTGCCAAGGCCCTTGGAACGGGCCTTGGCGTTTGATTTGAACGCAAGCAGTCTCTAGTCGAAGTCTGGTCGAGTGCGATTCACGACGGCTTCCACGCCTTTGCGGAAGTCGTCGGACGAGGCGCAATGGGTGGCGGCATGTCCCTCGCGGGCCAGTTGCTCGATGAAGTTGCCATGTGCGGCCTGGTTGATCAGCGACTTGGTCGCTGCCATGGCCGCGCTTGGGCCGCGAGCCAGCCGCAGAGCCATCTCGCGGGCCGCGTCCTTGACTTGCGCATCGTCCACCAGATCGGATGCGATGCCCCATTTCACTGCGTCTTCGGCACGGATCTTCTCGCCCAGCAGGGCAATGCGTTTGGCCTGCTTGATGCCCATGGCCGACACCAGCAGACTGCTCAGACCGCAGTCGATGGAAAGGCCCAGATGCAAGTGCGCGACGACGAAGTAGGTGCTCGATCCCGCAAAGGTGAAGTCAGCCGCCAGGCACAGCGTCACGCCTGCACCGGCTACCGCACCGAGCGCGGCGACCACCAGCGGCTTGTTCAATGCCATCAGCGTTTCCGGTAGCCGGTTGCCCATGCGCAGCCGTTGGTCGAAGGTCTCGTATCGCTGCTCCACCGGGTTGTGCACGGTCTCCAGAAAGGTCTTGACATCTCCTCCGGCGCAGAAATGCTCGCCTGCACCTTGCAGCAGAATGCTTTTGACTTGGGCATCCTTGTCTGCCCGATGCAGCAGCCCCACCAACTGCGAGACCACGTCGGGGCTGAGTGCATTGCGTGCGTCCGGGCGGTTGATCGTGATGCTGGCAACACGATCGGACACCTCGTACAGAATCGATTCGGACATGCGGCTGGCTCCTTACGCGGGGTGAATTTCTGCTCTGCCGTTGTTCAGCACGACCACGTCTCGCTCCACCGCGCGCGCGCGAAAGCTCACCACATTGCCGTCCTTCCAGTATTCCGTGGCAATGGTTTCGCCGGGGTAGACGGGTGAGGAAAAACGCAGCTTCAGCGACTTCAGACGTTCCGGTTGGTCGTCGCATGCCGCTTGCAAAATCGCCCGAGTGGCCACGCCCAAGCTGCACAGGCCGTGGAGAATCGGGCGCTCGAAACCGGCCTTGCGTGCAAGGGCCGGATCGGCATGGATGGGGTTGTAGTCGCCCGACAGGCGATAGATCAAAGCGGCCTGCGGCAAGGTGGTCAGCAGCACTTGTCCATCGGGTGCGCGCTCGGGGAGGGCGTGTGGAGCGGGCACATTCTGCACGGTTCCGCCGCTGCCGCCATCGCCGCGCAGAAAGTAGACGGCATCGACGGTGCTGACCAGCTCATTGCTCTCCTGCTCTCGCAACTCCTTGCGCATATAGAGCAGACAACCTTTGCCGGGGCCCTTGTCGAGCACATCCGTCACGCGGAAATGGCCTACGTAAGTTTTCCCGGCCTGAAGTGGCTGGTGCATTTCGAACGATTGCTCGCCGTGCAGCAGCTTCACCCAATCCACCTCGAGTTCGGGCGCCTGCACCCATCCGCCCGGATGCGCGATGACGTTGACGAATGAGGGAAATACCTTGAGGTTCTGCTCGTAGAGAAACTGCAGATCGCTGGCGTCTTCGGGGCGTGCGCCCACGCCTATGCCTGCGGCGTAAAGCATGCAGTCCCGCTCGTTGAGCGGATGGATGATGGGCTTGAACTGGTGAGCCAGTACCTTTTCCAGATTCATGAAGGGTCTCCTGTTGTTTTGTGTGTGGTCGATAAGGGCTGTCCTGAAACTATGGTTTCAGGACAGACGAATCAGGCGTTTGCCGTTGTTCTCTCCGCGATACAGATCGGCGATGGCGCCGGGCGCTTGCTCGATGCCTTCCACGATTTCTTCGCAGTAGCGCAGGCTGCCGTTGCGTACCCAGGCGGCTAGGCGGGCGACGGCTTCCTCGTAGCGGTGCTCGTAGTCCCACACAAGAAAGCCTTGCATGCGTGCAGCCTTGTTGAGCAGATGACGCTCGACGCGTGGACCGATGGGCCACGGGTCCCAACTGGCTACCGAGGCCGTGCCGCAGATGATGATGCGCGCGTTCTTGTTGATATGGCGAAGCACCGCGTCGGTGATGGGGCCGCCGGTGTTGTCGTGGTAGATGTCCACACCGCCCGGGCAGGCGGCGGCAAGCTCGCGCTCGAAGTCGGGGGACTTGTAGTCGACCGCAGCATCAAAGCCGAATTCCGTGAGGCAGGTCTGCACTTTGACGGCACCTCCGGCAATCCCGACCGTGCGGCATCCGGCCATCTTGGCGAGTTGGCCCACCGCCGAGCCCACCGCTCCAGCAGCCGTGGAAACGACCACGGTGTCGCCGGGACGTGGTTGGCCGATTTCATTGAGCGCAAAGTAGGCCGTGACACCGTTGATGCCCAGCACGCCCAAGGACAACGACAGTGGCAGATCGTCTTCCCGCACCTTGCGACGCAAGGCTTCGCCGTTGGTCACGCTGAAGGTTTGCCAACCCAGCATTCCCATGACCTTGTCGCCCACGGCGTAGTTGGGATTGCGCGAAGCGATGACCTCGCCCGCAGCAAACGCGCGCATGACCTCCCTGATCTGGACGGCGTCCGAGTAGTTCCCGACGGCATTCACCCAGCCTCGCATGGCTGGCTCCACCGACAGATATTGATTGCGCACCAGAATCTCACCGGCAGCGAGGTCGGGAATTGGCGCGGATGCAATCGTGAAGTGTTCGGCCTGTGGAATGCCATGCGGGCGCGAGGTCAACAGCACTTGGTGGTTGACGGCAGAGGCGGTCATATCGGGCTTGCGAGTGAAGTGATTCGGGTGTTCACGTAGTTACGTGAACGCTGATGTTCTGTCGCAAGGTAGGCAGCGCGCCCCCATGCGTTGGCAGCGGCATCGGTGGATGCAAGGAAGGCGAGAGTGGAAGGCTCTCGGCCTTCGGATGTGAAAAGGAGGTCGGCAGCGCATGGGTCTCGAAGGACTGTTGTCGCTGCCTGACTTCTTGCAGGCAATGCCGCAGAAAGGCCATCGGTGCAAACTCCTTGTGTTGCTCGTGGGGGCGATGTGACGCTGCAGGTGTCAGACGTCGAGCCAGGTATCGCGGTCAATGCCCGCGTTCTTCTTCGACTCGCGCACGATGCGCAGGATTTCCGGGCCCAGCGTGGCGGGGTTCTTGGTGGCCTCGGCCAGCGCGCCGTGCTGCCAGCTCTCGGCCACCGCATAGCCGTATCCCCAGGCTTCGAAAACACGCCCGCTGATCTCGCGCGATTCGGCGCTGGACAGCCAGGTCACCAGCGCGGCAATCCATTCAGGATCGCGGCGCTCCAGCTGTTCGGGCGTCCATTCCTTGAGGCCTTCGGTCATGCGTGTCGTGGCACGTGGGGCAATCGCATTCACTGTGATGCCGTAGCGCTGCAGCTCGCGCGCGGCCACGATGGAGAAGCTCGCGATGCCCGCTTTGGCGGCCGCATAGTTGGCTTGACCGATATTGCAGAACAGGCCCGAGTGCGAGGTGGTGTTGATCACGCGCGCATCCACCGGCTTGCCCGCCTTGCTCTGCTCGCGCCAGTAGTTGGCTGCGTGATGGGTGGGGGCGAACGTGCCCTTCAGATGGACGTTGATGACCGAATCCCACTCCTGCTCGGTCATGTTGATCAGCATGCGGTCACGCAGGATGCCGGCATTGTTGATCAGCACGTCGAGCCCACCGAAATGGTTGACGGCGGTGTCGATCAGCGCCTTGGCCCCATCCCAGGTGGCCACATTGGACGTGTCCGCAATGGCTTGCCCACCCGCAGCACGGATTTCGGCGACCACTTCCTGCGCAGGCGTGTTGTCTCCGCCCACCCCATCGGTGGACGAACCCAGATCGTTGACCACCACCTTCGCGCCATGCTTTGCCAGAGTCAATGCATGGGCGCGGCCCAATCCTCGACCAGCGCCGGTCACCACTGCGATGCGGCCATTGAGTAACGTCATTTGTCTTCCTTTGTGTGGCTGTGGCGGATGCCTTCAGCGGGTGGTTTGAATTTAATATGCAGTCATACGATATTGATGCGGCATTAATTTGTCAAGCCATCAAGGAAGGGGGTGACACATAGGTGTCAGGTGGGGGGAGGGGCGTGGGTGGGATCGTGGACTTGCACGGCGAATCCACTATGGGGTGTGGTGATGGTGCTTCGGTTGTCGGCCAGAAGCAACCAAACGGCTTTGAGGAATCAAACGTTTGTCCAGCGTTAGTTCCGTTGTTCGGGTTTTGGCAGAGTTGGCAGGCTATACCTGTGACTCAGGTATGACTGGTCGGGCATACTATTCGACAAGTAACAAAAAGGGGTAGCCGATGGCGATAAACTACAAACAGTACCAAGAAGAGGTAACTGCAGATGTCGCGAAGATTCTTGCCGATGCGGGTTGTCAGCCGATTCTGTTTGTCGGCTCCGGATTTTCAAAGCGCTATGCGCGTGGCCCGAATTGGGAGGAGTTACTGACCGAATTGGCGAAGAAGTGTCCACTAATCGACAAGGATTTTGCCTACTACAAGCAGACGTACAGCGGTGATCTCAAGAAGATCGGCTCAGTCTTCACTGACCTCTATCGTGAGTGGGCGTGGGGAAAGGGACGAGGCGAGTTTCCGACGGACTACTTCGACGCGAGTGTGCCGGCCGACATCTTCATAAAACACGCAATCGCTGAATTACTAAAGGACCTCGGTCCGAATGCTGATGGCTCGTACGGCTCGCCAGAGCTAGATGCCGAGATCGATGCACTGAAGAACATCAGCGCACACGCGATCATAACGACGAACTACGATGAGGTAATTGAGCCGCTGTTCCCCGAGTACGAGTCAATCGTTGGGCAGCAGATCATGAGGAGGGGGTACCTCGCGATTGGCGAGATCTTCAAGATTCACGGATGCCGGACGATGCCCCAGTCGCTCGTCGTTAATGAAGCCGACTACCAAC
The DNA here is from genome assembly GCF_011305535.1 of Diaphorobacter sp. HDW4B. GTDB lineage: Bacteria > Pseudomonadota > Gammaproteobacteria > Burkholderiales > Burkholderiaceae_C > Diaphorobacter_A. The sequence continues at coordinate 350,918 of NZ_CP049906.1, forward strand.
GCTTCGACGAGGACCACAAGTACCTCAGCGCGAAGCTGCTGACGTATTTCATAGAACACCCTCTTGTATTCATTGGTTATCGCGCTGACGATCCAAACATCAAGGCGATCCTGTATGACGTATATCGTATGGTGCGTGCTACGACGAAAGACATCGTTCCAAACATCTATCTTCTGCAGTGGGACAAAACGATCAATGAAACATCGAATCCCACGCGCGAATATGTCATTTCGGTTGCGTCAGACATTAACATTCGGATTAAGAGCATTACGGCTGACTCTTTCGAGTGGGTGTTTAAGGCGTTTGGGCAGGCCGGCAATCTTGAGAAAATCAACACAAAGCTCCTGCGGGCGCTGATGGCCCGTTCAGTCGAACTCATCAGATCGGACATCCCGAAAAGGCACGTAGAGATTGACTTCGAGCAGTTGGAGCACGCCGTTGAGTCGGGCGAGAGTTTCGCGAAGCTGTTTGGAGTTACGTCACTCGCCGATCCCTCGAAAGTCAACCTCGACTATAAATACGCCGCAACTGGTGTCGCTCAAAAGCTTGGCCATACCACGTGGCACGAGGTGAGGAGAATCATTAACCGAATCAAGGAGGAGAAAGGCTTCGACGTCACCGCGACAGATAACAAATATCACATCGCAATGAAGCTCGGCCACAAGTCGCCGCAACTTACTCACCGCTATACAGATGCTGCGGTTGATCTCTTCCAAAAGGTTGTCAACGGAGAGCCGTACGACCTTGATACTGGAGCAGTGGAGATCGACAAGGCAGCTCTCGCTGCAGCGGCGAATAGCACTCCATAGGCCATCGGGTGCGTATTGCCTGTCGGAGATACTTCGTGCCGCTCTGCCCTACTGACGGGCTGCTTTTTTGGCCTTCTGGTACTAATACGTCACAGGAATGGGAGCCTCCAGTGGATCGAAAACCAAGAATGGGTTGCATGAAGCAGTGCAACTGCTCAGTAGTAGAGTTGTGTTTCGCTACGAACTCCTCTTCGATCTCACTGGAGGCAGCGACTGCGTCACCGCCGCCTGATCCAGCGACACGATGGCCTTGCGCAACAAGCTCTCCAGAGTTTGCTGTTCGCGCAGGGTCAGTCCGCTGAAGCCGGATGCGACCGCCGGAATCGTCGTGGGCAGCACTTCGTTCAGGCGTTTGCGGCCCTTGGGGGTGATGGCCAGGCGGCTGCGGCGGCCGTCTTTTTCGTCGGTTTCGCGTTCCAGATAGCCTTGATCGCCGAGCGTGCGCAGGATGCGTGTCATGTTCTGCGGCGGTTGCGCGACCATCTGGCACAGCAGGCTGGGGCTTACGTCGTGCGGCTCCAGGCTGCTGATCAGCATGAGCGTATGCAGCGTGGGTTCGGTGAAGCCATGCGGCACGATGGCGTTGGCCAGCAATGTGGTGAGTGACTGATCGAGCACGCGAATCAAGCGGATCAAAAGCGTCTGCTGCTGCGACAGGTCCTGGATGCCATCCGCCAAGTGCGGCATGGTGGCGTCGATCGCTTGAAGGCGGCTGATCTGCGACATGGTGGTCGCTCTCCTGATGAAATATGGATGCGCACGATCTTCGCATATCCGCGAGGGAATCTGCATGGGATCGTGACGCAGCAAGTCGCTCACGCGAGCGACTCAAAGATCGAGCACGAGACTGGGTGACAGACTGCGTGAGCAGCACAACAGCATGCAGTCGTTGGCCGCCTTTTCCTGCGCCGAGAGCACGAAGTCGCGGTGGTCGGGCAGGCCTTCGAGCACGGGAGTCCTGCACGCGCCGCACACGCCTTCCATGCAGCCGTATTCGGGCTCGATGCCGTTGTCGAGCAGTATGTCGAGGATGCTCTTGTCCGGTGCCACGATGAACTGGCGCTGGCTTTTGGCCAGCCTCACTTCAAAGCTCCCGGCTGCAGCTTGCGAGGTGTCAGCCGATGCGATGGCTGGAGCGAAATATTCCCAATGCAAGGTTCCGGCAGGGCGGCTTGATTCTGCCTCGCGGAATACAGTCAACATGCCCGCCGGACCACAGCAGTAAGCATGCGCGTGGGCTGGCAGCTTGCCCAGCAGCGACTGGATATCGAGCGCAGCAGCTTGCGAACCGCCATCCAGATGCAGCAGAAATTCGGCGTTGGCCGACTTGGCAAGCGCGCGTGCTTCATCGGCAAACGCCAGTTGCGACAGCTCGCGTCCGCAATACACCAGTTGCCAGGATTTCTTCAGCGTGCTCAGGCGCTGCGCCATGCTGAGCAGCGGTGTGATGCCGATGCCGCCGGCGAGAAGCAAAGTGTGCTCTGCCGTTTCGTCGAGCTCGAAGTGGTTGCGTGGCGCGCTGATCTGGATCTCATCGCCCGCTTGTAGCGTTCGGTGAATGTGAGCGGAGCCGCCGCGCCCTTCGTCGTCGCGACGCACTGCGATCACATAGCGGTGCGTCTCGGCGGGATCGTTGAGCAGTGAGTAGCTGCGCAGCATGCCGTTGCTGAGCTGCAGATCGATATGGGTGCCTGCAGTGAAGGGAGGCAGCGCCGTGCCGTCACTGCTTGCCAGTTCGAACGATTTGACGGTTTCGCTGGCGGTGATGGCCCGTGCAATCCGGACGGGGATGAAGTCTTTCAGCATCGCGCGGCAACCTTCAGGCAGTGATGAATGGGTCGAGCAGATCGGCGTTCTTCATGCGCAGTTCAGGCGCGATGTTGTCCTGACCGATGCAGCGATCGATCTCTGCATTCATGTGCCAGATGCGCTGCTCCTGTCCGCACAGAGGCACTTTGCGTTCGGGGTCGGCCTCGATGGATTTCTGCATGGGTTCAAGGTTGTCCACGTCTTCGAGCATCAGCATGTGGAAGGCTGCGACGCGGTCGTTCCATTCTGCGGGCATTTCCTGATCGCCCCAGTCGCGGCCATACCAGAACAGGTCGATGCGGGTTTCGTTCACCGAGATCGGCCATTTGACGACCATTGGATAGCCCGGTGCCTCGAACGAAATGAAGGCATTCGGGAACAGACCGGGGGTCATCACATGGGTGACGAAGTTGTAGCCATCGAGCGGCTTGAGCGTGGAGCGCAGCGCCGTGCCTTTCCACTCGGATGATTCCAGCACGTCGGGGCGGTAGGGCGGTGCGAGCAGGCCGTGGCCATGCGGATAGAGTTCAAGCCAAGTGTCGTGCGACTGGATGACCTGCGCTGCGGTTTCCTTGTGGATGACCGGCACGTGGTAGGTCTCGACAAAGGCTTCCACCGCGATCTTCCAGTTGCATCGGATGGTGTAGGAGCGCTTGTTCACCACCTTGAGCGGCGCGTTGACGATGTGGTCGTACTGGTTGCCGAACGGCGCCACCCATTCGCTGAGTGGCATCGCTTTCTTGTCGAAGTTGATGAACACGAGGCCGCCCCATTGCTCGCAGCGGATTTCGTTCAACGCGTGCTCTTCCATGTTCAGGTCGCCGAAGTCCGATCGTTGCGGCACGGAGACCAGCTTGCCTTGAAGATCGAAGGACCACGCATGGTATTTGCAGACCATCATGCGCGCTTCTCCCTTTTCTTCGCGCACCACGGCGGCACCGCGATGCGTGCAGGAGTTCAGAAAGGCACGCAGGCGCTTGTCCTTGCCGCGAATGACGACGACGGGCGCCCACGGCACGTCATAGGTCACGTAGCTTCCGACGTTGGGGAACTCGGATTCATTGCCGATCACCAGCCACGATTTCTTGAACACATGCTCGGTTTCGAGTTGAAAGAACGCGGGGTCGATATAGCGACGGCGCGGAATCGGTGTGAGTGTGGGAAGAGTCTTTCTGGCTGGCGCGACCGGCGCTGGAACTGCGGACATGGCTGCTTGTCTCCTTGGTGGATGAAATTTCGTATGTTGGCGTATTAATACCAAAGTATTACCGTTTGGTAGTAATTGGTCAACACGAAGTTGCTTCGGGCAATCCCTTGATCGCAGCAGAACGCCCATGCGGCAGCGGCCTCGATGGGGCTGTTGCTGGAGATGAACGATGTGGTGGGAGGTGGGGCCGAACGTGCCCCGGTGGGCTCAGTGGCCGAGCTTGGGCGGCGCGGATGCGTGCTGCTGCAGTTGTGCTTCGTGCACCGTCATGCCGGTCCACTTCTTGAACGCGCGGCGAAAGGCGTTGGTGTCATCGAAGCCCGACAGTTGTGCGAGCTGTTTGGCGCTATGTTGGCCCGACTGCAATCCGTCCAGTGCCTGTTTCAAGCGAAACTGGTCCACGACGTTGCGAAAATTCTCGCCTTCCTGCTGCAGGCTGCGGCGCAGGCTTCGGGGAGATGTTCCGAGTGCGGTGGCTGCCTGCTCGAGCGTGGGAACCTGTCCAAGGTTTCGGTTGAGCACGTTGCGCAGGCGCGTGGTCGTCGCTTCGACGTGGTCGATCATGTGCTTGAGTTGCACCAGATTGCTGCGGTAGATCTGGTGCAACTCCGCGTCGGCGGTGGCCAGAGGCGAGTCCAGCCACTGCGCATTGATGATGACGCGGCACAGGGGCTTGCCGAATTTGACAGGGCATTGGAACAGTTCGCGGTAACGCTCTCCATAGCCTGGATCGGCGTAGGAGAGTTCGATGCTGTCGAATTTGGGGCGCGTGCCTGCGACCTGCGTTCCCACCTTGAGCAGAATGGAAAGCGTTTCCTCCACGGTGAAGCGGTGAATGCGCGGCGACGGATTCACCGACTCGATGAGCAGCGACATCGACTCGTCGTCCCGCATGGTGATGCTGATCTTGGACATCATGCCCAGCGCATCACCGTAGTGGTACCAGATGTCCTCGACTGATTCGCGGATCGTGCGGCAGGTCATGGCGGCGTAGCCCATGATGCGGAAGTCGCTGACTTCGCGCGCCATGCCGATGTCGAGACCTATGCCATCGTCCTTGGCCAGATCCAGCAGCTTGCCGACGATCTGAAAGTAGTCGGCCGTGGCGATCAGAAACTGTGGATCGTCCAGCGACGCCAGCGAGATGCCACTGGTCAGCAGAACGGGTTCAGGCGCGTAGCCATGCTCGTTGAGCCAGGTGATGTAGCGGCGCAGGGGAAGCGGTCGCATCATGCCGACGCTCCTTTGCGCGGGCCTTTTCTGTCAGAGGGCGAGCGCATGCCGAAACATGCTGGCCAGCGAAAAACGGTCATCTTCAATACCAATCTGCAGGGGACTCGGGCGCTGAGCAGCATGTCCTGTGGTTTTCCCGAAAGACAGCCGGTTTGGCCTGATCTGCAAGCATTCTGTCAAAGATTCATCTAGTCGCGTACGAGGGTATGTCTGTATAAACCATATGGTAGCAAACTAAATTTTCACGAAAGAGACAAGCATGCTTGCAGACGCACAATACACACGCGACCAGGTTTGGGGCCCCATGAGCTATCCGGCTCGCGACAAGCTCGATTCCAGCGAGACGGCTCCTTGGAAGGACCATATCTATCTGGCGTTCTGGGACCCGGTCCATGAGGCTTACGGCTTTCTGCACTGGAACAGTTCGCCCAACCACAACACCGGCAAGTCGCAGGCCACCGTCATGCTTGGCGGCGAGTTCTATGACGTGAAGGAGCCGCTGCCCGCATCGACCACGCATTTCAGCAGCCCGTCGATCGACTACGACCTCAAGAGCCATATCCAGATCACGGGCAAGGAGTTGCAAGGCTCGCTGGAGGTTCTGCCGCGCATCGAGCCGGTGGACTACACGGGGTACAAGAAGATTCTGCCGGAGCTGATTGCCGGAAAGCCGCTGAATCATTGGCAGCAAGGTTTGCATCTGAAGGGCCATCTCACGCTGCGTGGCAAGACCTTCAAGATCGATGCGCTGGGTTTTCGCACGCGCACCTGGGGCTTTCGCGACGATTCGCAGCAGTTCCACGAGTACTTCTCGCTGTTTGCCTGCTTCGAGAACTTCGATGTTTCCATCATGAAGTTCCTGCATGTCGACGGCTCGGTGCATACCGACGGCGCACTGGTCCGCAAGGACGGCACGAGCGTGCGCTTTGACGATATCCATCTGACACGTGACTCGGCCGGATCGCCGCTGCTGCTGGAGCTGGACCTGGTCGATGGCACCAAGCTGCTGCTCAAGCGCGTGCGCCGCACCGCGACGATGTGGTGCCCGATTGGTCCGCCAGAGCGCAAGGGCCCGACGTTCTGCGCGTTCGATGAATTCATCGAATGGGAAGCACAGACCGGCGAGCGCGGCATGGGCTTGAATGAGCAAGGCATCATCCGCCGGATTTTCTGACATGGCAGTCACATCCAACATGTCTTTGCCCGCCGGTCAGCACCCGGGGGCCTCGGCCGCTGCCGCGCCCGCGCAGGGCAACTGGCCGCGCGCCAAGGTGCCGGCCGATCAGGAATGGGCGCGGCAGTGGTGCAGCGTGGATGCGGAAGACACGCTGCATCAGCCTTCATCCGCGCCTGTGCAGTGGACGACGGTGAACCTGGGTGAAGTTTTCCCCGGTGTGCCCACGCCGCTCAACTGGGCGGTGCTGGCGGCGGGTGGCGAGCGCGGCTTGCGCGGTGCCCTGTTTTCCATCGGCGTCTATGGTCGCAGTGATCTGCGGATTCCCGACGATCCGGGCGAGCGCACCATCGGCATCATGTGGGGCAGGGCCGTGGCCAACCTCACCAAGTTCCGCGAGTTCGCCGACCGCTCGCCGGGCAATTCGGGCGACGCGATGGAGGCGCAGATCTTCGGCTCCAACGAGACCCAGGGCGGATCGCATCCTCAGTACGGTCGCTATCCGTTCGTGGTTGCGAAGATGCCGTTTGCTGCGATTCAGAAGCGCCGCAAGCTGCTCGCACTCAGCTCGGAAACCCAGCGTTGGTGGGAACAGGCGGTGTTCCCCGCGCGAGCGCATGACCGGCTTGCGGCCACCGAGCTGATGTGGGATGCGCATCGCCGCATCGCCAAGATCTTCGATCCACACAACGTGATGATGATGGTCGCGCTGGCGGTCTATACGCCCGTGCGTGCGCTGACGGAAAGCATCGGCAAGCCGGAGCTGGCAACCGCCTTGCTCTACACGGGCGATACGGAAGAGTCGAAGACGGTGAGCGATCTGTGGGCGCTGTCGCGCGGGCAGATTCCGCTTGCGAGCTTTCTGCGCCATCACGGCTTTCATGGTCCACGCGAGAACGAGGTGTCCAGCCGCGTCTGGCGCGAGGACTCGACGCCGGTCGAGAAACTGATGGAGCGCTACCGCCAGATGGATGATTCGGAGAACCCGAATCTCGCGGGCCAAAAGCGCATGCAGGATCGACATGCTGCCGAGGCGACGTTGATGAAGAGTCTGAGTGCTGCGGGGCGTGTGAAGGCGCGATTGCTGTTGCGACTTGCGCGCCACTACGTTCCCACCCGCGAAATGGGCCGCGATGCATTCTTGAAGGGCATGGATGTGGTGCGCTGCACGGCGCGCGTGATCGGCGCGGATCTGGTGCGCCTCGGGCTGATCGACGAGGTGGATGACGCGTTCTATCTCACGCCTTTCGAGCTGACCGAGCTGCCTCCGCGTCTGCGCGAACGCGTGACTTTGCGTCGGTCCAACCGTGCGCGTTATGAGCAGTTGGAAGTGCCTCAGCGCTGGTCCGGTCTGGTCGAACCCACGCAGGCAGTCCAGCACGAATTGCCTGAAGAGGTGCGCGGCATGGGCGTGAGCGCGGGCGTGGTCGAGGGGCTGGTACGCGTGATGCTCGACCCGTCCGACGACGATCTGGAAGACGGTGAAATTCTGGTCTGTCGCACGACGGACCCGGGCTGGGCGTCGTACTTTTTCATTGCCGCAGGCGTGGTGATCGACATCGGCGGGCCGCTGAGCCATGGTGCCATCGTGGCGCGTGAGCTGGGTTTGCCGTGCGTGATCAACGCAAAAAATGCCACGCGCCAATTGCGCACCGGAGACCGTGTGCGCATCGACGGCACAAGCGGTGAAGTGGAAATACTGGCTCGGGCCAGTGAGTAGCAGATAGCAGGACGAAGGAGACACCAAGATGAACCAGGACAACACAGCAACAGCCGTCTTGCAGATCGTGCGGCTCAAGGGGCGCGTCAATGCCGCGACCTTGGCCGACAGTCTGGGGTTGACACAGGACGCGGCGCAGGCGCAGTTGGCTGCGTGGTTGGCGGCCGAAGCGATTCAGGATGCCAAGGGGCAGTTCCGCATGACACCCGCCGGACGCGAGCAACTGGCAGCGCGCATCGAGGCGGAGCGCAGTTCGGTTGACCACGACCAGCTGCATGCCGCGTATGACGAGTTCCATCACTTGAACACCGAGTTCAAGACGCTGGTCACGGACTGGCAAGTACGCGGTGGTCAACCGAACGATCACACCGATGCAGCCTACGATGTGGGCATCATGAACCGACTGGCTGATTTGGATGCCCGTTGGCAGCCGCTGCTCAAGCAGATGCTGGCACTGGCCCCACGCATGGCACCTTATCCCGCGCGCTTTGCCGTGGCGCTTGCGAAGATGCGAGCCGGAGACTCGGCGTGGTTTGCCCGCCCGATTCTGGACAGCTACCACACCGTCTGGTTCGAGCTGCATGAAGACCTGATCGGTCTTCTGGGCCTGAGCCGCGAGGCGGAAGCTGCTGCGGGGCGCGCAGAATGAACGCGGCACTTCAATCCTCCGTGGAGACCGGGCACCCCAGCATTCTTGCGTTGCCGGGCCATCATCCAACGGGACGCGAGCAAGTGGGCGGCAAGGCCTGGAGCGTCTACAGCATGCAGAAGCTCGGCATTCCGGTGCCGCCCGCATTTGTGATCTCGACCGAGGTCTGCGCGCGCTACGAAGCCGCTGGCAACCAGTTGCCGCAGGACATCATCGACGCGTTGCCGCAGGCATTGCAGTGGTTGGAGTCGCAGACCAGCAAGACGTTCGGTGGCGGCGACAACCCGCTGCTGGTGTCGGTGCGCTCGGGCGCGGCCATCAGCATGCCCGGGATGATGGACACCATCCTCAATCTGGGCATGACCGACGCCGTGCAGACAACACTGGGCAAGCGCACGGGTTCGCCGGAGTTCGCGGCCGATGTGCGCGAGCGCTTCACCGAGCATTACCAGGCCATCGTCGGCAAGGCGGCTCCAGCCGATCCGTTGGAGCAACTGCATGGCGCTATCGAAGCCGTGCTGCAGTCCTGGCAATCGCAGCGCGCGCGCGACTACCGACGTGATCGCGGCTTGCCCGAGTCGGGTGGGACTGCGGTCACCATTCAGGCCATGGTGTTCGGCAATCTGGGCGAGCGCTCGGGCACGGGCGTGATGTTCTCGCGCGATCCCGTCAACGGCTCTCCAACGCCTTATGGCGAATGGCTGCCGCGCGGACAGGGCGAAGATGTGGTGTCTGGCCGCATGACGCCGCAGAGTCTGGACGCGTTGGCCGAGCAGCAGCCCGAGGCGCATGCTGCCCTGCTCAAGATGTCGGACACGCTGGAGCGGGCAGGGCGCGATGTGCAGGACATCGAGTTCACCATCGAGGCCGGTCGTTTGTGGCTGCTGCAGACACGCTCGGCCAAGCGCACCCCGGCGGCCGCTGTGCGCTTGGCCGTCGCGTTGGCGGAAGAAGGCTTGATCACCCGGTCCGAAGCGCTGGACCGCGTGACGGCCGAGCAGGTCGGCCAGGTGTTGCAGCCGCATGTTGCGCCCGAGGCGCTGCGCAGTGCCAAGGTGCTGGCAACCGGAAAGCTTGCCTGCCCCGGCGTGATTGCGGGGTTGTTGGTGAGCGATGTGGACGAGGCCGAGCAGCGTGCGCTGGAGGGAGAGTCCATCATCCTCACGCGCCACACGACCAATCCCGACGATGTGCATGCGATGTCGGTGGTAGCGGGTGTGTTGACCGAGCTGGGCGGTGCCACTTCGCACGCCGCCGTGGTAAGCCGCGAGATAGGCGTGCCCTGCATCGTCGGTTGCGGTCAGGACCAGTTGCTGCCCTTGGGCGAGCGCTGGGTGACCATCGATGCCGAGCGCGGTGAAGTCTACGAAGGTCGTCTGGAAATCATCGACGCCAACGCTGGCGAGCATGCGGATCTGCAGCGATTGACGGACTGGGCGAGGGCGGAATCGAGGGCCTCCGACGATGCGCCGCTGGCCCAATTGCTGCAGTCGCGCAAGGCGAGCGCAGCGGACTGAAACGCCGAGTTTGCAGCTCCCACAATGCCCCGTCGCGATTCGTCGCTGTGGGGCATTGTTGCTTCAAGGCTGGGCCAGACGCTTGGTCAACACCTGATGGAAGTAGCGGATGCGGCTTTCCTGATAACGCGCGAGCGTGAGCCCTTCAGGATCGGCAGGCCAGGTCTTCAAGCCCACCTGAACCTGCGGCATGTTGATGTCGTCCTGATCGAAAATCTCGCCCATGGCACCCAATTCGGGGCGGCTCTGGAAAGGCTCGTCGTGCCGCAGGTGGACGATGGGGGCAGCAGGTGGGCGCGGTGCGCTGTCGGGCTGGCGCACGAGCATCCACACATCCATGAAGCATTCGTCGGGGCTGTCGATGTTGGGGCGGAACTGGTAGGTCAGCGGCAGGCCCTCGCCATACCAAGGACAGAAATTGGGGAACACCCAGTACTGGATCGAGTCCAGCATTTCGGCGTCGGATAGCTTCGAATAGTCCGCTCCGGTCAATGCCCCCAGCGACTCGCGACGCCATGCGGCGAGCGACGCCCGGTCCTGAATGTGGTCGGGCAAGGCATCGACCTGATCGGCACGCAGTCCGGCCAGCAGCGCCCATGAAACGGCGACGGCCTCCTTGGCATCGGGCGTGCGGTTGTGCTGACTGGGAACGGCCTGCGGCGTGATCAAGCGGCTGAAGTGGGCATTGCCTTCCTCGAAGATGTCGTATTGCGTGGCGTGTTCGCCTGTCGATGGCAGGGCCTGCGGGTGGGTCTGAACGACGTGGTAGCTTTCCAGAAACGCCTCCATCGCCACCTTCCAGTTGGCCTTGATGGTTTTCTGCACATGCCAGATCGAGAAGCGCTTGTCCAAAGGGCAGCGTTCGAAGTGCGACGGCATGCTGCCCAGATGGGACGCGAGTGACGGCGCTTGGAGATCCGGGTTGATGAAGATGAATCCGCCCCAGGTGCCGATCTGCACCTCGCGCATGGAGAAATCCTCCGGCTGCACATCCGGAAAATCCCATGCACCCGGATAGAACGCGAGCTTGCCGTCGGTGTTCCAGGTCCATGCGTGGTACTTGCAGCGAAACTTGGTCGCGCCCTTGCCATGCTGGTCGCAGAGCTTGCGGCCACGGTGCAGGCAGACATTCCAGTAGCCCTTGAAGCCGCCATCCTGCTGGCGCACGATCAGAAACGACAGCCCTGCCACTTCATAGACGAAGTGGTCTCCGGCCTCGGGAATTTCTTCTTCGCGGCAGACCACCTGCCATGTGCGCAGCCAGATCTTCTTGACCTCTTCGCGGTGGTACTCGTACGAGGTGTAGCGCTCGACGGGAATGCGCGCCGTGCCCAGATTGGGCGAGCTTTCCTGTGCGAGCGTGTCCGGAACCTCTTGCGAATCGGCCTTGGCCAGATCGCGCCAGTTGGGTGAAAGCTCGGTGCCCAGTCCGCGCTGGAAGCGCTGGTGCAGATCGAAGGAGTGATCCATGGGTTGTCTCCAATGTGGTTTTGATAATTAGTATGGTTAAATACTTGATGCTTTAATACTTTGATTTGACGCAAACGCCGTCCAAAGTGGACAAGCCATCCCAAAACACCAGATCGACAGAAGAGAAAAGTGGAAGGAGACAAGATGGTTGAAGAAGTGATGCTCGCGTACGCGAGTAGGCCCGAGCTGCTGTGGATATCGGCCTTTGCATTCGCCATTGGCTACATCGAGTACATCTACAGCTTTCGGCTGGTGCTGCGCGAACGCAGTGCGCCGTATCCGGTGTGGATGCACACCTTCTATCTGGCGCACGATCTGACGGGTGCCATCGTCTTCTACCTGCTGGCCAAGGAGCACAACTTCTTCTGGTTCTTCACCGGAGCGAGCATTGCGCTGCTGGTCTGGAACTGCTTCGAGCTGTTCAATCTGTACAAGGCCATCACTGTCGAGCGGCAGGAAATCTGGGGCCGGTTCTACGACCGCCCCGTGACCGTATCGCAAGCGCTGGCAAGGGTTGTGGGGCAGGTGGTGCTGATGATCTGCATCGTCAACCTGTTCCGCGTCTTCATGGATGACCAGGTCATGTTCAAGTGGTTTGCGTTCACCAACATCCTGATCGCCGTGGCTCCCGGCTGGCTGTGGAACGAGCGCCGCAGTCGGCGCGGCGCATCGGTGGGGCTGGCCATCGTGATCTTCATCGGCACGGTCAACACCTTCTTGCCGCCGGGCTGGGGCATGTGGACCACCGCATCGTCGTACTTCGACCAGCCCTGGTTCTACGCCACCGGCGTGGTGGTGTCGGCCTATGCATTGCGCAATGTGTTTCTGCTGCTGAGCTATCCCGCCAAACCTCCCGACAACGGCAAGGCTGCGATCTGGTGAACTGGTTCCGACGGTTCCGTGGGTGCTTCAGGTAACCCCGGTTGCGTAAAACTGATATTGATGCATAAGATATTGAGCATGTGCATTTCCAACTGGCTTTGAACCCATGCTGCTACCCATCGAACAGACGCTCACCGCATTGAGCGAAGCCATCCAAACTCTCAAGAACTCAGACACCAGCACCGCCGTGGCTTCGGCGGAGCAGTCGGTGGGGCTGGCGCTCGGACTGCTGATCGCGCGCGAGCAACGCGGGCCTCAGGCGGTGCTGGCGCAATTCCATTCGCTGGAGAAAGCGCTGGATTCCATTGCCGACGAGCTGGCCCAACTGGGCGGGCGTGACGGCAGTCTGGATGCACTGCGTGCGCGGCTTGCCGCTTCCAGTCGCTTGACCGACCTGCATGCACTCGAAACCGCCTGGCGTTCCTGCCTGCAGGAACTGGAGGCATTGGTGGCCGTGGGCATTCGAGACCAACGCCTGAACGCGGCGCAGCACGAGCGGCTTTCCCGCATCCTCGTGCAATGGGAGTCGGCCGATCTGCAGTCGCAGATGTCGGGTGCGAGCGCCGATGCGGACGATGCGAACAGCCAGGTCATCGATGGTCCGCGTCTGGAGATCTATCTGCGCGATCGCTTCAAGGAGCCCGATCTGCGCGTGACCTCGTTTCGCCCGCTGCCCGGCGGCTTCGGCAAGCAGACCTATCTGTTTGCCGTGCAGGGGCGCGATCTTTCCGGCGACTTCGTGCTGCGACGCGATCCCATCCGCAGCTTCATCGACAACGACTGCCATCTGGTGTCCGTCGAGTTTCAGGTCATCCGAGCGGTGCATGCACTGGGCTTTCCCGCGCCAGAAGCCGTGTGGTGCGATACCGAGCACGCCTTGCTGCCGGGCGGCGACTTCATGGTCATGCGACGTGCCCCCGGATCGGCTGCGGGCAGTGTGTTCTCCGCGCAGTCGGCCGTTCCGGCGGACCTGAGCAAGACACTGGCGCAGATCCTCGCGCGCCTGCATGCCTTGCCGCCGGTGAAAGAGCTGGCATCGCTGAAGGGCTCGATCAACTCGAACCTCTCCCAATTGACGATTGCCGAGTGCACGCGCCAGTATCTGGAGGAGTGGCTCACGCTGTATCGCGCCACGCCGCATCTGCCATCGGCTGCGGTGTTGAGCATCTTTGGCTGGCTGCTCGAACACATTCCGCAATCCAGCGGACACCCGTCGCTGCTGCATGGAGACATCGGTTTCCACAACTTCCTTTTCCATGGCGAAGAAGGCTCCGACAAGCGAGAACTCAGCGTGGTGCTGGACTGGGAATTCGCCCACGTTGGTGATCCGGCGGAAGACCTCGCCTATGTGCGCAACACGCTGGGAACGGCGCTCGATTGGCCGACGTTCCTCGCGGACTACCGTGCGGCCGGTGGCACCGAAGTGTCGGACGAACGCATTCGCTTCTTCGAAGTCTGGGGCCACCTGCGCAATGCGGCCGCCGCCAATCTGGCCACCGCGCAGTTGGTGGACGGTGCCACTCGCGAGCTGAAGATGGTGCTGCTGCCGCATCTGTACATCCCCATGTTCCTGCGTGCGGCTCAAGCGGCCATCGATCGTCCACTGGTTTGAACTCACAACAGGAACAGCATGTCAGACACGCTCACCGACAAAGCACAGGCCTCAGGCGACAACTACCGCTGGATCACCAACCATGGCGATGGCCGGTTCGGCGAGGTCCGCGCCGCCGATGACTTTCTGCATTGGCAAGGCAACGCGCCCGGCGCCAGCACCACCGAAACCTACTACTTCGGCTTTCACGTGCCCGAGCAGGCGATCCACGCATTCATCTACATCTGGGTGCACCCCAATCTGAAGGTGGTGACGGCTGGCGTGATGATCACGCGCGGCTTTCAGCGTTCAACACTTGCAGCCGACTACTTCGATGCCCGTGCTTATCTTGCGGTGGACGAGCATGTGAAGGCGGATGGCTCGATGCAGTTTCCGATGGGGCTGACGCTCAAGCCCATTGATCCCATGCGCCACTGGCACATCCAATTGGATGCTCCGGGCCAGGACACGTCGTTCGACCTGCATGTACGTGCCGCGCAACTGCCCGTGGTGCGGGCGGACCAGAAGCATTTCGACCAGAACATGCATTTCGAGGGCGAATTCAAGCTGCGCGGCCAGCACTTGAAGGTCGATTGCCATCAGGTTCGGGACCGCTCCTGGAGCAACCCGCGCCCCGAGGACCCGATGCCCGTGCCTCCATACGATTGGCTGACGCTGACCGATGGCGCGGACTTCGCGCTGAACCTGTCGATGTTCGATGACCTGTCCGTGCTGGGCAATGCCGGCGGCGCCATTCATTTGCCGCCCAAGCTGCTGCAGGACGGCTGGGTTGCGCATGGCAAGGGCGATCAGGCCGAGCTGCGGCGCATTGTCGATGTCAGCAAGAAGACGTTCCGAACGGCCGACACGCTGATGCCCACACGCCATGAAATCACGGCGGTGGACGAACGCGGCGAGCGCTACGAGATCGTTGGCGAAAGCGTGGGCAGCGGCAATTGGAATGGGTGGCCGAACATGATCTGGAACCAGAACCTGATCCGCTGGACCTGCAACGGCCGCACTTGCTGGGGCGAGTCGCAGGAAGTGCACTGGCACGAACTGGTGCGACGCTTGAGCCAGACGGCCTACATCGCGCCCTGATGCGCTGACGGCTCAAAATGCAAAGCAACGCGCCGTGGCATGTTGCCCGGCGCTTTTTGCTTTGCTGCTGTTTGAACAGGTTCTTATGCGAGTTGGGTCGCGATGCGCTCGGCCGCCGAGGTGCCACTGATCACGGCCGACTCGATGCCTTGCGAGAGAAAGTCGCCCGTCAATTGCACGCGGCTGGTAGGGTCGAGGCTTTGCTCGTACTCACCCATGGCGGTGTAGAGGCCGACATGCGACTTCACGTTCGCATAGTCCCAGCGCTGGATGAAGTGGGTTGCCATGTCCTGGCGCAGATCACCAAGGAAAGGGCGAGCGAGTTCCAAGGCGCTGGACAACACCTCAGCGTCGCTGCGCATGCGTTGCTGCAAACTCCATTCGGGCCGGAAGAACAGCGTCACCACGCCATGACCTTGCGGCGCGCGACCGGGTGCCTTGAGATGATCGAGCACGATGGTCGTGAGGTCGTTCGACACGGTGCTTGGCGGGAGGATGAAGGTTTCCTTGCGGTTCGGCGCGCGGCGCAGACCCAGATGCACATTCACGCTGGGCATGGGCTGAATGCATTCCAGAAAACGGCGCTGACCTGCGGCCATGGGCGGCGCGAGTCTGAGCAAGTCGGGCGGGGCAAGTGCGACAACGCAGGCGTCGAAATTCTGACTGAATGCGTCTGCGCCATGGGTGCCTGAGATGAGCACTCCAGCGTCGCTGCGCTGAACCTGTGTGATCTGTATTCCGTATTGAACGGGTACTTTTTTCGCGAGCGCTTCCGCCAGACCGTTGATGCCGGTATCAAGCCCGGAGATCGACGCACCTGCATATTGACGCAGCATCCACAGCAGCTCCGCTGCGGGCGCGTCGCGGGTGCTGTTGAGCGTGTTGCCGCGCATGATCGGGCCAGCGACGAATTCCTGAAACTCCTCACCCAGCACGCGTCGCGTGTAGTCGGCCACCGATTCGGTGTCCCAGGGCGCGAGCGGTGCCATGGATTGGAAGTCCGCCAGCGACCAGATCTTTCGCATCACGGGCAGCAGTTTCAGGGCTCGCAGCTTGGTGCCGACCGACAGCAATCTTGTGGTGAGCAGACTGCGCAACGGATGCGCCAAGTCCAGCCCATGAATTTCGCCATTTCTGGGAATCCCGATGATCGGCCGGATGCGGTGCAGATGCTGACTGCAGCCAATTTCATCGATCAGCGCAACGGTCTTTTCATACGACGGCAGCAATGTGATCGCACCCACGTCGAATGCGTAGCCATTCTTGCGTACTGTCGTCGTGCGTCCACCGGGATGCTGCGCGCGCTCCAGCACGCTGACTCTGTAGCCGAGCTTTTGCAACTGGTAGGCCGCCGTCAGCCCAGAGACGCCGGCCCCGATGATGGCGATATGCCTGCGCGATTCGATGGAGGGTTCGCCAGATGGCAGCCAGGAGCCGTTGGGTTTCATGAAATGTTTTAGTATGCTATCTGACTAATTGTTGATGTTTGCCACTGAATGCGTTCGCGTGTTAACCCTAGCGCCATGGCTGCTGTCGCGTTTGTCACGGTTTCATGAGCGTCTGCTCCACATCCTGATGGCATAAGCAGCTTAAATTGATACGCGAAGTTGCTCATGTCTCAGTGAAAACACTGATGGATATCTTGAGTTGATTCGATAAATTATCAATGCATACTAAATTTGATGCGCAAGAACGCATTGAACTGGAGACATACATGACCAGCCTTCGCAAAATCTCGTTTGCATGTGTTGCCGGACTGGGTCTGGCCGCTCTGTCATCAAGCGATCTGCTCGATTGGAGTGCGGTTCAGTCCGTACGTGAAGAAGTCGGAGTACGCATTCATTCGACCGAGTGGTATCAGGCAGCTGCGTCGCAGATTCCTGGGCTGGCTCCATCGGGCGCGCAGTCCATGGGAGCGGTATTCATGTACGCAGGCAGGTAGCCTGGCCATTGTTGCCTTCGGGGCATTTGTTGTTTTGTCCGTTCGATGCCGCTGCGCAGCAGCTGCGGGGGCGGCTCTTGAGTGATTCAGTCATTTCAGCGATGCACTGATCAGTCCGCTCGACTCCGGTGCGTCATCCAGTCTCGCTAGATGGGCGGCGGGCTTTTCGTTTTCAACATCATCAACCTCATTTCTGTGCTGCGGCGGTCTGTATGGCCGCTGCTTTTTGTTCCATTGAATCTAGGGAAGTCTGGGTAGTTGTCATGAAGGTATTGGTACCCGTGAAACGCGTGGTGGACTACAACGTCAAAGTCCGAGTGAAGTCGGATGGAACGGGTGTGGACATCGCGAACGTGAAGATGTCGATGAACCCGTTTGACGAGATCGCCGTCGAAGAAGCAGTACGTCTGAAGGAAAAGGGCGTGGTCACGGAAGTGATCGCGGTTTCCTGCGGCGTGACGCAGTGCCAGGAAACCCTGCGCACCGCGATGGCCATTGGCGCAGACCGTGGCATCCTGGTGGAAACGACGGAAGAGCTCCAACCTCTGGCCGTCGCCAAGCTGCTGAACGCACTGGTCGCCAAGGAGCAGCCGGGCCTGATCATCCTGGGCAAGCAAGCCATCGATGACGACTCCAACCAGACCGGCCAGATGCTGGCTGAGCTGGCCGATCTGCCGCAAGCGACCTACGCCTCGAAGGTAGAGGTCGCTGGCGACAAGGTCACCGTGGCACGTGAAGTGGACGGTGGCATGGAAACGCTGAGCCTCTCGACTCCAGCCGTCATCACGACCGACCTGCGTCTGAACGAGCCACGTTATGTGACTCTACCGAACATCATGAAGGCCAAGAAGAAGCAGCTCGACGTCGTCAAGCCTGAAGACTTGGGCGTTGATGTGACTCCACGTCTCAAGACCCTGAAGGTGGTCGAGCCCGCCAAGCGCGGTGCTGGCGTGAAGGTGCCGGATGTCGCCGCACTGGTCGACAAGCTGAAGAACGAAGCCAAAGTGATCTAAAGATAAGGAGAACAACAATGACCGCACTCGTTATTGCAGAACACGACAACGCTTCGATCAAGTCCGCCACTTTGAACGCCATCACCGCAGCCAAGGCTACCGATGGCGATGTGCACGTTCTGGTCGCCGGAGAAAACGCTGGCGCCGCCGCTGCTGCTGCCGCCCAGATCGCTGGTGTCTCCAAAGTCATCCACGCCGACGGCGCAAGCCTGAAGGATGGCTTGGCAGAAAACGTCGCCGCTCAAGTTCTGGCCATCGCCAGCAACTACAGCCACATCCTGTTCCCCGCAACAGCATCGGGCAAGAACGTGGCCCCCCGCGTTGCTGCCAAGCTGGACGTGGCACAGATCAGCGACATCACCAAGGTGGTCTCGGCTGACACGTTCGAGCGCCCGATCTACGCAGGCAATGCCATCGCCACCGTGCAATCGACCGATGGCATCAAGGTCATCACCGTGCGTGGCACCGGCTTTGACGCCGCTGCCGCAACGGGTGGCTCCGCTGCTGTCGAAACAGTCGCTGCCGTCGCCGATTCCGGCAAGAGCGCCTTCGTTGGCCGCGAAGTCACGAAGAACGACCGCCCCGAACTGACCGCAGCCAAGATCATCGTCTCCGGTGGTCGCGCACTGGGTTCGGCAGAAAAGTTCACCGAAGTGATGACGCCCCTGGCCGACAAGCTCGGTGCTGCCATCGGCGCAAGCCGCGCGGCTGTGGATGCAGGCTACGCACCGAACGACCTGCAAGTCGGCCAGACCGGCAAGATCGTCGCGCCTCAGCTGTACATCGCCGCAGGCATCTCCGGCGCGATCCAGCACTTGGCCGGCATGAAGGACTCCAAGGTGATCGTTGCGATCAACAAGGACGAAGAAGCTCCGATCTTCTCGGTGGCTGATTACGGCCTCGTGGCTGATCTGTTCGTGGCTGTGCCTGAACTTCATCAGGCGTTGGCATGAGCGCTACGGCTACAGGACTTCCGGTGAAGCCGGCATGGCGGCACTTCTGCAGACTATTGCCGGGATGAACATGGCGGCAATCGAGCAGGCCGTGAGCGTGTTTGGTTCGATGGATGCCTGCATCTCCAACGCCTTGGGCGTGGACGACAGGGCGCGGGAGCTGCTGCGGCAGAAATTGCTGGCGTGAGCCTTGACCTGGCCTTCGAGGGCCGATGAAGGAGGGTGGTTGCGTTGATCGTCTGAGACCCAAGCCTTATGCAGTCAGTTTTTATGATTGCATAAAGTTTGCTGCTAAAGTTGATACGCCAGTATCATTATGGCTGAATGTCACGAGCACGACGCCAGAGTTGTGCCTGTGCAGGCATGACGACAGAACAGGAGGACACAGATCAATGGCAACCGCAACCAAAGAAAAAGCAAAGACTGGAGTCGCTGAAAAGAGAGCAGCAGCCGCCAAGAAGACCACTCCCGGCCCAGGCGTGACGCCTTCGGGAGACAACTGGGATCAGCGCCTTGGCTTTCTGATGCATGACGTTTCCCGCTTGCGTCGAACGGTCTTCGACGAGTACATGAAGCCGATGAACATCACGCGTTCGCAGTGGTGGGTGCTGGCCTACCTCGCGCGGCACGACGGCATGATCCAGAGCGATCTGGCAAACGTGCTCGAACTTGGCAAGGCAGCCCTTGGCAGCCTGCTGGATCGTCTGGAAGAGTCAGGCCTCGTGCGCCGTGGCGCAGACGCCGTGGACCGCCGCGCCAAGCGCGTCTACCTGTCACCGGCAGGTGCCACGCTCATCAAGGAAATGCAAGTCCACAGCTACGAGATGAGCGAACGAATCCTCGAAGGACTCAGCGTGGACGAACGCAACCATCTGGTCGATCTGCTGCGCCGGGTGAAGAGCAATCTGGTGGGCTTGTCCAAGCACTGAGCGATTGAGATGGTGGAGACCGCTTGTAGCGGTCCGCTTTCAAAAGCCCTGTTGGAGCCGAGCAAATCAACCCACCATCAGCCCATGCCGCAAGCGACCCGCGCGCTTGTAGGCTTTGACAACGGTGCTGACGTCGCAGGACAGCACACCTTCGAGCGCTCCAATGCGTTCCGTCGACACCGTCCACAAGTCATGGATGTCGCGGCATAGCACGTGCCAGAACAGCTGGGTCTTGCCGCTGGTGCCAAACAGGCATCGTGTGTGCTTGTCCCGCGCGAGTTCCTTGGCGATGGGCTCGGCTAGGCCCGGGCGGGTCTGTATCGACAGAATGGCTTCGACGCCATAGCCAACCAGTGAGGGTTCCAGTTCGACGCGAAAGTTCAGCACATTGCGCTCGACCAGGCCGCTGATCATTCTCTGCACCTTGGGCTCGCTCACACCACAAGCTTCGGCCAATGCGCTCAGGCTGGCGCGACCGTCCGGCGTCAATGCTTCCAGCAGCCTGGACTCGTCGGCATTGAGTGCGCCGCGAGCGCTGCTGGGCAGGACGGGCTCTGGCGGAACAGAGCCATCGATGCGCCAACTGCTTGCGCGTCGGAAAGAGCGCATCACGACATGGGACTCCATTTGCCGCAGTCCCTGCACTTGGGGCAGCCGCCGAACGACCAGGTCCGACAGTTGTTCCTGAGTCTGCATGTTGAACTCGGCGAACAGATCGGCTGCTCCTGTCGTCGCCAATACCACCTGTGTTTGCGGGAGCCCTGCCAACTGCTCGGCAACTTGCTGGTTGCGGCCGTTCTCCACCTGTAGCCAGGCGTGCAGCACGGGGCCGTTGCCCTCGGACACGGGGTCCAGCTCGCCGATGACCTTGACGTATCCGCCTTCCATGAGTCGCTGCAGGCGGCGCGACAAGGTGCGCTCCGGCACATCGCATGCCGCGCTGAGATCACGCCATGTCCCGCGTGGATTGACCTGCAGAGCGGTCAGGCAGGCCAGATCGGTTGGATCCAGTTCTGGATGTCCAATTTCGACGGTATCACTCACATCAATGTCCATATATAATGTAAACTAAGTATTGAATGTCCAATTTCAACATTTTCGAGCACTAAGAATGCAAAATTCAACAACCAATCAGAGACAAGGGCGCATCCGATGAGTCAGGCTATGTCCAAGCAGCCTTCAAAGCACGCCGAGCCATCCAATGCCCGCAAGATCGCAGCTGGCAGCATCGGCAATGCGGTGGAATGGTTCGACTGGACCATTTACGCATCGTTCGCGGTGTTCTTTTCCGGGCAGTTCTTTCCCAAGACGGATGAGACAGCATCTCTGCTGGCAACGTTCGCCATTTTCGCAGTCGGTTTCTTCATGCGTCCCGTCGGGGGCTGGGCCTTGGGTATTTTTTCCGATCGAATGGGCCGCAAGGCGGCGCTGTCCGCTTCCATTCTGTTGATGGCAGGGGGATCGCTGATCATTGGCCTCACGCCCACCTACGAAAGCATTGGCCTGGCTGCGCCGATTCTGTTGGTGATTGCGCGGTTGCTTCAAGGCTTGTCGCTGGGTGGTGAGTACGCTTCCGCATCGACGTTTCTGGCCGAGATGGCGCCCAACCATCGTCGGGGCTTCTTCTCCAGTTTTGCGTTCTTCAGCTCGGCGGGCGGCATTCTGATTGCTTCGGCGATCGGCTGGGTGCTGACCACCCACCTGACGCCTGAGCAGATGCGGGAATTCGGCTGGCGCATTCCTTTCCTGTTGGGTGCGCTGGGTGGCATTGCGGGGATGTGGCTGCGCACGTCCATTCCCGAGACGGAAGCGTCTGCCAAGCAGCTCAAGGAGCAGCCCGTCAAGCAGCCACTGCGCACCTTGCTGCGTGAGTATCCGCGCGAGACTCTGCGCATCATCGGCTTCTCGGTTCTCACGACGTTTGCGTTCTACCTTTTTGTGGCCTATGTACCCACGTACGCGATTCGTGCGCTGCATGCCGATTCCAAGGTTGCTTTCGGCGCCAACACCATTGCGATGATCGTGTTCATGCTGGTGCATCCGTTCTTCGGCATGCTGTCCGACCGATTTGGCCGCAAGCCGCAGTTGATCGTGTTCGCAGTAGGTTACCTGCTGTTCTTCTATCCCGCCATCACCAGCATGCAGCCGACGTTCGCGTCCATTCTGGCGGTGGAGCTGTTCGGTCTGGTGCTGTATGCGCTGTACACGTCGATCGCACCAGCCATCATGTCCGAGCAGTTTCCAACCCGCGTGCGCGCGGTCGGCATTGGCGCTCCGTACAACCTGATGGTGGCGCTGCTCGGCGGAACGACTCCCTACCTGCTGACCTGGCTGCAAAGCATTGGTCAGGAGCGTTGGTTCTTCTACTACGTTCTGGTCGGTGCGGTCATCACGCTGATCACGTTCATCCGCATGCCTGAGACCAATGGCAAGCCACTGAACTGAGCTCACTCGACTTTGATTCGCCCGCGCTTTTTTGGAAGCCGCGGGCTCACTTTTTTTCAGCGATACCCATGCGAGAAACACCCACGCCCCTCCATTTTCAGAATGCCCTGCAGATCGCCCATCTGATCGCCAGCGGAGAAACCAGCTCTCGCAAGGTCACCGAGCACTTTCTGGAGCGCATCGCACGTGCTCCCGAACTCAATGTCTTCACGCAAGTGTTTGCCGAGCAAGCCTTGGCCCAAGCCGATGCTGCCGATGCGGCGTTGCTTGCAGGGGGGGGCGGTCCGGCCAGCGCGCTGCATGGCGTTCCGGTGGCGATCAAGGACAGCATTGAAGTGGCGGGCAGCATCGCGTCCGCTGGTTCGCTCAGCCGTCTCGCAAGCATGAGCACTGCTACATCGGCCGCTGTGCAACGCATGTGCGATGCGGGGATGGTCGTTCTCGGCAAGACGCACATGACCGAGTTCGCGTTCGGCCTGGCTGGGCAAAATCCCACGCGCGGCACGCCATGGAATCCGTGGGATGCCGACACCCATCGCGCTCCGGGGGGCTCTTCTTCGGGTTGTGGCATCGCCGTTTCCGCAGGGCTGGCGCCCATCGCGTTGGGTGGTGACACGGGAGGCTCCGTGCGCGCACCAGCAACACTCAATCATCTGGTGGGCTTCAAGCCCTCCAGCGGAATCATCAGCGGCGCGGGCGTCGTGCCACTGGCTCCGACATTGGACGTGCTCGGCCCCATCGCGCGCAGCGTTGCCGATGCACATGCACTGGTCGCCATTTTGACGGGGCCTGACAGCGCCGATCCACTGACCCAAAAAATCCCGCCCGACATCAGCGAAGGCCTGCGCCAAGCGCTGCCAACCATCACTGGCGGTACGTTGCCCGTATTGCACGTGCTGGACCCGCAAAGCTTTCCCTGCATGCTGTCGGATGGCGCACAACGTGTCTGGGATGAAGCTCTTGAGCGACTCACGAAGGCAGGGTGGACGTTGAAGTTCTGGATGCCTTCGGAACAGCTGAATATCGGCGAGCTGTCCGAAGAGAATTCACTCATCCTGGGCTACGAGGGTTTTCAGCTCTACGGCGATTGGGCCCGCGATGCCACCCAGCCCATCTGGGAGGTGGTGCGCCAGCGCATCCTGGCTGGCGGCAACACCACGCGTGCCCGATATGAACAGGCGATGGCGCGCCGCAAGCCAGCCATCGAGCGTTTTGCGGAAGTCATTGGCGACGGCGGTGTCCTGCTGATGCCTGCCACCGGTCATGGCGCTCTGCCACTGGATTCCGAAGATCGCGCCCATGCCAGCATTGGCCACTTTTGCCGTGCCGGTAATTTTTTGGGAGCGCCCGCCATTGCCTTGCCCGCAGAGTTCGATGACAACGGCATGCCGGTTGGAGTGCAACTGATGGCCTCGCCATTGGCGGATCGACAGTTGCTGACCGTTGCTGCAGCGTTGGCACCGACACTGCGCGCCTCTGGAAAAGAGACGCCAGATCTTCAGCGGTGGAAGCTGTAATTCTTTGGGCGAGAAATGGCATCTCAATGCGGGCGGAGGGCTGAACGTCTCGTCGGCACACAGTCGTTCAAAGCCGCCTGCACAACTCAATGAGATGCTGCCGAAACCAGCTCACCCAGGCGTCATCGCAAGGGTAGACCGGAAACGTGGGTACGCGCAGCGCGAATGGTGTAACGCAGGTCGTTGAGTCGTCATTTGGACGGATGCGCCCCATTACTGCATTCGCCGCAAGCAGGGATTTGGGCAAATTTTCTTGCAAAGCAGCTAGGATGCTCATCATGAGCACGATGAAAATTTCTTTGTCCGAGACACTCAAGTCCTCTGTCCAAGAGGACGTCGATTTGTTGGCATGATCTGCATTGCACAGATGCTTTCGCATCTCGCCTGAGTTGTTCAACGGAGTGCCGCTTTGACCAGACGTCTTGATACCTACAGCCTTCGTCTCTTTGTCGCGGTGGCTCGGACGGGGTCGATTGCTCGCGCTGCGGAGCAGGAGCATATTGCTTCGTCGGCTCTAAGCCGCCGGTTGGCGGATCTGGAGCATGCGTTCGATACGGCGCTTTTGGTGCGCTCTCCGCGCGGTGTGACGTTGACAGATGCTGGGCAAATCGTTTTCGAGCGGGGTGTTCAGCTCGATGATGAGGTGCAGGGGCTGATTCGTGACGTGCAATTGCACAGCGAAGAAGTGCGTGGCACCGTGCGTCTGTATGCCAACATGTCTGCGGTGGTGGGCTTTCTGCCGGAGCGGCTCAAGGCATTCAAGGCCCAGTATCCGGGGGTGAATATTTCGCTGCATGAAGCGGATACGCGCGATGTGATTCGTGCCTGCCTGGATGATCGCGCGGATATCGGGATTGGCGTGTTGGGGGATGTTCCATCGGGCCTGGATTCTTGGCATTTCGCGGACGATCCGCTGCAAGTGATCGTGCCCGAAGGGCATGAGTTGAGCCAGTTGAAGGCCGTGGATTTTGCAAAGGTGCTGGAGTTTCCGGTCATCGGCATCCATCAGGGCGGAGCGCTGGATCAGACCTTGCATGAGCGCGCGGCGGCCTTGCAAATCGCCTTTGCGCCGGAAGTTTCGGTCAGCTGTTTCGATGCGGTATGCAGAATGATCGAGGCGGGGATGGGCATTGCGGTGATTCCTCAAAGTGCTGCTTCGGCGTACGCTGGCAATTCGAGGTTTGTTCGTCGTCCATTGGCTGACCTCTGGGCGGAGCGCCAGCTGCAGCTCTATGCGTTGCGTCGGACGCCGCAACTGCGTTCTGTTCAGGCGCTCATAGATGCCCTGCGCGGGTAACTACGGATATCGATTTAGGCGCTATCCCCCGTGCCGTCTTGGCGCTACCCAAAGAAAGTTGGCAGATGGATGATGGGGCATGCCCATCCAGTCCGCTCCTGCACTCCAGTTCTCTTCGCGAATTCTCTATCTGAGCCAATCACCCGACGTGGTGAAAAAGTGCTTGGCCGGGGAACGCGTGACGTTGGCCGATGCGCTGCCGCTGCGGGACGATGTCTCGACGGACGAGATAACGCCGATCGCGATCCTCACGCACTTCGATGAAAAGCTGGGACGCTACCCGTACTCCGGTTTCAAGGCAGGTGCCGAGACACCTGTGCCCGTTGATGCGGTGCGGCTCAGTGGCATGCAAGTGGTGGTGGCCGGCAAGCGATACGGCAAGGGCTCGTCCAGAGAGCACAGTCCGGCGGCGGAAAAGCTTGCGGGCATTCGTTTGGTGATTGCCGAAAGTTTCGAGCGGATTTACCGGCAGAACGCGGACAACATCGGGCTCATCACTTCGACGGATATGAGCCTGATCCCCCGGATCGAGGCGGGCGAGGCGATTCCTTGGGATGAGTTGCTGGCTGGACGAGAGCAGTTGGCTGCAGCGGTTCTGCGTGGTGGCGGTCTGCTGAGATTCGGTCAGGCACATCTGGGAGAGACTGCGCGGGCGCAGCAGCATGTCAGTTCAGGCGGCAAGACGCTCTTCGAAAAAATCGTGGCGCGCCATGCGCTGGACACGAGCGTCACTCCCCGCCATCCGGGTCGAGGCGATGGAGTGTTCGTGCGTGCGGACTGGCGATTCATTCACGAGTACTACACCGGCATGGCGGCCCACATGCTTCACTCGACCTTTGGCTCGCCGCTCAGCCTCAAGGACAAGGACTCGATTCTTGTTTTCGAGGACCATACATCCTATGTGGACGAGAGTCCGTCGCACGTTCGCGGCGGACTGGTGCCGAACGTACAGCGCATGGTCGAGGCACAGCGCGAGTTCGTGGCGCTGTACCAGCTTCGACAGCATCGCACACTCACCGAGTTGGAAGCCAAGCAGGACGATGGAAGCAATGTCGCGGGGATTTCGCATGCCATGGTGACCGAGCACTACGCGTTGCCGGGTCAACTGGTCGTCGGCACGGATTCGCACACGCCGCACAGCGGTGCTTTGGGCTGTGTTGCGTTCGGGGTCGGTACCACGGACATGGCGAATGCCTTCGTCACCGGGGCTGTGCGGATGAGCATTCCCGAGACCTTGCAGATCCGTTTGGACGGCGAGTTGCTTGCGGGCATCACGGCGAAGGATGTGGTGCTGCATCTTTTGGCCCAGCCCTTCATCCGCGCTGGCGAAGGCGTGGGCAAGGTATTTGAATTCACGGGCCCGGCCATTGCGAAGATGGGCACTGACGAGCGCGCGACGCTCACCAACATGACGGCTGAACTTGGCGGATTCACGGGCATCGTTGCGCCTGATGAAGAGACCGTGCGTTTTCTTCGCGAACGTCGGGGCATCGATTTTGTGATCGAGGACTGGATGTGCAGCGATGCGGATGCCGTCTATGCGAAGACCATTCACATCGATTGCGCGAAAGTGCCTGCGATGGTGGCATCTCCCGGCGACCCGGGCAATGGTTTGCCGCTCAATGAGGTCGGGCAAAAGATTCGCGTCGACATTGCTTATGGCGGATCGTGCACCGCCGGCAAGCGTGAGGATTTCGACCGCTACCACGAAGTGCTGCGCTGGGCTGCGGATCGGGGTCTGCGTGTCCCCGACGGCGTGGAGTTGTTCCTTCAGTTCGGCACGACGGCGGTGCGCGACCATTGCATTGAAGCCGGGTACCTCGACGCGTTTGAACGTGTGGGCGCTCGCATGCTTCAGCCTTCATGTGGCGCTTGCGGCAATTGCGGACCGGGCGGCTCCAGCAGGCCCGAACAAATCACGGTGAGTGCCATCAACCGCAATTTCCCCGGACGAGGCGGCCCCGGCAGCGTCTGGCTGGCCAGCCCACCGACGGTGGCCGCCAGTGCGATCGCGGGAGAGCTGCTGTCGTTTGACGAGCTCAAGCAGAGATTCCCCACCTAGAAAACACAGGAGACAGACAATGAACACTTCACGATGCAAACGCCGAAGCATGGCAGGCCTGGGCATGGCGCTGTTGGCCGCTCCACTCCTCGCCTTTGCGCAGCCAGCGATGTCGGACAAACCCATCCGCATGGTCGTTCCGCTCGCTGCAGGCGCCACTGTGGATGCCGTGGCCAGAGCGCTGGCGCCCAGTTTCGGGCGGAACACGGGACATCCTGTGGTGGTCGAGAACGTGGTGGGTGCTGGCGGCATCCCCGGCACCTCGCAGATCGTGAAGGCACCCAAGGACGGTCTCACGCTCGGGATGATCTCGTCGAATCACGTCATCAACCCCGGCATCTACAAATCGATTCCTTACGACACACTCAAGGACATCACGCCGATTGCGGTGTTGGCGACGGTGCCGTTGGTGCTGACGGTCAATGCGAAGCTCCCCGTCAAGTCCGTTCAGGAACTGGTCGCATACGCCAAATCGCATCCCGGCGCATTGAATTTCGGCTCTGCAGGCAATGGCAGTACCTTGCACCTGGCGGGTGAGTTGATGATTTCCGAAACTGGCATCGACATGAAGCATGTGCCGTATCGAGGCACTGGTCCTCTGATCACGGACCTCATTGGCGGTCAAGTGCAATTGGGATTCGTGTCGGTGTCGCAGGTGGCTCCGCAGATCAAGGCGGGCACCTTGCGCGCGCTCGCTGTCTCGACGTCCACCCGGTCGTCGGCACTTCCAGACGTCCCCACGATGGCCGAGGCTGGCGTGCCCAAGTACAGCTTCGATGCCTGGATCGCCTTGGTGGCCCCCGCCGGTTTGAGCAAGACCAGCGTGGACAACTATGCGGCTGCCATCAAATCGTCGATGGCATCCCCGGAAGCGCAGACGGCGATCACGGGGCAAGGCCTCATGGTGATGGACAAGGGACCCGGCGAAGCGCCTGCATTCTTCCAGTCGGAATTGGCGAAGCACCAGAAGCTCGTCAAGCAATCCGGCGCTACGCTCGACTGAGTCACCATGATGGCAACGACAGCGGATCTCTGCGATCGCTTCGCAGAAGCAGCACAGGCCTGCGTCGCCAACTGGCGCAGCTACGGTGGCCGAACGGCGCTCTGCGGCACAGTGCAGACGCTTCGGACCTTCGAAGATGCCGCGCTGATTCGGGAGACGCTGGGCACCGACGGTGCTGGCCGAGTACTGGTGATCGACGCAGGTGGATCACGCAAAGCGGCGGTTCTTGGCGACAACATGGCGCGCTTGGGCATCAAGAATGGATGGCAAGGCGTACTCATTTACGGCGTCGTCCGCGACGTGGAGATTCTTCGGGAGCTTGACTTTGGCGTCCATGCGCTCGGGGCAGTCCCTGTGCGGGGTGGCAAGTCGGGCGTCGGAGAGGTCGGAGCGGAGATCCTCATCGGAGGAGTCGCCATCCAGCCCGGAGACTTCATCGCCATGGATGGAGATGGTGTGGTCATCATTGCTGCACACCATGCCTCAGAATTTGCGGCAACGCTTTCATTGGCCTGATCGACCATTTCAGAGCCTGCACGGAAGCCTTCAACGGCTCCATGTGCATGGCCCACCCACGTTGACGCACTTGCACCACCCATTCGCGCCGCGACATACACGCTCTGCGCCTGATAGTGCGAGGCGTCGGAAGCCTCACCCCAGCACGTATGCAGCGCGATGTAGGCGGCGGCTACTTCATGGAATGTCGATTTCGGCGCAGAACCAAAGCTCCCCATCCCGCAAGTGATGTGCCCAGGAGAATCAGCAACCAATTGTCGGTGCTGGGAACCTGTTCTATGCCCGTTCCGGGGCCGACGCAGATGGAGCTGGCAGCAGAGCAATCTGGCCCAGCAGGTCCCATGGGCCCCATTGCTCCTGCTGACCCAGTCTGTCCATCCGGTCCTGCAGGGCCTTGTGGGCCCACCGGTCCCGCAGGACCAGGCTGAAGCAGCGGATTGTTGTAGGGCGTGCTGCAGGAGAGGGACTGAAAAACAGGCGCTCCGGGCGTACTGGGATCAGGGTTGGGAACTGTGCCAGCTAGATTGATCCGGATTGGCACCGTGCTATCCGCGCCGCACAGTACGGCACTGCTTTGTGGCCAGACGATGGGCAATGTGACAGTGCAAGTCTCGTTGATGGTGTTCAGCGAGCCAGAAGAGTCCATGCTTGCTGCATCAAAGCCCGTTATCGCAAACAAGTTGCCGCAGCTCGATTCTTTGGTGGCGCCCGGTCCCCATTTCAGCGGCAGCGGAAGCTTGACACCCCATGAAAATGGATCAGGGGCGGTGCCATTGTTGGTCTGCGTCACCGTCAGTGTGAGTGTTGCCGTTCCGCCCGGTTGCACATCTGACGGCGAGACGCTGGAGGTAAACGCATATGTCTTCGGTGTATTGCTTTGGGCCAATGCAGGGAAGACTGTCGTCAGCAGGCCAAGCAGCATCATCGCCTTCGCAACGGAAGGGGAGGCGCGGAAACCGCGATGCATCATCATTTGGGACATGTCTCTATCCAATCGCTTCGTGCTCTTGTGGCCGGGTCAATTGGAAAGATTCAGCTTGCTTTTGGTACAGCAATTGCTTGAACCCGCAGGCCCCATCGGACCTGGCGCACCTGCAGGTCCTTGAGCGCCATCTTTGCCCGCTGGGCCTTGTGGTCCCTGAGGCCCGGGTGGGCCGGGAATGGGGGCAGGCGGAGGCGCAGCGGTGCATGAAAACGGAATGGAAGAGACGGCACCGCTGCCTACGATGGTGACATCCGAGCCGGCCCCGCAAAGTGCGGCAGCATATTTGGGCCACACAAAGGTCACCTCTGCAGTGCAACTGCCATTGGCCACCAAAGGATCAAAGTCAACGCCAAACGAGTCTGTGTTGGGCACTGCGGTTGAGGACGCATTCGGGCATGTAGAGGACGCGCCCGGCGTCGTCGACAACAAAAGTGGCGCGGGAAGCGTCAAGCCTGTTCCCACTCGGCCCGTCCCCGGCGCATTGCCTGACGTCTCCTGCACTGTGATCGTGGCTCGGACCGGATCGGTCGCATTGGCCGAGGCATTGTCAAGGGTCAGGGTGTAGGAGTAACTCTGAGAGGGAGGTGGCGGTGGGGCGGACTGTGCCTGCGCAGTCTGCGTAAGCAAGAGGGCGGAGCTGCCCAATGCGGCCACTTGTGCAACCAAGCGCGCCAATGATTGAGTGCGGGATGACATAGTCACGTTCTTTGGGTTTTCAGCGCTTTTGGCACCGAGTTTGTCGCTCCTGCTGCGATTGATCGAGGCAGTTCACATTGCGAATCCATGAAGTGAATCACCTGATTTCACTAGAAGCATGAGTAAATGTATGAAATTGATAAATATACATTTGCCATAGCAAAATAAGATGAAAATTCTCGGGACATTGCAAAAGATGTTAAAGCGTTCAACTTGGTGTTCTATGGCGCACACCGATAGAACACATCTGAGCGACGTGGCAAGAATGTTCCCCTCGCGGAATTGGTGATGCCTACGCTGGATTTTCATCCAGCAATGCGCCTTGCCATGCAGATCGATCAAATCGCCATCGCCGTTCTCGGAGCGTTGCGCAGGCCGCGCATCAAACACTGAGGAATGGTTGGGTCAGCGCTTTTGCGAGCGCAGCCACTCCACAGCATGCTCGACCATCGGATGGTGCCTGTTGGTGCTCCATGCAGCAGCTGCGGTCACCACCATGATTTTTTCATGGAGTGGGCGCAGCACGACATTGCCGGGAGTCAGCTTCTTCATGGAGTTGGGAACAAGCGCCACCCCCTGTCCGCAACTCACATAAGCGATCTGCGAAGTGACGGAGCGTACTTCGTGAAGGATGCGCGGTGCCAGGCCATGGGCTCTGCAAACGCTCGTGAGCATGTCGAAGTACATGGGGCTGACCTGTCTGGCAGACATCACCAGTTGCTCGGATGCCAAAGACTTGAGCCTGATCCGGGATAGGGAGGCCAGTGGGTGGCCTGTCGGCAAGGCCACAGCGAGACGGTCTTCCGTGAGTGGCAGCGTTGCGGTGGCATCGCCAGCTTCTGCGTCGAGTCGTGCGAATGCCAGATCCAGCTCTCCTGATTCCAATCCGGAGATCGCGTCCACGCTGTCAATTTCGCGCACGAAGACCGTCAGTTGCGGATAGGCCTTCTTGAGGTGTTTGAGAAGCGGTGGCACCGTGTCCAGCATGGCCGAGGTGATGGCACCGATGTGCAGCACGCCAGTCTGCCCGGCAGCGATTTCGCGAACCACGCGCTCCAGATGCGCTACCTGGTGCGCGAACTGGCGCACAGCGGGGAGCACTGCCACACCTCCCGGGCTGAGCTTCGTGCCTCGACGGGAGCGCTCAAAGAGCTGGATGCCCAATGAGTGCTCCAGCACCTTGATCTGTTCGGTCAACGGGGGCTGGGACATGGACAGACGCGCAGCGGCGCGGCCAAAGTTCTGCTCCTCGGCCACGGCAAGGAACATCCACAGTTGACGGATCAGTCTGAAGTCGATGGTACTCATTGTGGGTGAACTTTGACAATTTTCGGACAGACGCTTCTATTCTTAAAAACGTATCACTGAGATATTTGATCAGTATTTCACATATCAGTTGGAGCAAGAGAACATCGGGGCTTTCCCAAAGCCAAAGGAGCCCCCATCCATGTCCAATACGGATTCCCTGCTTGAGCGCCTTGGTGCTCTGGATACCAATACCGTGTCCGATGCACTCGATTTTCTGGGCCTCGCTGGCGCAACCTATGGGCTGCGCCCACTCTGGGACTGTCCCAAGATCGTGGGCCGCGCAAGCACCATTCAGCTTGGAAGAAAAGGTGACACCCAACCTGCAGTCCATTTGATTTCTCCAGTCATTGATGCGGTGACCACCAGTGACCGTGTGCTGGTGGTCGCGGGCGGCGTGGACGGAATTTCTTGCTGGGGCGACATCCTGGCCAATGCCGCCGTTTCCAGACAGATTCGCGGCACCGTCATCGACGGCCTGAGCCGCGACATCGAGGGCAGCGAGTCCGTGAACTATCCCGTCTACGGTCGTGGCGTAACGATGATCAGTGCGCGCAACCGCGTGATCCAGATCGACTCTGGCAATCCGGTGCAGATGGCTGGAGTCACGGTGCATGAGGACGACTATGTCATCGCAGACCGCTGTGGCACTGTTTTTGTTCCGTCTGGGCGTATGGAAGAAGTACTGGATCTGGCAGAGCGTATTGCACGACGTCAGGACGGCATGGTGGCGGCGGTCAGGGCAGGGCGCTCGGTTGCCGAAGTCATGCATGACAAGGAATTCGAAGCGATTTCCGTTCAGGCAAAGCCTTGAATAAGGCCACTTTTCTCACCCTCCACAAACCACTCAAGAGACATTCAAAAATGACGGAAGCACGCCAATCCACTACCGAAGACCGGGAACTTGTCGCACTGTTCCAAGGGCTGGACACGCCCGGCGTCTCCGATGCCATGGACAAGCTGGGACTGCACGGCCAAGTCTTGGGCATCAAGCCACTGGCCAACTATTCCAAGGCGATCGTGGGACCTGCATTCACGGTGAAGTATGTTCCCGCAAGCCACCCGCCCGGCACCGTTGGAGACTTCATCGATGACGTGGCGCCCGGCGACATCGTTGTCATCGACAACGATGGCAGGGTCGATTGCACCGTTTGGGGCGACATCATGACGCAGTACGCTGGTTTGCGAGGCATCGCAGGGACGGTGATTGACGGTGTCTGCCGAGATGTGAGCAAGGCACTGGGTGACGAATATCCCATGTTTACAGCGGGCCGATTCATGCGCACGGGCAAGGACCGTGTTCAGGTCGAGTCGGTCAATACCACCGTGGCGATCGGCGCAGTGCGTGTGGCATCGCGGGACATCGTGGTGGCGGATGCCAACGGTGTTGTCGTTGTGCCTCGTGCTCGCGCCAAGGAAGTGGCGGAGACTGCGCATCGGATCGAAGAGGCTGAACGCCGTATTCGCGAACAGATCGCGCAGGGCAAGACGTTGGGAGAAGCGCGCGCTGCACTGGGTTATCACAAGCTGCAGACCAGAGAGTGATTTCGCTGCGAACTGCGTCTATTGGTTTTTGCAAGGTTTCTCAGGCCCCGGTTGTCCTGTTATCCGCGCATCTAAAGGTGCTTGAATTGAAGCTCAGGCCGTGCCTGGAGGCGATCCTTATCACCTGATCGACCAGAGATCTCACATTTCGCAATTCCCATGATGCGACAAATCCAGCAGAATGTGAGACCTCCAACACATTGCAACTATGGCAAATCTTGCAGTCACACTCAAATCCGAAATCTCCCGTGTAGCCCGTAAGGAAGTGCGGGCGGAAACGGATGACCTACGCAAGCTGGTCTCTGCACAGCGCTCTGCCATCGCCGCGCTCAAGCGCGAATTGGCCGAGTTGCGCAAGGAGATCAAACAAAGCCACTCTCCCAAGAAGCAGCCAGCAGTGAATTTTGAGGCCGCACCCCATCAGGACGTGCAGCGTCGATTCAGCGCTACCCGACTTGCTGCACATCGCAAGAAAACGGGGTTGTCAGCGGCCGACTATGGCGCATTGGCTGGCATTTCAGACCAGAGCATCTATCACTATGAACAGGGCAAGGCACGTCCCCACGCGGATGTGGTGCGCAGACTGTCCATGCTCAAGGAGCTGTCTCAGAAACAGCTGATCGCTCTTTCCAACGAGCAAAAAGCGGCCAAGTAGTTTTTCTTCAGCCGCGCAAGTTGAAACGCCCTCCGAAGAGGGCGCGATATCTGGCTGGCTTGCTCAGCGACGGCCGAGCAGGAATCCCAGAACAACGCCCGCAGCCAAGGCACCGCCGACGATCTGCCAAGGCTCGTCGTGGACGTACTCGTTGGTGGCACGCGCGGCGTGACGCGCATGGCGCTTGGCCTCGTGGACCACGTCAATGGCGGAGTCCTGAACTTCGCTGAGACCCTCGTCCAGCCGTTTGCGAAGCTGGAGCACTTCAGGAATATTGTCCAAATCCGCGTTGGCCAAGAGTTCGCGCAGACGGCTCACGGACTGCTCAAGCTCATCTTGTGCATTGACGACTTTGCGTCGACCGAATCCCATACTTTTTCCTTTCGAGAAAAACAGAAAACGGATCAAGCATAGTCGATTGGCGAGGGGGTAGCGCCGTCTTCCTTCGTGTCAACCGATCAAGGTTACAGCAGGTCACCCAGAATCTGCTCCAGATCGGCTTCGTCCGAGTCGGCTTCCAGGCGCAGACTGCCCTGAATGTGGTTGAGGTGATTGAGCATGATTTGCTCGGCTTCTTCGCTTTTGCCTGCGGCAATGGCGGTGACCACGGCCTCGTGTTCGTCCACCAGGCAGCAGGTGTTGACGGCCGATTCGTAGAGCGAGATCGTCAGGCAGGTGAGGGTGGAGAGTTCGCGCATGCTGCGCAGCAGCGCCGAGTTGCCCGCCAGTTCGGCCAGCAGAACGTGGAATTCACCCGACAGGCGCACGGTGGCGCGTTTGTCGCCGCTCTCGCGTGCCTCGCGTTCGAGCTTGATGTGGGCCTGCAGTCGGCGCATCTTGGCGTTGTCCATGCAGCGCACCAGACGTTGCACAACGCCGGGCTCGATCAGGCGGCGGGCCTCGAAGACGTCCAGTGCCTGTTCAATGCTGGGTTTGGCGACGAAGGCACCACGTTGAGGGAACAGCTCCACCATCTGGTCGCGGGCCATGCGGGCCAGAACTTCGCGCACGCGGGCGCGGCTGGTGTTGAAGATGCTGGCCAGCCGGTCCTCTCCCAGCTTGGTGCCGGGCAGCAGGCGGTGTTCGTGGATGGCGGTGGCGATGCGGGCCGCCATTTCATCCACGGTGATTTCGGATCGGGAGGAACTGCTTTTGTTGTTCACTTTTGCGGCGGTTTTTGTCGACATGCTGATGGATTCTAGTGTCGTGCTGCATGCTGACAAGCCAATGTGGGGCATGAGGCTTTCCCGTAGTCCGCTCAACGCAGATTCTCGAACAGCCGTGTGAGTCCCGGTGGCAGGTTCTTGAAGTCCTTGCGTGGAGGCTTGGCGAAGCTGCCTGCGCGGGCCGGGGTGGGAGCGAGCGACACCAGGCTTTGCGCGTGGTTGACGGCGCTGGAGACGCCATCGACCGCCGGAACAGGCAACTGGTGCTTGATGGAGCGCGCCAGGCCTGCCAACGGTGCGCCGGCGATGATCAGCACATCCGCGCCATCGTCGCTGACGGCGGCCTCGCACAGTGCCTGCAGGCGCGCGGCATGGTCATCCTGCACGCTGCCGATGTCGCGC
This sequence comes from Diaphorobacter sp. HDW4B, assembly GCF_011305535.1. Lineage (GTDB taxonomy): Bacteria > Pseudomonadota > Gammaproteobacteria > Burkholderiales > Burkholderiaceae_C > Diaphorobacter_A. The sequence goes on from NZ_CP049906.1 coordinate 386,511, forward strand.
AAAGGCTCGTCAAGGCAACGGATGCTGGCGAGCCGATCGATCAGACCATTGCGCTCGACCATGTCGCGGTACCAGGCCGTGATGCGACGCGAGATCGCGATGATCGAAAAGCGCTTGCCCAGCATGCAGGCACTCATGAGCGCGGATTCGGTCATGCCCAGAACAGGGATGTCGAGCGCTTCACGCAGTCCTTCGAGACCCGGATCGCCAAATGCCGCCAGGATCACGGCGTCGTGCTTGTGCGCATGTTCTGCGGCGAGCTCGGCCACGGCGTAGGCTGCGATCAGGGCTTCGAAGCGGGTCTCGATGTAGGCCACGCCCATGGGTGCGGTCAGCATGGTGATTTCCGTGCCGGGCGCGGCTGCCAGTCTGGCCTCTTTCTCGATGAGGGCGGTGACGCTCTCGGAGATGTTGGGGTTGATGATGAGCAGTTTCATGGTGTGGCTGTGCTGGGGTTTCAGAACCGGGACTGGTGGCGCTTGGGCAGCAGCGTGGGGGCGCTGCGTCGCAGAAAGCGGCCGCCGCCTGCCCGGGCGTGAAACAGCTCTCCGTCCCAGACCACCTGTCCGCCGGACAAGGTCAGGCAGGGCCACGCCTTGAGCTGTTGGCCTTCATACGGTGTGTAGTCCACATTGTGGTGCAGATCACGATTGCTGATGGCGCGCTCGCCTTCCTGCCAGACCACAAGATCGGCGTCCGAGCCGATGGCGATACTGCCCTTGCGCGGGTGCAGGCCGTAGACCTTGGCGGGGTTGGTGGAGGTCAGCTCGACAAAACGGTTGATCGTCATGCGGCCCGCGAGCACGCCGTGGGTGTAGAGCAGGGAAAGGCGGGTCTCGATGCCGGGAATGCCGTTGGGGATATGGCCAAAGGAGACTTCCTCGCCATTGGGCTTCTTGCCCTCGGGCGAGTCGTAGTTGAACGGCGCGTGGTCGGACGAGAACACGGTGAACAGTCCGTCGTTCAGACCGTTCCAGATCACTTCCTGATTGGCCTGATTGTGCGGCGGCGGGCTGCACACGCACTTGGCACCGTGGTAGCTGTCGTCGATGCCCAGGTCTTCGGCGGTGAGGAACAGGTACTGCGGGCAGGTCTCGGCCATGATGTTCATGCCGTGGGCGCGCGCCCAGCGGATCTGCTCGACGGCCTCGCGGCCCGAGACATGGACGATGAGGATGGGCACGTCGGCCAGCTCGGACAGGGCGATGGCGCGGTGCGTGGCTTCGCGCTCCACCAGCATGGGGCGAGAGACGGCGTGGTAGCGCGGTGCCGTGCGGCCGCTGGCTTCGAGGCGCTTGGTCAGCCACTGAATGCAGTCGGCGTTCTCCGCATGGATCATGGCGGTGGCATCGTGTTTGCGGGCGACATCCAGCACGTCCAGAATCTGACCATCGTTGAGCTTCAGATCGTCATAGGTCATGTAGATCTTGAAGGAGGTGTAGCCCTCGCGGATCAACTGAGGCAGCTCGTTTTCGAGCACCTCGGGCGTGGGGTCGCTCACGATCATGTGAAAGCCGTAGTCCACATGGGCCTTGCCTTCGGCGCGGTGGTGATAGTCCGCCACGGCCGCGCGCAGCGACTGCCCCTTGGCCTGCGCCGCAAACGGAATCACGGTCGTGGTGCCGCCACAGGCCGCCGCGCGGGTGCCGCTGTCGAAGTCGTCCGCCATGCGCACGGGCGGCTCCATGGGCTGGTCCAGATGGCAATGGGCATCGATGCCGCCGGGCGTCACCACACGGCCTTGCGCGTCGTATTCGCGCTCGCCTGCTGGCAGATGCGTGCCCAGTTGAACGATCTTGCCGTCGCGGATGCCGATGTCGGATTCGAATACATCGCTGGCGGTGGCAACGCGCGCGTTGCGGATGACGAGATCAAAGTCGCTGGATTTCATGTTGGGTTTTGGAGTTTGGAGAAGTCAGCCACTGCTTTGCCTGAATCCGGGGTTCCGGAACATGTTGTCAGGGCCAGGCCAAGGGCCGTGATGCAGGCGAAAGCAAGTGCTGGAAGAAAAGGGGCCTGCATGTCGTGCTCTTGGCGCAGCTCTTGAAATCGATCTCAGACAGGAATCTTCTTGCTGTAGTCGATCAGCAGCGACGAGCAGATGAAGAGGCCTGCGCCTGCTGCTGCGAAGAGCATCATGGCCATGTCGTAGGAGCCAGTGGCCTGCACGATGATGCCCACCAGAATGGGTACGCCGATGCCGGCGCAGTTGCCGCCGAGGTTCATCACGCCACCCAGAAAGCCCACACGGTTGCGGGTGCCCAGAATCGATGGAACGCACCAGAACAGACCGCACCAGCGTAGGAAGAACAGCGTCACCGACAGCAGGATCACGATGGTCACGGGGTCCTTGAAGCGGGCCACGTTGTAGATCGCGACGGTGGCGATCACCGAGGCGATGCCGAACAGGGTGCGCAGCACCTTGGCTTGCGATGCACCGGCGGCCTTCCACTTGTCAGCGATCCAGCCGCCGACCATTTCACCGACGAAGCCGGAGAAGAACATGATGAACACGGCACCGCCCATCTGCTTGATGTCCATGCCGTGCACCTTGGACAAGTACGAAGGCATCCAGGTCAGCAGACCGTAGAACAGGGCGTTGAAGCACATCCAGCCAAAGAACATGCCCCAGACCGAGCGGTACTTGAAGAAGTCCATCACCTTGCCGCTGGCATGGGTCGGCTCGGCTGCCAGGTCGGCTGCGTGGGATTGCTCGATGAAAGCGGCTTCGGCTTCGTTGACGCCAGGATGTTGGCGCGGATGGTTGCGGATGTACCACCATGCGAAGAAGCCCGCGATCATGGTTCCCACGCCTGCCACGACGAAGGAGATGCGCCAGGAGTCGAAGTGCGTCAGCAGTCCGGCAATGATGAGCGCGCCGAGTGCTGCACCCAGTGGTGCGCCGCCGTCCAGCAAGGTGGCACCGCGACCGCGTTCGTTCTGGGTCATCCAGATGCCGTTGAGCTTGCCGCCTGCGGGATAGATGGGGGCTTCGGCCGCGCCCAGACCCAGACGGGTGATCAACAGCGACACCCAGCCAGTGGCGACCGCAGCGATGGCCTGGAAGAAGCCCCAGCCCAAGGTGGACCAGACGATGACGACACGCGGACCAAAGCGGTCGGCCAGCATGCCGCCGGGAATCTGCATGAAGGCATAGGTCCAGAAGAAGGAGCTCATCAGCAGGCCCTGAGTGGCGGGGCTGAGATCGAACTCCTTGGCAATCATCGGCATGGCCACGGAGAGTGATGCGCGATCGATGTAGTTGATCGCGATCAGGAACAACATCATCAGGAAGATTTTCCAGCGCACCTTGGTGGGTGCTTCCGCATGGGCGGTGGGAATGGTGGTTGAGGCTTGCATCTCGTGTCTCGCTCCATCGGTTGGTTGTTTGTTGATGCGAGATTGGAATTTATATGTCAACAACAATGTCAACAATATAGTAAACACCTAGATGGCTTCATGCGCGATGAGATCGCTCTGTAGGACGCCTGTAGGACACCCCGTGAAAGTCATTTCTGTAGGGATTCAATTGCGTGTTATCGAATTTATTGTCAACACTATTGTTGACGTAATGTTCGATGGGGTGAACAATGCCGGGCAAACAGTCGGCCGATGGGCCATTCAACGGAGACCAACACGATGCCTGCCACCACCACCTGCCTTGGCGTGCTCACGCCTTCTTCCAACACGGCGCTGGAGCCATTGACCAGCGCACTGGCGCAAAGCGCGGGCCACTGTTCGGCCCACTTTTCCCGTTTCAAGGTCACCGAGATCTCGCTGGCCGAGGGTGCCTTGAACCAGTTCGACGACAGCAAGATTCTTGCGGCGGCCGAACTGCTGGCGGATGCCAAGGTGGACGTCATCGGCTGGAGTGGAACGGCCGCCGGTTGGCGTGGCTTCGACACCGACCTGAAACTGTGCGAGCGCATTCAGGAGCGCACGGGCATCAAGGCCACGACGGCCATCCTGGCGCTCAACGAGCTGATGCAGAAGCTCGCCGTGAAAAAGCTGGCCATCGTCAGCCCGTACACGGCCGATGTGCAGCAATGCATCATGAACAACTACCGGGCCGCCGGTGTCGACACCACAGCGGAGCGGCATCTGGACATCTCGGTCAACCACAGCTTCGCGCTGGTGCGGCCCGAGCAACTGCTGGACCTCATCGGCGAGGTGATCGAAGAGGGCAAGCCCGATGCGGTCGTCACCTACTGCACCAATCTGCATGCCGCGCAACTGGCCGTGGAGGTGGAGTCGCGCTGGGGTGTGCCGTTGCTCGACACGGTGAGCACGACGGTCTGGGGCATGTTGCGTGCGGCCGGGCGCGACCCTTCTGCGGTTCAGGGCTGGGGCCGCTTGTTCAATGTGGCTTGATGCGCGGCGCTGACGTCTGAACCAAGCAATCCCTGAAGAAAGAACGACCGTGAAACTGGTGAGATTTGGAAGCCCGGGAGCTGAGCGCCCCGGCATATTGAACGCTGACGGCGTGCTGCTCGATGCCGCTGCGCTCGTGCCCGATTGGGGTCCGAGGCAGCTGAGTGCGGATGCGCTGGAGCGATTGCGCCATGCGGACCTGAGCCGTCAGCCCCGGGTGGAAGGAACGCCGCGTCTGGGCTGCCCGGTGGCGCAAGTGGGCAAGCTGGTCTGTGTGGGGCTCAACTACGCAGACCACGCAAAAGAGGCCGGGTTGCCGCCACCGCCTGAGCCGATTCTTTTCATGAAAGCGGTGACCGCGATCTGCGGGCCGGATGACGAGATCCAGATTCCTCCGGGCGCCAGCAAAGTGGACTGGGAAGTGGAAGCGGGCGTCGTGATCGGCGCGCGAACGCAACGTGTGAGCGAAGCGGGTGCAATGGCGTAGGTAGCGGGATATGTGCTGGCCAACGATGTGTCGGAACGTGCCTGGCAGACCGAGCGCGGAGGCACCTGGGACAAAGGCAAGAGCCACGACAGCTTCGCGCCTTTGGGACCATGGCTGGTGACCGCCGATGAGATCGATGACCCGCATCGCATAGCGCTCACGCTGGACGTCAACGGCCAGCGCATGCAGGACAGCAACACGGCGCATTTCATTTTCGGGATACCTCAGCTCATCAGCTACATCAGCCAGTTCATGACGCTGGAGGCTGGCGACGTGATTCTCACGGGAACGCCCGCCGGTGTGGGGATGGGACAAAAGCCTGCGCCTGTCTATCTCCAGCATGGCGATGTGCTGCAACTGTCTGCCCAAGGCCTGGGACAGCAACGCCATGTGTGCGTGCAGGTACGTGCAGGTGCGTGAGACGCAGTGAAATCGCGTCGCATGGCATGGATGCAATTCGGATTACATATGTTGGACAGACCTGTCAGAATACGGACGTCTCCAAGACTTCTGCCCATGCTTGTCGCGCCGTAGGTTCCACCGCTCATGAACGAAATTCCCCATTCCAGCGTGCTTCTCGACCGATGGCTGAACGCGTGCACCGCTGAATCCAGGCGTTCCATCGGCATCGGGGGGGACGAGTCGTACCGGTATTTCTGGAACACCTGGAACAAGTACCTGATGACGGCAGACCTCGGGGGCAATCTCGACGAGCATCCATGGACCCGTGCCACCAGCGCCACGGTGCTCCATTTTCTGAATTCGGGCACCAGCCCGCGCAAGAAAGCGGAAGGCGTCAGCGCGATCACAAGGCGCAGATACTGGCGCTTGTTGGAGCGCATCTACGACTTCGCTTTGTCGAACCAATGGGTTCAATCCAACCCGGCGACGGCACTGCAGGATTGGGAAAAGCCCAAATCGGAAAACCCCAAGGGTGCCATCCTGTCGCCCAAGCAATGGGAGCAGGGCATCAGGCTGCTGATGGACCCGGACGCCAAGCCGCAAGCGGAGGATGACGTCGGCCCGCGCAACAGGGCGATCTTGCTGTGTCTCTACGAGCTGGGAATCACGCCGCTTGAACTGCGTTCACTGACACTGGATTCGCTGGAGCGTGCTCCCAAGGGCAAGGCCTTCACGCACCTGCAAGTGGACGGAAGCGGTGTGAATCAGCGCCGTCGATTCACTCTCTCGCCCGCCTTGTCTGCAGCCTTGTCGCAATGGATGTCCGAGCGCGGCGAAATGACCAAGTCCGACAAGACAGACCATCTGTTCTGCTCCACCCACGGCAAGATGATGGGCCCCGACAACCTGCACCTGCTGGTGCGCGAGCATCTGCTGCAGGCCGCGTCGGCGTCCAAGAGCGACCCTGCCATCCGCCTCGGCCCGCAGGTCATCCGCAACACCTGTCTGGTGCGTTGGGTCAATCAGGGCATGTCGCCCGCACAAGTAGCGGTCTGGGCGGGACTCAAGGACGAGAAGGGGCTGTATCACCTCTCGGATCACTTTGTGCGAGACGACAGGCCTGAGGTGCCGAAGAAGCAGTGACGCAGATGCTGCGTGTTCTGCTCCGCTTGGCTCCACTCATTCATGAATGGAACACGACGCTCTCGTCGAGCGCCACGCGTCCCACGTCGAGCCGATTGACGAGCGCGTGAGGGTCGGCGTATCCAAACGAGATACCGAACAGCATCTTGGAGTCATTGCGACTGTCGAGCGCCTGGTGAATCTTTCTTGGAGCAGGAGCCCAGATGTCGCTTTGTCAGTTCGCATTCCAGACGGTGCCTGCCTTTCGGAAACTGCATATCGTTTTCCGATTTTCTTCTTTGATGCCGCGGCCTTTTGTCCATACGATTCGCTGGTTGAACATGTATTGAATGACTTGCTGGGCAATCAGCGGGCGGCGTGTTCTCACTTGGGCTGAGTGTGTCAACCACTCGTTGCCAGCCGACTGTGTATCGGCGGCAGTCCGAATCTTTCAGCGAGAAGCCCTGGATTGAAGCTCCGCCAACCTGAATTGGTGTCCTGTCGGGATTGGCGTTGTCATCTCTTCCGGATGAGGCATCCCATGGGCTCTCGTCTTACCTATTGTGTTTTCTATGTATTGCCTATATTGTTGGAACAAAATTTTAATTGTCCGGTTAATTAAATTGATTTGTACGGTCTAAAAGGAGCAGGGGAATGTTGAAATTTTTGGGAAAAAGTCTGTTCGCCATTGGCTTGGTCTCGGTGGCCTCCGCAGGATTTGCGCAGGAAACCTTGAAGTTGGGCGTGTTGGGCGGTATGACGGGGCCAGGTGCTCCATGGGGGCTTGCCATCGATGGCGGGGTGAAAGTCGCGACTGATGAGATCAATCAGGCTGGTGGTCTCAAGGTCGGCGACAAGACCTACAAGATCGAAGTGGTCTCCTACGACGATCACTACAAGGCCGCAGATGCTGTGACCGCGGTGAATCGATTGATCGATCAGGACAAGGTGAAGTTCATCCTGGGCCCGATCGGCTCGGCCTCGCTGCTCGCGATCAAGCCAATCACGGAAAAGAGCAAGGTCGTATTGCTCTCCAATACCTATACGACGGAAGCGTTGAATGCCGAGACGCGCTACATGTTCCGTGTTCTTCCGACCACGAACGAGTACGACGGGCAACTGATCGGATGGCTCAAGCAGAATCGCCCTGCCATCAAGCGCGTTGCCATCATTTCTCCCAATGATGCAACGGGCTGGAGCACGCAGAAGGGCAAAAAGAAAGTGTATGAAGGCGCTGGGTTCGAAGTTGCCGATGCCCGTTTCTTCGAGCGCTCTCAGAACGACTTCCGTACGCTGCTTGCAGGCATCCTGGCCAAGAAGCCGGATCTCATCGAGCTGGATGTGGTGCCTCCTGCACAGGCGGGCCTCGTGATTCGTCAGGCACGCGAGATGGGCTACAAGGGACCGTTCACGAAGTTCGGTGGCAACAACGTGGCTGAGACCGTGAAGGCCGCAGGGGCGGAAAACGCCGAGGGCACCTTGCTGTACTTTTCTGCAGATCCGGCGAGCGATGCCTTTGCCAAGCTGAGCAAGGCTTATGCGAAGTACCACGCCAATGCCATGGATGACTTCACTTTCTACTTCTACGATGCCACGAAGCTGCTTTTCTCTGCAATGCAGAAGGCCGGCACTGTCACGGACACGGATGCGGTGGTGAAGTCTATTGAGTCCAGCAAGAGCTTTGATGGTGTGCAGGGCAAGATCGTCTGGGGTGGCAAGGAAACTTATGGCATCGATCACCAGATCGCCACGCCTGCTTATCTGGGGGTGATCGAAAACGGCAAGGGCAAGGTCATCGTCAAATTCGAGGCGCGCTGATTAGGTACTCACGACCCTCGCGGTGGTCTCTGGCTGGGTTGGCTCTTCCTTGATTGAGGAGGATCGTCAACCCCCTCTGTTTCTTCTTGGCAAGGTGCGGTCCTATGCAGATTGCAATACAGATTTCTGTCATCGCTTTGATGACGGCATTCGTCTACGCCTTGGTGGCGCTGGGCTTCACGCTGGTGTTCGGCATCATGCGCGTGGTGAACTTCGCACATGGCGAGTTCTACATGTTGGGTGCTTACAGCGTCTATGTGTTCTACGGAATACTCGGTTGGAACTTTGGCTTGGCACTGGTGGTTGGTGCGCTTGTCGTGGGGCTGAGTGGGCTTCTCGTCGAGCGTCTGCTGTTCAGGCGTTTTGCGGGCGACGAGATGGGCGGGATGATTGTTTCTCTGGCCCTGGCCGTGTGTCTGCAGGAAGCGGTGGCGTTGATCTTCTCTGTGGATGACCTGACCGTGGAGCGCCCCGTTCAGGGTGTGTTGGAGATCGGTGGTGTGTTCATCGCGTTGGACCAGTTGGTGGTGGTTGGTGTCACATTGCTGGTGCTCGTCGCCTTCTACTTGCTGATTGAAAAGACCCGTGTGGGTATCACCATTCGCGCCGTGGCGCAGGACAGTGAAGTGGCCCGACTGCAGGGGGTGCGTTCGTGGCGCATGACAGCGCTGACTTTCGGGTTGAGCTGCTTGCTTGCAGGCATCGCAGGGGCACTGATGGCACCTGTCTACACCATCAATCCTCACATGGGCGAGATGGTGGTTGTGAAGGCCTTCATCATTGTGGTGCTGGGCGGTTTGGGCAGCCTGCCGGGTGCAGTGGTCGCCGCTTTGATCCTGAGCTTCACCGAGGCGATTGCCTCCACTTTCTACAACGCGACCGTGGCGACGATGCTGTCGTTCCTCATCGTGATGGCGGTGCTTACGTTCCGCCCTGCAGGCCTGATGGGGAGGTCGCGATGAGTTCACCGTATCTGCTCTCTAGTGGATCTCGCCTTGGCAGGGTCAGCGAATGCGTGGTGGCGGCAGTGCTGCTGGCTTGGCCACTTGTGCTGCATGACTCGAAATTCCTGCTGCATGTTGGCGTGATGATTGCCCTCTACGCCATCATCGCCATGAGCATGAACCTGATGCTGCGCATCGGGCAGCTGTCTCTCGCGCATGGTGCGCTCTATGGTGTCGGGGCCTACACATCGGCCATTCTCACGCGCGATCTGGGTCTGGCTTTCCCGTGGGCATTCGCATTGTCCGGATTGGCATCTGGCGCAGTGGCGTTGATTACCGGTCCCATCTTCATGAGGCTCAAGGGTGTTCATTTCGCATTGCTGACCTTTGCCTTCGGAGAAGTCATCGTGCTGTGCTTCGTGGAGTTTGTCGACCTCTTCGGTGGCAACAGTGGATTTGGGCAGATTCCGCCCATTCGTCTCTTCGGGCAGGAATTGGGAAAGCAAGGGTGTTATCTGCTTGCGATGTCGCTGGCCATCGCGTGCTATTGGGTGCTCAAGGCCTTGTATCGGCGCGAGCTGGGTATCTTCTCTTCGGCATTGCATCAGGATGAAGTGCTGGTCACGGCTTGCGGCTTCGAGGCCTTGCGTTTTCGAATCGCTGTCTTTGGTCTCAGCGCGGCTCTCGCGGGATGGGCAGGCAGTCTGTTTGCACACTATCAAGGTTATATCTCGCCTGATTCCTTCGGGTTCTGGACTGCCGTGAACGCATTGATCATCAATGTGCTGGGTGGTGTGAGTGCTCTGGCTGCCGTGATCATCGCGTGCTTTGTGTTGATTCCGTTACCTGAGTTCCTCCGCGACATGCAGCAGTACCAGCGGCTGTTTTATGGACTGGTGCTGATCGCACTGTTGTGCTTCATGCCCAAAGGTATTGCGGGCCTGTGGACGCGTCTCACTCGGCGCGCCAAGCCTGAAGGGGGAGCGTCATGAGAGCCACATTGACGGTGGAGCACATCCGTCGCGCATTCGGCGGCATTCGTGCGGTGGACGATGTTTCCTTCCAGACCAACGGCAGCGGCATCACCGGATTGATCGGCCCCAACGGGGCAGGCAAAACCACGCTGCTCAATCTGATTGCGGGATCGACCAAGGCGCAGTCCGGGCGCGTCCTGTTTGCAGATAAAGACATCACGGGGCGGTCTGCGGCCGCCATCGCTCGCGGCGGGTTGTGCCGCACGTTTCAGATGACGCATGTTTTTCCTGGACTGAGCGTGCGTGAGAACCTCTATCGATCGGCGTTGTTGCGACAGTTGCCGACGCCGTGGTCCTTGCTTCGCCCAGGCGTAGTGCGTGCTGGACGCGAGCAGGCCATGGCGCATGCGCAGGCCACGCTGGGGCTGCTGGAGATGAACCATCTGGCGGACGCCGATGCGGGCGCGCTGGCCTATGGTCTGCAGAAGATTCTGGGAGTGGGTATGGCCCTCACCACGCAGCCACTCATGCTGCTGATGGACGAGCCAGCAGCGGGCCTCAATCCTAACGAGACACAGGAGATGACCGCACTGATCGAACGCATTCACCGCGAAGCGGGGATCTCTGTCGTGCTGGTGGAGCATGACATGAAGATGGTGATGCGACTGTGCGAGCAATTAGTGGTTTTGGTCAATGGCCGCTTGTTGGCTGCTGGCTCCACGGAGAGCGTGCGCGACAACCCGGCGGTGATCGAAGCCTATCTGGGAGCGGATCTCGAAAATGCTTGACGTACAGAATTTGTCCGTGGCCTATGGCCCGATCGCTGCCTTGCGAGATGTGTCGTTCCATGTGGCTGAAGGCAGTGTGTGCGCGGTTGTGGGATCGAACGGAGCGGGAAAATCGACGCTCATGAAGGCACTGTGCGGGCTGGTTCCCCTGCAGGCTGGGTCGCTGCGGATGGACGGAAATGACATCACGGCACTTCCCACGCACGAACGCACCGCGCTGGGTTTGGCGCTGTCGCCGGAAGGGCGGCGTTTGTTTCCTGAACTCACGACCTACGAGAACTTGTTGATGGGAGCCTATCTGCGCAAGGACAAGGCAGGCATCCGATCGGACATCGACAGGGTGTATGGCTACTTTCCACGACTTTCCGAGCGCTCGAATAGTCAGGGGCGACATCTCTCGGGAGGTGAGCAGCAGATGTGCGCCATCGGACGCGCGCTCATGTCGCGGCCCAGGCTGTTGCTGCTTGATGAACCTTCGCTGGGGCTGGCACCCAGCGTGATTCTGGATGTGGCCAAAGCGATTCGCCGCATCAGCGAAGACGGCACCACCATTGTGCTGGTGGAGCAGAACGCTCGTCTGGCGCTCAAGCTGTCGCAGCACGCCATCGTGCTCGAGACGGGTCGACTGGTGTTGCAAGGCAATTCCAGCGATCTGATCCATGACCCCTATGTGACGGCCGCCTATCTGGGCGGCTAGTCAAGAAACTGGTAGTTGTCTTCATGCCGAATATTTATCAAACCGCCATGTTCCACGCACTGCGCAGCCCGCAGAGTGTCGCTTTGTCCGACGATAGTGGGTCGCTGGGATTTGCGGATCTCTGCGCGCGTGCCCGCGCTTTGTCAGTGCACTTGGATGAGCTGGGTGTGCGCCGTGGCGATCGGGTGGCAGTGTTCATGAACAACAGCATGGACTATCTGGCGCTGATGCACGCCACGGCCTACAGCGGCTTCAGCATCGTGCCTGTCAACACGAGGTACAGCGCGCACGAACTGGCATTTCTGGTGAGCGATTGCACGCCTCGAGTGTTGGTCTACGACACACAGTTTGCGACCATCGTGAGCGAGATGTGCGACATGGTTTCCGAGCTGGACCGTCCCGTCTGCATCAGCGATCTTGAGCCCGGTCTGCACAAGGCTGCGGCGTCGGATGATCCCGTGATGCTGCAGACTGGGGTGGTGGACGACGACGATGTGGCCATCATCATGTACACCTCGGGAACGACCTCATCACCCAAGGGTGCCATGCTCACTCATGGCAATCTGGTGTGGAACTCGGTCAACTACATTCTGGAGTTGGGGCTTGATGCCCAATGCCGATCGCTCATGGCCACGCCCTTGTTCCACATCGGTGGATTCGGTGTGCTCAATGGACCGATTCTCTATGCCGGAGGCGGTCTGCATGTGGTGCCGCGCTTTGACGCCCAAACCGTCATTGATGATCTACAGACCGTGCAGCCCACGCATGTGTTTCTGCTGTCGGCCATGTGGGTCTCCATCACGGATCATCCAGGGTTTTCCAGTCTGCGCATGCCCGAGGTGCGTTACGTGCAGACTGCGGCCGCTCCGCTTGGTGAATGGCGACAGGAGTTGATCCGCAAGGTGTTCCCCAACGCGGAGTTCGGCTGGGGCTTTGGCATGACGGAGAGCTGCGTCACCACCATCAAGAACCGTTACTCACGTGAAATTCTTGAACATCCCGGGTCCGTCGGCTTCTTCTGGCGGCATATCGCTCACCGGTTGGTGGACGAAGAGGGCGTGACGCTGTCGAACCAGAATGGGCCGGGCGAGCTGCAAGTGAAGGGCCCCACGGTGTTCAAGGGTTACTGGAACCAACCTGAACTCACGGCAGAAACCATCACCGCCGATGGGTGGTTGAAGACTGGCGATCTGTTCCGTATCGATGGCGAGGGCTATGCCTATTTTGTCGGTCGCAGCAAGGACATGGTCAAGACTGGCGGAGAAAACGTTGCGGCACTCGAAGTGGAAAACTGCCTTGCTGCTCACGAGGATGTGCGCGAGGCGGCAGTCTTTGGCGTGCCGAACGAGAAGTGGGGTGAGGAACTGGTGGCAGCCGTGGTGCCCATTGCAGGCCGCACTCCTGACGCGGAAGCCCTGCGCACGCATTGCCGACAGCGCCTTTCGGGTTTCAAGGTGCCCAAGCGTATTGTTCTGGTCGATAGCCTTCCGCATTCCTCGTCCGGCAAGATCCAGAAATTCAAACTCAAGCAAGGATTCACGGCATGACAGTGACCTCTCCTCGCATTCTCGATGACCGGTTCCTGCAGCAACTGGCGCAGCGCGCGCAGGCCGATGCCTTCGTGGCACGGCACCGCACTCTGGCCGATGTGACCATAGGCGTGCGACTGAGCGGCAGCACCGATGCCATATGGCTGCACGTGACACCGGATCAGGTGGAAAGCGGGCGCGGTGACCGGGCCGCCTTCACCTTTGTCGGTAATGAAGCCGCCTTGCAGGACTTGTCTGACGGCTTTCCGTTCAATCGCCTGGTGCGCCAACATCGCTTGACGGTGGAGGGCGATCTGCGCCACTGCGTGCAGAACTGGTTGCTGATCCATGCCGTGTTGCGGCTGTGCCATTCCGGGAGCGAGTGATATGCCTTATGTGACAACGGCGGATGGGATCCGCGCCTACTTTGACGTTGCTTGTAACCCCGCGAGCGGTGCAACTCCGCTGGTGATGGTCCATGGGGCGAGTCAGGACAGCCTCTCGTGGAAGCACAATCTGGAGGCATTCGGCGCGGACTACACCGTGTACGCGCTGGACCTTCCCGCGCATGGCAAGAGCAGCACACCGATCGGGGGACCGCACAACGAAAGCATGCGCAATGCGCGCTATCTGGTGCAGGTGCTGGAAGCGCTTGAATTGCCACCGGCGGTGCTGATGGGGCATTCCATGGGGGGTGGCATCGTGGCTGCGGCTGCCACGTTGGCTCCCGAGCGCGTGCGTGGACTCGTTCTTGTGGACGGAGCATCCGTCAAGGTGGTCAAGAGCTCCGGATACAACCCCGCCATTCTGGACATGGCGCGCATCAACCCGGGTGACTGGTTCGAAGTCACTTTCCGCACACTCATGGGCAGCGCTACCGAAGCGGATCGTGTGGAAGACGTCGTGATGGATGCACGGCGTTGCAATCCTTATGTGGCTTTTGCCGATATCTGCGCTTTTGGTGGGTTTCGCATGGAGACGTTGCTGGAGCACATCCATTGCCCTTGCGTCATTGTGGAGGGGGCGGAGGACTGGTCCGTACCTCCGGAGTCGGCCAAGCAGGTTCATGCGGTGCTTCAGCAACGATCGGTGCCTTCCGTCTATTTGGAGTGGCCGGGCGTGGGACACTTCCCGCATAGCGAACAACCACAGCGCTTCAATGCGGACACCCTGGCCGCCATGAAGAGCCTGAATTTATGAAGCCCGAAGAGTCCAAATCCAGCCGCAACACTTTGCACCGTCGTCTGAGCGATGAACTGCTCGGCATGATTCGAAGCGGGGCCTATCCTGTAGGCTCGAATTTGCCCACCGAGGCCGAACTGTGTGAACGATTCAAGGTGAGTCGACATACCGTGCGCGAAGCTACGCGCAGGTTGCTCGACATGGGGCTGGTCGTGCGCAAGCCGCGTGCGGGCACGACCGTCATTCGGCAGGATACTCAGCCGCAATTCGGTCTGGGGCTGGAGAATACGGAGCAGCTCACTCAATATCTGGAGAACACCGCACTGAGCGTGCACAAGGTGGTCTCCCCTTTGACGGCTCACCCGCCTGAAGCGCAGCTTGAAGGTGCTCCGAGCGACTGGATCAAAGTCAGCACGTTTCGTTGCCTACCGGGCACCGACCGCCCCATTTCCTGGACCGACATCTACATCCGCAAGGAGTACGAGGCCGTGGTGGAGCATATCGGCAGTCAGCCAGGCGGTGTCTACCCGCTCTTTGAGCGCCTTTGCAACGAGACGGTCGGGACGATCGATATGGAGATTTCTGCGGCGACCTTCCCCGCAGCCATCGGCAAACGACTGGGCTATACCAAGAGCGACCCGTCGCTTCTGATGATTCGCCGCTTTCGCAATAACGCCAGCAAGCTGCTGGAAATCGCGATCAGTTATTACCCGCCTTACACGTTCCGCTACATGACCCGGCTTTCACGGGTGGATGGGCGCTATCACACCTCTGCATGATCCTAAGGAGACAACCCCATGAAGCAGCAATATGGAAAAGCCGTCACCACCAGTGTGGAAGGCCCTGTAGCGGTGGTCCGCTTCGATCGCGGGGTGAACCGCAATGCCATCGATCAGGACACCTTGCTGGCATTGACCGAAGCAGTGCGTGATCTGAGCGACGAACTGGACATTCAGGTGGTTGTCTTCACTGGAGCCAAGGACATTTTCTCGGCGGGGATCGACCTCAAGGATCCCGCCAAATGGAATGAGGACAACGCCAGTCTGCTGCACCGCAGAAGCATTGCGCAACGCGGTGCCAGGTTGTGTCAGGCGTTGGAGAATCTGCCCCAGATCACGATCGCAGCCATCGAGGGCCTGGCGGTAGGCGGCTCGGCGGCCTTGGCACTGGCGTGCGACTGGCGTGTGGCATCCAACAGCTCCGCCATTTATCTTCCCGAAGTCAAAGTGGGCCTGAACATGGGCTGGGGAGCCATTCCGCGCTTGACCACTCTGGTGGGGCCAGCGCGAGCCAAGCGAGCCATCATTCTTGGCGAAAAGCTCGATGCGCAGATGGCGTTGGATTGGGGACTGCTCGACGAACTGGCTGAACCTGGTCAGGTACTTGAAGCGGCACTTGCACTGGCTCGCAAGACTTCGCAGACGCCTGCCGCGTTGCTGCGGATGAGCAAAGAAGCGGTCAACGCAAACGCCAACGTGCTGCATCGCTCAACGATATACATGGATGCAGATCAGGCGCTGGTATGCCGCGACAGCCAGGAAGGTCAGTCGGCGCGACAGCGGTTCGCGGGAGCCTGATCAAGTCATCGCCAAGAATTGGCATGACTTCACAACAGCCCACGCAGATTGTCCAGCTCATGGCGCAGCAATCGGGCAGTCTCAGCCTGGCGCTTGATCGGCATGCGGTCGGTGATCGCGCTCACGCTCATTGCGAGCACGGGTGTTCCATCGTCGCGGGTGAGGGCGCATCCCACGCCCAGAGCGCCACTGACCGCATAGTTCTGCATGACCGCATAGCCGCGTTGGCGGGTGTTGATGCGCAGGCGGTGAATCATTTCGGGGGAGATTCCGCCGTATTCCTCAAGACGGGGCGAATTGGCCTTCACCACTGCTTGGGCTTCTTTGTCCGGCAAGGCCGCAAGCAGGGCCATGCCCGCCGAGCCCACGCCAAGGGGGTGCCGTTTGCCTGGAAAGCTCGCCAGAATCTGCATCGGATAGTCGCCGATCTCTCGGTGGAGGCCGACCGACTCGTTGGCATCTCTGCCGATCAGAAATACTGCGTCACCCAACTGCTTTGCCAGTTTGCGCATTCCTTGCATGGCGGCCAGTATCAGCTCCTGACTGATGTCGGGAGGCGTCCAAAGTCGAGAACCTATGGCTTCGGCATCGTCGCCCGAGAAGAACCGCTTGCCGGCTTTGTCACGACGCACCCAGGCACTGCTTTCCAGCGCGAGAAAGAGGCGCTGAACATTGACTCGTTCGATGCCCGTTCGTCTGGAAACCTCCGTGGCCCCCAACCCTTCTGGCCATACTTCCTTCAACAGGCTCAGCACCTTCAAACCCTTGAGCAAGGTACTGGGACCGGCGGATTGGTCCTGTGCATCTACCAGACTCGTTTTGCGATTTTTGGTGTTCACTATGTGTACAGATAATTTAGATTTGTGGATCACATTTTGTACTATTTCCTGAGTTGCAGTGCATTCAGGAGACGAATATGAAAATGACTTGGGTTGGCAGCATTTCACGGTCATCGTGGAGGCCCGCATTGGGCATCGCGTTGGGACTTGCGGGGTCGGTGAATCTGGCTCATGCGGCTTATCCCGATCGTCCTATCACTCTGGAGGTGGGGTTTGCTGCAGGTGGCCCGACCGACGCCATGGCGCGCGTGATTGCGACCGAGATGGGGGCCGAACTCAAGCAGTCCGTCGTCGTGGACAACAAGCCCGGTGCGGGCAGCAACATCGCGGCGGTTCAAGTGGCCAGAGCCAAGCCGGATGGATACACCTTGCTGATGGTGGCGGTCACCAGCGCCATCAACCAGACGCTGTATGCCAAGCCCGGCTTCAATCTGAGTACCGACTTCGAAGCCGTGGGCTTGGTCGGCACGATTCCCAGCATGCTGGTGGTGAATCCGCAGTTGCCCGTCAACAGCGTTCAGGAACTGGTGACCTATGCGAAGGCCAATCCCGGCAAGCTGACCTTTGGTTCCTCCGGCAATGGCACCTCCATCCACATCGCCGGAGAGCTGTTCAAGAGCGCGGCCAACATCGATGTGACCCATGTCCCTTATCGCGGCAGTGCACCGGCGGGCGCTGCGGTAGTGGCGGGGCAGATCTCGTGCATGTTCGACAACGTACCCACGGTCGCTCCTTTTGTGCAGGCGGGGCGCATGCGTGCGCTGGCGGTGACGACCAAGGAGCGCATTGCCACCGCGCCAGCTGTCCCGACCATGGCCGAGTCCGGGTTTCCGGACTTCGATGTCTCATCCTGGTATGGGTTGATCGCACCTGCCAAGACGCCTCCTGAGGTGATTGCGACGCTCAACAACGCGCTTCAGAAAGTGCTGTCGCGTCCCGAGTTTCTGGAGCGCATGAAGGGCATGGGTGTCATCGTGAAGCAGGGCACTCCGGATTCATTTGGCAAGTTCATGAAGTCCGAGACCGAGCGCTGGGCACCGATCGTCAAGGCGTCGGGCGCAAAGATCGATTGATGCAGAAGAAGGCAGGCGAGATGAATTCCGCAATCAGCAAATCAGCCCTGAACGGCGTGGTCGTTCTGGATCTCTCCAGAGTATTGGCAGGCCCATTCGCCGCACAGATGCTGGGGGACCACGGGGCCGAAGTCATCAAGCTGGAGTCCTATGACGGCGATGACACACGGGCCTATGGTCCGCCGTTCGTCGATGGCGATGCGCCGTACTACATTGGCCTGAACCGCAACAAGCAGGATCTGGCGGTGGATCTGTCCACGCCCGCTGGCCGCGAGATTCTTTTTCAGTTGCTGGACAAGGTGGATGTGCTCGTCGAGAACTACAAGCTCAGCACCTGGCAGAAGTGGGGCATAGACAGTCCCACCGAGCTGGCCCGCAAGTTTCCGCGACTCATCCATTGCCGTGTTTCCGGCTTTGGCGAGGAGGGCGAGTTTGGCGGGCTGCCAGGTTATGACGCTGCGGTGCAGGCGCTCTCGGGTCTCATGTCAATCAACGGTGATCCGGCTCTCGATCCCGTGCGTATCGGCATTCCGCTGGTGGACACCACCACCGGGATGAATGCCGTCATAGGCGTGCTGCTTGCCTTGTACGAACGCGAGAAGTCGGGCAAGGGACAGTCCATCGAAGTCACGTTGTTCGACACTGCGTTGGGCATGCTGCATCCGCATACGAGCAATGCACTCAATGGCGGCAAGTCGGCGCGTACCGGCAACGGGCATCCCAACATCGTCCCTTACGACCTGTATCCCACGAAGACCGAAAAGCTGTTCGTCGCCATCGGCAACGACAGGCAGTTTGCGCAGCTCTGCGACGTGCTTGGAAAACCCGAAATCGCCACCGATGAACGCTTTCGCAAGAACCGCGATCGAGTCGTTCATCGCGACGCTCTGCGCGCAGAACTGGTTGCCTTGCTCAGCCAATTCGACGGAAAGCAGCTGTTCCATCAACTGATGGGCTTGGGCGTCCCCTGCGCGCCGATGCTGAGTGTGGAGGAGGCGCTGGCGCTCGATCACACGGCCACGCGCCAGATGTCGGCAACGCTCGGAAAGTACGAAGTCACCGGTATTCCCGTCAAGCTCGATCGCACGCCAGGAAGCCTGCGCTTGCCGCCTCCGCAGATTGGCGAACACACGGATGCAGTGCTCAAGCGGTTTGGATTCAGCGAGGCCGAGATTGCTGCTGCGTTGAATGCTGGCGCCGTCAAGCAGGCCTGAGGTGAAAGACCAAGCAAACGAAAAGACAAGGAGCGTTCCAATGATCAAGGTAGAAGAATTCGGCGCAGTAGCCGTCGTGACGTACGACCGTGGTGAGCGCCGCAATGCGCTTTCGCTCAAGGCGATGAATGAGCTCATTCGCGTGGCCGACAGCTTTCAGGATCGCTTTGACATCTCGGCCGTGGTGCTCGCGGGAAGCCCGCAGGCGTTCTCTGCTGGAGTCGATCTCAAGGATCCGGATCGTTGGGCCATCGATGACAAGCCACTAGACGAGCGCCGCCATATCGCGTCGACGGGCGCGCGCATGTGCAAGGCATGGGAAAGTGTTCCGCAACTCACCATTGCTGCGATCGAAGGCGTGAACGTGGGTGGCGGCATCGCCCTCACGTTGGCCTGCGACTGGCGGGTGATGGCGGACAACGCGTTCCTTTACGTGCCCGAGGTCCAGATCGGCATTCCGCTGGTGTGGCACACCGTTCCAAGACTCGTGAACATGGTGGGTGCCTCGCGTGCCAAGCAGATCATGTTGCTGGGCGAAAAGATGTCCAGCGACGTCGCCAAGGAATGGGGCCTCGCGGACTGGCTTGTGCCCCAAGGGCAAGCCACCGAACACGCCAAGGTGCTGGCGGCCAAGGTGGCCCAGTCGCCATCGCATGTGGTGAAGATGAGCAAGCAAAGCGTGAACGCACATGCGAACGCGTTGAACTACGTGAGCACCTACATGGACGTCGACCAGGCCTTGGTCTGCGGCCAAAGCAACGAGGCCCGCGAAGCTCGCAACAACTTCAAATGAACGGACGGTTCAGTCCATCACCAGCAAGATGCAGGAGACCCACCCCATGATGATCAAGCGCCGCTTTCTTCCCATTCTCTCGTTGACCGCACTGGGTTGGGCCGGACTCGCCCATGCGGAGTTTCCGGACAAGCCCATCACATGGGTCGTCCCCTTCGCCGCGGGCGGACCGATGGACATCGTCTCCAGACCTGTGGCAAAGAAGATGAGCGAAATTCTGCGCACCCCCATCGTCGTGGAAAACCGTCCGGGTGCCGGTGGTGCAATGGGCATGGACTATGTGGCAAAAGCCAGGCCGGATGGCTACACCATCGGTATTGGCAGTGTGGGAACGCAGACCATCGTGCCCAACGTGAGCAAGTCGATCAAGTACGACCCGATTCAATCGTTCACCAATGTGGGACTGTTGGGACGCTACACCAATGTGCTGCTGGTGAACCAGAAATCGCCCATAACGAAGGTCTCGGAGCTGGTGGAACTGGGCAAGAAGCCCGATGCCAATGTCACTTTCGGATCGGCAGGCAATGGCTCGTCCAATCACCTTTCCGGAGAGTTGCTGCACGCGCTGACCAACACCAAGATGACGCATGTGCCCTATCGCGGAAGCGCGCCTGCACTGACCGACTTGCTGGCAGGCAACACCACCTTCATGTTCGACACCGTCAACACAACGATGTCGCGCATCGAGAACGGAAGCCTGCGTGCGCTTGCCGTCACCAGTCCCAAGCGCTCCCCGTTCCTGCCCAACGTACCCACCATGGACGAGGCCGGGGCGAGCGGCTACGCCGATGCGGGCGGTGAGCTCTGGTGGGGTGTGGTAGGCCCCGCCAAGATCCCGCAGGCTACCCTCGACAGACTCAACACCGCCCTGCGCGAAGCCTTGAGCTCTCAGGAAGTCCAGTCCCAACTGAAGAACCAGTATGTCGAGATCTGGAGCAGCACATCAGAAGAATTCGCCAAGGTCGTTCAGTCCAGCTTCCAGAAATGGAACAAGCTGGTGCGTGAGGCGAAGATTGAGGCGACGGATTGAGTGCGTGCGGATGGGGGATCTACCTGCCAGAACGAAAGAACATGTCCATGGCAGGTCGAGCCATCGGTCTGTTTGCAGAATGGGCCGTACGCAAAACGTTCCAGAAATATCGGTAGATCGCCCGGTCATGCAGTGTTTCTTCGTGTCTGATCGGCCCCCAGTCCGCTGCATGTGCGGCCAGCAGAATATCTGAAGCGGTTGCGATATCTTCGGCTGTCGGGAGCATTGCATTCACGATGGGTTGAATCTGCGCATCACATCGAAGCACAAAGCTCCATGATGGCTGCTGACAACTCCATGAGTCCGAGGTCCAGAGTTTCGACGCTTTCCAGTGCCGCTATTTTTTGTACGTCTCGCAAGGCATCATGGGATTCAATCAGGAGGTCTGTGGATGCTGCCGCCAAGGCGGCCAACGTTCGATTGAATGCTCAATACGAAGTGCAGCAAATGCAGACCTTGATCGTCATGGCAGCGCAAGGACTGGGTATTGGCATTGCTCCAAGAATCGCTGCTGGCGCTGCGGTTCAGTAGCCTTTGAAAATCATCAATCTGTCTGACGAGGGACTGACGCGCGATATCAGCATCATCAATGCAAGAGGGAGAAGTTTGTCGCCCATTGCTGTGCAACTGCTTTCGTATTTGCGCGCTGCCATGTGAAATTGGATGCCGGACCACTTCGTGTCTCCAAACCGTGTTGGTTGTTGGAGGAAAGTCTAGGCAGGCCTTGGATTTTCATTGGCGCGAAATGCTGAGCGATTGCTCAGATTTGCTGAAGAGTGGGGACGTTTTTAGGTTCCCCATCTGAGTTGAGACGATGAGCGTGAGACGTGGCTCATGGGACGCATTTGCTCTCGGGCCGCCCGTGGATTGACATGCCAGACTTTGCGAATGCGTTGCAGCAGATCCAGCGTCCACCTTGCGCATCAGGACGGAATGACTGCCTTCGTCCATCCGGCCACGGCGGAGATGGATTGCGCTTTTTCAATCAGCACGCGAGCTGTTTCCGAGTCGATGTCATCGTCGAACGAGCCTACCGGTCCCATCACGGTAATCGCGGCTTTCATTTCTCCGAGCATGTCGAAGATCGGCGCGGACATCGAGGTGAAATGGGGTAGCAAAGCATCGCGGCATCGGCTCAGGTGATGAGAGAGAACCTCGTCGCGCATGGCTTCCACATCACGCATGGAGTACTTGTTCACTCCATCGCTCTTCTTCATGCTGGCGAGTTCCTGCTCGAGCAGATCGCGCGTGTTTGCGGGTGGCAAGTGCGCGAGAAAATTGCGGCCCAATGCAGAGGAAAGCAGCGGCAGAACACTGCCCACGCGCAGCTCCAGCAATGGGCGGCTGCGACTGCCTTCCACACGGTAGACGATGGTCGGTCCCTTGTTGCCCCAGACACCCAGAAAGACGGTTTGCCCAGTGATGGCCGCCAGCTCGGCCATGACGGGTCGAGCTGTGGTGAACACATCGAACTGCTCCAGCGCCGCCAATCCAAGGCGCAGCGCGTAGGGTCCCAATCCATAGAAGCCCGTATCGGCCTGTTGATGCACGAGGCCCACTTTTTGAAAACTCACGAGGTAGTAGTGAACGTTGGGCACGGTGAGTTGACTTGCTTCGGCCAACTCCTTGAGTGGCAAAGGTCGCCCCGCTTGCCGGATGACATCGAGGATGCGGAAGCCCACTTCAATGGACTGGATGCCGCGCCGGGGGCTTGCTGACTTCGGTTCGTCACTCTTGTCAGTCTTGGTTGCTTGTCTCGCCATTCTTCGTTTTCCTTGTATCGATTTGGGGACGAAGTTTATCAGTGCGCTTGGTGACACGAAGACAAGTTTTCAGGGTTATCCCTAGTGCTGAAAAGATGTCTTTCAATTTGATAATAGTTAACTGATACAGCATTATCAATTTATCTGCATGGGAGTGCACCGGTATGGAAGCAGGTTTGGCGAGGCAAAGTTCAGGTGAAGAGATCACCTTGAGTCGCAAAGAAGAGCGACAGGTGGTACTGGCATCGACGTTGGGAACACTCTTCGAGTGGTATGACTTTTTCATCTACGGCTCGTTGGCCGTGTTCATGAGCCAAGTGCTGTTTCCGCAGGACAATCCAACGGTTTCGCTGTTGGCCGCACTGGGCGCACTCGCGGTTGGCTTCATCATTCGGCCGCTGGGGGCCGTGATGTTCGGCTATCTTGGCGACAAGTGGGGTCGCAAGTACACCTTCCTCATCACCGTGGTGATGATGGGTGGCGCCACTGTGCTGATTGGCTGTCTGCCCACCTATGAATCGGTGGGGCACCTGTCCTGGATCTTGCTGCTCACACTGCGCGTGGTTCAGGGATTGGCCGTCGGTGGCGAATATGGCGGCGCGGTGATCTATGTGGCCGAGCACTGCGAGCCCAAGCGCCGTGGTCTGCTCACCGGCTGGATTCAGATCACCTCGTCGGCAGGTCTGATCCTGTCGTTGATCGTGATTCTGCTCACGCAGGCTTCCATGAGTGCGGAAGACTTTCGCCAGTGGGGCTGGCGTCTGCCCTTCATTCTGTCGATCGTGATGCTGGCCATCTCCGTCTATGTGCGAGCCAAGTTGCACGAGTCGCCGGTGTTCACACGCATGAAGCAGCAAAACCGTCTGTCCAAGAATCCGGTGAAGGAGACCTTCGGTCAGTGGTCCAGCCTCAAGCTGGTGATTCTTGCACTCGTCGGGGTGACGGCAGGCCAGGGTGCCACGTACTTCACGGGGCAGTTCTACGTGATGATCTTCATGCAGCAGGCTGTGCAGATCGACCAGAAGACGGTGTATGAACTGATCGTCTGGGGCTTCATCATCGGTGCGCCGACCTTCGTGTTGTTCGCATGGCTGTCGGACCGCATTGGCCGCAAGTGGATCATGATGACTGGACTGTTCATCGCAGCCATTGGTTATCACTCGATGTTCGGTGCGCTGCTGAAGGCGGGCAATCCAGAACTTGCGCAAGTCATGCAGACAACTCCGGTGCGCATCCACGCGGATACCAGCGGTGGCGCCTGCGACTTTGGCCTTCAGGCCTCTCTGGTGAGCGCTCACCCTGATCACAAGAAGGTGTGCGTGCAGGCCAAGAAACTGCTGGTTTCCAAGGGCATCAATTTCGAGTATGCCGCGCCGTTGGCGGGGCAGGAAATTGCGATGTCGGTGGGAGACACCACCGTCAATGGGTTCGATGCCAAGGCCTATTCGCGCGCTCTGTCCGAAGCGGGCTATCCGCAACGCGCGGATCCAGCTCGCATCGACAAGGTGACCATTGTTCTGATCCTCATCCTCATGACCGCTGTCGTCGCCATGGTCTATGGACCGGTAGCCGCCTATCTGGTTGAACTGTTTCCTGCTCGCATTCGCTATACGGCGCTGTCCTTTCCGTATCACATCGGCGCAGGCATCTTCGGAGGCATCGTTCCTTTCACTGCCACTTATCTGGCACAAGCCAGCGGCAACATCTTCGGGGGCTTGATGTATCCGGTAGTGGTGACGGCTGTGGTGGGCGTGATCGGTTCACTCTTCCTGCCCAACACGCGAGCCAAGGCGATCGACGAAGAGCACACACACTGAAATCAAGGTAGAGAGTACATATGAGCAAGTCATTCAAGGTGGCCGTCGTTCAGGCTGCATCCATTCCCGAGGACAGCGTGGCAACCGCACGCAAAGCAGTCCAATTGATCCATGAGGCATCCAAGGAGGGAGCCAAGGTCATGGTGTTTCCCGAGGCTTATCTGGGGGGGTATCCCAAGGGCAACTCGTTTGGTGCGCCGATTGGCATGCGCAGGCCGGAAGGCCGCGATGCATTCGCACGCTATCACGGTCAAGCCATCCGTCTGGATGGAGAGGAGGTGTCCCTGATCGAGCAGGCGGCGCAGGAAACGGACTCGGTCGTGGTCATCGGTTGCATCGAGGCGGATGGCGGAACGCTGTATTGCACGGTGTTGTACTTCAACGGAAAGCAGGGATTCGCCGGCAAGCACCGCAAGCTGATGCCCACCGCTGGAGAGCGTCTGATCTGGGGCTTTGGTGACGGTTCCACCATGCCCGTGATCGATACGCAATATGGTCGCGTAGGTGCGGTGATCTGCTGGGAGAACTACATGCCCATGTTGCGCATGTACATGTACAGCCAAGGCGTTGCGATTTATTGTGCGCCCACGGCAGATGACCGCGACAGTTGGGTTCCAAGCATGCGGCACGTTGCGCTAGAAGGCCGCTGCTATGTGCTTACGTCTTGCCAACACCTTCGTCGCGATGCGTATCCTCAGGACTTCGAATGCGCCTTGGGTGATGCGCCAGACACCGTTCTGATGCGCGGTGGCAGCGCCATCATCAGTCCGTTGGGAGAGGTGCTGGCGGGCCCGGACTTCAACGGAGAGACCATCCTCTATGCGCAGATAGATCCCAACGAAATTTTGCGTGGCAAGTTCGACTTTGACGTCTCTGGTCACTACGCTCGTCCGGATGTCTTTCAACTGCATGTGGACATCCGCGCCAAACAAGCGGTGGTTCCACTGCAATCAGTTCAGGTGGCACAGGAGAGCTGATTCATGTTTTTCGATTTTGCGACGCTTCCTGCGCAAACCATGTACAACCTGCTGACTGCCAGTGTCACCCCGCGTCCGATCGCTTGGGTGACGACAAGGTCAAACGCCGGAGTGTCGAATGCCGCGCCGTACAGCTTCTTCAATGTGATGGGACACCAACCGCCGACGGTGGCGCTGGGCATGATGCGTCACACCCGTGGATCGCTCAAGGACACAGCGGCCAACATCATGGAGAACGGAGAGTTTGTAGTGAATCTTGTGCCGGAGCGTTTGATTTCGCAGATGAACCAGACTTGCGCTGACTATGCTCCGGACGTTGATGAGCTTGAACAAGCGGGGCTGGTTGCATTGCCATCAAAGCAAGTGAAACCAGCACGTATCCAGGGGTGCCCTGTGTCTCTGGAGTGCGTCAGCATTGCTTCTGTGGTCACGGGTCCGCTTCAGACCATTGTGATCGGCCGTGTAGTTGCTGCTCATGTCGACGACGCGTTGGTTCTGGATGCCGAGCAGGGCTTTCTGAACACACCGGAGTTGGGCCTGGTAAGCCGTATGCATGGCGGTGGATGGTATGCGAGAAGCACCGATCTGTTTCAGGTGGCAAGACCAGCGACGGCAGAGTTGAAGTCCTGACGCAAACTTGGTTGGACCTTAGATGATGAAGAGTCCTTGTCGCAGTTTTGCGGCAAGGACTCTTTTGTCGTTCGCGTCTTCAGCGTTCAGGGGCGCAGGACAATGGTTTTTGTACGTTGGCGGTTTTCCAGTTCCTTATGGGCAGACGCTGCATCACGCAGTGGAAATTCCAGACTGTCGCCGATATGCAGATCTCCTTGGAGGTAGATCTCGAAGAACTGTGAGGCTGCATTGCGCAGCAGCTCCTTGGTTCGGATGTGCTGAAACACGCTTGGGCGCGACACCGAGTTGGATTTTGGAAACAACCGGGATATCTCAAAAGCAGGCACAGGCCCCGACGATTGGCCAAAGTTCGCCAGATGACCACAAGGGGCCAGACATTCCAGTGATGCAAAGAAGGTGTCCTTGCCTACGGAGTCATATGCCACGTTGACACCGGCTCCGTCAGTGATTCTCATGACCTGTGAAACGAGATCGGACGCTTGTGACAACACAGTGCTGTGGCAACCGGCTGCCATGGCCGCATGGGCTTTGGCCTCGGAACTGACGACGCCAATCACACGTGCGTTCAGACGCGTGGCCCATTGACAGAGCAGTGTGCCCACGCCGCCAGCGGCTGCATGTACCAGTACCCAGTCTCCGGACTGGACGCGGTATACGCTTTGCACCAGCATTTGGGCCGTCAGGCCCTTGAGCAGGCTGGATGCAGCTACGGTGTCAGATACGTCCTTGGGCAGAGGCACCAGCAAATTCGCATCGAGATTGCGACGCTCGGCGTAGGCTCCATACTGCCGCGTGACATAGGCAACGCGGTCGCCACGCCGGAATTCAGTCACGCTGGAGCCCACTTCTTCCACAACCCCTGCGGCTTCCAATCCCGGAATGCCTGGCAATGCCAGTGTTTGATAAAGACCTGAGCGGACGTAGGCGTCGTGAAAGTTCACTCCGATGGCGGTATGTCGGATTTGAACCTCGTGTGGCTGTGGAGAAGGAACTTCCACCGATTCCCAGTGCAGAACTTCCGGACCGCCAGGTGAGTGCATGAGGATGGCTGAGGACATGTGTCTTTTGTTTGAAGTTGATGCACTTACATCGTGCCGGGGTAGGCCCCGCCATCGATCAGGACGTTTTGTGCGGTGATGTAGGCCGCATGCTGGCTGCAGAGAAATGCGCAGGTAGCTCCCAATTCGTCAGCATTGCCAAAGCGGCGCGTGGGAATGGCGTCGATGCGTTTCGCCATATAGGGTTGAAGCTCCAGTCCGGCTTGGTCTGCGCCGGCTTGCAAATTGGATTTCAGTCGGTCTGTATCGAATGTGCCAGGCAGAAGATTGTTGATGGTGACACCGCTGGCCGCCACCTGTCGTGCGAGACCCGCGACAAAGCCTGTCAGGCCGCTGCGCGCACCATTGGACAGACCCAGATAAGGGCTGGGTGCCTTGACAGCAGTGCTGGTGATGTTGACTACCCGGCCCCAGCCACGCGACATCATGCCGTCCAGAGTTGCGCGCATCAGAGCGATCGGCGTGAGCATATTGGCCCCAAGGGCTTGCTGCCACACAGTTTCGTCCCAGTCACGAAAATCGCCAGCGGGCGGGCCTCCTGCATTGGTGATGAGGATGTCGTACGCACCGTAGGTGGATCCCGGCAACGATGCGGCGGCTGCTAGTGCTGCTTCACGGCCTTCGGCGGTGGTGATGTCGGCCGCTACGGCTTCAATGACGGAGCCTCCTGCGAGGCGCAGTCGTGCAGCGGCTTCTCGTAGTGGTGCTTCATTGCGGGCCACTATGACCAGATGGGCACCGGCTTGCGCCAACGCTTTGGCACAGGCGTAACCCAGTCCTTTGCTCGCAGCGCAGACCAATGCGCGCTTTCCCGAAATGCCCAAGTCCATTTGTATTGCTCCTTTTTGATTGTTGGCAGTCACTGATCTCATGCAGTGCATATGCATCAGGCGAACGCAGAGTTGCAAGTATCAATCAAAATAAAAATGACTGCTTGTGAAATTTTAATTTCATTATTATGATTTATCCCATATGCTTCGCATGACTGCAAGCAGCACGGGGTGAACACATCCAGCCTTTCTTTCACAACAACATCAGACAAGCAATGAGCGTCAATCCTTCTGCACAGGCCCGCACTGGCGGGCAGATCCTGGTGGATCAACTTCGTATTCATGGCATTGACCATGTGTTCTGCGTCCCTGGCGAGAGCTATCTCGCTGTGCTGGATGCCTTGCACGACGCAGATGTGACCGTCACCGTGTGTCGCCAGGAAGGCGGAGCCATGATGATGGCGGAGGCTCACGGCAAGCTCACGGGTCGCCCTGCGGCATGCTTTGTGACGCGCGGGCCAGGTGCGACCAATGCCACTCCCGGCATTCATATCGCATCCCATGACTCAACGCCTGTTCTGGTATTTGTTGGCCAGATCGAGCGAGGCGTGCGTGAGCGTGGCGCGCTGCAGGAACTGGACTACCGTGCGGCGTTTGGCCACTTCGCCAAATGGGTGACCGAGATCGATGACGCTCGTCGCATTCCCGAAATCATTTCACGTGCCGTGCACACCGCCCTGTCCGGCAGGCCGGGCCCGGTGATGATCGCTCTGCCGGAGGACATGCTGGTCGACAAGGTGGTCTGTGCTGACGCTCAGGCAGCGCAGGAAATTCCGGCCACCCCCAGTGCAGCACAGATGGCAAAGGCGCTGGAGTTGCTGTCTCAGGCAGAACGCCCGTTGGTGGTGCTGGGTGGTACGCGCTGGAGTGCTGAAGCGGTCGAGGATTTCGCTCGTTGGGCGAGGGCGTCGAATGTTCCGGTGACAGTCTCGCTGCGTCGTCAGATGCTGTTTCCCACGTCCAATGAGTCTTTCGTGGGCGATCTGGGCTTTGGTCCGAATCCTGCCTTGGTGGAACAGGTCAAGCAGGCCGATCTGATTTTGCTGATCGGCAGTCGGATGTCGGAGACACCGAGCCAAGGCTATACGCTGCTCAACATCCCGGTGCCCAAGCAGAAGCTCATCCATGTATTCCCGGAAGCCACGGAACTGGGACGGGTCTATGCGCCTACCGTGGGCATCTGCGCTACGCCAGCGGCGTTTGTCGAAGCATTGGTCAATCAGTCGCTGCCCACTTCCGAGTCACGCAGCACCTATGCCGAGCTCCTGCGCTCCATCTACGAGAAATGGAGTGACACGCAGACGGTAGTCACGCCGGGGCAACTGCAGATGGCCAAGGTCATGGACTATCTCAACGACCGACTTCCAAGCGACACCATTGTCTGCAACGGTGCGGGAAACTATGCCACTTGGGTGCACCGCTTCTACCATTTCGATGGCTTCGGAACGCAGCTCGCACCGACGTCTGGCTCCATGGGGTATGGCGTGCCTGCTGCGGTTGGCGCGAAGCGAATCTTCCCGGATCGCACGGTGGTCGCGTTCGCCGGGGATGGCTGTTTTCTGATGAATGGTCAGGAGTTCGCCACGGCCGTGCAGTATCAATTGCCGGTGATCGTCATCGTTGTGGACAACCGCATGTACGGCACCATCCGTATGCATCAGGAGCGCGAGTATCCAGGGCGGGTCAGCGCGACTGAGTTGCGCAACCCGGACTTCGCGGCTTACGCGCGTGCGTTTGGCGGTCATGGCGAGCGAGTGGAAAAAACAGAGGAGTTTGCCCCTGCTTTCGAGAGAGCGCTCGCTTCCGGGCAACCTTCGATCCTGCATTGCATGATCGATCCGGAAGTCATCAGTCCTGCATTCACCCTGTCTCAGGTGCGAGAAGCGGCGATGGCCGCTGGACGCGGTCGCGTCTGAGGCCGGAGGGGATACGGAGACATGGAGACAAACCGATCGGTTCACCGAAATCTCATTGGCGGCCAGTGGTGCGAGGCCAGCGATGTCACGCAGAACATCAATCCATCGGACACGCGCGAGACAGTGGGGGTGTACGCGCGAGGGGGAACTGCGGAGGCCGAGCAGGCCGTCGCCGCTGCACGCGCCGCTTTCCCGGCCTGGTCCTGCACTTCGCCACAACTGAGACATGACATTCTGGTTCGCGCCGCTCAGGAGGTCATGAGTCGCAAGAACGAGTTGGGGCACTTGCTTTCCAGCGAGGAAGGCAAGACGCTGCCCGAGGGTATCGGCGAGGTGACTCGTGCTGCCAACGTTCTGGCTTTCATGGCCGGTGAGTCCTTGCGTATTCCGGGCGATCGAACGCCCGGTCTCATGGCTGGCAGCGACACGGAAGTGACGCGCGAACCATTGGGCGTGGTGGGCGTCATCTCGCCCTGGAATTTTCCGATGGCCATTCCAGCGTGGAAGATCGCTCCAGCACTTGCCTTTGGCAATACTGTGGTGTTCAAGCCCGCTGAGCTGGTGCCGGGATCGGCGTGGGCTCTGGTAGATATTCTTCAGCGCGCTGGCTTGCCGGACGGGGTGCTCAATCTGGTGATGGGATCTGGCAGCCAGGTCGGAGGTGTTCTGAGCTCCCACCCTCAGGTGGACGCCATCAGCTTCACGGGGTCCGTGCCCACAGGGCGTCGCATTGCCGTGGATTGTGTGAGCGGACCCGTCATGAAGCGCATGCAGTTGGAAATGGGCGGCAAGAATCCGCTCGTGATTCTGGACGATGCGGATCTGGCCATTGCCGTGGAATGCGCCGTGCAAGGAGCATTTTTCAGTACGGGTCAGCGGTGCACCGCATCGTCACGCTTCATCGTCACGGAGGGCATTCATGATCGCTTTGTGGCCGCCGTGATTCACCGTCTTGAGGGGCTGAAAATCGGGCATGCGCTTGATCCTGCAACCCATATTGGTCCGGTGGTCGACGAGAAGCAATTGTTCGTGGACCTTTCCTACATAGACATCGGGCGCAAGGAAGGAGCCCATCTGGCTTGGGGTGGGCAACGGTTGGAGTTGGCTGCGCCCGGGTTCTACCTGCAGCCTGCGTTGTTTACCGAGGTGAGTCCGTCGATGCGCGTCGGACGAGAGGAAATCTTCGGCCCGGTCGCATCAGTCACACGGGTTCGAGATTTCGACGAAGCGCTGCATGTGGCCAATGACACCGAGTTTGGGTTGGCTGCCGGCATCTGCACCACCAGCTTGCGATATGCGTCGCAATTCAAACGTCATTCACAGGCGGGAATCGTGAAAGTCAATCAGGCCACCAGTGGTCTCGACTATCACTTGCCGTTCGGTGGTCGCAAGGCGTCCTCTTACGGGCCTCGAGAGCAGGGGCGATATGCAGTGGACTTCTATACGCTCATCAAGACGGCCTACACGTCGGCTTGAGCGATCAACATCAATTCCAAGGAGACAAGTCATGAAGAAAAAATGGATGATCGGCCTGAGCCTCATATCCGCTGCCGTATTTGCAGTATCTGCGCATGCTTCCGACTACCCCCAGCGCAGCATTCGCATCATCGTTCCGTTTGCCGCAGGAGGGATCACTGACGTGATGGGCCGCACCATTGCCATGCATCTGAGCACGGAACTGGGCCAGCCCGTGATCGTCGACAACAAGCCGGGTGCGAGCGGCATGATCGGCTGTGAGATGGCGGCCAAGGCGGCTCCCGATGGCTACACCTTGCTGATGGCCGGAATCGCGCCGTTAGGCACCAATCCGGTGATGTATCGCCAGATTCGCTATGACCCGGTCAAGAGCTATGAGCACATCGGGCTGGTAGCCAAGCAGCCTTTGGTGGTTGTCGTAAGCAACAAGATCCCCGTCAACAATGTCCAGGAACTGGCCGCATATCTGAAGAGCAAGCCTCAAGGAGACATGTTCTACGGGACATCGGGGAGTTCATACCAGTTGATCACGGAGGCTTTCAACGCACAGTTGGGGGTCAAGATGACGCATGTGCCGTTCAAGGGAACGAGTCCGGCCATCGAAGCGCTGCTTGGCGGACAGATTGGCTTCATGATCGACCCGTATTCCACAATGGGATCGCAGGTCAAGGCAGGAAAGGTCAAGGCGTTGGCCCTGACTGCTGACAAGCGCTCCGAAACTGCACCGCAACTGCCCACGGTGATCGAGGCTGGATTGGCCGGGTTTGAGGCTTCATCCTGGCAAGGGCTGCTTGCGCCTGCGGGCACGCCCAAGGACGTTGTTCAGAAGTTGAATACGGCGCTTGTCAAAATTCTCAAATCGAATGAGATCAAGCAGAGCTTCGCAGCATCCGGCGTGCAGCCATCTCCTTCATCGCCTGCTGAATTCCGCCAATTCATTCAGTCTGAAAACCAGCGTTGGAAAAGCGTGGCGACTGCGGCGAACATTCAGCCAGAAGATTGATGGGGCTTGGTCATGCAGTTGTATGAAAACCGTCCCAAGCGGCATTTGAGTGAACAAGGCATCGCGGAGTTCGTCTCTGAGTTCGGCGAACGGTTCACGCAAAACATGGCGCTGCGTGAACAGCACGGAACGGATGAGTCGCCCTATCCGGTTTGTCCACCCGACGCGGTGGTATTTGCTTCTTCGACGGACGACGTCGTGCGTGCGGTGCAGCTGTGCCAGCGATGGCAGGTGCCGCTGATTCCCTTCGGAATCGGATCCTCAATGGAAGGGCACATCTTGCCCATCGAAGGC
Organism: Diaphorobacter sp. HDW4B; assembly: GCF_011305535.1. Taxonomy (GTDB): domain Bacteria; phylum Pseudomonadota; class Gammaproteobacteria; order Burkholderiales; family Burkholderiaceae_C; genus Diaphorobacter_A. The sequence goes on from NZ_CP049906.1 coordinate 419,118, forward strand.
GGGGTGACACTCGATCTGTCACGGATGAACCAGATCATCGCAGTGAACGCGGAAGACGCCACCGTGACGGTACAGGCGGGAGTATTGCGTCAGCAACTCAATGAAGAAATCCGCCACACGGGGCTTTTCTTCCCGATTGATCCTGGCGCGAACGCTTCCCTTGGAGGGATGGCCAGCACTCGAGCGTCTGGGACGAACGCGGTGCGCTACGGAACCATGCGTGAGAACGTGGTGTCGCTCAAGGTGGTGACGGCCGAGGGCAAGGTGATTCGCACCAGCAGTCGTGCGCGCAAGTCATCCGCTGGGTATGACCTGACACGACTTTATGTCGGCAGTGAAGGAACGCTGGGCATTATTGTCGAGGTCACGCTGAGGGTGTATCCGGTGCCCGAAGCGATCTCCGCGGCGGTCTGCAACTTCGCGACACTGCAGGATGCGGTGAGCAGCGTCATCGACATCATGCAGATGGGTATTCCTGTCGCCAGAGTGGAGTTCATGGATGACCGAGCGGTACGGGCAGTCAATCGCCACAGTCAGTTGAATCTTCGCGAAACTCCGCTGCTGCTTTTCGAATTTCACGGAAGCACTGCCGCTGTGGCAGAGCATGCGCAGCAGGCACAGGAGATCACGCAGAGCCATGGAGGCATGGACTTCGAGTGGGCAGAAAAGGCGGAGGAGCGTTCGCGACTGTGGACTGCACGGCACAAGGCTTACTTTGCCGGACTGCAAATGCGGCCCGGTGCGCGCAGCGTGTCAACCGATGTCTGTGTGCCGATCTCTCGTCTCGCCGATTGCGTGATGCAGACCGTGACCGATCTGGAGGGTATGCCCTTTCCGTTCAAAATCGTCGGCCATGTAGGTGACGGCAACTTTCATGTGCAGATGCTGCTCGATGAACAAAGCGAAAACGAATGGGCACTGTCAGAGGAGGTGAATCATCGCCTGGTCCGCCGCGCCATCCAAATGGATGGCACCTGCACGGGCGAGCACGGCATCGGCATTCACAAGATGGAGTTCCTCAAGGAAGAGCACGGTGAGGATGCCTTGGATGTGATGCGCAGAATCAAGCATGCACTTGATCCGGCAAACATTCTCAATCCCGGCAAGATCGTGAGCTGGGATTGAGGGATGCGTACAGGCTGTCCGCGCTGAGCGCTGAGATCAGCGTCCGGACAGCTGTGCGATCTGTTGCAGCGCTGGTACCTGCAGTGGCATCAGTCTTGTGCAGGCCAACAGTTCCTTGGAAATGAAGGCGATGGCTTCTTCGTCAAAGCTTTCTGAATATGCGGTGATCGCCAGACAGCCGAGCGCAGTCTTGTCCCAGGAATAGAAGTTGGCAGCGATCGCACTCAGCCCATCGTAGAACTCGTCGCGCACCAGCACATAGCCGTTTTCGGCAGCCAGTTTGAGGTCCGCATCCAGTGCCGCCTTGGTGGTGATGGTCTTGCCGGTGCGCGCCACATAGGGGGGCTTGCCGAGCATGGCTTCGCGTTTGGTTGGATCGGAAGCCAGCAGAAGTGCTTTGCCAGGACCCGAGGCGTGTAATGGACCGTGCAGCCACGTGGTGTAGTAGGGGTTGAGCGAGCTGCCTGCCTGCATGACGTCGACCACGACGCGCTCGCCGGCAATGTAGGCAACCAGAACCACGGATTGACTGACCTTGTTGGCAAGACCGCGAACCAGAGGATCGGCCTGACGACGAAGCTCTTCCAGCGGGTGCTTCAGCGCGAGCGGGCGCAGCGTTGACGGGGAGGCCAGATAGTATTTCCCGTCAGCGATGCGAATGACTCTCTGTGCATCTTCAAGTGTGCGCAAAAGACGCAAAGTCGTGCTGAGGTCCAATTTGACGTCGGCAGCCAGCTCGGCAAGTGTCATCGGGTGGCTGGCTGCGACCAGCGTGTCCAGCAGTGCCAAACCGCGCAGCAAAGTGCCCGCCAACTGCCCATTGGCCTTGGAGTTCTCGGTGGAGGTATCGGCCTCGACGGCTGATGTGGGTGCTGATGATTTTCGAGGTCTTGGCATGATCTGATTAAAAAGCTGGCGAAAAGGGTCGCAAGCCGTTTTGCGCGGTAAAGCTTTGAGGCACAAGGGGCGTCATGGCTGTCGCCTGACACATGGCACTGTTCCCAATACCCCAGCGGCGCAGGGATCAGAGTTTAGCGAACTTGCGCAGTGCTTCCGTGAATGCCAGGCCCTTGCGGATTTCTTCGCTGGCCAGACGGTCCTGCTGCTCCAGCTCGGCCGCAAGACGAGCCACTTCAGCTGCCCGTTCATGTGGGACGACAACGATGCCACTTGCGTCCCCGATGATGATGTCACCCGGGTGCACAGGCATGCCGTCAATCTTGACTGTGGTGTTGATCTCGATGACTTTCACGCGTGTCTTTCCGGAAAGTGGCACCACATGACGCGAGAACACAGGGAAGCCCTGCTCAATGATCTCGTCCGCGTCACGTACGCCTCCGTCCACCACCAGACCAGCCACGCCATTTTGCGCGGCCGCGACAGATGCGACGCCGCCCCATGTCGACACCTGCTGTCCGCCATTGTCGATCACGACGACATCCAGAGACTGGCACATGTCGATCACGGTGCCAAGGCCGAACTCGGATGCCTTGTACGCATTTTTGGCTCCCGTCACTTCCTTCACGGTCAGGGCTGCGCCCACGAAACGCATGCCCGGGGCAACGGGACGCAAGTTCAAACCGATGCTGCCGATGTTCAAGTCATCCAGCACATTGCCGATAGTGCTGGTGGCCAGGCCCTTGAATGCGTCGATCAGGTCGGGGGACGTTGCTGGGCGGGTACCTTGATGGATGCTCACTTGTTGATCTTTCCGGGTTGTGTGTTGATACGTTGAAAATACAATAAAGAAATAAAACTTTCAATAGATGAATAACTAATTTCATTAAATAGTTTGCATGTCACACTTCGCGAGTGGCAGCGGGGTGGCGGAGATGGGCTCTGGCGATTGACGGCTGTCTTGGGAATGGATGAGGAGACACGATTCATGTGGAACAACCGACGGACGGTGCTTTGTCAGCTTTCGGCAGGAGCGCTGGGGGCTGTTGCGCCGATGGCGTTTGCAACAACGGATTGGCCACGCAAGCCAGTGCGGGTGATCGTGCCTTTCACGCCTGGCGGATCCACGGACATTGCTGCACGGCTGGCGGCCGAGGGGATGGGGCGAAAGCTCGGGCAAACATTTGTAGTCGACAACCGTCCTGGGGCGGGTGGCAATCTGGGGCTGGAGGCATTGGCGCGTTCCGAAAACGACGGCTACACCATCGGCATTCTGACGACCGCTCATCCGATCAACAGTTGGCTCTACAAGAAACCTGGGTATGACCTGAAGACCAGTTTTTCTCCAATCGGCTTTCTGCAGGAGGGACCGATCATGTTGGTGGTCCACCCGAGTCTGCCGGTCAACTCGGTGGCCGATTTCATAGCCTATGCGAAGGCGAATCCCGGCAAGCTCAACTTTGCAACCTCGGGTACGGGAAATTCCACGCACATGGCGGGTGAGTTGTTCTGCAATCGCGCGCAGATCAAGATGACTCATGTTCCTTACAAGGGCAGTGCTCCCGCCATCGCAGACACGATTGCGGGGGTCTGTGAATTGAGCTTTGACACCATGATCTCGGCCTTGCCCCATGTGAAGGCCGGAAAGCTCAAGGCCCTCGCCATCACCACAGGCAAGCGCTCGTCAATGACGCCGGACGTGCCCTGCATCGCGGAAACCTTGCCTGGTTTTGATGTGTCCGCATGGAACGGGATGGTGGCGCCGGCGGGTACTCCCAAGGACATCATCGGCAAGCTGCACGCAGCCATGGTGGATGCGTTGGCTTCGCCGAACGTGACCAAGCGATTCACCGAAATGGGCGTCACGCCCCGTGCCATGCAGCCCGAGGAGTTCCACAAGTTCATTCTTCAGGAGGCTGAGATGTGGGGTAAGACGGTGCAGGCGGCAAAGATCACGATCGATTGACGTATTCACGGGCTGGCCTGCGCTTTAGGTGCATGCAATGATGACCCACAACCAGAATGATTGAAGGAGACAGAAATGAGTTTTCAGCGACGTTTTGCCATCAAGGCAAGTCTGGCGATGGCAGTGGCCGCTACAAGTCTATGCGGCCCCGTGGTGCAGGCCAAGGAGGAGGGTGCGGCGGGCTATCCCGCCAAGCCGATCACCTTCATCGTTCCTTATTCGTCGGGTGGACCCACAGACCTGATAGCGCGCCAACTGGCGCTTGGACTGACGAAACTCTGGGGGCAGTCTGTCGTCGTGGACAACCGCACCGGGGCAGGCGGGATCGTTGCGTTGACTGCTTTGGCGCGAGCGCCGGCGGATGGCTATACGCTTGGCATCATGGTGTCTCCAGTGACTGCCATTGCGCCGCTGACTCAGCCCAGCTTTCCATATGACGTCACCAAGGACTTCACGGCAGTATCCGACGTGGTTGACTATGCACTGGTATTGCTGGCCGGGCCGCAAACCAAGGCCAAGAGTCTGCAGGAATTGGTGGAGTATGCAAAGAAGAATCCAACTGGCGTGACCTACGGATCTTCGGGCTTGGGAGGTACCAACCATCTCGCGGGCGAACTGTTTTCGCGCGCGTCCAGTGCTCCGATGCTGCATGTGCCATACAAGGGCAATGCTCCGGCCATCAACGACGTGCTGGGTGGTCAGATCAGCTTTGTGTTCGCGCAGACAGATGCGGCCATCGGTTTGGCCAAGAGTGACAAGATCACAGCGTTGGGCATCACCTCTTCGTCTCGCAATCCTATGCTGCCGAATGTGCCGACGCTGGAGGAGTCCGGGTTCAAGGGAGTGGACGTCGGCGGATGGACGGGGGTCATGGGGCCTGCGAAGCTGCCTGCGCCGATTCTGAAAAAACTGGAAGATGGCATAGCGGCGGTGAAACAGTCGCCCGAATTCAAAGAGAAAATGGAGTCGCTTGGCTTTGTGATCACTGGCACTTCGTCTGCTGACTTCAGCCAGCGCGTGCGCAAGGAGCGCGACTTCTGGAAGGCGAAGATCACCGAAGCGAAGATTCAACTCCAATGAGACTGGACCAACTATTGTCGGTAGGCGATTTCGAGCGCAGGGCGCGCTCCATCTTGCCGCGTGCTGTATTCGGTTATGTCAACGGTGGAACGGAAGATTGCCTGACGCTCGATGCGAATCGCGAGGCCTTTCGTGCTGTGCAGTTTCGACCGCGCGGCTTGGTGGGAGTGGCGGACAGATCGCAGTCGGTAGAGCTTTGGGGGCGCAAATACCAACATCCGTTCGGTATTGCTCCGATGGGGGTGACGGCCATGTGCCGCCATCGTTGCGAGTGGGATCTGGCCAAGGCTGCTGCGAATACAGGGATTCCGTTCGTGCTCAGCGGCTTGTCCACACTCGCGATGGAGACCGTGCGCGAAGCCGATCCGGACTTCTGGTACCAAGGCTATATCCCGGGCGATAGAGAAGTCATCCAACCCTTGCTCAACCGCTTGCAATCCAATGGCGTCAAGGTGCTGGTGGTGACGATCGACACGCCCTTGGGAGCCAATCGTGAAAACAATCAACGCAACGGGTTCACCATTCCCTTCAAGTTCAGTCAGGGGTTGTTTTGGGATGGCGTACGGCATCCGCGTTGGTCCGCTAATGTGTTCGCACGAACATTGCTGGCGGATCGTGCGATACCGCGGTTCTGCAATGTGGTTGCGGATCCTCACGGGTATCGAATCACCGAGGAGCCCAAAGGCGGGTTTCGCAGCGGGCGTGATCGACTCGATTGGACGCATCTTGCCTGGATGCGTGAAGTCTGGCCGGGACGTATTGTGCTCAAGGGGGTCGCGCATCCTGACGATGCAGCAATGGCCGAGCGCATGGGACTGGATGCAGTCATCGTCTCCAACCATGGTGGTCGTCAGCTCGACGGTGCTCAGGGCTCGCTGGACGCATTGCCGGACGTGGTCGCCGCGGTGTCATCGCAATTCCCCGTAATGATCGATGGCGGCTTTCGCCGTGGCACCGATATCCTGAAAGCCATGGCTCTTGGCGCACGCATGGTGTTTATGGGACGCCCTTTTCTGTATGGCGCGTCGGTGGCAGGGCAAGAGGGCGTGCAGCGTGTGATCGACATTCTGGGCTCGGAGGTCGATCGGAATCTTGGCTTGTTGGGGTGTCGAGAGATGGACATGCTCAATCGAGAATTCATCGTATCCAAAGGACGTTGAAATTCCGTCTTGGGCGACTCAGGCATGCATGAGATTGGACCTGCAATTGGCAGGCGGGTCTCAGGGATTCCTCTGATTCATAGGGAGGAGTTTCTAAGGTGAAATTGGTTTAACCAATTTGGTTTAACCAATTTTGGAGACGCCTCAGCGCGTCTCCGCGCATCAGCCATATGGAAACAAGTCTCGTACTGTCACGAATCCTGCCGTTCATTCGGGAGCGCGGCTATCAACCGGGGGAGCGGATCCCATCCGAGCGTGAGCTGGCCGAGCGCTTTCAGGTCAGTCGCGGCATCTTGCGCGAGGCATTGGCCACGCTGGAGGCGATGCGGGTTCTGGAGCGCCGTCCGCAATCGGGTATCTATCTGTTGGACGTGGCTACCCAAGCTTCGGTCGATATGGTGGTGTTGGAGTCAGAGCTGGGAATGCCGACGACAACGGCTGAAGTTCAGGACCTCAATGAATTTCGTTCCATGCTGGAAATTCAGGCTGTCTCGATGGCCTGTGTCCGACGCAAGGACACAGACATCGAGAGGCTGGACTTGATCCTGACGGCCTCGCGAGCACGGCATGCGACAGGGCAGTCGTTGAGCGATCAGGATGCGCAGTTCCACATGGCGTTGTGCGCTGCCAGTGGCAACAAGCTGATTCAGCGAGCCGCCAATTCCTTTTGGCTCGCTTCGCGAGCACGCCGGGAACAGTACTTCGCAGATTCGGCCAACGGCAAGCGCTCCATTACGCAGCACACGGCCTTGCGCAATGCCGTGGAGCAGGGCGATGCGGAAAAGGCGGTGGATGTGCTCAATCTCCATCTGGGCAATGTGGAGCGTTACTGGCTCAAGCATGTGCAGCCTGGTCTGGCGGCTGCTTCTGTCAAACCGGCAGGAGCTTGAGTTCCATGTCCAAACCCTTGGTTTTGCTGACCAACTCGATCGACCCAGAGGTCGCTCAAGCCTTGTCTGCGGACTTCCAACTGAAGACGGCGGCTTCGACGGATGCACAGGCGTTGCGTAACGCTGCACAAGATGTGGACTACATCGTCGTCAGAGCCGTATTGCCGAGCAATATTTTCGATGTGGCGACGAGACTGCGTGCGGTGGTCCGACATGGCGCCGGATTGGACATGATTCCAATGAGCGCTGCGAGCGACCATGGTGTGGCGGTCGCCAATGTACCTGCAGTCAATGCTCGAAGCGTTGCGGAATACGCTGTTGGGCAGATGCTTTCTCTTGCACGGCAACTCCCGGAAATGGAGCGGGCACTTCGGCAGGAAGAGTGGAATGCACCGCGCTTGCAGGCCGAAAAGACTTCGGATCTGCACGGCAAGACGGTGGTCATTGTGGGCATGGGTGCCATTGGGATGGCGCTGGCCCAGATCTGCCGCCATGGCTTTGGCATGCGCGTGTTGGGTGTGCAGCGCCGGGCCATGGAGGCGGCGGATCTGTATGAGTCAACGACTTTGGAGTCGGCCTTGCCGCATGCGGATTACTTGGTGCTGGCCTGCCCTTTGAATGACAGCACGTTTCACATGATCGACGCAGCCAGTTTGGCCCTTGCCAAACCGGGAGTACGGCTGATCAATGTGGCCAGAGGTCCGGTCGTTGACACGGCAGCCTTGATCGATGCGTTGGAGCAAGGTCAGGTAGGTGGCGCGGCGCTGGATGTGCATGAAACACAGCCATTGCCAGCGGATTCGCCGCTGCGCCGCATGCCCAATGTACGACTGACACCGCATCTGGCGGGCATTACAGCGGACAGCATGCGGCGCATGAGCGAGTCCGTGATGGCGCAGTTGCGCGAGATGCAAGCCGGTGAATGGCCCAGACATTGGTGCAACCCACAAGCCGAAGAAGCAATCCGTGCCCGTTGGGCGCGGATTGGCTGAACTCTTCGTTATCCATTTCCTTTCTCATTGCAGGATTGAGCATGAAAATCAAAAGTATCCATGCCCGTTGGCTTCACGTTCCCATTCCCTACGAAAAGCAGCATGTGTCTGACTTCGGGCGGGTCGCCTCGTTTGATTCGGTGCTGGTGCGCATCGAGACAGAATGCGGTCTGGTCGGGTGGGGCGAAGCCAAGGAAGAGGTGGGCAGCGAGGGCAACAGCCATGGCGTGGTGGCGATCATCAACCATAAGTTCGGACCTGCGCTTGTGGGTGAAGATCCACGCGACATCAATCGCCTGTGGGAGCTGATGTACAACGGTTGTCGTGGGCACTATGCCTTGGCTCACGGACATGTGTTTCCGATTATGGGACGTCGTGGAGTGTCGATTGCAGCCATCAGCGGCATCGATATGGCGCTTTGGGACATTCTGGGAAAACATTTGAACGTTCCGGTATGGCGGTTGCTGGGTGGGCGCAAGGCCGAGCGCATGCCCGCGTATGCCTCTGGTGGCTGGGCAGATGCAGAACACATTGGCGAGCAGTTGCTTGGATACATCGCCAAGGGTGGATTCAAGTCGGTGAAGATGCGAGTGGGGGTGATTGATGGCGACCCGATTCACTCCGCACGCCGCGTGCAGGCTGCGCGTGATGCCTTGGGCCCGGAAGTGGGGCTGGCGTGTGATGCACACGGTACCTACACCGTTGCGGAGGCCAAGCGCTTTTGTCGCTTGGTGGAGGACTGCAATCTGCTGTGGTTCGAGGAGCCAGTGACAGCGGACGACAAGCAAGGAATGGCGGAGGTGCGTAAAAGCACGGCCATCCCCATTGCTGCCGGAGAAAGCGAGTTCAACCGCTTTGACTTCCGCGATCTCGTGCAATTGCGTGCCGTCGATGTGTTCCAACCGGATCTCGCGATCTGCGGTGGCATCTCGGAAGCCATGCGCATAGGTGCTCTGGCATCGGCATGGAACATCAAGCTGGCACCCCATTTGTGGACCGGTGCATTGGCGTTTGCGGCTGGCATGCATGTGGCAGCGGCTTCTCCAGCCGGTTTCATTCTGGAGTACTCGGTGGGAGCCAATCCCCTTCTGCAGGAGTTGGCTGTGGAGCAGTTCACGGTAGAGGATGGAATGGTGGAGATCCCCGACCGCCCGGGACTGGGGATCACTGTGCGGCAGGATTTTGTCGATCGCTATGCCGTGACCTGATTCACCGAGACATTTCATACAAAACAACCATCAAGGAGACAATGAAATGAAGGACAGGAAACTCAGGGGTACACGTCGCACGTTGCTCAAAATGTGCGTGGTTGGTACGGCGCTCGTGGCATCGATGACTGGCCATGTGCAAGCAGCCGGCAACTATCCGACCAAGCCTATCCGCTTGGTCGTGCCATTCGCTGCGGGAGGAACCACCAGCATCCTGGCGCGCATGTTGGCGGATCGAATGGGGGCCTCGATGGGGCAGCCGATGGTCGTCGACAACCGGCCCGGAGCGGGCGGAAACGTCGGCATGGATCATGTGGCCAAGTCCGAAGCGGATGGGTACACGCTGCTGATGGGCCCCATCGGCATGGCGATCAACCCTGCTCTCTACGCTAAGATGACATTCGATCCGATCAAGGATCTTGCCCCGATCGGCCTGTATGCGGGAGTCCCCAATCTGTTGGTCGTGCATCCATCGGTTCCGGCCACGAATGTGAAGGAGCTCATCGACTATGCCAAGAGCAACCCCGGCAAGTTGAACTATGCATCCAATGGCAACGGCACATCCAGCCATCTTGCGGCTGAGATGCTCAAGGCCGCCGCGCATGTCGATATTCCTCACGTGCCTTACAAGGGGGGCGGTCCGGCAATGCAGGACTTGATTGGCGGACAAGTGCAGATGCTGTTTGATCAGATGCCGGCTGTGCTCCCGCAAGTCGATGGTGGCCGGGTAAGGGCACTGGGCGTATCCAGTCTCCAGCGCTCTGCAGCCGCAAAAGACATCCCCGCGATTTCAGAGACGCTCCCCGGCTTCGACATGACGGTGTGGTTTGGCTTTCTTGCCCCAGCAGGCACACCAGCGGACATCGTCAAGAAGCTCAATGCCGAAATGCTCAAAGCCATTCAGGCGCCGGATTTTCAGACGCAGCTCGCCAAGATGGGCGTGACGCCCATGCCGGGGAGCCCTGAAGAATTCGGGAAATTCATCGCTTCGGAAACCAAGCGCTGGGCGCAGATCGTGAAGACATCCGGTGCCAAGTTGGATTGAACAAGGAGACAGCAGACATGTCATTTCACCGCAGAACTCTGATTCTCAAGACTCTGGCCGCCGTCACTACAGCGCTAGCCTGCTCGGGCGCCTTGGCACAAACGGACTATCCTTCAAGGCAGATTCGCGTCATCGTGCCGTTTCCTCCAGGCGGGGCATCAGATACTCTGGGCCGCATGGTGGCTCAGCAGCTTTCAACCGCCTGGGGACAGCCTGCCGTCGTGGAAAATCGTCCCGGTGCAGGTGGCAATATCGGTGCAGAGGCAGGAGCCAAGGCCGCGCCTGATGGCTATACGTTGACGCTGGCAGCTGCGGGGTTCATGGCGGTCAACCCGACGCTGTATCCCAAGTTGAACTACGACTCGGCCAAGGACTTTCAGCCGGTCTCATTGCTGGTCAAAGCACCACTGCTGCTTGTGGTCAACCCCAAGGTTGAAGCCAACAATGTGCGCGAGTTCATTCAACTGGCACAGCGCTCTCCTGGAAAGATCACGATCGGCAACGGAGGCGCGGGCACCGCGCAGCATCTGGGCGGCGTGAACTTTGGGCTGTCCGCGAATGTGGATGTTGCTCACGTGCCCTACAAGGGCAGTGCTCCAGCTACCAACGACTTGCTGGGTGGAGTGACGGATGCTCAATTCGACAATTTGGTGACCCTGGTTCCTTTCGTCAAATCCGGAAAATTACGGGCTCTTGGCGTCTCCTCCAAGCAGCGTGTGTCAGCATTGCCCGACGTGCCGACGCTGGACGAAGCAGGTCTTCCCGGATTCGAGGATGGGACTTGGTATGGCATCGTTGCGCCGAAAGGGACTCCCAAGCCCATCGTCGACAAACTCAACGCCGAGTTGCACCGCATGCTCGCGCAACCAGAGACCCAGCAAAAGCTGCTGTCGATGGGGCTGGAACCAGCGGGGAATTCACCGTCTGATTTTGGTGCGCTGATCCACTCGGAAATTTCGAAGTACCGTGCAGTGATCCAGAAGGCGAATATCAAACTGGATTGAGGTTTTGTGCCGCTGAAGATCCCCGCTGGATGGACTGCCTGAGGTCGAGTGGGAAAATCCAAGCCTCTCGCGGACAAGCGAGGTTCTACGAGGAGTCTGTACAGGATCTTGCGCACATGCAGGAACTCAACCAGGCCGCGACACGCTTGGTTGATGGGCTAGCGGCGAGGCGTGAAGCTGCTTTTCGCGAAGAAGAACCTCACTGCGGCGCTACCTGTGAAGGTCGCATCCCCGCCGCTGTGACAAGACCCACTGCGGTACCGCAACACTGCAGATCACCATCGATTGCCGCCATTTTTCCGGTGAACGAATGAGCATTTCGTTCGCCCGGCATCGCCATGGATCGCGTCACGCAATCCATTGGCTGACAGTGAAATCCCTAACTCCCTGATCGTTGACTTCGTCCGGGTGTCGTCTCACACTAATACCAAACGAACGTTTGCTTTTTGTATGAACACCAGACGAAACACCCAACGATCGCCTCGTTCAGACAACAGACTTCCCGAGCTGTTGAGTGCGGCCGCGCGGCATTTCGGCAGTCGGGGTTATGCGGCGACGTCGATGCGGGACATTGCAGTGGAGACGGACATGCTGCCGGGGTCGATGTACTACCACTTTCCTTCCAAGGAAGCCTTGCTGGTGGCGGTCTACAGCCAGGGGGTGAGGGAGCTGGAGTCGGCGACGGCGGTGGTGATCGAGAAGGTGCTTGATCCATGGGATCGGCTGGAGACGCTGTGCCGCGCGCATCTGGAGACGGTGCTTGGTGACAGCCATTACGCGAACGTGCTGATCCGGGTGCTGCCGGACGATATTCCCGAAGCGGCGGAGCGGCTGCGGGAGATTCGTGAGGGTTACGAGAGGACTTTCAGACAAGCGGTGGATCAGTTGCCGCTGGTTCCGCGCGCCGATCGGCGCGCGCTGCGATTGATGTTGATCGGTGCCCTCAACTGGACGGCGCTGTGGTTCAACCCCCAGGGACGCGATTCCCCACGCGCACTGGCGAAGAAGTTTGTGGGGCTGATCAAGGAGACACAAGATGGCAGTTCGTCCGCCTAGGGTGATTGTCACGAAGATTGGATTCGACGGGCATGACCGAGGTAGCCGCGTCATTTCCGCCACCCTTCGCGACGCAGGTATGGAAGTGATCTACACGCCGCCATGGCAGGAGATCGCCACGGTGGTCAAGCTGGCGACCGAGGAAGACGCCGATGTCATCGGCATCTCGTCGCTGGCGACCGATCACTTGATCATTCCGCAGCTCATGTCTGCGTTGAAGGCCGCAGGCCTTTCCGATGTGCAGGTCATTGTGGGTGGCATCGTTCCGGCCAAGGACGAGGCGATGCTGCTGGAGTCGGGCGTGGCGCGGGTGTTTCACCCGGGTGCGGCACTCGACGATGTGGTCACCGATGTCATCGCGCTGACGGCCAAGCGTCGTCAACTGCAAGGAGAATCCGCATGAGCGCCGACGTGTTGAACCTCAAGCAGGCCGCAGCTCCGGATGGGCTGCGCAAATGGGAGCGCGAATTCGCGCAGGGCGTGAAGGGCGACGCGACCACGCACAACCGCTCGGGCATTGCGATCAAGCCTTTGTACACGTCGCAGGACTGGTCGGGTGATCGGCAGGAGGAGGCACTGGCATATCCGGGTCAGTACCCCTACACACGCGGTATCTACGCGACGATGTACCGTGGCCGCAGCTGGTCGCAGCGGCAATTGATCGGCCTTGGCGTGCCGGAGGACTACAACCAGCGGGTCAAGGAAATGCTCGATCTTGGTGCCTCCGCGCTGTCGCTGATTCCTTGCAATTCGGTGTTCAGAGGCTACGACGCCGACGAGGTTCCTCACGAGCTGCTGGGCACCTGCGGCACCGTCATCAATCATGTGAAGGACATGGACACGGCGCTCGATGGCGTGCCCATCGGCAATCTGTCCACGGCGATGAACGATCCTTCGCCATTCACCTTGCTGGCCTTCGAGCTGGCCGTGGCCAAGCGGCGCGGCATTCCATGGACGAGCATCACCGGCACGTCCAACCAGAGCGACTGCATCTCGCACTTCGTCGCCAACCACATGTTCTTCCGACTGGCGCTGCAGGGCGCGCGCCGGGTGGTGATCGACCACATCAAGTTCTGCAATGCCCAGGTGCCGAACTGGAATCCGCTGTCCATCGTCGGCCAGCACATGCAGCAGGCGGGCGCGACGCCGGCAGAGGCGATGGCGTTCACGCTGGCATCGGGCATTCAATATGCCGAGGACTGCATTGCCGCGGGCATGGACCCGGACCAGTTCCTGCCTCGCTTCACGTTCTTCTTCGATATTTCCGTGAGTCTGTTCGAGGAAGTGGCCAAGTTCCGTGCGGGTCGACGTGTCTGGGCACGCTTGTGCCGCGAGCGCTTTGGCGCCAAGGACCCGCGCTCGTGGCGTTTCAAGTTCCACGGCCAGACCTCGGGAGTCGATCTCACGCGCCAGCAGCCGCTCAACAACATTGCGCGTGTCACCACGCAGGCCATGGCCGGCATTCTGGGCGGATTGCAGTCGCTGCACACCGATGGATACGACGAGGTGTTCTCCACTCCCACTGCGGAAGCCGCGCGCATTGCCGTGGCCACGCAGAACATTCTGCGCGAGGAAGCCCATCTCACCGATGTGATCGATCCGCTCGGCGGTTCGTACTACATCGAGTCGCTCACCGATGACATGGAGCGCAAGATCAACCAGATCATCGCGATGATCGACGAGGTGGGCGGCATGTACAACGCCGTCGAGAAAGGCATCGTCCAGCAGATGATTGGCGATTCGGCATTGGCCTTCCAGAAGCAGGTGGATTCGGGCGAGCAGACCGTGGTCGGTGTGAATGCCTACCAGACAGTGGAAGACCCAGCCACCTATCCAACGCTCGAATATCCCGATCCCGCGCGCATGCAGGGCTATCTCAAGCAGTTGGCGGAATTCAAGAACGCGCGTTCCAAGGATGCGGTGAAGCAGGCGCTGACCGATCTTGCACGATCGACCGAAACACGCCAGACCAATGTCTTCGAGCATGTGGTCAGGGCGGCGGAGGCGGGCGCAACGCACGGAGAGATCTGCGGCACCTTGCGCAAGGAACTGGGATTCGGTCATCCACTCACGGTGGTCTGAAGCAATGAACACTGCACTCATCAACCAAGCGCTGGAGGGAGATCGCCGGGCCATCGGCAGGGCGATCAGCGCACTGGAAAACAGTGGCGAGTCCGCCTACGCGATTCGCCAGGCCGTGGCTTCGCGGCAAGGCAAGGCGCATGTCATCGGCGTCACAGGGCCGCCGGGCGGAGGCAAGTCCACACTGGTGTCGGCCATGATCCGCAGCCTGCGCGAGCGCGGGCTCACGGTGGCGGTGGTGGCGGTTGATCCGTCGAGCCCGTTCACCGGCGGAGCGGTGCTTGGCGACCGCATCCGCATGGGCGAGCGTCAGTCGGATGAGGGCGTGTTCATTCGCTCGCTCGCATCGCGGGGACATCTCGGGGGCTTGGCCACCGCGGCTGCGGATGTGATCGATCTGTTCGATGCAGCGGGCTTCAACGTGGTGATTGTGGAGACGGTCGGCGCAGGCCAGTCGGAGGTGGAAATCATCCGCTATGCCGACACCAAGATCGTGGTCTGCCCACCGGGGCTGGGCGACGATGTGCAGGCGATCAAGGCCGGGATTCTGGAGATCGCCGACGTGTTCGTGGTCACCAAGGCCGATCTGCCGGACTCGCGCAAGACGGAGTCCGACCTGCGGGCCATGCTGGCGCTGCGAAAGGACAAGAATGCCTTGCCGCCGGTGCTCAAAGTGGTTGCCACCAACGGTGATGGCGTCGATGAACTGGTGCAGGTGCTGTGCGAACGGGGCGAGCGAGGTGTTCGCCACCGGGCGGGCAGCGCCATCGAGACCCATCAGCAGCTCTCGCGCTTCATCTCCTCGGACAACGTGGCACAGATGCTGGGCATCGAGCTGGTGGCGGCGTCCAAAGGCAGCACGACGCTGCGCATGCAGGTGCAGCGCAAGCACATCAACTTCAACGGCAAGTGCCATGGCGGAATGCTGTTTTCGTTTGGCGACATGGCGCTCGGGCTGGCGTGCAATTCGCATGGGCAACTGGCGACGCTGGTGGATGGGCAGATGAGCATCTCCACCGCGGTGGATGAAGGCGACTGGTTGATCGCGCATGCCAGCGAGGTGAGCCGTTCACGAAAGATCGGCAGCTACCAGGTCCGGATTTCTCGGGCCAGAGACGACGCGCACATCGCGCTGATCCACGGAACGGTGTATGTGCTCGATCGACCACCTGTGGGTGCCAACGATGGGTGAGGTGTGAGGGATGACCGAAGGCGGCGGAAAGTCTTCGTGAGCATTGTCTGAACCAACAAAAACCACGGAGGTATTGCCATGGTGTCATCCATCGCCCTGAAGGCCCGGCAAGACCGGAACAGCTCAATGCCCTCGCAGGCAAGCGGTGCCGAAGATCGAACGGCGCTCATGGACAGAAATTCGGTCAGGGGAGTCGATGTGCAAACCACGTTTCCACGGTTGATGCTGCTGCAGGCCGAGAGCCGCGCCAAGGCTGCGGCGCTGCGCGAGAAGGAGTACGGCATCTGGCAGACCACCACCTGGTCGGAGCTGTCCCGGCTCGTGCAGGCGCTCGCTTGCGGTCTGCATTTGGCCGGACTGCAGCGCGGCGAGCATCTGGTGCTGCTTGGCAGCAATCGGCCACGACTGCAGGCGTGCATGCTGGCCGCACAGTCGCTGGGTGCGATTCCGGTGCCGCTGTATCAGGACGCGGTGGCGACGGAGTGCGTTTTCCCGATCAACAATGCCGAGGTTCGATTCTGTGTGGTCGAGGATCAGGAGCAGGTGGACAAGCTGCTCGAAGTGCGCGAGCGCTGCCCGCAGCTGCTGCGCATCTGGTATGACGAGCCACGGGGCCTGCGCAACTATGAAGAGACGGGTCTCGCGGCCATCGACACGCTCATTCAGGAAGGGCAGCAGTTTGCACAGGCCCATCCGGATTTCTTTCGCCAGCAGGTGGAGCAGGGCAGCCCATCGGATGTGGCGGCCATGTTCTTCACCAGCGGAACGACCGGCAATCCCAAGGGCGTGGTGCACACGCACGCGTCGCTGATAGACCGGGCGCAAGCGGGTGCGAATTTCGACAAGCTGACGAGCTCGGAAGAGGTGCTGGCCTATCTTCCGCCCGCATGGATCGGGCAGAACATCTTCTCCTACGCGCAGTGGCTGGTCGTGGGCTATGTGGTCAACTGCCCCGAGAGCGCCAGCACGGTGTCCATCGATCTCAAGGAGGTCGGACCCACGTATTACTTCGCACCGCCCCGAGTGTTCGAGGGCCTGCTCACCAACGTCATGATCCGCATGGAAGATGCTGGGCCGGTCATGCGCTGGATGTTCCACGCGTGCATGGCGGTGGCCAAGCGCGTGGGGCCTGCGTTGCTCGACCGCAAGCCGGTTGGTCTGCTCGATCGCATCAAGTACCAGATCGGCAATGCCTGCATCTACGGGCCGCTGCGCAACAACCTGGGGTTCTCGCGCGTGCGCATCGCCTACACGGCGGGCGAGGCCATCGGCCCGGACCTGTTCAGCTTCTATCGTTCGATCGGCGTGAACCTCAAGCAGCTCTATGGCTCCACCGAGACGGCGGTTTTCGTGTGCCTGCATCCGGACGACGATGCGCGCTCCGACACCGTGGGCATTCCGTGCGATGGCGTGCAGATCAAGATCAGCGACAGCGGCGAGGTGCTGGTCCAATCGCCCGGGCTGCTCAAGGAGTACTACAAGAATCCTCAGGCAACCGCCGAGGTGATTTCGGCAGATGGCTGGTATCACACGAGTGATGCGGGCTTCATCGACGCCAGCGGGCATCTGAAGATCATCGACCGCGTGAAGGACGTGGGGCGGCTCAAGGGTGGTGCGTTTGGGAACGCCATGTTTGCGCCCAAGTATGTCGAGAACAAACTGAAGTTCTTCTCCTTCATCAAGGAGGCCGTGGCCTTCGGCGATGGACGTGACCGTGTCTGCGTGATGGTGAACATCGACTTCGATGCGGTCGGCAACTGGGCCGAGCGCAGAAACATGCCTTATGCCGGCTACACCGATCTGGCTGCCAAGCCGGAGGTGTGCGAGCTGGTGCGCGAATGCGTCGAGCAGGTCAATGCCGAACTGGCTCGCGACGCGTTGCTGGCCGGCAGCCAGGTCAGCCGTTTTCTGGTGCTGCACAAGGAGCTTGATGCGGACGACGGCGAGCTCACGCGCACCAACAAGGTCCGGCGTGGCTTCATCGGCGAGAAGTATGCGGTGCTGGTCGATGCGCTCTACAGCCAGCAGGCGGAGCAATACGTCGAGACGCAGGTGAAGTACGAGGACGGTCGCACCGGCAGCATCAGTGCCACGCTGAAGCTGCACGATGCCAGAACTTTTGCGCCGACACAGACAGATGCGGGAGTGGGCACGCCATGAGCAAAAAGAAAATCGGCGACGTCATTCTCGATGTCCGCAACATCAGCCTGCGGTTCGGCGGCGTCAAGGCGCTCACCGACATCAGTCTGGATGTGCGTGCACACGAGGTGCGATCGATCATCGGGCCCAATGGCGCGGGCAAGAGCTCGATGCTCAACTGCATCAACGGGGTCTACACGCCGCAGGAAGGAACGATCACGTTCAAGGGCCGGGCGTTCAAGCACCTGAGCAGCCGCGAGGTGGCGGAGATGGGCGTGGCGCGAACCTTCCAGAACCTGGCGCTGTTCAAGGGCATGAGCGTCATCGACAACATCATGACCGGTCGCAATCTGCGCGTCAGAAGCAGTCTGCTCTCACAAGCCTTCCGCAACCCCTTCGGTCTGGGCGGAGCGCAGCGCGAGGAGGAGACACATCGCGCCTTTGTCGAACACATCATCGATTTTCTGGAGATCCAGGCCCACCGCAAGACACCCGTCGGGCAACTGCCCTATGGCCTGCAAAAGCGTGTCGATCTGGGGCGCGCGCTGGCGATGGAGCCCGAGGTGCTGCTGCTCGATGAGCCGATGGCGGGCATGAATCTCGAAGAAAAGCAGGACATGTGCCGCTTCATTCTGGATGTGAACGACGAGTTCGGCACGACCATCGTGCTGATCGAGCATGACATGGGCGTGGTCATGGACATCTCCGACCGCGTCGTGGTGCTCGACTACGGCAAGAAGATCGCCGATGGCACGCCGGATGAAGTGCTTCACAACGAAGAAGTGATCCGGGCCTATCTCGGCACTGCGCACTGACAGGAACAGGAGACCTCCCATGTCGTTCTTCCTTGAAACCTTGTTCGGTGGGCTGATGGCAGGAATGCTCTACGCGCTGGTGGCGCTGGGCTTTGTGCTGATCTTCAAGGCCTCCGGCGTGTTCAATTTCGCGCAAGGGGCGATGGTGCTGTTCGCTGCGCTGGCCATGGCGCGCTTCGCCGAATGGATTCCGCAGTGGTTCGGCATCCAGAGCCTGTGGGTCGCCAACGTTCTTGCCTTCGTGCTGGCAGGCCTGTGCATGCTGGTGATCGCCTGGCTGGTGGAGCGGCTGGCCTTGCGCTATCTGGTCAATCAGGAAGGTGCCACGCTGCTGATGGCGACGCTAGGCATCTCGTATTTTCTGGATGGCCTGGGGCAGACCATCTTCGGCAGCAACATCTACCAGATCAACATCGGCATGCCCAAGGACCCGGTGTTCCTGCTGGACAGCGCCTTCGAGGGCGGCGTGCTGATCAATCAGGAGGATCTCTACGCCGCCATGATTGCCGCGGTGCTGGTCGCGGTGCTGTCGGTGTTCTTTCAGAAGACCGGCACCGGACGCGCCCTGCGCGCGGTGGCGGACGACCATCAGGCGGCGCTGTCGATCGGCATTCCGCTCAATCGCATCTGGGTCATCGTCTGGAGCGTCGCCGGTGTCGTGGCGCTGGTGGCCGGAATGATCTGGGGCTCCAAGCTGGGCGTGCAGTTCTCGCTTGCCACCGTGGCCTTGCGGGCGCTGCCCGTGATCATCCTGGGCGGCCTCACCTCGGTGCCGGGCGCCATCATCGGCGGGCTGATCATCGGTGTCGGAGAAAAGCTCTCCGAGGTCTATCTGGGGCCGCTCGTGGGCGGCGGCATCGAGATCTGGTTTGCCTACGTGCTGGCGCTGCTGTTTCTGCTGATCCGTCCGCAAGGACTGTTCGGCGAAAAGATCATCGATCGCGTCTGATCGCATCGGCCTGTCATCCCCATCACGACAACCAGAAGGGACCCCCATGCTCTACAGAGAAAACGGACAGATCAAGACGAGCTACCGCGCGGATCAGCAGATTCTGCCCATTGCGCAGGACCGCTATGCCATGCTCGTGCTGCTGGCGCTGGCCTGTCTGTTCATCCCCTCGGTGGCAACCGACTACGTGCTGCGCGCGATTGCCATTCCCTTTCTCATCATGTCGCTCGCCGCGCTGGGCGTGAACATACTGGTCGGCTATTGCGGACAGATCTCGCTGGGCTCCGGTGCCTTCATGGCGATCGGTGCCTACGGTGCCTTCAATTTCATGGCGCGTGTTCCCGACATGCCGCTTGTGCCGGCCATCCTGCTCGGTGGCCTGCTGGCCATGATCTACGGCGTGATCTTCGGTCTGCCCAGTCTTCGCGTGAAGGGTCTCTATCTGGCGGTTGCCACGCTGGCGGCGCAGTTCTTCAGCGACTGGCTGTTCCTGCGCGTGAAGTGGCTGACCAACCATTCGTCCTCGGGTTCGGTGTCGGTCAGCCATCTGCATGTGGGTGGCTGGATGATCGACACGCCGGTGCACAAATACCTGTTCTGCCTTGCGTTCGTGATCTTCTTTGCGCTGATCGCCAAGAACCTCGTGCGCAGTGCCGCAGGCCGCGAGTGGATGGCGATACGTGACATGGACGTGGCGGCGGCCGTGATCGGCATTCGCCCCATGTACGCCAAGCTCAGCGCGTTTGCGGTGAGCTCCTTCATCATCGGCGTGGCGGGTGCCCTGTGGGCCTTCGTGCATCTGGGTGCGTGGGAGCCTGCTGCATTCTCGGTCGAGATCTCGTTTCGCCTGCTGTTCATGGTGATCATCGGCGGCATGGGCTCCATCATGGGCAGCTTTCTCGGTGCGGGCTTCATCGTGCTCCTGCCCATCTTTCTGAGCCAGGCTCTGCCCGCGCTGGCCGGAATCTTCGGTCTCACCATCTCCACGGCGACCATCGCCCACATCGAAACCATGATCTTCGGTGCATTGATCGTCTGGTTTCTGATCGTCGAGCCGCACGGGCTCAGCAAATTGTGGTCGCTCGGAAAACAGCGTTTGAGGATCTGGCCATTTCCTCATTGACCCCGGGGGCGCAGTTCCCGAGGCCACCGTGATTCCGGCCATTTTTGAACAACAAAGGACAGGAGACAAGACGATGAAACGCAAGCTCACTACCCTATGCGCGGCCCTGGCTGCGCTGGTGTCCATTGCGGCAGGCCCCGCCGCCGCGCAGGACAAGCAGCAGTTCTTTCCCATGCTGACGTTCCGAACGGGCCCCTATGCGCCCAGCGGAACGCCCTGGGCCAATGGCTTTGTCGACTACTACAAGCTGGTCAATCTCAGCGGCGGCATCAACGGTGTGCGGGTGCTGTGGGAAGAGTGCGAAACCGGCTACGCCACGGATCGCGGCGTCGAATGCTACGAACGCCTGAAGGACAAGCATGGCGGTGCGACGGTGTTCCAGACCATGTCCACCGGCATCACCTTCGCGCTGACGGAGCGTGGCGCAGCCGACAAGATTCCAATCCTCACCCCTGCCTACGGTGTGAGCGAGAGCGCCGATGGCGAGGCCTACAAATGGAGCTTCCCGATCGGAGGAACGCACTGGGCGTCTGCCGACACGCAGTTCCAGTATCTGGCGCAGAAGGCCGGTGGCGTCGACAAACTCAAGGGCAAGAAGGTCACTCTGGTCTATCACGACAGCCCATATGGCAAGGAAGCCATCCCGGTGCTGACGGCGCGGGCCAAGGCGGCGGGCTTCGATTTGGTGACGCTGCCGGTTTCTCATCCCGGTGTCGATCAGAAGGCCACCTGGCTGCAGATTCGCCAGAACCGTCCTGACTATGTGTTGCTCTGGGGTTGGGGCGTGATGAATTCCACCGCTTTGAAGGAAGCCCAGTCGACCGGCTTTCCCCGCAATCGCATGATCGGGGTCTGGCCATCGGGTTCCGAGTCCGACGTGAAAGGTGTGTCCGGATCCGACGGATACAGCGCGGTGCTGATTCTGCCCGGGCCGGGCGCCAACTCGAAGATCGCCAAGGAAGTGCTGGACAAGCTCCATGCCAAGGGACAGGGCTCCGGGCCGAAGGAGGAAGTGGGCGAGGCGCTCTACATGCGCGGCATGATGAACGCGATGATGTCGGTCGAGGGCGTGCGCCGTGCGCAGGAGAAATTCGGCAAGGGGCAGGTCATGACTCCGGTGCAGGCACGTTGGGGCTACGAGAACCTCAACATCGACCAGAAGCGGCTGGAGGAGCTGGGCATTGCGGACATCATGCGGCCCATCGCCACCACCTGCAAGGACCACATGGGACCGTCGTCCGCACGCGCCTACACTTGGGACGGCAGCAAGTGGAGCGTGAGTTCCGACTGGCTGCAGGCCGACCAGAACGTGCTGCGGCCGCTGCTCAAGACGTCGGCCGACAAATATCTGGCCGACAAGAAGCTGACGCGCCGAGCCGCCGAAGACTGCAACTCTTGAGCGATCAGCCACTCACCAGAGACTGACCTGCGGGGGCGCGGCACGGCTGTGTCCCCGCATTCCGGAACACAGCACATGAACAGCAGCAAAACGGTTCTCAACGTCAACGGCATCGAGGTGATCTACAACCACGTCATCCTGGTGCTCAAGGGCGTGTCGCTGACCTTGGCCGAAGGGCAGGTCGCCGCGATTCTGGGCGGCAATGGCGCAGGCAAGACCACGGCTTTGCGCGCCATCTCCAACTTGCTCAAAGGGGAACGCGGCGAGGTCACCAAGGGCAGCATCGAGTTGCGCGGCGAGCGCATCGACAGCCTCTCGCCAGCCGAGCTGGTGCAGCGCGGAGTCGTGCAGGTCATGGAGGGGCGTCACTGTTTTGCACACCTCACGATCGAGGAGAACCTGCTCACCGGCTGCTACACACGCAGCGACCGTGCCGAGATCGCGCGCAATCTGGAGAAGGTCTACAGCTACTTTCCGCGTCTCAAGACCCGCCGCAGTTCGCAGGCGGCCTATACCTCCGGCGGCGAACAGCAGATGTGCGCCATCGGCCGCGCGCTGATGACCAACCCGAGCGTCGTGCTGCTCGACGAGCCTTCGATGGGGCTGGCCCCGCAGATCGTGGAAGAGGTGTTCGAGATCGTGAAGGACCTCAACCGCAAGGAGCGCGTGAGCTTTCTGATTGCCGAGCAGAACACCAACATGGCGCTGAAGTACGCGGACTACGGCTACATCCTCGAAAGCGGCCGCGTCGTCATGGATGGCCACGCCGAAGACCTGCGCAACAACGAGGACGTGAAAGAGTTCTATCTGGGCGTGGGCGGTGAGCAGCGCAAGAGCTTTCGGGAGGTCAAAAGCTACAAGCGGCGCAAGCGTTGGCTGGCGTGAGGCCGCTTGCTTTGCAGCCGGGTTCCGATCAACGCTTGGAGCCAGTGGCTTTGGATTTTCCGGCTACCGCTTCAGCCGTAGGCCGAAACACCGCCAGAAGCTGCTTTGCAACCGTCGCTGGCGAGTCGCGTCCTGGCCGGTACCAGGTCAGGGCCCAGTTGAAAGCGCCGAGGATCGCCAGCTGGAAGTAGTGCCGCTTCACTCCGGTGGGCAGCTCTACGGCGTCGGTCAATCGCGAGAGGACGGTTTCGTATCGGTCGCGTTCTTTCACCAGCGCGGCTCGCAGTTCTTCGGAGCGGAAGGTGGACCAGTCGGCGAGCACGGCGGAGGCGGAGGTGTCGCGGGAGAACAGCGATTCGAGGTGGGCGACGAAGCCTGCCTCCAGCCGCTTCCATGGATCGGTGTGGGGCGCTGTGGCTTTTTCCACGGCGGCGATCAAGGTGTTGATGCCCTCGGCATAGACCGCGGTGAACAGTTCGTCCTTGGAGCCGAAGTGGTGATAGAGCGAGCCCGGAAGAATTCCGAACGCGGCCGCGATGTCGCGCATCGAGGTGTTCTCGTAGCCTTTGGAGCCAAACAGCCGTGCGGATTCCTCGAGCAACTGGCTCTTGCGGTTGTCCGGCAAGGGATCGGACGAAGATTTTCTGGCGCGTGATGTGCGTTGCGGGGTGTCCGCAGTGGCGTTCGAGGCGGGTTCGCCTCCATGGTTGTTTTTGGTTGGCGGTTGGTCCATGGATTTATTTTGCCAGCAGCCGGCCCCTGCCCGGGATTGCTGGCTGGCGGCCATGTCTCAATCCTGCACCAATTGTCTGGACAGAAAGCTGCAGCTGGCGACCAAAAGGCGTGCCATTTCGGGCAGGTTTTCTTCGATGCGGTGCTTGGGCCCGGCCACGGCCACGGCCAGGGGCTGGCTTTGCACATTGATGAAGGCGGCCACGGCCCAGACGTCGCTCACGTTTTCGCCGCGCGTGACAAAGTAGCCTTGCTTGCGGCTGGAGACGATGTCGTCGATCAGCACGTCATGCTCCACCTTGGTGGCCTTGGTGATGGCCTGCAGCTTGCGCTCCTGCAGCCAGTCACGCAGTTCTGCTTCCTTGAGGCTGCCCAGCAGGGCCTTGCCGATGGAGCTGGAATGCAGCGGTTTGAACTCGCCGGGCTTGGCCGAATAGCGGATGGAGTGCAGCCCTTCGACCACCTGCAGATAGATCACAGAATCGCCTTGCCGCTTGCCGAGGATGATGGTCTCGCGTGTGGCGTCGCGCAGGCGCTCCAGCACGGGCGTGGCACGTTCGACCAGCGGGTCCTTGGCGGCGATGTCGCGCATCACATCGAACATGCGGCGCGTCGGGTAGAGAGCGCGCGGGCGGCTGAGCGAATACAGATAGCCGCGCGCGGTGAGCGTTCCGACGATGGCGTGGCATGTGCTCTTGGGCATGTCGACCGCCTCGGCCAATTCGGTCAGTGACAGCGGGGCGAGGCTGTGCTGAAACGCTTCGAAGATGTCGATCACGCGGTCGATGGATGTGGCGTTGGTTGTGGCCATGTTCTGTCTCCTTTTTTGAACGCGTTCCGAATACAAATTCAGCCCGCTGAATAACTATCCAAATAACGGCCTGAATCATCGCAGATTTGCCAATTTGTTCAACAGGTCGAACAAATGTTCTTGTTATTGAATTTTGTCCCAATACGATGGAAGCACGACAAAGAACGGAGACAAGAACAAAGTGCAGACCATTCAGGACATCGGCGTCGAGCAGGACGCCCACGGCGTGGTGTGGATCACCATCGACCGCGCGCACAAGCACAACGCGCTGGCGGGCAGCGTGCTGGCCTCGCTGGCGCAGGCGGTGGCCACCGCTGGGGTGTTGCCGACCACGCGCTTCATCGTGATTCGCGGCGCGGGCGAGCGCTTCTTTGCAGCGGGTGGCGATCTGGTGGAGTTGTCTTTCGTGCGCGACGAGGTGGCAACGCATGCCATGGCCGATCGCTCACGCAGTGCGCTGGATGCGATTCGCGAATGTCCGCTCCCCGTGCTGGCCTTTCTCAACGGTGACGCCATCGGCGGCGGCGCGGAACTGGCGGTGGCCTGCGACATGCGGCTGCAGGCAGCACATGCGCGCATCGGCTACATCCAGGCCAAGCTGGCCATCAGCAGCGCTTGGGGCGGCGGAGCCGACCTGTGCCAACTGGTGGGTGCCAGCCGCGCGATGCGCATGATGGCGCGCTGCGAACTCATCGACGCCACGCAGTCCCTGCAATGGGGGCTGGCCGATGCGGTCATCAGCGACGGCCATGACGGCGCGGACATGAAGGCGTTTCTCGAGCCCATGCTGAACTGCTCCCTGCATGTGCTGCGCGCCATCAAGGCACAGACCACGGCCTGGCGCACTTCTCAATCCTATGAACAAAGGCGCGACGTGGAGCGCGCCCAGGTGCTTTCCACATGGCTGCATGACGACCACTGGAAGGCATCGGACCGATTTCTTGCGAAAGGCAGCAAATGAACAGCAGAGACGACAACCTGCAGCCCGAGGCCGTGGAGCCGCAGTTGCGCCCCGTGTCGCCCAGCGGCATTGAGGTGCCGACTTGTGTGGACGCGAGCAGCGTGGACGAGCAGCGCATCGGCCAACCGGGCGAGTACCCCTTCACCCGCGGCATTTTTCCCGATGGCTATCAGGGCCGACTGTGGACGATCCGCCAGTACTCCGGCTTCGGCACGGCCGAGGAATCGAACGAGCGCTACAAGTTCCTGCTTGAAAAAGGGCAGACCGGACTGTCGGTGGCGCTCGATCTGCCCACGCAATGCGGGCTTGATCCCACGCATCCGATGGCACGGCCCGAGATCGGCAAGGTCGGCGTGTCGCTGTCCAACCTGAGCGAGGCGGAGATTCTGTTCAAGGATCTGGATCTCTCGCGCATCTCGACCTCGTTCACCATCAACGGCACGGCAGCGATCATCTATGCGATGTATCTGGCCGTGGCGGACAAGCAAGGCGTGCCGCGCTCCAAGCTCACCGGCACGATCCAGAACGACATCCTCAAGGAGTATGTGGCACGCGGGACCTGGATCTTTCCGGTGCGTCCATCGATGCGTCTGATCGCCGATTCGATTCTGTATTCGAACGAGGTGTCGCCGCGCTTCAACCCGATCAGCATTGCCGGGGCCCATGTCCGCGATGCCGGTGCGACCGCTGCGGAAGAGATGGCCTACACGCTGGCGAACGGTCTGGCGTATGTGGATGAGCTGCGCTCGCGCGGCGGCGATGTGGAGAAGTTCGCCAAGCGCCTGTCGTTCTTCTTCTATGTGCACATGGATTTCTTCGACGAGATCGCGAAGTTCCGTGCGGGGCGCCGGATCTGGGCGCGTCTCATGAAAGAGCGCTATGGAGCGCAGGACCCCAAGGCCCAGCATTTCCGCTTCGGCGTGGTGTGCGGCGGCTCGTCGCTGGTCGCACCGCAGCCCTACAACAACGTGGTGCGCGTGGCGGTCGAGACGATGGCGGCGGTGTTCGGTGGCGCGCAGTCGATCTTCACCTGCGCGTTCGACGAAGCCTTCCAGATTCCGACCGAGTTCTCCGCCGAACTGGCGGTGCGCACACAGCAGATTCTGGCGTACGAGAGCGGCATCGGTCGCAGCGTCGATCCATTGGGCGGCAGCTACTTCCTTGAGCAGCACACCGACCGCATGGAAGCGCAGATCGAGCAGGTGATGCAGGAGATCGACGCCTACGGCGGCGTGGTGCGCGCCATCGAGGACGGCTGGATCCAGATGCGTCTGGCCGAGCGTGGGCTCGAACGCAAGCTCGACACCGATGCAGGCCGCAACGTGGTGATCGGGCAGAACCACTTCAAGAAGGAAAACGAGGAAATCAAGGTGGGCGAGGTGTTCACGCTCGACCCGACCGTGGCCCAGCGTGCGCTCGAAAAATTCCAGCGCGTGATGGACACGCGGGACAACGCGGCGGTGAGCGCATCACTGACCAAGCTGTCGGTTGCGGCCGCCAAGGACAACGAGAACGTCATGCCCTATCTGGTCGAGTGCTGTCACGCCTACGCCACCGTGGGCGAGATGGTGGAGTGCCTCAAGGCGCAATGGGGTGAATTCAAGGAGCCGGTGAACTTATGAGCACGCAACAGCAACCGCAACAGAAATCCGCCAAACTGGCGTCCAAGCGCATCCTGATCGGCAAGCCGGGACTGGATGGGCATGACATCGGCGCGAAGATCATCGCGCTCACGCTGCGCAACGCCGGAGCCGAAGTGATCTACACCGGCCTGCGCCGCAGCCCGGCGCAGATCGCACAGGTGGCCGTGGACGAGGGCGTCGACGCTGTCGGCCTGAGCATTCTTTCGGGCAGCCACAAGGAACTGGTGGCCGATGTGATCGCCCAACTGCGCGAGATGAATGCGCTGGATGTGAAGGTGTTCGTCGGCGGCACGATTCCGGCGGAGGACCACGAATCGCTGCGCCAGCTGGGCGTGAGCGCGGTGTTCACCGCCGACATGCCGCTCGAGCGCGTGGTCGTCTCTCTGGCAGAAAGCCTGGCATGACGGCGCCGCTGGCGGGCATACGCATCATCGAGGTCGGCCACATGCTGGCAGGACCTTACTGCGGGCTGATGCTCGCGGACATGGGCGCGGAGGTCATCAAGATCGAGACTCCCGAAGGAGACATCGCGCGTGCGGTGAGCCCGCACTTCGTGGGTCCGCACAATGCGTATTTCGCCAGCCTCAACCGCAACAAGAAGAGCGTGGTGCTTGACCTCGCAAGCGAGGAGGGGCAGGAGTCGCTCGCGCGTCTGGCCGAGTCGGCACATGCGCTGGTCACCAATCTGCGCCCGTCGGCGATCCGCAAGCTCGGGCTGACCTACGACGCGCTGCGACACAGCAATCCCAAACTGGTCTGCGTGGCGCTGACCGGATATGGCCTCGAAGGTCCGTTCGCCGACAACCCTGCATATGACTACGTGATTCAGGCGCTGACTGGCGTGATGGCGCTCACGGGCGATCCGTCTGCGCCGCCGACCAAGGCGGGTTACTCGGCGGTCGACAACTCGGCGGGGCTGGTCGCGGCCGTGGGCCTGCTGGCCAAGATCGTGCAGGGGCAGGGCGGGCAGGTCGATGTGGCGATGTATGACGTGATGCTCTCGCAGCTCAACTATCTGGCCGGTGCGGCGCTGAATGCGGGCGAGACCATCGAGCGCCTTGCCGACTCGTCCCACCCCTATGTGGTGCCGGCGCAGATCTTCGCGACGGCGGATGGCTGGCTCACGCTGTTCATCACGCACGACAAGTTCTGGAAGATCTTCTGCGAGGAGATCGATCGCCCCGAGTGGGTGGCCGATCCGCGCTACGCCACCATGGCCGCGCGCCGCGCCAATCGCCCCGAAGTGGTGGCCGCCATCAGCCAGGTGCTGGCCACGGCTTCCGCCGATGACTGGGTGCGTCGTCTGGCTCCATTGGGCGTGGTGGTCGCGCAGGTGGACACGCTGAACAAGGCGCTTGAAGGCGATCTGGCCAAGTCGCGCGAACTGGTGGTGGCGCTGGGCGATGGCAGCCTGCCGATGC
Organism: Diaphorobacter sp. HDW4B; assembly: GCF_011305535.1. GTDB lineage: Bacteria > Pseudomonadota > Gammaproteobacteria > Burkholderiales > Burkholderiaceae_C > Diaphorobacter_A. The sequence continues at coordinate 447,693 of NZ_CP049906.1, forward strand.
GCGCGGTGGCCAGTCCCATCCGCTTCAACGATTTCACTCCCGAATATGGCTTGCCGCCGCTGCTCAACGAGCATGCCGAAGCCTTGCTGGGCAAGGACCTCGCATGAATCGTCCGGCACTCGACCGTTGGGCATTGAGCCGCGCACTGACCCGGCTGGCCAATGCAAATGCGTCGGATCTGGCGCAGCTCGCTGCGATGCCGCAGGCCGACGCGCCCGCGCGCCGCATCGGCATCACGGGTGCGCCGGGGGCGGGCAAAAGCACACTGGTCGGGCATCTGGCAACCCAGCGTCTGGCCAAGGGGCGCCTCGGCGTGCTGGCGGTCGATCCGAGCAGCCCGCACAGCGGCGGCGCGATTCTGGGTGACCGGGTGCGCATGGACGACATCGAGGGCAGCAGCGAGCTGTACATCCGATCGCTGGGTTCACGCCGCACGACCGATGGGCTGGCCGACAACCTCGCCGAAATGCTCGATCTGATGGATCAGCATGGGTTCGACGAGGTGCTGCTGGAGACCGTAGGCGTTGGTCAGGCCGAGTACGCGGTGCGTGCGCAGGTCGACACGCTGGTGCTGGTGCTGCTGCCCGACAGCGGCGACGTGGTGCAGGCCATGAAGGCCGGAATCATGGAGATGGCCGACATCTTCGTGGTCAACAAGGCGGACCTGCCAGGCGCGCAGCGCATGGTCACCGATCTGCGCCGCATCGCCGCCGTGGCGCGACACGAGAAGGATGTGTGGATTCCGCCGATTCTGCTGGCCTCGTACACACAGCCCGAATCGATACAGGCGCTGTCGGAGGCCATCGACCAGCACCAGCGCTGGCTCGGGCGATCGGAGGAACGGCGAATGGCGGTGCAGACAGCGCGTGCGCGCTACCGACTGCGCCGTGCGCTGGAACTGAGGTTGGCGGAATTCATTGGTGCGCAGCGCGAGGAATTTTTTTTGAATGATTTTGCCAAACAAATGTTTGGTGCATTGGATACTCTGCGCTCCGCGTTGCGTGATGAACAGACAGGAGGAGTCAAGTGATGAAACGTAGATGCATGCTGTTGGCCGCCGTGTTCGTGCTCTGTGCGGGCACCGCGACGGCCGCTCCCCAGTTCCCATCCAAGCCCGTGCGAATCATCGTTCCGCAGACGCCGGGAGGGGCCTCCGACGCGCTGGCGCGCATCGTCTCCGTGAAGCTGTCCGAGAAATGGGGACAGCCCGTCGTCGTGGAAAACCGCCCCGGCGCAGGTGGCAACATCGGCATGGAGGCTGTGGCTGCATCACCCGCTGACGGCACGGTGCTGCTCATGACCTATGTGGGCACGCAGGCCATCAACGGTTCGCTCTACCGCAGTCTGGGCTTCGACCCAGTGAACGATTTCACGGCAGTCGCCACGCTTGCCACCTTGCCGTTCGTGCTCGTCAGCCGACCGGGGGCGACGTTCAGCACCGTTCCGCAGCTGGTGGACGCAGCGAAGGCAGGACGCGTGACCTTCGGCTCGGCAGGCAATGGCTCGGTGAATCATCTGCTCGGCGAGATGTTCAACGCGGACGCCAAGGTCAAGCTCGAACATGTTCCGTATCGCGGCGCGGCGCAGGCGCTGCAGGACTTGCTGGGTGGTCAGATCGATGTGGTCTTCACCAGCCTGCCGTCGGTGGCCGGGCAATTGCGCAACGGCAATCTGCGCCCCATCGCAGTGACCAGCGCCAAGCGGTCCAGAACCTTTGCGCAGATTCCCTCGGTGGCCGAATCGGGCTTTGCCGACTTCGACGTCACGCCGTGGTTTGGCCTGATGGCACCCAAGAACGTGCCTGCCGATGTGGTCAAGAAGATCAATGCCGATGTGAACGATGTGCTGCGTCTGCCCGAGGTGGTGGCGAGCTTCGAGGCGCAGGGTGCGGAGCCCTATCCCCGCTCGCCCGAGCAGTTCGCCCACCAGTTGCGAGCCGATGCGGTGAAGTGGGGCGGCGTGGTGCGTCTGTCCGGCGCGAAAGTGGACTGACGCCATGGCACGCACACACATCAGGCAATGCAAGCGCGCCATCCACACGGCAGCGGTGGCGGGCGAGGCCTCGCAGGCACAGGTCGCGGCGGCGCGGGATGCGGCGCTCGCGCTGCTCCAGCGCAGCGTGGACATGCGCCACAAGCAGTTGGCACTCATCAGATTGTTGGAGGCAGTGAAGCTGAGCGCCGAAATCAACGGCGGCATCTGGGACTACTGCCTGGGCGCGGCGCGCGCCACCGGAACTCCCGAGGAGCTTCGGATGTTGCACGCCCTTCGATTTCGCACGCTCGGCGAGGTGAGCTGACGGTATCTCTCGAACGTGTTTTTGGAGTGGGGCATTACAACGCAGGAGACTCTCATGTTGAAACTCGAGAAGGTAGGGGGCAAGGGGAAGCGACATCATCTGGCCAAGGCCGCGATGCTGTTGTGCGCGGCGACCGCCGTGACCTGGGGCGCAGGAGTGCGTGCCCAGACAAGCGACGATGTGGTGCGCATCGGCGTGCTGGCCGACATGTCGGGCCTGTATGCCGACATGGGTGGTGCGGGCGTTGTCGAGGCCGTCAAGTTCGCGGTGGCCGACATGGGCGGCAGCGTGAACGGCAAGAAGATCGAGGTGGTGAACGCCAATCACTCGGCCAAGGCCGACATCGCCGCGACCAGAGCGCGCGAGTGGTTCGACACGCAGGGTGTGGACATGATCATCAGCGGACCCAGCTCGGGCACCAGCCTGGCGATTGCCAAGGTGGCCACCGAGAAGAAGAAGGTCGTGATGGTCACGGGCGGCGTGGCGGCGCAGCTCACCAACGAGGAATGCTCGCCCTACACCGTGCACTATCTCTACGACACCGTGGCGTTGGCGCGCGGCACGGGCTCGGCGATGACCAAGCAGGGCGGCAAGAACTGGTACTTCCTCACGGTGGACTATGCCTTCGGCGAATCGCTGGAACGCGAGACCACGCAGGTCGTCAAGGCGCAGGGCGGCAAGGTGGTGGGCAGCGTCAAGCATCCGCTGTCGGCCAACGATTTTTCTTCGTTCCTGCTGCAGGCCAAGGCATCCGGTGCGCAGGTGCTGGGGCTGGCCAATGGCGGTGGCGACACCATCAACTCCATCAAGGCGGCCAACGAATTCGGCATCACCCAAAGCATGAAGATCGCGGGGCTGATGCTGTTCCTGACCGATGTGCACTCGCTCGGTCTGAAGCTCACCAGCGGCATCAACCTGACCGAAGCCTGGTATTGGGATACCGATGACAAGACCCGCGCGTGGGCCAAGCGCTTCAACGACAAGATGAAGAAGATGCCCACCAGCATGCAGGCGGCAAGCTACTCGGCAGCGCTGCAGTACCTGAACGCTGTCAAAGCTGCTGGAACGGACCAGTCCGAGACGGTGATGAAGCAACTGCGGACACAGAAGATCGACGACATGTACACCTCCAGCGGTCGCATCCGCGAGGACGGCCGCATGGTGCATGACCTGCGTCTCATGGAGGTCAAGTCGCCTGCCGAATCCAAGCGGCCATGGGACTACTACAAGGAGATTCAGGTGATCCCCGGGGAGCAGGCCTTCGCCTCCAAGGCGGAGTCCAAATGCAAGCTGTGGACAGGAGGGTGAGCCAACGAAGCACTGAACGCATCCATTCCCAGAGTCAATCAATCACATGGAAAAAATCCAGGAGACAAAGTCATGAACGCCAAGAGCAATATCGACAAGAACACCACGCAGCCGTCCGAGGCTGTACGCAAAGCCATTCAGGAAGCCAAGGAGCTTCCGATTCTGGATGTCGGTCCCTACCTCGCGGGCGTGCCCGGTGCGCTCGAGCAGTTGGGCGCCGATGTGCGCCACATCCAGGAAAATCTCGGCTTCTTCGCGATCATCAACCATGGCATTCCGCAGGAGTTGATCGACGAATCGTTCCGCCAGACGGCGCAGCTGTTCGAGATTCCGATGGACGAAAAGCTCAAGCACCGCGTGGGCTACCACCATCAGGGCTATCTGCCGCCCAAGGCGTCGATCCTGCAGTCCAAGGTCATTCAGGACAAGATTGCGGTGAACACCAAGAAGGACACCAACTCGGCGTGGCTGTTCATGCGCAATCGTGATGCGGATGACCCGAAGGTCAAGAACAACGTGCGCCATCGTGGTCTCAACCAATGGCCCGACAGCCTGCCGGATTTCAAGAAGACGCTCCACAACTATCAGACGTCCATGGAGAAGCTGGCCGTGAAGCTGATGCCCATCTACGCGCGTGCATTGGACCTGCGCGGGGACTACTTCGACAACATGTTCAAGGCGCCCGAGTACTACCAGCGCTGCGCTTACTACCATCCAGAAGAGAAGATGGAAGAAGGCCAGTACGCACTGGCTCCGCACTCCGATGGCAGCTTTCTCACGCTGCTGCCGATGACGCCCGTGCCCGGACTGCAGGTGATGACACCCGCCAAGGAATGGCTGAGCGTGCGCTACGTGAAGGACGCGTTGATCGTGAACACCGGCCAGGTGCTCAACCGCATGTCCAACGACCGCTTCATCGCCACACCGCACCGCGTGGTCAACCCGCCGCACAAACGCTACGCGCTCACGTTCTTCTTCTACCCGGATGACGATGCCAGCGTTGCGCCCATCCCCGAATGCGTGGCGCCAGGCGAGCAGCCGAAGTACGACTCGCGCTCGTTCTACGAGTTCTTCGTGCCCTATCTGGACGATCTCTACCACTACAACGACAAGGAGTTCATGAAGGAGGTGGAGCCAGAGCGCGCTGCCATGCAGAGCTGAGCTGGATGAGAGTCGCTGCCGCGTGAGGGAGCCCCACTGCGTCGCTTTTCAGCATGGCCGACGTTGGTGGTGATTGCACGCGGCAGCCCATCGGATTTGCAGGGAGTCAATGTGAAGAAGAGTCAGTTGCTTATTGACGGTCAATGGGTGGATGCGCTTGCAGGAGAGACGATCGATGTGATCGACCCTTGCACGGCCATTCCTTTTGGAACGATTGCGCGTGGACAGGTGCAGGATGTGGACCGCGCGGTCAAAGCCGCACAAGGCGCGCTTGACGGTGCCTGGGGCCGCATGACGGCGACCGAGCGCGGGCGGATTCTGCAGCGCCTCGCGCAGATCATCGTGGCCAACGGCGAGGAGCTTGCGCAGCTCGAAGCGCGCGACACCGGCAAGCCCATGAGCGTGGCGCGTGCCGACGCGGCTGCCGTGGCGCGCTATTTTGAATTCTATGGAGGCGCTGCCGACAAGATTCACGGGCAGACCATTCCTTATCTCAACGGCTACAACGTGAGCGTGGTGCGCGTGCCGCATGGCGTGACCGGGCACATCATTCCGTGGAACTATCCGGCGCAGATGATGGGCCGCACGCTGGCACCGGCGCTGGCCATGGGCAATGCTGCGGTGGTCAAGCCGTCTGAGGACGCGTGCCTGTCCGCACTCAAACTGGCGGAACTGGCGATGGAGGCGGGGCTGCCGCCGGGCGCGCTCAACATCGTGACGGGTTATGGCGCAGAGGCCGGTGCGGCACTCACGGCCCATCCCGGCGTGAATTTCGTCACCTTCACCGGATCGCCCGAGGCGGGCATTCTGGTGCAGCAGGCCACGGCGCGCAACAACGTGCCCTGCGTGCTTGAACTCGGCGGCAAGTCGCCGCAGATCGTGTTCGAGGATGCCGATTTCGACAAGGCCATTCCCATCATCGTCAAGGCGATCTCGCAGAACGCGGGCCAGACCTGCTCGGCGGGCAGTCGCCTGCTGATTCAGCAAAGCGTGTACGACGATGTGATCAAGGCCGTGGCCAAGCGCTTCTCGCAATTGCGCGTCGGCACCCCCGAGATGGACCTGGACTGCGGCCCGCTGATCAGCGCCAGGCAGCAGTCGCGCGTGCATGCCTTCATCCGCAATGCCGTGGAGCAGGGTATTCCGTTGCTGGCGCAGGGCGAGCTGGCCGATGGCCTGTCGAACAAGGGCTTCTTCATCGCACCCGCGCTGTTCGGACAGGTGCCGCGCGACACGCGCATTGCCACGCAGGAGATCTTCGGTCCTGTGCTTTCGGCGATTCCGTTCTTCAACGAAGAGGATGCGATCCAGCTGGCCAACGCGACCGAATTCGGTCTGGTCGCAGGCGTGTGGACCGAGAACGGCAGCCGTCAGTCACGAGTGGCGCAACGTGTGGCGAGCGGACAGGTATTCATCAACTGCTATGGCGCAGGAGGCGGCGTGGAGCTGCCTTTCGGTGGCGTCAAGAAGAGCGGCTATGGCCGCGAAAAGGGCTTTGTGGCGCTTGAGGAAATGAGCACCACCAAGACCATCGTCCAGCATTTCGAGTAAGCAACAAGCATCACCACAGATCACCACAGGAGACACCCATCATGACAGCACTGAACAACAAGACAGCCATCATCACCGGCGCAGGCAGCGGCTTCGGCGCAGCCATCGCCAAAGCCTACGTGGCGCAAGGTGCCAAGGTGGTGCTGGCCGATCTGCGACTGGATGCCGCGCAGGCCGTGGCTGCGGAACTCGGCAAGAACGCACTGGCCGTGGCCTGCGACGTCAGCCGCGCCGATCAAGTGAAGGCCATGGTCAAGCAATGTGTGGAGCACTTCGGCGCACCGAACATCGTGGTCAACAACGCAGGCACCACGCACCGCAACCAGTCCATGCTCGAAGTGGACGAGGCCACGTTCGACCGCGTCTTCAACGTCAACGTGAAGTCCATCTACCACATGACCCGCGCGGTGGTGCCGCTGATGCAGGCCGCCAAGGACGGCGTGATCATCAACATCGGCTCGGTAGGCAGCATCCGTCCACGCCCGGGCCTGACTTGGTACAACAGCTCCAAGGGAGCGGTCAAAGTGATGACCAAGTCCATGGCCGTCGAGCTGGCACCCGACGGCATCCGCGTGAATCTGATTGCTCCCGTCATGTCCCCCACAGGCTTGCTGCAGGACTTCATGGGCGTGGCGGACACGGCCGAAAATCGAGCGAAATTCGTCTCCACGATTCCGCTTGGCCGCATGTGCGACGCGATGGACGTGGCCAATGCGGCCGTGTTCCTGGCGAGTGCACAGGCGCAGTTCCTGACAGGGGTGGAACTGCCTGTGGATGGAGGCCGCTCGATCTGAGGGCGATGCGTTTCGGCTGATTCGGATTGAACTGTAGTTGCCCCTGCTGGCGGATGGTGTCTGCCAGCAGGGTACTTTTTGGTTAGCGGATCAATCTTTTTTTTCGCTGCGCATGGCCCTGACTTGCTTGTCGGCGACTACTGCTGGCTGCTTACAGCTTCACATCCGTCCCAGCCAACACCTTCCCCACGCGCTCGTAATCCGCCACCAGTTCGGCATGCAGTGCTGCGGAGTCGCGCAGGCTGCTGGTTTCGAATCCGGCGTTGGTGATCGTGTTCTTGAACGTGGGGTCGTTCAGTGCGGCATGAACTTGCTGGTGAATCTGTTGCTGCAGATGGGCGGGCATGGTGCTGCTGGCCCACAGGCCCATCCAGCCGGTATAGGTGAGTTCGGGCTGGCCGAGTTCCTTGAAGGTCGGCACCTCGGGTAGCAGGGGCGAGCGCTGAGGTGAGGAGATGGCGATGGCTTTGATCTTGCCTGTGCGGATGAAGGGCAGGGAGGTGGCGAGGCCATCGAACATCAGTGGGATGTGACCGCCCATCACGTCGTTGAGCGCGGGTGTGGAGCCTTTGTAGCCCACATGGGTCAGTTTCGCGCCCGAGCAGCAGTCCGGCGACGTGCGACATGGTGCCGGGGCTGTAGGAGGCGTAGCTCAAGCCTTCAGTCCTGGACTTGGAAAGATCGATCACGTCCTTGAGGCTTTTCACCGGCAGGTCGGGCGCGGTGACCAGCACCAGTCCGCCGCGCGAGAGCTGGGCCAGCGGGACGATGGCTTTGCGCATGTCTTGGCGCATCTTGACGATGTGCGGGATTTCGCTGACGAGGGAGCTCACGCCGACCATCAGCGTGAGGCCGTCCTGAGGCGCGGCCAGCAGGTCGTTCACCGCGATCACACCGGCTGCGCCGGGTTTGTTGTCCACGATGAAGGCTTGCTTGGTGCTGCGGTTGAGCGCCTCGCTGAGTGCCTCGCTGAGTGCGCGAGCCACCACGTCCGCATTGGCTCCGGCTGGGCCCGCCACCACCAGACGCACGGGTTTGCTCGGCCAGTTTGCTGTTGTGCTGGTCTGGGCAAAAGCGGGCAATCCCAGGCTGCTGAAAGCCAGCGCGGAGCTTGTGCGCAGGAGGCTTCGACGGGTCAACCGGTTGTTGTCTTTTGTATTCATGGTGGTATCGAGTCGGAGTGGGGGTCGGTAAGAAAAATGGTGGATGGTTCAAAGACCTTCGAGCGTTGAATGTAGAGAAATGGCGTTAATATTTTTCTCTTTGCACGCCAAGTTTTTTGCTTTATGCGCCATTTGGTGTAAACCCTGATTAGCATCAAAGAGATAAAAATCAAGACTTCGCCGGGTGTTTTGGGTGTTGATATGGATACGCTGGTTAGAACGGTGACCCTGAACGGGTTCTTGAATGTGTGCACTTCGCACGGATTGAATGCGCACGCCCTGCTGGGCAAGGTGGGGCTGGATGCCAGCGCGCTGGTGGATGTGGAGCGCCACATTTCTGCGGAGGCGTTTTGCCGTCTGCTGGATCTGGCCGCTGTGGAGGCGCGCTGCCCGTCCTTTGGCATACAGATGGCGATGAATCGCGCGATGCTGGACTTCGGCATTCTGGGCGTGATGATGCGCCACAAGCCTTGTCTGCGTGACATGCTGCAGGTGGCGATCGATTACCAGCGCCTGCTCAATGCCGCCACGGCGCAGTCGCTTGAAACTTCGAGCGAGCTGAGCATTCTTCGCTTCGAGCTGCTGGTGAACACGCAGGTGCCACAGACCCAAGCCTCCGAGCTGGTGGCGGGCGTGCAGATGCGCATCTGCCAGTCGGTGCTGGGCGAGGCATGGTCGCCACGCGAGGTGCATTTCATGCACGCCGCGCCTCAGGAGCTGTTTCAGCACAAGAAGGTGTTCGGCTGCCCGATTCTGTTTGGTTCGGAATTCAACGGCCTGGTGCTCAAGACCAGCGACCTGAGCGTGCCCAATCCTGTGGCCGACCCCGAACTGGTGCGTTATGCCGAGAGCGTGCTGCTGCCGATGAAGGCGCTGGGCGAGAACTCGTTGCTGCAGGAAGTGCGCAAGAACATCTACATGTTGATGCCGCTGGAGCAGGCGCGCATCGAACGCGTGGCCGAGCAGATGCACACCAGCACGCGCACGCTGCAACGCCAGCTTGACCAGAGCGGCACGAGCTTTTCCGAGCTGCTCGACAACGTGCGCCGCAATCTGGTGCTGCGCTACATGAGCAATAGCCGCTACACCATCGGCCAGGTGGCGTCGCTCACGGGTTACTCCAGACAGGCGTCTTTCACGCGCTGGTTCCAGATGAGCTTCGGCATGAGTCCGCGGGAATGGCGGCGGGGCGGGTTGGTTTCCTAGGTTGTGATTCCGCAGGTGGAGCAGTTGTGAGCCAACTTTCTTTCATGGATTCCATTTGGAGAGGTCTTCAGGCTGCATTCCGTATGTTGGTTGATACCCCACGTTGAATTATTGGTGTCTTGCGCCTATTCCGAGAAATCGAAATTCGATGTTTGGAGGTAGCATTTGGTAGCATGTCTTCTTCATCTATGGAGGGGATATGGAGTTTCTTGAAAGCTTGAATGCGCTGGCGGCCAAGGTTCGGCAGCAGGGTTCGTCCATCGCCACGGAGGAGGCAACGAAGAACGCGTTTGTGATGCCGTTCATCAAGAACGTGCTTGGGTACGATGTTTTTGACCCTCAAGAGGTGGTCCCGGAGTACGTCTGCGACATCGGGACCAAAAAAGGCGAAAAGATCGACTACGCCATTCTCAAGGATGGGCAAATCCAGATGCTCATTGAATGCAAGAAGATTGGCGAGCCGCTCAACGTCAATCATGCGAGTCAGCTGTTCAGATACTTTCATGTGACAACGGCACGGATTTCCATTCTGACGAACGGTCAGGTCTACAAGTTTTTCACGGATCTGGATGCACCTAACAAGATGGACGAAAAGCCATTCTTGGAGCTGGACTTGCTGGACGTGGACGAGCACTCAGTGCCGGAACTCAACAAGCTGACGAAGTCCACATTCGACGTGGAGTCCATCATCAGTGCGGCAGGTGAACTGAAGTACATCGGGCAGATCAAGCGCGAGATTGCAGCGCAGTTTGCTGCGCCTGGCGATGAATTCCTCCGCTTCTTCATCACGCGGGTGTACGACGGCACGATCACGGCAAAAGTGCGAGAGCAATTTCAGCCGCTTTTGGAGAAGGCGATCAGCCAGTACACGGCCGACTTGGTGAATGACCGTTTGAAGTCAGCCATCACAGGTGTGAGTGCAACGATGCCCATCGTGATCAGCACACCGAGCCCTGTCACTGCAACTGTGTCAGTCGAGCCTACAACCGGCGTCGATGATGAAGAGGTCCGAGTGGTGACGACCGAGGAGGAGATGGAGGGCTACTTCATCGTGAAGTCGATCATTCGTCCGGTCGTCGAGTCAAGTCGAATTGGGCACCGCGATACGCAAAGCTACTTCGGGATTTTGTTGGACGACAACAATCGCAAGCCAGTTTGCCGCCTGCACTTCAATCGGGGGCAGAAGTATCTTGGAATACTCGATCAAGACAAGAAGGAAACGCGGCATCCGATTTCAAACCTCGATGAGATCTATGGATTCTCCGAGGCGTTGATCGATGCAACAAAACGGGTGGCGTAAGGTCGATTTTGTGTAGGCTGAGTTGCCGCGCCATTGAAATTCGTCCCCAAATTTCAGTTCGAATGACTGCAACAGATGGGGCAACGGAGGGTCACGCTTGCTGCGGCAAGCGCGGCAATGTGAACCTCTTGTAGCCCAGCGTCTTGACAGCGTCACAGACGCTGGGCTTGGAGTCCGTCGCTCCACATTTGGCGCAACGTACTGCCGGAAGCTGGGCAACTGATCAGAACGCTTCCAACGGCAGTGCCAACACGCTGCCCGCGCCGTTGAGGATCGAGTCTCTCAGACCGGAAATGCGGGGCAGGATGTGCTCGGCGTAGAACTGGGCGGTGATCAGCTTGGCTTCCAGAAAGGATTCGTCTTCGCCCGCCTGCAGCAGTTCCTGCGCGATCACTACCGAGCGCGCCATCTGCCAACCCGCGATGAGGTAGCTGGTGATCATCAGATACGGCACGCTGCCCGCGAACACTTCGTTGGGCGATGCTTTGGCATTGCCCACGACGTAGTCCACGACTTCCAGAAATGTCTTGCGCGCCGATGCAAGGCGCTGCGCGATCGCGCGGGCAACGGCTGTGTCGCTTGCCAGCAGTTGCTGCTCGGTGGCTTCGATCTGCACTGCGATGGAGCGCGCGAGTTGGCCGCCATCGCGCACGGTCTTGCGTCCGACGAGGTCGTTGGCCTGAATGGCGGTCGTGCCTTCGTAGATCGGAAGAATGCGTGCATCGCGGTAGTGCTGTGCGGCTCCCGTTTCCTCGATGAAGCCCATGCCGCCATGCACTTGCACGCCAAGGCTTGCGACTTCGACGCTGGTTTCGGTGCAGTAAGTCTTGACCAGCGGAACCAGGAAGTCGTAGAACGCGTGGGCCTGCGCGGCCGCTGCGGCGTCGGGGTTGTGGTGGGCATTGTCGGCGGCTCCTGCGGCTGTTGCAGCGAGTGCGCGGCCTGCTTCATTCAAGGCGCGCATGGTCATGAGCATGCGTCGTACATCGGGGTGGTGGACGATGGTGGCGCTGCCCTTGGCACTGCCATCGACCGGACGGCTTTGCACGCGATCCTTTGCGTAAGCGGTGGCGCGTTGATAAGCATGCTCGGCCACGCCAAGGCCCTGCAGGCCCACGGCATAGCGTGCGGCATTCATCATGATGAACATGTACTCGAGGCCGTGATTTTCTTCGCCGACCAGATAGCCGATGGCACCGCCGTTGTCGCCGTACTGCAGCACGCAGGTGGGCGATGCCTTGATGCCCATCTTGTGTTCGATGGACACGCATTGCACATCATTGCGTGCACCCAGCGAGCCATTGGCGTTCACCAGCAGCTTGGGCACGATGAACAGGCTGATGCCCTTGACGCCGTCGGGCGCACCGGGCACGCGGGCGAGCACCAGATGCACGATGTTTTCCGCCATGTCGTGCTCACCCCAGGAGATGAAGATCTTGGTGCCGAACACCTTGTAGGTGCCATCGGCCTGCGCTTCGGCCTTGGTGCGGATCAGCGAGAGATCCGATCCGGCCTGTGGTTCGGTCAGGTTCATGGTGCCCGTCCATTGGCCTGCGACGAGCTTGTGCAGATAGGTCGCCTTGAGCTCATCGCTGCCTGCTGTGAGCAAGGCTTCGATGGCCCCGTCGGTGAGCACCGGGCACATGGCGAAGCTCAGATTCGAGCTGTTGAGCACCTCGACGCAGGCCGCAGCAATGGCGCGCGGAATGCCTTGGCCGCCGAACTCCGCCGGGTGCTGCAGACCCTGCCAACCACCTTCGGCGTACTGCACATAGGCCTGCTTGAAGCCGGGCGTTGCGGTCACTTTGCCGTCGTTCCAGGTGGATGGCTGTGTGTCACCCAGAACGCCCAGCGGCGCAACGACGCCATCGCAAAAACGCGCGCATTCCTCCAGCACCGCCTGCGCCGTTTCGAGACCGTAGTCGCCCAATCCGGGCAGTTGGGCGATGTCGTCGATCCGGGCCAGATGGGCCAGATTGAAAAGCATGTCTTTGACGGGAGCGGAATATGTCATGCGGCGAATCCTTTGTTGTCTCTGTACTGAGGGCGTGAGTTTGCTGGCAACAAGAAATACGCAAATGACTCGGATTTGAATATGTCTTGCTGCGCGAATTTTCTATATGAACGCGCAATGCTTAATGGGCTTTGGCGTCATTTGATTCTAGTTTGAAGGTGTGAAGGATTAACTGCCTTGAAACGCTGTCGGCGTGCCGTGGGTCGAAGGGACGTGCCTCGGTGCTTGCCTTGTTGCCGCTTGCTGTCATGTTTGGTGCTGAGGTTTTGTCAATGAATTCAACTGGTTGCAGATATTCTGAGGGGCGCTCCGCATGCGCTTGAGAGGGGCTCTCCCTGTCTAGGGGTTTTCCATGGATGTCGCGAAAAGAAAAAAACTTGGCGCGGCTAGAGAAATACTGATCTGGAGGGTAAATATAGTTGATTGCTGTGAAATCAATGAAGTGTTTGCCTTGTCGATTGCGTATCTCATTCATTGGATGCGCCGCTTGAATATGGTGAATGGTTTCTATGGTTTTTATCGAATTTGAATATCACGTAATCGCCGGCGGTTCGGCATTACCTTGCAGCAAGTGAATTGGAGTGTATGTATGGCAAAGATGACCCGCTTTCATGAAGTTGGTGGACCGGAAGTTCTGCGTTATGAAGACGTCGAGGTGGGCGAGCCCGGAGCGGGTCAGGTGCGCCTTGTGCACGGTGCGGTCGCGCTGAACTTTGCCGACACCTATTTCCGCTCGGGTCTCTATCCCGCGCCGCTGCCATCGGGCATCGGCAGCGATGCCTGCGGCACGGTGACGGCCGTGGGCGCCGGCGTGACGAACGTGAAGGTCGGCGATCGCGTGACCTACACCGGCGCGCACAACACGCTGGGTGCCTACAGCACGGAGCGCCTGATCGATGCGGCTGCGCTGATCCGCCTGCCCGACGCCATCGACTTCGAGACCGCTGCCGCGATCACCATGCGTGGTTTGACGGCCGCGTATCTGATGCGCCGCATCTACGAATTCAAGGGCGGCGAAACCATTCTGCTGCACGCCGCTGCCGGTGGCGTGGGTCTGCTGGTGTCGCAATGGGCCAAGCTGCAGGGCATCACGGTGATCGGCACGGTGTCGTCCGATGCCAAGGCCGAAGTCGCCAAGGCCCATGGCTGCGACCACACCATCAACTACAGCCACGAGGATGTGGCTGCACGCGTGCGCGAGATCACCAACGGCGTGGGTGTGAACGTGGTGTTCGACAGCGTGGGCAAGGACACGTTCGAAGGCTCGCTCAACAGCTTGAAGCGTCGCGGCCTGATGGTGTGCGTGGGCACGGCGTCCGGAATGATTCCGCCGTTCAATCCGCAGATTCTCGCGATGAAGGGTTCTCTGTTCCTGACCCGTCCGGCATCGGCCGACTATCTTGCCGACCCGGTCGAGAAGGCTGCGCTTGCCGAAGAACTGTTCGCGCATATCGCGTCCGGCCGCATCCGCGCCGACATCAGCGAGCGCTACGAACTCGCCGACGCCGTGCAGGCGCATCGCGACATGGAAGCGCGAAAGATCATCGGCTCGGCCATCTTCACTGTCTGAGCATCCAACAAACACAACAGGGGACAACAGCATCATGAAAGTGGAACAACTGACCTGCGCCATTGGCGCGGAGCTGACCGGCGTGCGCCTGAGCGACGCGGTGCACGACGAAGGCCTGTTCGCAGAAATTCGCGCTGCGCTGTTCAAGCACCGCGTGCTCTTTCTGCGCAATCAGGAGATTGCGCGTGCCGACCACACGGCCTTCGCACGCAAGTTCGGTGAACTCGAAGACCATCCGGTGGTGGGCAGCGATCCTGAAAATCCGGGGCTGCTGCAGATCTACAAGACGCCCGAGAGCCCACCGGAGCGTTATGAAAACGCCTGGCACTCGGACACCACCTGGCGCGAGGTGCCGCAGTTCGGCGCGGTGCTGCGCTGCATCGAATGCCCGCCTGTGGGGGGCGACACGATGTGGGCCAACATGGTGCTGGCATATGAGCGTCTGCCCCAGACCGTGAAGGATCAGATCGCCGACCTGCGCGCACGTCACAGCATCGAGTTCTCGTTCGGTGCCGCCATGCCGATGGAAAAGCGTCTGGCACTCAAGGAGCGCTTTCCTGATCCTGAACATCCAGTGGTGCGCACGCACAAGGATACGGGCGAGAAGATTCTCTACGTGAACGGCTTCACCACGCACTTCACCAACTACCACACGGCATCTCGCGTGCGCGTTGGGCAGGATCACAGCCATGGCGGGCCTGAACTGCTGCGCTACTTGATCAGCCAGGCGCAGATCCCCGAGTATCAGGTGCGCTGGCGCTGGCAACCCAACAGCATCGCCATCTGGGACAACAGCGCCACGCAGCACTACGCGGTGATGGACTATCCGCCATGCCATCGCAAGATGGAGCGTGCGGGCATCATCGGCACCCAGCCGTTCTGAGGGGATGACGATGAATGCCTACCCGGACGACATCACGTTCCTGATCGTTCCTGGCCTGCGCGACCATGTGGAAGACCACTGGCAGACGCATCTGCAGAAGGAGCTGCATGCCGCTGGCCGACGCGCCGTGACCGTGCCACCGCTGGAGAGTGACAAGCTCAGCCGCGCCGCGCGCGTGCAGGTGCTCAGCGACACGCTGGCAGGCATAGCAGGCCGCGTGGTCATCGTGGCGCACAGCGCTGGCGTGATGACGACCGTGCACTGGGCGCAGCAGCAGTCGCAATCTGCGCGTGCGATTCACGGTGCGCTGCTGGCCACTCCAGCGGACGTGGAAGAGCCCATGCCTGTGGGTTACCCCACGGTCTATCAGTTGGCGGAAAACGGCTGGACACCGATTCCACGCAAGCCACTGCCGTTTCCAACGCTTTTGGCGGCCAGCCGCAACGACCCGCTTGCACGCTTCGAGCGAGCCCAAGATTTGGCGCAGAAATGGCAAGCGCAACTGGTCGATCTGGGCGAAGTCGGGCACCTCAATCCTGCTGCCGGATATGGTCGTTGGGATGGCGTGCATGCCTTGCTCAAGCAACTGGTCTGAGGCGCGGCCATGGTGAATCCTGCAACTGATTGGGCGCGCACCATGCGCATCGATTTTCATCTCGACCTGATCTGCCCTTGGTGCTGGATCGGCATGCGGCACCTGTTTGCCGCGTGCAAGGTGCTGCGTGCGGATCAGCCGGAACTTGTCATCGACGTGCACTGGCATGCCGCCACGCTGCTGCCGCAGATTCCCGAGCAGGGCGTGCCTTATCAGACGTTCTATGTGAACCGTCTGGGCAGCGCCGCAGCGGTGGCGGCGAGGCGCGAACAGGTGCAGGTAGCGGCAAGCACCGTCGGGCTGACGCTGAACTTCGACGCCATCGAGACGTTTTCCAATACCGGGTTGGTCTGCGCGCTGGTGAACCTCGCGCAGCAGCAGTTGGATGCGCAGGCGATGTACTTCTTCGTCGAGTCGATTTTTGCGGCCTACTTCATGCACGGCAAAGACATCGGCTCGCTGAGTACTTTGCGCGAACTGGCCGATGCTGCAGGGCTCACGCTGGACATGGATCGCCTGAGCGCACAGCGCTCGCAACCCGCACCCGGCCTGCACACGGGCGTGCCGCACATCGTGGTCGATCGCCGTTGGTCTACCACCGGGGCGGTGCCTGCCGTCGAGCTGCTCTCGATGATGGCCAGGAGTCTCGCGACGCGCGCTGCGGATGTCTGACACCACCTTGATCGCCGCTGGTTCGGCGAAGGATTTGCCGCCCGGTGCACGCAAGCTGGTCTTCGTGCCGGGTGGCGAATCCGTTGTACTTTTCAATCTCAACGGGCAATTTCACGCTCTTGAGAACAGTTGCCCGCACGCGGGCGCTTCAATGGCCAACGGCGTCTGCGAGGGCCTTGTTCTGAGCTGCCCTGCGCATGGTCTGAAATTCAACATACAGAACGGCCAGTGCACCGCATCGCCCCAACTGCGCATTCGCACGCATGAGGTGATCGTGCGAGGCGACGCGCTGTGGGTGCGCATCGAGCAGAAGTCCTCCATGCCATCCGCGCATTCCGACCGGCCACTTTCTTCCACCACGTCATCCCTAGATTGAGGCGACACCTTATGCCGTCCACCGACCACTTGCTCACGCCGACACCATCGGCCTACACCTTTCCGCTGCTCATCAAGCAGTTGCTGCTCAACTCGATGAGCCTGCATGGCGATCAGGAGATCACCTACCGCGGCGAGATGCGCTACACCTACCGCGACTTCAACAGCCGCATCGCGCAACTGGCCAATGCCCTTGAAGGCCTGGGCGTGCGCGCTGGCAACACCGTGGCTGTGATGGATTGGGACAGCCATCGCTATCTGGAGAGCTATTTCGGCGTGCCGATGATGGGCGCGACACTGTTCACCGTGAATGTGCGCCTGTCGCCCGCGCAGATTCTCTACACACTCAATGATGCCGACACCGATGTGCTGCTGGTGCACACCGACTTCCTGCCCATCATCGAGCAGATCCGCCACGAACTGCCACGCATTCGCCAGATCGTCGTGCTCTCGGACGACGGCAAGCTGCCTGCCACCAGCTTCACCGTGGCGGGCGAATACGAAGCGTTGGTCAACAGCGCCATGGCGGACTACAGCTTTCCCGAACTCGAAGAGAACACCAAGGCCGTCACCTTCTACACGACCGGCACCACGGGCGACCCGAAGGGTGTGTGCTACAGCCACCGCCACATCGTGCTGCATGCCATGGCCACGGCACTCAGCGTGTGCTCGCCCGGCGGCTCGCAGCGCCTGTCCACGGCCGATGTGTACATGCCGATCACGCCGATGTTCCACGTGCTCGGCTGGGGCTTTCCATACATCACCATCCTGCTTGGTTTGCGCACCGTGTTGCCGGGGCGTTATCTGCCGGAAATGCTGCTCAAGTTGCGTGAGACCGAGAAGGTCACGTTCTCGCATTGCGTGCCGACGATTCTGCAAATGCTGGTGAGCGGCGCGGACAAGAGCGGTCAGGACCTGTCGGGCTGGAAGGTCATCATCGGTGGCTCCGCGCTGCCACCAGGCCTGTGCGAAGCCGCGCAGGCCAAGGGCATGGATGTGTTCGCGGGCTATGGCATGTCCGAGACCGGACCGGTCGTGTCGCTCGCGCTCACCCCCGCACAGGGCGCGCCTGACAACAAGGCCGACGATCTGAAGCTGCGCACTTCCACCGGCCGCCCCACGCTGATGGTGGACTTCCGCGTGGTCGATGAAGACATGAGGGATGTGCCGCGCGACGGCGTGACACGCGGCGAAATCGTGCTGCGCTCGCCCGCGCTCACACCGCTGTATTTCAAGAAGCCCGAGGCGTCGGAAGAACTCTGGCGCGGCGGCTATCTGCACACGCAGGACATCGCCGTGATGTACCCCGATGGCGTGGTGCAGATCGTCGATCGCCTGAAGGACGTGATCAAGACCGGCGGCGAGTGGGTGTCATCCATCGAAGTCGAAGGCCTCATCACCCAGGTGCCCGGCGTGCAGGAAGCCGCCGTCATCGGTGTGCCCGATGCGAAGTGGGGCGAGCGCCCCATGGCCTTCGTCGTGGCCAAGGACGACGTCACTGCCGAAGCCGTTCGCGCGCATCTGCAAGGCCATGTGCAGGCCAAGCGCCTGAGCGCCTATGCGGTTCCCGAGTTGGAACGCATCCGCTTCGTGGCCGAGATTCCAAAGACCAGCGTGGGCAAGGTCAACAAGAAACAACTGCGCGCCGAGCCGATGGGCGCATAAGCAGAAACAGAAACAGCGTTTTCATTGCAAGTGATTGGGCCTGCCGGCGCGCGCTTCGGCAGGCCTTTTTTTGTCGCTTTCCCCGTCCACATGTGAGCACATGAATGTGGCGTTGATCGGTCGCAAGTTGATATGGGTGTGGCTGCATTACGTTCACTTTGCAGGCAGGCCTGCATGGGCGTGATTGCCTGTAAATACTGCTTTTTGGAGGTGACCGGATGAGAAGGAAGACGCCGCAATCGGAAGGCGACATGCCCATTGCTTTGCCGGTTGGTTATGCCAACATCCATGGCGGAATTGTGCAACTGCTAGATGCCGCACGCCACGCGGTGGTGCGCAGCGTCAACGCCTTGATGACGGCGAGCTATTGGGAGATTGGCCGCCGGATCTTCGAAGCCGAACAGAAAGGAAGGCGACGGGCGGGTTATGGCGAGCAGTTGCTGGCCAGACTGTCGCTCGATCTGACTGCCAGATTCGGGCGTGGATTCAGTCCGGACAATCTGGAAAACATGCGGCGTTTTTTCCTGGCTTATCCGCAGACGGGAATTTCCGAGACAGCGTCTCGGAAATTGAATCTCTCCGAATTGGCCCAGACATTCACGCTGCCGTGGTCGGCCTACGTTCGGCTGCTGTCTGTGACGGATGTAGGTGCTCGGCGGTTCTACGAGACTGAAGCGCTGCGCGGCGGCTGGAGCGTACGGCAGCTCGATCGACAGATCGGCAGTCAGTTCTACGAACGCACGATATTGTCAAAGAACAAGGCGGCAATGCTGCTCAAAGGGCGCATGTCCGGATCCGAAGATGTGATCTCGCCGGACGATGCGATCAAAGATCCGTATGTACTGGAGTTTCTTGACCTCAAGGATGAGTACTCGGAATCGGATTTCGAGGCAGCGCTGATTCAACGGCTGGAAGACTTCCTGATTGAACTGGGCGAAGGATTCACCTTTGTCGGACGGCAGCGTCGCTTGCGTATTGACCAGACATGGTATCGAGTGGATCTGGTGTTCTTCCATCGCAAGCTGCGCTGTCTGGTCATCGTCGATCTGAAATTGGGTCGTCTGACCCATTCTGATGTGGGGCAGATGCATATGTACTGCAACTACGCCAAGGAGCACTGGGCATATCCTGATGAAAATCCTCCCGTGGGCCTGATTCTTTGTACCGACAAGGGGCATGCCTTGGCGCGATACGCATTGGATGGGTTGCCCAGCAAGGTCATGGCGGCCAACTACAGAATGCTTTTGCCGAACGCCGAAATGCTTCAAAGAGAGCTGGAAAAGGCGAGACGACGGCTCGAATTCCGCTCATCGCAGGACAGATCCCAAGAGTGAGTTGCGCTGCATCCTGGCGACAATGGCATTGCCCATTCTTAGCGCTTTTCAAGCCATGAAACCAGTACCTATGGGAATCCCGTAGTGGCGTGAATTGAGAAATCAATGGCGTGGAAAGTGGAAAGCCAAAACGCTCCGAAAGTGACACTGCAACCCGAATCTTCAAGCGGCAGACAACGCTTGAAAAGCATTCGAACAGAACCACTCAGGAGACGACTTGAAAGCATCAAAACAAACGGCAGTGAAAGCCGCATTGGGTCTGGCCTTGGCATCTGCATTGCCAGCATTCGCGCAAAGCAGCGTGACCATGTCGGGCGTGGTGGACGCGGGCTTGCTCAGCATGTCCAACTACAGCAAGGGCGTGGGTTATCTGCCCACCAAGGCGCACGAGGGCTCGGATGTGCGCGCCAAGGACGGCGGTCTGGGATCGAGTCATTTCGGCTTCAAGGGGACCGAGGATTTGGGCGGCGGCCTGCGTGCCAATTTCGATGTGCGCGGCAATCTGAACGTGTTCAACGGCACGACGGGTGGCCCCAATTCGAGCACCACGAATTCGTTCTTCAACCAGATGGCGACCGTGGGTCTGTCGGGTGACTTCGGCGACGTCAAGCTTGGCCGTCAGTTCTCGCCTGTGGCGTGGGCGATGATGCACACCGACGTGCGCGGCATGCGCTATTTTGGCTCCACGCTGACCGCGCTGGTCGGTATGAATGCGGCAAGCAGCTCGTGGATCGGCAACAACTCCAACTCTGCCTACGGCACGATCTACAACGACAACACGGTGCGCTATACCACACCGACATGGGCAAACCTCACTTTTGATTTTGCATACTCGTTCGGTGAAGGGGGTGGTAAGGCCAATTCCCAGCAGTCGGTGACGGCGCTGTACACGGCCAATGGCTTGAAGCTCTCGGCCCTGTACTACAACGGTTATGGCAACAACTACGGCACGGCTGTGGCGCTCTACACCGCGGCCAACAAGGGTGATGCGGCAGCGGGTCAGCGTGCGGCACAGGCGGCGGGCTTCTCTCCGACGGCCAACACCAACCGCCTGTACCAAGTGGGTGCGCTCTACAACTGGGGTACCTACACCGTTGGCGGTCAGTATTTCATGGCCCGCAATCCGGACCATGTCTATATGCCGGGCGGCTCGGACAGCCTTGACATGTGGAACATCGGTGTGGGCTGGAAGCCTGTCCCCAAGATCAATCTGACCGCCGCCTACTACCAGACCAATGACAACCGCAATGCGGGCCACAAGTCGACGCAGTTCGTCGTGGGTGGGGAATACCTGCTGTCCAAGCGCACCTGGCTGTATCTGCAGGGCGCGGCAGTCACCAACAAGGGCGACAACATGGCGCTGAGCCCGATGTATGCCACGCCGGTTGCGGCGGGCAAGAACGTGCATGCCTTCATGGCGGGCGTTCGCCACAACTTCTGAGCGGCAGCTTCCGCATTTCTTGAATGATCCGGCACACAATCGAGGCGGCGCATCGCGCAGTGTTCGGTGGGTCGCCGGATCAGGCCGCCGACTGAATGGAATCCCTCAAGGGAAATTGGAGACGTACGATGATTGCAGCCGACATGCAGAACAATGCCACGGCACCCACGGAATACACCGTGACCAAGACGCGCGCGTGGTTCGCCTTCGCCATGATCTTTCTGTTGATGATGTCCGACTACATCGATCGGCAGATCATCGTGTCGCTGTTTCCGCACTTGAAGGAGGAGTGGGGTCTGTCCGACAAGCAACTCGGCGGCCTCGTGTCGGTGATCTCGGTGGTGGTGGCCGTCGGCAGCATTCCTGTGGCTTTGCTGGCAGACCGCTTTGGTCGCGTCAAGAGCATCTTCGTGATGGCGTCGGTCTGGAGCATGGCGACCATCTCCTGCATGTTTGCGCGCAACTATGCCCAGCTCTTTGCTGCGCGCGCCGTGGTCGGTCTGGGTGAAACGGGTTACGGCTCAGTGGGTTCGGCGCTCATCAACGCGCTGTTTCCCAAGCGTCTGCATGCCACGCTGCTGGGCGCGTTCTTCGCGGCCAGCTCGTTCGGTGCAGTGCTGGGCGTGGTGATGGGCGGCGTGATTGCGGAGCACTGGGGCTGGCGTGCGGCCTTCGGTGCCGTGGGCTTTCCGGGGCTGGTGATGGCGCTGCTGTTCCTGCTTGTGCCGGACTACAAGAACGTGGTGGTCAAGATGCGCCCCACGATCGACAGCACCAAGCCCAAGGCGCATCTGATGCGCATGCTGACGACGCTCAGCCGTGGCCCGACGATGCTGATGCTGTGCATTGCCGGTTCGTTCCAGATGATTCTCGTGTCGACCATGTGGTCGTGGATGCCCAGCTACCTCAACCGTTATCAGGGCATGTCGGCAGGCAATGCGGCCAAGTACGCGGCCTTGCTCGTGCTGTGCGGCGCATGCGGCGCCATGTTCTGGGGCTGGGTCGCCGACCGCGTGGGTCGCCGTCGCATGTCCAACAAACTGGTGATGCTGTGCTTCACCACCGTGATCACCGCGCTGCTGTTCATGCTGGCGTTCACGCTGCCGCTGTCGCACTCGGCGCAATACATCATGATCCTGTTCGCAGGCTTTTCGATGACCTGCACCGTGGGCGTATCGGTCAGCGCGGTGCTCGACATCACGCACCCCGGTCTGCGTTCGACGGGCGCTGCGGTGCACGCGTTTGCGATCAACCTGTTCGGTCTGGCCGTGGGTCCGTTCCTGAGCGGTGTGATCTCCGACATGTGGAGCCTGCAGACCGCCATGGCCGTGGTGCCAGCGGTGGGTTTCGTGGCGGCGATCTTCTATTGGAAAGCCTCGCGCACCTATGAGGCGGACGCTGCCGCAGTGGCCGCCAATTTGCACTGATCCATCGAATTTCTTCCAACAAAAAGGGGCTGCCGAATGATTCGGAAGCCCCTTTTTTCTGGTGCGCTTTGCGTGATCAGAAGGCCACGTTCTTCTTACCCTTCAGTTGCAGCATGGCGCGGGTTTCATCGGGCGTGGCGACTTCGAGGTTCAGCGACTTCAGCACCGTGACGATGCGATTGACCTGCTGTGCATTGCTGGTCGCGAGCTTGCCCGGACCATCCCACAGCGAGTCTTCGAGACCCACGCGCACGTTGCCGCCCATGGTGGCGGACATGGTCGCCAGCGGCATCTGGCTGCGGCCAGCACCCAGCACCGACCAGTAGTAGTCGTTGCCGAACAGGCGCTCCGCCGTGCGGCGCATGTGCATCACGTCGTCGGGATGCGTGCCGATGCCGCCGAGCAGACCGAACACGGACTGGATGAAGAACGGGGGCTTCAAGATGCCGCGATCGATGAAGTGTGCTGCCGTGTAGAGATGGCTGGTGTCGTAGCACTCGATCTCGAAGCGTGTGCCGTTGTCGGCACAGGATTCGAGGATGTAGCGGATTTCCTTGAAGGTGTTGCGGAACACGCGGTCTTCCGAGCCTTCGAGATAGGGCTGTTCCCAGTCGTACTTGAATTCTTTCTGGCGCGCGAGCATGGGGTAGAGGCCGAAGTTCATCGAGCCCATGTTGAGCGAGGCGACTTCGGGCTTGAGTTGCAGCGCAGGTTGCAGGCGTTCCTCGACCAGCATGTTGGGCGCGCCGCCGGTGGTGATGTTGATGATCGCATCCGAACGCTCGGCGATCTGCGGCAGGAATTGGCGGAACAGCGCGGGCTCCTGCGAAGGCTTGCCGTTCTTGGGATCACGCGCGTGCAGGTGGACGATGGATGCACCAGCCTCGGCAGCGGTGACGGCTTCGTCTTCGATCTGTTGGGGCGTGACGGGCAGGTGAGGGGACATCGAAGGCGTGTGAATGCCTCCGGTGATCGCGCAGGTCACGATCACTTTTTTCTGGGGTGCGGCCATGGTGGCTCCTGGTGATTGAAATGGAGTGAAACGAAGGCTTGGATCACATGGCGGTCTTGCCGCCGTTGACTTGCAAGATCTGGCCGGTGATGTAGCTCGCTGCGGGCGATGTGATGTAGAGAATCGCGTCGGCCACTTCGTCGGGTGTGCCGATGCGGTTCATCGGAATCGTGCTGGCGACCATAGGAATGTTCTGTGCGCCGCCGGCAATGCGGTCCAGCATTTCGGTGGCGATGGGGCCGGGCGCGACCGCGTTCACGCGCACGTTGTGCTGGCAGCCTTCAAGCGCGACAGACTTGGTGAAGCCTTCGATCGCGTGCTTGCTTGCCACATACATCGGAGCCATGGCGTTGCCACGGCTGCCCATGGTGGATGACAGGTTCACGATGCTGCCCGACTTCTGGGCCGACATCACGCGCATCTCGTGTTTGAGGCACAGAAACGTGCCCAGCGCGTTGGCGTTGAATGCGGCCGTGTAGGTCTCCACCGTCTGCTCGATGATGGAGCCGCGCGTGCCTTCGAGACCGGCACTGTTCACTGCCACATCGAGGCGGCCAAAGCGCTGCACGCAGGCGTCGATGAGTGCTGTGACTTGCGCTTCATCGGCCACATCGGCACGCACGAAGATCGCCTGCGCGCCCAGTTGCTGGAGTTCATTTTCCAGCTTGGAGCCGGCTTCGGCATTGCGTCCGCTCACGACGAGCTTGGCACCCTGGTGTGCGAAGGCGATGGCGGCTGCGCGGCCGATGCCTGAGGTGGCTCCGGTGACGAGCACGACCTGGTTTTCAAATGGCTTGGTCATGAAAAAAGCTCCTTGGAATAGTAGAAAAATGGACATGCGGCAGCCGCACCTGGTGCCTTGGCACCGGCGCGGCGGTTTCAACATTTCGGGATCAGAAGATCAGAAGATCAGGCGGAGGTCTTCTGTGCTTCGTGGCGGGCCACTTCTTCGAGCAGCATCGGCGCACCCATGCTGTTGGCATGCAGGCCCAGCACGCTCACGCCCTGCAGCACGGCGGCAATTTCGTCCTTGGTGGCGCCCAGTTCCAATGCGCGGCGGATGTGGCGACGCGTGCCGGGGCCATACATGTGCGTGCACGAGGCATCGACCGCGATGGCGATGAACTCCCACACCTTGGGCTCGATCAGCCCCTTGGCCATGGGGTGCATGGCCATGTCGAGGAATTTCTCGGTCCAGACAGGATCGAGTTCGGTGAAGCTGTTCCACTCCGGATTCCAGTAGCCATTGGCGCGCAGACTGTCGCTGATGGGCGTGGCGGGTGGTTTGTTCTGCTGATTATTCTGTGGCTTGTTCTGATCGTTCATGCGGCGCTCCTCCTCAAGGCTTGTAGTTCATGGCTTTGAGCGCTTTTCCGGTGCGCTCGTTTTCTGTCTTGAGCATGGTCTGCAGTTCGGCCTCGGTCTGTGCCGGGTTGCCTGCATCCATGCCGAGCGCGGCGAGTTGGCTCTTCACTTCCGCAGATGCCACAGCCTTGAGCAGCAACTGGCGCATGCGGTTGCGGATGTCGGCTGGCACGTCGGGCGTGGACCACACGGACGTGCCCATGATTTGCGTGAGATTCGGATAGCCCGCTTCGGCCAGCGTCGGCACATCCGGCATGAATGGCGAGCGAGCAGCGGACGTGACCGCGAGCGGGCGGATCTTGCCGGTCTTGGCCAGCGGCAGTGCCGTGCCCATGCCGTCGAACATGAACTGGATCTGTCCACCCATCACATCGGTGAGCGCGGGTGGCGAGCCCTTGTAGCCCACATGTTCCATGTCCAGGCCCGCAGCCTTGTTGAACTGCATGCCCTTGATGTGCGAGAGCGTGCCGGGGCTGTACGACGCATACGAAATCTTGCCCGGATGCGCCTTCACATAGGCGACCACATCGGCCACGTTCTTCACCGGCAGCTTGGGATCGGCCACCAGCACCAGCGGCACGCTCGCGACCTCGGCAATCGGCGCAAGGTCCTTGAACGGGTCATATCGGAAACTGTAGCTGTAGGGATTTTCGGTGACCAGCGAGTTGGGTGAGAGCACAAGCATGTAGCCGTCGCGCGGTGCACCCAGCATGGTTTCCACCGAGATGATGCCGCCCGCACCGGGCTTGTTTTCGACGATCACGGCCTGCTTGAGATCGTGCCGGATGCTCTCCGCCACGGTGCGCGCGATCATGTCGGACGCGCCGCCTGCAGGTGCAGGAACGATCAGGCGTATGGGTTGCTTGGTGGGCCAGGCGCTTTGCGCCAGAGCCTGCGTGACTGGCAATGCGCAAAGCAGGGCGGCGACGCACGCGCGGCGCGTGAAAGTGGGGGAGCGGAAGTTCATTTGTCTCTTTGCAATGTGTGACGCAAGGCCGATGAGGCCTTGCGCATGAGTCCGTTCTGGTGACGACTTCAGATGGCGCGCTCAAGCAGTCTCTTCAAGCGGCCTTGTTGTGCGGCCTTTTAGGCAACCTTTTGCAGATAACCTTGCTGACCACCATTGCGGTTCGGTGCAAAGCCGTTCTTTGCCAGCGACTCTTCCACGGTGTCGTAGAACACGCCGATCTGGCACATCTCACGTGCTTGTGCTGGCGTGGCGATGGGGCGGCTGCATTCCTTGGCGATGCGCACCAGCTGTTCGATCTGCTCGACGGTGCCCATCTTCTTGGTGCGAGTCTGGTTCCACAGGTTGTCTTCCGTGCCGCAGCGCACGTGCAGGCCCATGGCGATGCCCATCATGTTGATCGGAAGAACATTGAGCACCGAGGCTTCCACGGTCAGGATCGCGCCGTCCGGCACTGCGCGCACGAAGTTGGCCAGGCTGTAGATGCTGGGTGCATCCATGCCGCCGCCGATGGCCACCCAGTTCATCACCAGTGGACCCTTGTAGATGCCGCGACGCATCAGGCGCTCGACCGACTCGAAGCTGTTGATGTTGTAGCACTGGAAAGCGCTCTGGATGCCCGCTGCGGTCAGGCGCTTGATGTGCTCTTCGGCCCAGCCCGGTTGCGCAGGCACGGTCATTTCCTTGTAGGCGTTGAAGACGGCTGGGTCTTCCATCGACGTGCCCTTGATGTCGCGTGCGTCGAACTGCTCGAGGATGTTCATCTGCGAGGTGTTGATCGTCACGGTCACCTGATCGGGCTTGGGGTCGAGCTCGGCCAGCATGTGGCGTGTGTCGTCGCTCAGCCACTTGGCGGCGGCGCCGTCGGTCTCTGGTGCGAAGCTGATCGAGCCACCCACCTGGATGATCATCTCTGGCACGCGGGCGCGCACACCGGCGATCAGCTCGTTGAACTTCGACAGGCGCTTGCTGCCGCGACCGTCGAGCTCACGCACGTGCAGGTGCAGCACCTGCGCACCGGCGTTGTAGCAGTCGACCGCCTTCTGGATCTGCTCTTCCATCGTCACCGCGATTTCGCCGGGGAAATCGTCGGGCATCCACGAAGGTGCGTAGGGCGCTGCAGTGATGATCAGCGGTTGCTGGTTTTCGGGAAACAGGTGGCCGTCGAGAAAATTCATGTTGTGCTTTCCGGTTCAGTAGCGGGTGATGAATGAAGGCGTGCAAAGCGCCTCGTCCGGATCTGAATTTAGGGAGATTGCGGCCTTGATGTTTGACATAATGGGACGCTTATTTATCCGATTGGGACATCAAGGGAAAACCCCTTCCTCCCCCGAAAAGCCATGACCGCCCTGATGCGCAGCGCCAGCCTCACGCATTACTCCGATCTCGCCGTCAGCGTCGGCCTCGTGCCGCACGAGATGCTTGCCATGGTGGGCTTGCCGCGTTCGTGCCTCGACAACACCGAGCTGCGCATTCCTGCGGCGGCGGTGATGCGGCTGATGGAAATCTCGGGCGAAATGTCTGGCGAGGAAGCCTTCGGTCTTCGCCTGTCGGTCACGCGCAGACTGTCCTCGTTCGGCGTCGTGGGCATGCTCGCGCGCGATGAACCCACATTGCGTCAGGCGCTCGACACGCTCACGCGGTATCTCTATCTGCACAACGAAAGTCTGACCACGCAGATCCACGAATCGGGCGGCGTGGCGGTGATCGAACAGCTGTTTTTGCCCTCGGTGAATGCGGGCAGACAAGCCATCGAAATGGCCATGGGCGCGCTGTACCACACGCTCTGCCTCGCGCTCGGCAAGGGCTGGCAGCCGCGCAGCATCAGCTTCATGCACCCGCCGCCTGCCAACCTGTCGTGGCACCGCAGCATTCTGGGCAGCAATCTGCTGTTCTCGCAGGACCACAACGGCATCGCGCTACTGTCCTCCGACATGGATGCGCCACTCGACTTTGCCGACCCCGTCATGCGCCAGCAGATGCGGCAACTGGTGAACGACAAGGAGCTGCCGGTCACCGGCTATTCATTCCGCGACGAAGTTGTGCAACTCATCATGGCCCTGCTGCCCACCGGCCGCTGCAGCGCCGACCAGATCGCCATGCACCTGGGCGTGGACCGCCGCACCGTGCACCGCCGACTGGTCGCGCATGGCACGACCTTCATGCAACTGCTCGACGAAATCCGCGCCGAGCAAGCCCAACGCCTGCTCGGCTACGGCGACCGCAAACTCTCCGACATCGCACCGCTGCTGGGCTTCAGCAGCCTGAGCGCGTTTTCTAGGTGGAGGGCGGGGAGGCGTGCGATGACAGACGAGGGTTGAACTGAAGGCCGATGGCTGCGTTGCAATGAGTTTTGTTTCCAATACTACCCATATTCAAGAAATGGGTAGTATTAGATACATTGCTGAGGATAATTTTGTATCGTAAACTACCCATGAAATGCTTGTGGGTAGTTCAATGCACACTTCTGAGCTGTCTTCCTCTTCCGATACGCCCTCCGTGAGAGAGGTGCTTCAAGACGCCGTCTCGAAGTCCCCTCTGTCGATTGTCGAGATCGCCGAAAAATCCGGTGTGAGCCGCAAGGCGCTCTACAGCCTTCTCAAGGGCGATGCCGACCCGCGCCTGTCCACCATCGAAGCGCTGGCACACACCTTGGGTCTGGGCATTGTCGTGGCCCCCAAGGCGGTGGAGCAGCTTCAGCTTCACAGGCCCGTGCTCAGGCAAGCTTCAGAGCACTCGAAGATCCGGCGTTTGCTGACGGCTCATGAAGAGAAGGCCAGAAAGGACTGACGCCATGGACCTGAGCATTCTCCAAATCTCCATGGCGGGGCCGGATGGCAAGCCGTCGATTCCACTCGGTCTGCTGTTTCGGTACGGTGCCGACCAGCCCAATGGGATTGTGCGATTCATCCCGGGGACTGCCTACATCCGCAACCCCGATCGCCCTGTGTTGAGCCTGCTGTTCACCGGCGATACGGAAGAGGAGAGTCAACGTCTTCTGGCGGACTTCTATACCGCAGACTTCAATGGCCTGCGCGCGGATTCCGGCAAGCCCGGACCGAATGGCCTGCATCCCTTGCTGTTGCCTGCCTGGTTCCAGAATCTGCTTCCCGAAGGCACTTTCCGCGAACACATTGCCCAGATTCGCGGCTGCGACGTGACGAACCATTTCGAGCTGCTCGCGGCATGTGGCGCCGATCTGCCCGGCGCGGTGTATGCGTTGCCGTATGAGGGTGTGACGCCCGAGCTGATGCAGACTTTGGTGACCAACAATCAGGACGCTCTCGAAGTGTCGGTTGTCGAGACTCCGCTGGTCGAGGGCATTTCATTGTCCGGTGTGCAGCCCAAGCTCGGTGTGAACGAGGACAGCAAGGGGCGCTATGTGGCCCGCACCAAGCTCAGCGAGGTCTCGCACATCATCGCCAAGCTGCCGGTCGTCGACTATCCCAGAATGCCCGAGGTGGAACACCTCAGCATGGAGCTGGCACGCATGGCGGGCGTGGATGCTTGCCAGACCCGCCTCGTGCCGCTGGAAAAGCTTCTGGCCGATCACGTCTATGACCTGGGCTCGCCGGACGAACGCACCACGATGTTCCTCGCGGTGCCGAGATATGACCGCGACAAGCCGTCGCGGGTGCATGCGGAGGACATGGCACAAGTGCTTGGGTTTCTTCCGCATGAGAAGTACACCACCAAGGTGTCGTACTCCCTGCTGATGCAGGTGTTCATGGGCTACCCCAGTCTTGGCGAAGCCGCAGTGCTCGAGCTGCTGCGGCGTCTGGCCGTCAATGAACTCATCGGCAATGCCGACTGCCACCTGAAGAACATCGGCGTCTACTACCCAAACGGAGTGGACCCGGAGCTGCCTCCTGCCTACGACATCGTGGCGCACCATGTCTTCAATGGTGCGCAGGGGCATGCGCTCTACATCCTGCCGGAGCGAATGCAAAAGGATCTGGAGGCAAGGCAGTTCAAGGAACTGGAACGAAAGCACCTCGCGGAACACGACAAGCCCATGTCGGCAGCGCAAAGTGCCGCTGCGTCCAAGCTGCAGTTGCTGCGACCCAGCACGCTCAAGGTGCTGGCCGAAGAGGTTCAGCTTCCGTACAAGCTCCTGCAGACCACCGTGGACAAGGTCGTCACACTGGCCGCCAGAACATGGCCAGCAGCCATCGATGCCAGCGAGTTAACAGCTGTGCAGAAGACCAGGATGAAGTCGTTTCTTGAAGGGCATCCAGCCGTGCAAGCCGTGCGGCGACGGCAAAGTCTGCAGAAGACGAAGAGCCTTTGAAACGGCTTTGAACGTGCTCAGGCGGCACGCACACCCAACGGCGACAGCCCTTGCATCTTGGAAGTGATCGACACCGTCAACAGGTCAGACTCATTGACTGGTTTGGATGGATGCCGCATTCATCGCAAATGTCATCAAACATTCGCATACACGATATGTGTATGTTTGGTGTCAATCAAATAGCAAAACCAATTGACATTACTATTGATCTATTGAAATCTACTTGTCATTAGTATTTTAAATACTCACTGACTTGAAATGACGAGGGATCAATGACTGTTTCAATATTTCATCCGCTCATGTGGGCTGCGGCTGGCTTGGCTGTTGTCGGCCCTGCGTATGCCGATACATACACCGTTCCGCCAGGCATCAATACCCTGACAGTGGAGCTCAAGGGCGGTGGCGGCGGTGCGGGCGGCGCTGACGCTGGCGGAGCCGGTGGAGTGGGCATCAATGGCTCACAGATGGTGATTCAACTGGCCGTGCAACCCGGCCTGAGCGTTGACTATGGCGTGGCAAAAGGTGGAACCAGCGGCGGCTCGTACGACGCGACCAAGGGGACCGCTTCAGTGGCCGGAGCCAGTGGATTCGGCAGTGGAGGCGCAGGTGGTGCCGGGCCACTTGCTAACTTAACACCATCCCCTGACCCCCAAAGCGGCAGTGGCGGAGGCGGCAGCGGCGGCGGTGCCAGCTACGTTTCATACAACGGACTATGGGCGCGAGCCGGTGGTGGAGGCGGAGGCGGCGCTGGAAGCTGGGGACGCGCTGCCTACACCGTGACGATTCCTGCTGTCGCGCCGGTGGAAACAGCCGCTTGCGCCACAGCTGCCGATGGAGCGGCCGGTGAAGATGGCACGGGGACGCGTGCCGGCAGTCCCAACCGAGGCGGAGGCGGTGGAGGCGGCGGAGGCGGTGGTTACCAAGGTGCGGCAGGTACCGGCGGTGCGGCTGGCTGGGATAGCGCTGGCGCAGATGTGGACGGTGCCCATGCAGGTGGTGTCGGTGGTTCATGCTATTCGACAGGCATCACGCTGAGCAGCAGCAACCCCACGGGTGGTGGCGCTGGATCGACTACCCCACCAACCACTTCGGACGGCACAGTCATTCCCCCCGCAGCGGCCAATGGTGAAGAT
Source organism: Diaphorobacter sp. HDW4B (assembly GCF_011305535.1). GTDB lineage: Bacteria > Pseudomonadota > Gammaproteobacteria > Burkholderiales > Burkholderiaceae_C > Diaphorobacter_A. The sequence goes on from NZ_CP049906.1 coordinate 479,219, forward strand.
GGCAGTGTGATCGTGACACCAGGTCCGGTGGCCCCAGTCACTCCAACGGCCAAGGCCGGTGATTCGTCGGCAACGCTTGATGTCACCTTGCCGCCAACCATCCAACCCGGCGATGTGACCAGCTATGAATTCAGCTGCACCCCGATCATGGGCGCGGGCAATCCGCTGACCACAAGCAGTCTGCCATTGACCGTCATGGGGCTGACCAACGGCACCACATACACCTGCACCGTGATCGCCAATCTGGTCGATCCCAACACCAAGCTGCCCTACAAGACGCCAGTTGGACCGACCGCCCAGGTCACGCCCACGGCACCCACTGTGCCAACGACACCAACCGTACCGACAGCTCCTGCTGAGGCGACCCCGGTGCCAAGTCTGGGTGGAATGGGCATTGTCCTTTTGAGTGGATTACTGGCGTTCTTTGGACTCCGTCGCAAGCACGGCTGATATACGCCGTTGAGTGCTTCAGCGACCTCATGAGACCCTTCAGTGAAATGAAGGAGTTTCCGTTTCGCTGAAAAGGGAAATGATCCTCCCGCCACCTCACTCCGGAGCTCGTAGGTGGTAGGGGGCTGGTTCAGCGACGCGAGCGAAGCGCTGTTGCCAGTACCTTCACTTATTGCCAATTCCAAGCCCGCGTATATGTCAGATGGGGGCATGGGTTGAGCATTTTCACGGCGATCCATGCGTCAGGCCTGTGAACGACATGAGGAGACAGAAAATGCGTAGGCGAGGGTCGGCTGCCCAAGTGTGAGAGGTTGGCGAACGCAGTCACGGCATCGTAAATTACTCGGATTACATGAAATTCAGTAAGCTTGCAAAATATGATTATTTAAAAGAATTGAGTTGCATGACATGAGAATTCCGTTCAAATGGAAGAGTGATGCGCGGTGCATCACTTAAATTGAACAAGGGTTAACCCTTTAGTTTCAAAATGAAATTTTATAATGTGAAATATTGACGTGTCATATGCTCCTCAGACAGTTCCGCAAACTGCATTCCCGCTGTGCACTGCACAATCTGAGACACAGGTCGTGCTGTCGCCCAAGTCATTGTGATGCGTGAGTCGTGCAGCGGGTTCTGGTTCGCCATCGCAAGACTTCAATCGTTTTTGCCAGGACGTCCACATATCTCGCAACTGATGTACGACACAGCTTCTGCATGCTGAATCAGTCACGCTTGGTCGTCGTCGGCATCATGCTGCGCGTAAAACTGCAAGGTACCGAACGTCTGCTTGACCAGCGATGCAAAGACCTGGGGAGTTCCCTCGTGGGCCGCGAGGCGCTGCGCAGAGCACATCGATGGTGTCGAATCAGCCCTCCCCACTCTGCAGACCAAACGACATCTTGGATTCGTTGAGCGGGTTGTCCCATTCGGAAAACATCTTGGGATACTTGAATCGCAGTTGTCGCTCGAGTTCGGCGTTCATCACTGTGCCTTTGTTGAACGCAGGTTGCGATTCATGCGCAGAGTGAGTTCACTGCGTCCGCGACTGGCTCGCACTTATCTGGCAATGGATTGCTCTGACTCACTGCCCGATCAGTTCGACGATATGCGGTACCAGGTCCAGCACGTTCTTGAACTGATGGCCTCGCTTGTCGTGGAACTGGAGGATTTGGGCATGCCGGAGCTCCTTGACCGTGCGGGGCACATCGATGCGTTCGTCATCCATGGCGATGGCCACTTTGACATTCGCCCATAGCACTTCCGAGTATCCTGTATCCGGCCACGAATTCTGGTCTTTTGAATCTGGTTTGTAGTGACTCAGTGCGGCTTCCATGCCTGCACGTTCTGGATGGTCCCGAAACACCGTCAATTCGGGGCGTAGACTGGGATTGATCAGGAATGCCTTGGTGTCGTAACGCCCACTCAAAAGTAGTGAGTACAAACCTCCAAGACTCGATCCGATAACGGCACTTATTCGTTCGCTTTGAACGATATGGGCCAAAGCAGGAAGATCTATTCGTGGGTCTGAATGGTGCGTTGGGATGAAGACCGTGTGTCCCAGCGACTCCAATGCGGCCTTGAGCGATGTGGTTTTCTCGCTGTTGCCGGATGAGCCGTGTCTGTGAATGTAGAGAATTTTTCCCATGGATCGTAGTGGTTCCTTGCTTGCAAATTGTGGTTCAGTCACCAGCCCTCTTCATTTCCCGGAGGCATGCGTTCGTCATCGACAAGCAGTTTTTGGATGAGCGCGTGGACGGTGTGTGTATGCTTGTCATCTCCAATTTTGCGCCTGTCTTGCGGCGGTGATGAGCTTAATTATCTGCACGCAGGCGACAGTTTGTGTCGCATGAAAAAGCGGTTTGCATGCGACGCACTTTGTCATCTCAGAGATCAAACTTCGAGACGCTTCAACTCTCGATGACATTGAATATCCATGAGACAGACCAGTACCGCCCAGCCCTTCGCCGTAGAGGTAGGAGCCTTTCAGTTTTCTCGCATTCGGGATGAGGTCAAGCACAAGCCGGCTGCTCAGCCAAATGCCATGTTGATGAATCTGGGCGCGGTGCAGCATCTTCTGCAGGAGCAATCCATCTATTGCGCGCCGCCCGTTGTCAGTGCCGATGGGGTGTGGCTTTCGGTGGCAGGGGGGAGTCGAGAGACATCCGCCGATGCGCAATCCAGCCGTACGCTTTTGGCAGCACTGCATGGACTTCTGGATGCGTTTCCCGTGGGCGGCGATGTGGCTGGTCGTCACTCTGCCTTGCCGGTGCGCGCATTGCATGCGAGGAAGACGTCGGCCAAGCGTCACATGGACAAGCTGACGCCTGAAGCTTTTCCTTCCGTCGCGTCCTTGCATGTGAGCGATGGTCAGATCTGCGCTGTCCATTGCGGTGAAGCGCGCATCTGGCGGCTGCGCCATACCGAGTCGGAGCATGTGGAAGTCAAATTGCTCAGCCGCGCAAAACAGGATGCATCCGATCGCGAATTGGATATGGTGCAAATCGATCTGCGCTCGTGTGGCAACACCTGGGTCCATGCGAACTATTCGGACGTGCGCGAGGGTGATGTGTACCTGCTGTCGCTCGCGGGCATTCATGACGTGCATGCCGGCATGGACCTCGCGCAATTGTGGAACCCTGCCGAGAGCCTGCACTACAACCTGCACACGCTGGAATGCGTCTGGCGCTCATGGGGCATGGACGAGCAGATTTCGGTCGTGGCGCTGAAGTGCCATGGATCGGATGCGGTGACCGATTCTTCGTCGGTGTGCAGAGCCACTGGCGAGCAGGTGGGACGTCTGCAGGATCTGATTCGGTCCTCGACAGATTGCGTTTCCATTTCCTGGATCCAGCGACGTATGCGAGTGGGCTATCTCCATGCATGGGAGCTGCTGGAGCATCTTTTCCTGGAGGGCACTCTCGTGCGGCATTGGAAAGAAGATGAAGAGGGAGGAGCGCGCCTGTTCTGCGCATCTCGTCCCGGTGGCCAGCCAAAGCCGGGACAGATCTGGCTGCGCCCACAGACCTGGCTCAACGTCTGATGGACTGTGGACCAGCCGGTGGATTTTTTCATGCGACACAAAACGTCGCGTCCCTTGAGATGATGAAGCTATGGAAAATCAAGTCATATCCACCATTGAGGTACCTTGCTCGACGTCGGGCAGCCTGATTCGCGTGGACCCTGTCATATACCTCTGGATTCTGCGCATCCTGCTGCGTCTTGGCGGCCACCGCAAGTTCATCAAAACCTTTGGGTTCATGGACGATGAATTGGCCGAGGCCATCGGTATGGAGACATGGCTGGAGGACGGCGTCGCCACCTCGCGCAAGGATCTGCGGGCAATCGTGAAACGGAACAAGTTTCGCATGGATGAAACGGTCGAGTTCGACGCGTCGGGTGCCTTGGCCCATGTGCGTGAAGAGCATGAGGCGCTGGAGCCACAAGCGGCCAGTCTGACCATGCGCGGTTGCCTGCGCCGCAACGTGGAACAACTGGCCGAGCTGGCGGGGTTGAGTCATGTGGACTGTCGGATTCTGGAGTTCGCTGTGCTCATGCACAACGAACAGATGCTTCATGAAGCGGTGGGCTTGTTGGGGAACCTGACATCGACCAAAGCCTTCCATGCACTCTCCGTCATTCTGGATCTGCCTGAGCCGGACGTTCGCGCAGCGCTGGGCGTGCAGGGCGTTCTGTCACGTTCCGGATTGCTGACGCTGGATCGCACCAGCTCGGCGGAGCTTCATGCCAAGCTGTGTCTGCTGTGCGAAGTCTTTGCCGATCTGATGGCGACCTCGGACATCGCGCCTGTCGGGTTGCTGCGAGGCACGGTCACAGCAGCTGCTCCCGGTCACCTGCAGCTCTCCGACTACACGCACATCCAGCCTTCTCTGGACATTTTGCTGCCCTATCTGCGCCAAGCCACCAAGTCGCGCAAGAGTGGGGTCAACATCTTTCTGCATGGCGCTCCGGGCACGGGCAAGAGCCAGCTGGTCCGCACGCTTGCCAAGGAATTGCAGAGCGAGCTGTTCGAAGTCGCTTGCGAGGATGAGGATGGCGACGCGCTCAAGGGTGAGCGCCGACTGCGCTCTTACAGGGCTGCGCAGAGCTTCTTTGCACACCGACAGGCGCTGATGGTGTTCGACGAGGTGGAGGACGTGTTCTCCTGCAGCGATGAAGGCTTCTCCCGAGGTACCGACAGCACCGCTCAAGTGCGCAAGGGCTGGATCAATCGCATGCTGGAGGAGAACCCGATGCCGACGTTCTGGCTCTCCAACTCCATGCGTGGCCTGGATCCGGCCTTTGTTCGGCGTTTCGACATGGTGATCGAATTGCCTGTGCCGCCCAGAAGTCAGCGCGAAAAGATTCTGAAGGACAGTGCTGCCGACCTGCTCGAGCCCTACCGGCTTGCGCGACTTGCCGAAGCCGAAGTGCTGGCCCCGGCCATCATTGCCAAGGCCGGTTCCGTCGTTCGTGCAATCCAGCAGGATCTGGAGCCCGGCAAGGTGGGCGAGTCCTTCGAGCGCCTGATCTCCAGCACGATCGAGGCGCAGGGGCACAGTCCCTTGTCGTCGAACGACATGCATCGCCTTCCCGAAATCTACGACCCCGGCTTCATTCATGCCGATGTCGATCTGGCCAGCGTGGCGAACGGACTTCAGTCGGTGGGCAGTGGCCGACTCTGTCTGTATGGACCTTCTGGCACTGGGAAAACCGCGTACGGGCGTTGGCTCGCGCAGCAACTGGGTGTGCCGCTGCACGTCAAACGGGCCTCGGACCTGATGTCCATGTGGGTCGGTGGCAACGAGAAAAACATCTCGCGCGCGTTTCGCAACGCGCAGGACGATGGCGCGGTGTTGCTGATGGACGAGGTGGACAGCTTTCTGCAGGACAGGCGTGGCGTCAGGAGTGGCTGGGAGGTGAACCTCGTCAACGAGATGCTCACGCAGATGGAGTCGTTTTCCGGCGTGTTCATCGCCTCGACCAATCTGATGGACAACCTGGACCAGGCCGCGTTGCGACGCTTTGACCTCAAGGTGAAGTTTGATTTTCTGCGTGCGGAGCAGGCCCGTGCGCTGCTGCTCAGGCATTGCGTGGCGCTGGGTTTGCAAGCGCCGCGCAGCGATGCAATGGAGCGCCTCGATCGCTTGCAGCAGCTGACGCCCGGCGATTTTGCGGTCGTGCTGCGCCAGCATCGCTTTCGACTATTCGACAGTGCGGACATGCTGGTGTCCGCTCTGGATGCGGAATGCGCTGTCAAGGAGTCGGCCAAACGCAGCATCGGCTTCCGTTGAACGGCCCGTTTGATCGGCCTATTTTCTGCCGATCTCATGACACAATTCGTCACATCAGCGAAGAGGGACGAGACAAGAATGCGCACGCTTTCCAAATCGAAATTGCTGGCCTTCCGCCAGTGTCCAAGGCGGCTCTGGTTGGAGGTGCACAAGCCCGAGTTGCGCGAGGACTCCAGCGCCACGCAGGCAAGTTTCGCCACGGGGCACAAGGTGGGTGAGATTGCCCAGCGGCTCTACGACCCCAACGGTGTCGGCGCGGTGCTCGATCCTTTCACTGAAGGATTTGATGAGGCCTTCGCACGCACCCAGACCTTGCTGCGGACCAAGCAGCCTATCTTCGAGGCGGGCTACAAAGCAGGAGGTGCGTTGGCGTTCGCTGACGTCATGCTGCCCGTGTCGCGCGCTGGAAAGTCCGTTTGGCGCATGGTGGAGGTCAAATCATCCACCTCCGTCAAAAGTTATCACCGTGACGATGCGGCCGTGCAGGCCTTTGTGGCACGAGCGTGTGGCGTACCACTTTCTGCCATCGCACTGGCGCACATCGACAGCTCCTGGGTGTATCCGGGCGGTGGCGACTACGAGGGCCTGCTTGTCGAAAGCGATTTGACCGAAGAGGCCTTCGCCAGAGAATCGGAGGTCCGCGACTGGATTGCTGGAGCGCAGTCGGTTGCGGCATCAAAGCGTGAGCCGAGCGTCGCCACGGGAGAGCAGTGCAATGACCCATATGCCTGTGGTTTCGCCGCGCATTGCCAGAGCCAGGAAACCCAGGCGGAGCAGCCCATTCACTGGCTGCCGGGGCCGTTCAGCGCGGCCCTGAAGACCCATGTGGCCGACAACGGTTTGACCGAACTGCGCGATGTGCCGGACAGCTTGCTCAACGAGCGGCAAAGGCGGGTCAAGTCGCAAACGCTTTCGGGCAAGGCGCACTTCGAGCAAGCCGCTGCGGCGCAGTCGTTGAGCGCCTACAAACTGCCCGCCTATTTCATGGACTTCGAGACCATCCAATTTGCGGTTCCGATCTGGAAGGGCACGAGACCCTACCAACAGATTCCGTTCCAGTTCAGCGTGCATCGACTCTCGCGCACCGGCAAGCTGGAGCAGCAGGCGTTTCTCGATCTGTCGGGCAACGACCCATGCAGATGTTTTGCCGAGGCCCTCATCGATGCCTGCGGAGAACGTGGCCCGATCTATGTCTACAACGGCGCGTTCGAGAAAAAGCGCATCAGCGATCTGGCCGAGTTCTTTGCCGATCTCTCGGAGTCGCTGCTGGCCTTGAACGAACGTGTGGTCGATCTGCTGCCGATCGCGCGCGCACATTTCTATCACCCGAGCCAGAAGGGCAGTTGGAGCATCAAGGCGGTGCTGCCTGCGCTTTGCCCCGATCTGAAATATGCCGATCTGGATGGCGTGCAGGACGGAGGGGCTGCCATGGATGCCTATCTGGAAGCTCTGGCGGTGCAGACGACACCCGCGCGCAAAGCGGAAATCGAAAAGCAATTGCTGGCGTATTGCGCGCTGGACACCTACGCACTGGTCCGACTGTGGGCCGCATTCACCGGAAACACACTGAAGAGTTGATATGCCGAAACGACCCGATACCCTGGAGACCGTGAAGCTGGCGATGGAACTGCTCAAACGCATTCCACGCCACGGAAAAATCACCGCGCAGCAACTGCATGAGCAATTGATGGACGCGGGCATCCAACGCGAGCTGCGCTCGGTGCAGCGTCAGTTGGAAATGCTCAGCGAACATTTCGACATCGAGCGCGATGATCGCAGCCGTCCTTATGGCTACTCATGGCAGAAGGACTCCAAGGCTTTTGCGCTGCCTTATCTCACGACACAGGAAGCGCTATTGTTGCGTCTGGCCGAGGAGCATCTCAGGCAACTGCTGCCAACGCGTCTGATGCGCTCCATGGATGCCTTCTTTGCGCAGGCGCGTCGCAATCTGCATGGCAACGAAAATGCGAAGCTGGAGCGCGAGTGGCCCAAGAAGATCCGGGTCGTGGCAACCAGCCAGCCTCTGTTGCCGCCGACGATTTCGCAGGACGTATTCGCGTCGGTGACCGAAGCCCTCTATTCCAACAAATGGCTGACGCTGGACTACCGCAATGCCAACAAGAAGCGCAGCACGGCCGAAGTGATGCCGCTGGGCTTGGCACAACAGGGACCGAGGTTCTATCTGGTGTGCCGTTACCGCGACTACCAGAACGAGCGCAGTCTGGCCATGCACCGCATTCTCGGAGCCAAGGTCAGCACGCTTTCATTCGATCGTCCGTCGGAGTTCGATCTGAAAAAATACGACGACGACGGCCGCTTTGGTTTCGGCAACGGCAAGCGCGTTCGCTTGTCCTTCCAGATCGAGAACGCCGCCGGATACCACTTGCTGGAATCGATGTTGTCGCAGGACCAGCAATCGGAAGAGTTGCCCAATGGTGACCTGAAGATCACCGCTACCGTGGTGGACAGCGCCATGCTGGAGTGGTGGCTGCGAGGCTTCGGTGATGCGGTGAAAGAGGTCACGCGCACGCCAGTGGACGAGGTTGCCGTTTGAGCGTTCGGCGGCAAGCGGCGCGCTGCGTCGGAGCTGGCGCGTAGTCAGTAGTAAGGGGTGGGCTCGCGGCCCAACCCCGCGATGAACCACTCGATGTTCTTCTTCTTCAACTTGAGCAGGTAAAGAATCTTGCTGCAGAACACCGCCGGACCTTCGGAGTTGCGCTGCCAGTGAAAAATGCCGTCGAGCCGACCCACCAGTTCCACGCACGCATCGTAGGTCTTGTCGTTGTAGCTCGACGATCAGTAGATGCGGATGGCGAGCATCTTTTCGTCTTCGCTGAGCTTGGATTTCTCCAGAACTGCAAAGGGCGCTTCGCGAAAAATGAAGGCATCCGTGAAAACGGTCCGAAAAAACTCCTGAGACAACTCACCTTTTCTGGTGCTGGATGTCGTGCTGCTCATTGGATCTCCTCCCTCGTTGGTCAATCAGTTGGATTTGGCGATCAGCGCATTCACGTTGTTCACCAACGACTGCACCCTCGCGACGCGGTGCTCTGCTTGAAGGCATTGCTCCCAGAAGGACTCCTCGAACACTTTGTTCAGAGCGATTTCAAAGCGCTCCCCTGAATCGAGGAGGTCCACGATTCCGTGTGCGATGGAGTAGTACTCGTTCGACATTCCCTCGTTCATATTGCAGCAGGTACCCATCGGATCGGCCTGCCACAGCAGCAGACTCATGGTGTTTACGTCGATACGTCGATTGACCAGAACGGGCTTGGGCTGACGAAACACGTCGAGGCGATCCTGCTCTTCCAGCTTGTCGGTCAATTGAACAAGATGTTCTTCACGCTGCTCAGGTGAGAGCTTGGCAGCATCGAAGCGTGCAGCAAAGGCTTGGGTCACGGCTTCTCTGGCGCTGCTTCCATTGGCGCGCTGCTGCACGATGGTCTGCGCTTCCGGCAGGTATTCAAATTCACCGCTCACTTCAAGACCATCGAAGCATCCGCAACCGGTCTGCATGATGTCCATCTGCACGAGGACGTCGTTGAGAAATTCTTTGTCCATGGGCTCTGTACCTCTTGTTTGAAACTCGGATCGGGTGCCGACACCATTTGCTGAACCGGCTCTTTTGATTCCCAATGTAGTGTTCGAGACGACAAATCGTGTCGCACTCGACAGGTCGTGGGGTTCATACGTGATTTGAGCGTGCTGCTTTTTTCCCCTTGCAGACCGTTATCGTTTGGTGGTGCTCTTCTTGCCCGCAGCATCAAACCCCGGCGCCAGTGGCGCGCTGGAGACTCCGTCCAGTTGAGCTGGGTCCTGCAGGCGCAGTCGAAACTCGGGTCCACGCAAGGAGGCCTCCGGGCTGCAGTCCACCTGCCATTGACGCAGAACATAGCCTGCCACGGCGGCGCGCAGATGCACCACCAGTCGCCCATTCTTCATGCCAAAGTCCTTGGCAATGACCTTGGGGTGCGGGTGTGCGGGGTGGGGCACCAAGGTCAACGCCAGCTGTCGTTGCCATTGTTCATCGGCCTCGATCAGTTCGTCGGCTGTTGGCGGCGCAAGAGCATCCGATGTCTTCACCCGCTCCATGCGCGTCAACACCAGATCCCGAAAATGCCCTTTCACCCGATCGAATGCCCGCACATGCCAACGCAGGCCGGAGTCCACGATGGAATGCGGCACGATCACGCGCTCCCCAGGCCCTTTCTTCATGGAGTGGTAGGTCAACGAAAGCGTCTGTCGGTTGCGGATGGCGCGCGTAATGGTGGCCAGCGTGTCCAGTGACGGCTGGTTCAGGCGCTCCGGCGTCGCATGCGAAATCAGCTCGCCAGTGGCCACAGGTTCGCCCGCACCGAAGCCGGAAGTCAGTGCTGCAAGCGTGCGGTTCACATCATGCTGGAACAGCGGGCGAAAGCTCGGCAGGTAGCGGTACACCTTCTGCTCGTACTGAACGTTCTTCGGTGCCAGTTCCTTGTAGAGCGCCATGTCTCTGGTTCCCGCAGCCGTGGCTACTTCGAAGCGCTCCAGCACATGCTTTCGTGCCACCTCGCCGAAGAACCACACGCGGAACTCGATGAAGGCAAGGCGCTGTCGTTGAGCGGCGGACAGGGTCGCGGGGGCTGTGGCGTTGTTCATGTGGAGTTGTGGCTCAAATGCAATAGAGGCGAAGTCTAGCACCAATGAAATCAAATTGATGCCATAATGAAAGCGATTAAAATGATTTCACATGGAGGATTCATGAAGCTGGTTCAAGGGTTGGCATCGGGTGATCTGGACATTGTTGGCGATGTGCATGGCGAATACGACGCGCTGTGCCAATTGCTTCAACACCTGGGATATGACGAGCAAGGCAACCACCCACAAGGGCGGAGTCTGGTGTTCGTCGGTGATCTGTGCGACCGCGGGCCGAACACACCAGCAGTCCTCGCACGGGTGCAGCAACTGGTTCAGGCTGGCCGGGCGCAGGTGGCGCTGGGAAACCACGAAATCAACTTGCTGCGTGACGATGCCAAGGACGGCGCCGGATGGTTCTTCGACGAACGGGAGCAACGCGATCAGCACAAGTACGCACCGTTCGCTCGCGTGGCGGACACGGAGCGCGAGCGGGTTCTGGCGTTCGTCTCCACGCTTCCCATCGCGTTGGAGCGGGATGACATCCGCATCGTCCATGCCTCCTGGCTGCAGGACAAGATCGACCGAGTGCGTGACCTTCCCTTGAGCGCCCTGTGTGATCAATACGATGCGTGGGAGGGCTCTGCCGACGAGATCGCCAGCACTACCGACTTGGGTCAGCGCATGCAAGACGAACTCGTCGACTGGCCCTGGGGTCTGGAAGACCGCGACCGCACCCCACCGTTTCTGCATGCGCGCGCCGAACACGAAGCCAACAAGCAGATGCTTAATCCGCTGAAAGTGTTGACCTCCGGGGTCGAGCGCAAGGGCCGCAAGCCATTCTTCGCCGGTGGCAAATGGCGCTTCGCCGATCGAGTCGCCTGGTGGGATGACTACGAGCATGCAACGCCCGTGGTGGTGGGGCACTACTGGCGCCGACTCAACCCGATCAACCGCGCCGACGTGGGCAAGGAAGACATCGACCTGTTCGACGAAATCAAGCCCCTGCACTGGCATGGAAAGCGTGGCAACGTCTTCTGCGTCGACTACTCCGCAGGCGGCCGCTGGGCCGAGCGCAAGGCCAGCGCGCCGCTGGGCAAGGACTACAAACTCGCCGCGCTGCGCTGGCCAGAGCGGGTTCTGACCTTCGACGATGGCAGCACCCTTGCAACCGAAGGTTTTGAGAAGGGCGGCGACATCTGATCGGGCAGTCGATCCACGCAAGTCCGGTCAGTTCCACAACCGATTGGGCCGAGCTTCATCGGCCCGGAAAGGCAAGGTGATCTCTTTATGTACAACATCCACAGACACGAAATCTACCGATTCGAGAACGATGGACTGCTGTACCGGACGTACTACTTCGAAGACGGAGAGATCGCCTTCACCGTGACCGGCGACACACTGCGGCTAGGTCTCGTCACCAAGGAGGACCTCCAGTGGAGCTGGGACTGGATGGAATCGCTGCCCTGTGTGCAGGAGACCTCCACGCTCGTCAACGCACACTCCCAACCATTGCGCGTACTGCGCCATATCGCACAGCGGATCGCGCAATATGTGGGGAAACACCGGTCCATGTTCTTCTATTACAAGGTGGTCAACGATCCTCGGCAGATGAGGATCTATGACCGGCTTGTGGCGCGCCATGCGGGCGTGGCCGGGCTTTATGAGCAGACGCGGGATGCTGCTGGGGAGTATGTGATGTTCACTTTGAAGGGGTCGGTTTGGCTCGCTCCCACATTGCCAAATTGATGTTCGAGATGCACATTGCCATTTTTCTATTGTTTCGCATGTGTTGTGGCCTATGAATGATGGGTCTATCACTATCTGGACATCGGGTAATTGAAACTTTCGCTGCCGAGGAAAAAATATCGAAATCGGACATGGTTTGTCCAAACACTCACTTACGATTCGTTTCATCGAACCGAAATTCAGCGAGAACAACAGACCAATGTCCACTTCTTCCTTCGACACCATCGCCTACCGCCTCAGCGAGATTCTTTTGCGGCTGAATGCTGGGGAGGCTCTGGAAATCAAGAAACTGGCCGACGACTTTGCGGTCAATGAGCGCACGATTCGGCGCGATCTGAACGAGAGGTTCAGCTTTTTGGGATTGGAAAAGAAGGGCAGCCGCTATACCTTGCCGCGCTACAAGCTGGGTACTTACAGTCAACAGGATGTGCAGCGGATCGCGAGCCTGGCTGGGTTGCAAGGCATGTCGCCACGGTTATCCAGCGATTTTCTTGGAGACCTGCTCGACAACAGTTTGCGCGGGGCCTTGTTGGTGCATGGCACGCGGGCCGAGGACATCAGCGGCAAGGAGCACGAGTTGGCGCAACTGCGTGTCGGGATTCAGGATTCCCGCATTGTTCAGTTTGAATATTGCAAGCCGGATGACACGCGCAAGATGGTCAGTGTGAACCCATACAAGCTGGCTTTGAGTGATGGGTCCTGGTATCTGCAGGCGACGGATCAGGGCAAGGTCAAATCGTATGCAGTATCTCGCATTGATCGCTTGCTGGTGACCTCTGACAGTTTCTCGCCGGATGCGTCGGTGCACGAATATCTCAAAAGTGAGGACACGATTTGGCTGAATCAGGAAAAGGCCAAGGTCGTGCTCAAGGTGGCTCCGCCGGCGGCTTCGTATTTTCAGCGGCGTCAGCTGATCGGGAGCCAGAAAATCGAGATGACGCTGGAAGACGGCGAGATTCTGGTGTCGGGATTGATCGCGCATCCCAACCAGATTCTGCCGGTGGTTCGATATTGGATTCCATATATCCGCGTGATCAGCCCGGACGGGCTGCAGGCTGAGCTGGACGCTCAGCTCAAGGCTTATCTGGGCGTTCCCGGGTAATCCACCCATCCATTGGTTTTGAGATGACTGCCGGTTTTTTCCGGTAGCGGGCAGGCTCGTCTACGCATTTTCAACATAACCGCTAACAGGGCGGGTGGGCGGAGCCTTGTCCGGATTCCGACGACACAGACAACAGGGAGAAGAAGCAATGTCCTTTTGCAGAGGCTGCGGCCATCAGATTCATGAGACGGCGGAAAGCTGTCCGCAATGCGGGGCAGTGACCGCTCACAAAGCGTTGCGCGAAGAACAGGGTGGCACCTTGTGGCTTCCCGTGCCATCGCTGGTATGCGGCGTCATTGTGGCGCTTGCATTGTTCGATGAAGGCGATTGGGACATGGACCAGGTGATCGGATGCATTGGCTTTTCCGCAGTCGCCATGGTGCTTGGAGGCATCAGTCTCGCCAAGCAGAAGAAGGGCGCTGGGATGGCCATTGCGGGCCTGATCTTGGGCGGCATTGGGCTGCTCGGCGCGATGGGATCGAAATTTTGATTTTTTGAATATCAAGTCAACAACCGGAGGTAAGAGAGATGGAAAACCAACCCACTGAGAGCCAATCGATGATGTTTTGTCATGGCTGCGCAAAGCCGTTGCATGTGTCGGCGGTGACCTGCCCAAGCTGCGGAGCACCGCAGCGCAAGAGTGCCGCATCCACGGTCGACGAGTCCGAGAAAAACAAGGTGATTGCGGGTGTGCTGGCGCTGCTTCTGGGCGGCTTCGGCATTCACAAGTTCTATACGGGCGCCTGGGGATGGGGGATTGTCTACATCGTCCTGTGCTGGACTTATGTTCCGGCGCTTGTCGCGTTGGTGGAGGGCATCCGTTATCTGGTGCTTTCCAAGGAGGATTTCTCTCGCAAGGCGGCAGCCATGAATGGGCCGTTTGCCTGGCTGTGGTGACTCACTCGGATAACAAAAAAGGAAAGAGAGATCCACACTTGAAGCTTGAACGTTTGTTGCCTTTGCTTCTGTTGCCAGGTGCCGCTCATGCGGGCGGCGGTGGCGGCGGAATACTGGTTCTGATCATTTTTCTGCCGTTGATGATCTGGGCATTCATCAAGATCTGGAGCTACTGGTTCCGTCTGATCTTTGGTGGCCGTGAGGAGGATCGTCGCCCACGTTACCAAGCGCCGCAGTCCTATCCGAGCAGCACGGTTGTGCAAGCTGGTATGGGCCCTGACATGAAGATCTGCCCATTTTGCGCGGAGCCCATTCAGAGCAAGGCCATCAAGTGCAAGCATTGCGGCAGTGATTTGCAGTGATCGGGCCAAGAAGATGGACGGACCAGGTGATTGATTTGAGGAAGATGAGAGAGATGAAGAAGATTTCCAAGGCCGTGCTGCCCTTGTTGGCGGCAATCAGTTTGACGGGTTGCTGGGACAAGTTCAGCAAAACGGAGGAGCCGCAGCCCCAAGCCCAGCCGCAGGCTGCGAGCCAGCCCAAGAAGGACCCGATCGCGCAACTGCAAAGCATGTTGGCGTCCAGAGAGGCCATTGGCTTGAACCTCGAATACGTTGTACGCGTATCGGGGCAGGCCATGCGCATCGAGGGGAATCAACAGCAATTCGATCTGCAAGGCTGCAAGTTCGTGCTGACGACGGACGACGCCAAGCAGTCGATTCTGGGCGTGCAATTGGAGTTGTCCCGCGAGTGCCCTGTGGATGTGGGCCCGATCCTCAATGCCGACAAGCCGATCAGGCCTGCCGAGCTGACCTTCGGTATGGCTGAGCAATACTTTCGGCCGGGCAACTATCTGTCCGACTGCCTGTCGATGTGTGGCAACTCCTACGACCCCAGCATTTTCTGGGCCGCCGAAGGCAGCCGTGCGGATGGGTTCGGAACGGTGGTGTTGAGCGTTCCCATTACGGGTGACGCGGTGGTGAATGCCGCAAGCCGCTGGCGTGACGCCATGGAGAAATCGGAGTCGGAGGATTGGATCGTCGTTCAGACGGGATTCAACTGCGCACCCGAGAAATACCGTGATGTCGCAGTGCGCGAATTCTCAGGAATGCATCCGGCTTATCTGAGCTTTGGACACAGCGTCGAGTATCCGGCGTGTTCGGAACCTGTTCCTGCTACAGCTCCTGTACCTGTTGCCGTGAACAACGGAATGGTGACCGTTCCCAAGCCTCGCTCGGATTGCGACATGGAATATGGCGCGTATCTCAAATCCAAGGGACTGGTGCCCAAGGAAAAGTCCGTCCACGGTCCGGAAGACCGGGACTTTGCGGGATACGGGTGTCCTTATCGCATCGAGCCTGCGCCGGAAAGTCAGGTGAGTCCTGGTGCCAAGGTGACGTTTCGGTCTGCTTGGGAAGCTGGGTGATTCATTGGGGTTGAGAAGCAGTTTCACTCCCGAATCAATGGAGGGATGACGCTGCCTTATCCCGCCAGCTTCGCCACCTCCATCTGATCCAACAGATCATCCCGATCTGCTTCAAACTGCCTTCCTGCGTCATGCAGCCATTCCCGCAGGTGGGCGTTGGTGCCGGTGGGCTCGTTCGTGAAGATGAAGTGGTAGTGCGCCTTGGAAGGGACGGCGAAGGGGACGGGGATCACCAGTCGTCCGCTGACGAGTTCGTCGTAGACCAAGGCGAGGCGTCCCATGGCGATGCCTTGGCCGCTCAGTGCGGCGACGATGGCGAGTTGGGAGAGGTTGAAGTGCACGCCGTTGTGTTTGGGCGGCGTCTGCCCCATGCCTTCCAGCCAGGTATCCCATTCCACAGTGGGCGGGGCGTTGTGCCATGCGCTGGCGTCGTGCAGCATGAGGTTGCTGGGGATGTCGTTCAGGTTGCGGATCTCGGGGTGGCGTTTGAGGAAGTCCGGTGAGGCGACGGGGACCAGCCATTCGCTGAGGAACCGATCTGCATGCAGGTCGGAATAGTGGCCCGGATCGAAGCGGATGCCGACCTGTATGCCGCTGACGCTCATGCCAATGCGATCGAGGCTGTGGAATTCGCCATAGATGCGCACCGACATGCCGGCTTGTTCACGCAACAGATTGCCCACGCGCGGTGTCAGCCACAGCATGGCGAACGACGGCGAGCAGCTCAGATTGAGCGGAGCGTCCTTGCGAGTGTGGGTTTGCCGCAGTTTATCCACGGCTTGATTGAGTGACTGAAATGCCTGTCCGGACACCAGCGACAGACGTGCCCCCTCGCGTGTGAGCGCCAGGGTCCTGCCCCCGCGATGCAGCAGTGTCACGCCCAAGTATTCCTCCAGCTTCTTCACCTGCTGACTGATCGATCCCTGTGTCACATGCAGTTCCTTGGCCGCGACGGTGAAGCTGCCGTTTCTGGCGACCGCATCAAAACACCTCAGCCAAGTAAGCAATGAAGGGGAGAGTAAATTTTTCATTAGTAATACTAATAGTCAGATTGACACTATTGACTTGCCACTTATTGTTGTCGTCAACAAAATGGACCAACTCGCAACTTCGCGCAAACCAGCGCCAAGTGCGCTGAATTCCTAGGGGAAATTACTGATGCCGGGACATTTTCGTGATGGGTCGAGTCAGTCAGCCAAGCTCTGGATCAATCCGGAGCATGGTGGACAAGCGCTGGGTGCAGATGATGGAAATATTACTATCAATGATGTACTCGCGGCGGAGCAGCGGCTCGCCCGTTTTGCGCCATTGCTGCAAAAGTTGTTCCCTGAGCTGGAAATGAGCAAGGGGATGGTCGAATCTCCTTTGCTGGCACTGCCTGCTGAAGTCGTGACCAAGGGCGCTGGCGATCATGGGCATTTTTGGGTGAAGGCCGATCACCAGCTCGCGGTGGCAGGATCGGTGAAAGCACGCGGCGGCTTTCATGAGGTGCTGGAGTTTGCCGAGGGCGTTGCACTGAGTCATGGATTGCTGAAGGATGGCGACGGGTACGAGGTGCTGGCGTCGAGCACGGCAAGAGAGTGCTTTGCACGCTACGAAGTCGCGGTGGGATCGACTGGCAATCTCGGCATGAGCATCGGGATCATGTCGGCGGCGTTGGGCTTCAAGGCCAGCGTGCACATGTCGGCAGAGGCCAAGGAGTGGAAGAAGCGCTTGCTGCGCAGTCATGGCGTGATCGTGCATGAGTATCCGGGCGACTACGGGCAGGCGGTTGCCATTGGCCGCGAGCAGGCGAGCAGCAATCCGTTGGCGCATTTCGTGGATGATGAAAAGTCGACCTCGCTGTTCTGCGGGTACGCCGTTGCGGCGCTGCGCCTTCAGCGGCAGTTGCTGGAATTGAACGTCCGCGTGGATCGTGAGCATCCGCTGTTCGTCTACATCCCTTGCGGTGTGGGTGGCGCACCCGGCGGGGTCTGTTATGGCCTCAAGCATGTGTTCGGGGACCATGTGCACTGCTTCTTTGTGGAGCCGGAAGATTCCTCCTGTTTTCTGGTGCGCATGCAGCATCCCGATGCGGAAGGCATCAGCATCTACGACGCGGGGCAGCACAACAAGACCATCGCCGACGGGCTGGCTGTGCCACAGGCGTCCGAGTTGGTCTATCCGTTGATGCGCACCCGTCTGGCGGGCATGGTTGTTGCAACCGATGAACGCATGTTGGTGGATCTGTGGCAATTGAAGAGCATGGCTGGCCTGAAGGTGGAGCCTTCTGCGGCCGCAGCGGTGAGTGGCCCTCGCGCGCTGCTGTGTACCGAGGTGGGGCAGCAGTATCTGCAGGCCAGCGGACTCGCGCCTTTCATGTCTGCCGCCAATCACATCGTATGGACCACGGGTGGCACCTTGATGCCAACCGATGAGTTCGATCGCTTGTTTGCTCAAGGCCAGCAATTGGCCAGCCAATCATTTGCATGTGAGCCCAGTGCTGCATGACCCGTGTTTCCCAAAGCGTTTGCGCACACCATTTTTCAACCAGGAGGATGAGACCATGACCCGAGCTTTCCATCATTTGAGCAAGGCCGCGATTGCGGTGTCGTTGGTGACCTGCGGACTGATGTCCGTGGCGCAGACCAAGACCACGATCAATGCGGTGATGCACTCGCCCCTGCGCGTGCTGGACCCGATCATCACCACGGCACACATCACGCGCAATCACGGGTACATGATCTATGACACCTTGCTCGCCACCGACAAGGACAGCAAGATTCGCCCTCAGATGGTGCAGGACTGGAAGGCTTCCGATGATGGTCGCACCTACACCTTCAAGTTGCGCGACGGTTTGAAGTGGCACGATGGAGCGCCCGTCACTGCAGAGGACTGCGTCGCCTCCATCAAGCGCTGGGCCACGCAGGACAAGATGGGCCAGTTGCTCACCAGCGAAATGACGGGCATGAAAGTGGTGGATGCCTCCACGTTCCAGATCTCGATGAAGGAGCCCAGCGATCTCGCCGTGCGTGCACTGGCCAAGCCCAGTGGCGTGGCGCCGTTCATGATGCCCAAGCGGATTGCGGACACACCACCCACACAGGCGATCACGCAGTACATCGGCTCCGGTCCGTTCAAGATGGTCACGGCCGAGTTCAAGCCGGGCGTGCAGGTGGTCTACGAAAAGAACACGGACTACGTGCCGCGCGCCGAGCCTGCAAGCGGTCTGGCCGGTGGCAAGAAGGTGCTCGTCGATCGCGTGAAGTGGATCGCGACGCCGGACGCAATGACGTCGGTGAATGCGCTGGCCAATGGCGAAGTGGACTATCTCGAGCAGGTGCCGTTCGATCTGGAGCCCATCGTCAGCGCGAACAAGGACATCACCATCAAGGTGCTGGACCCACAGGGCTACCAGACCGTGATGCGCATGAACTTCCTGCATGCACCGTTCAACAACAAGAAGATCCGTCAGGCCGCCATGTACGCGGTGGGGCAGGAGCCGGTGCTGCAGGCAGTGATCGGCAATCCCAAGTACTACAAGACCTGTGCCGCGCTGTTCGGCTGCGAAGGTCCGTACGCCAGCCAGGAGGGTGCGGATGTCACCATCAAGGCCAACCCGAAGAAGGCCCAGGAGCTGCTCAAGGAAGCTGGATATGACGGCACCCCCGTCGTGATTCTGCAGCCGACCGACACGCCTTCGGTGAACTCTCAGCCGGTGGTGATCGGTCAGGCGCTGCGCGCGGCTGGCTTCAAGGTCGAGATGCAGGCCATGGACTGGCAGACCGTGGTGACCCGCCGCGCCGTGCAGGCTCCGGTGAAGGAGGGCGGTTGGAACATCTTCGCCACGAACAACGTGATGGCCGAAGCGTCCGATCCACTGCGTGCCTTCGGCGTTGCTGCGAACGGCAAGGGGGCATGGTTCGGTTGGCCTGATGTGCCGGAGATCGAACGTCTGCGCGTGGCGTTCTCGCGCACTCCCGACGAGGCCAAGCGCAAGGAGTTTGCCGGGCAGATCCAGAAGCTGGTGATCGATGAAGGCGTGCTGCTGCCCATGGGCCAGTACTACGTGCCTGCCGCTTATCGCAAGAGCCTGAGCGGTGCGCTGGAGTCGCCCGTGCCGGTGTTCTGGAACATCCAGAAGAAGTAATCACGTCTCAGGCAACCAAGAGAGTCAACCGTCATGTTCGCGTTCATACTGAAACGTATGGCAGCCGCGCTGCCAGTGATGGCTGTGGTAGCAGCCGTCGTTTTCGCCATCCTCCGGCTCACCCCCGGAGATCCTGCCGCGATCCTGGCGGGTGACTCTGCCACGCCCGAGCAGCTCGATGCGATTCGCAAGAATCTGGGGCTCGACCAGCCGATCTATCTGCAGTTCATTCAATGGATCGGCCATCTGCTGCAGGGCGATTTCGGGACCTCGTTGCTGTCGGGAACGTCGGTGGTGGAGATGATCGGCCAGCGCATGGGACCGTCGATTGCGCTGTGCATCAGCACCATCATCGTCGCCATCGTGGTAGCCATTCCACTGGGCGTGCTGGCCGCATGGCGTCAGGGCAAGCTGCTTGACCGCATGGTGATGGCTGCCTCGGTTCTGGGGTTCTCCATCCCGGTGTTCGTCACGGGCTACGTGCTGATCCTGACCTTCTCGCTGGGGCTGGGCTGGTTTCCGGTGCAAGGCTACAAGCCGCTGGAAGAGGGCATTCTGCCGTTTCTGCGGTCCATCACCTTGCCCACGTTGGCGCTCAGTACGGTCTACATCGCGCTGATCGCCCGCATCACCCGCACCAGCGTGATCGAAGTGATGAACGAAGACTTCATCCGCACGGCGCGCGCCAAAGGTCTGGGTGAACGCGCCGTGCTGCTGGGGCATGCGCTGCGCAATGCCGCGGTGCCCATCGTCACCATCATTGGCGTGGGCGTTGCGATGCTGATCGGTGGCGTGGTGGTGACCGAGTCGGTCTTCAATCTTCCCGGGCTTGGCCGATTGGTGGTGGAGGCCGTGCTGGCGCGCGACTATCCCGTCATTCAGGGCCTGATCCTGCTGTTTGCGTTGGTCTATGTGCTGATCAATCTGCTGGTGGACGTGTCGTACACCATCTTCGATCCACGGATTCGTTATTGAGGTGCTTCAGCATGTCCCAAGTTTCTTTGTCTCCTGCTGCGGCACCTGAATCCACTGCCGAGTCGAGCGCGTCACCGACGCGCGCGCATCTCATCGCCACGCTCAAGAGCTGGCCGGTGATGCTGTCGCTGGTGGTGTTGATCGGGCTGGTGCTGGTTGCCATCTGTGCGCCGCTGCTCAGTTCCATCGACCCCACCGAGATCAATCCTGCCCAGCGTCTCAAACCCATCACGGCCGAGCACTGGCTTGGCACCGATGCTTTCGGTCGCGATGTCTACACACGCATTCTGTATGGCGCACGGGTGTCGTTGCTGGTGGGCTTGGGAGTGGCCGCCTTCAGCTTGGTCGTTGGCTTGTTCGTGGGCGTGCTGGCCGGATATTTTCGCTGGGTCGATGCCATCGTCATGCGCGTCATGGACGGGCTGATGGCGATTCCAGGCATTCTGCTCGCGATTGCACTGGTGTCGCTGTCGGGGTCCAGTCTGCTCACGGTGCTCATCGCAATCACGGTTCCCGAGGTGCCGCGCGTGGTGCGTCTGGTGCGTGGCGTGATCCTGAGCGTGCGCAACGAATCCTATGTGGAGGCCGCGCAGACACTGGGCACTCCGCTGCCAACGCTGATGATGCGCCATCTGGTGCCCAACACCATCGCACCGCTGATCGTGCAGTGCACCTACATCTTCGCGTCGGCCATTCTGACCGAAGCCATCCTGAGTTTCCTGGGTGCGGGCGTGCCGCCGGAAACATCGTCCTGGGGCAACATCATGGCGGAGGGGCGTGCCTACTTTCAGCTCTTCCCTGGACTGGTGCTGTATCCCGGCGTGCTGCTTTCTCTGACAGTGC
The DNA here is from genome assembly GCF_011305535.1 of Diaphorobacter sp. HDW4B. Classification (GTDB taxonomy): domain Bacteria; phylum Pseudomonadota; class Gammaproteobacteria; order Burkholderiales; family Burkholderiaceae_C; genus Diaphorobacter_A. The sequence continues at coordinate 500,695 of NZ_CP049906.1, forward strand.
TGAGCGTGAACCTGCTTGGCGATGCCTTGCGCGATTCGCTGGATCCGCGCATGGCCAAACGCATGTGACTTCGTTCAAGGTTCAGGTTCAGGTTCAGGTTCAGGTTCAGGTTCAGTTCAGGGAATAAGGCAATGAATACGCAAGAGCAAACGGCAAGCAAAGTGGTTCTCTCCGTCAAGGATCTGAACATTCAGCTCAAAGGCAGCACGGATGCGGCCGGACAGCCCAAGCTGCTGGTGCAGGGCCTGAATCTTCAGGTGCGCGCGGGCGAGACGCTGTGCATCGTCGGAGAGTCGGGTTCGGGCAAGTCGCTGACATCGCTTGCCATCATGGGACTGCTCCCGGCCGACAGCCTGCAGGTGTCATCGGGCGCGATCAATCTGGAAGGCAAGAATCTTCTGCAACTCAATGCTGGCCAGATGCGCGCGTTGCGTGCGTCGCAGTTGGCGATGGTGTTTCAGGAACCGATGACGGCGCTGAATCCTGTGCATCGCGTGGGCAAGCAGATCGAGGAAGTGCTCAAGCTGCACACCAACCTGAGCGCAGCGCAGCGCCGAGCAAGGGTGCTGGAAACGCTGGAGGCGGTGCATCTGCCGGACATCCGGCGCATCTACGATTCATTCCCGCATCAGCTGTCGGGTGGGCAGCGCCAGCGCATCGTGATCGCGATGGCGCTGATTCTCAAGCCGCGCTTGTTGATCGCCGATGAGCCGACCACGGCCCTCGATGTGACCACGCAAAAGCAGATTCTGGCGCTGATCAGCGAGCTGCAGCACAAGCATGGAACGGCGGTGATCTTCATCACGCACGACTTCGGCGTGGTGGCGGAGATCGCAGATCGCATTCTGGTCATGAACAAAGGCAAGGTGGTCGAGACGGGCTTGCGCGAGCAGATTCTGGCAGCGCCCGAGCAGGAATACACCCGCATGCTGGTGTCGTCCGTGCCCAGCCTCGTGCCGCATTCGCGTGTGCAGCCACAGTCGGACGCGGTGTTGGAAGTGAAGGCGCTGGAAAAGCTCTATCCCAAGGCCAAGGGCTTTCTGCGGAAACCGGAAATGGTCCACGCGGCCAACGACGTGGCGCTGACCTTGCGACGCGGCGAGATTCTGGGCATCGTGGGCGAATCGGGGTCGGGCAAATCGACGGTCGCGCGTTGCATCATGCGGCTCATCGATCCAAGCTCCGGCGAAATTCGCCTCAAGGGCGATGACATCACGACACTCGGTCGCCGAGCGTTGCTGCCACTTCGCAAACGTATCCAGATCGTTTTTCAGGACCCATACCGCAGCCTGAACCCACGTCGGCGCATCGGCGACTCGGTGATCGAAGGGCTCGTCAACTACGGCATGCCGCGCGAAGAAGCGCTTGAAAAGGCCCGGCAGGCGATGGACATGGTGGGTTTGCCAAGGCAGGCGCTTGATCGTTATCCGCACCAGTTCTCGGGCGGACAACGCCAGCGCATCTGCATTGCACGTGCCTTGGTGATGGAGCCGGATGTGCTGGTTGCCGACGAGGCGGTCTCGGCACTGGATGTGTCGGTGCAAGCGCAGGTGCTGGGCTTGCTCGAAGAGGTGCGTTCGCGGGTGGGGGTGGGCGTGCTGTTCATCACGCATGACCTGCGTGTGGCCGCACAGATCTGCGACTCCATCATCGTGATGAAGAGTGGTTGCATCGTCGAGTCGGGAACCGTGCAGCAGGTGCTGGGCAAGCCTGAACATGCCTACACGCAAGCGCTGATCGATGCGGCACCCGGCCGACACTGGGATTTTCAGAACTTCCGCGCGTTTGAACCAGCGCAAGCGGCACTGGCCAATTGATTTCGTTGACGTTGCAGACCCTGTGACGCTCCATTTTTCTTAGAAGAGGACACCATGGCGAAAATTGTGTATGGCGGTTTCCAACACGAGACCAACACCTTTGCTCCCGACCTGGCGGACTGGGCCGCTTTCCAGGCTGGCGGCGGTTGGCCCGGAATGGTCTCCGGCGACAAGCTCTGGGACGCCATTCGCGGCTCCAACATTCCTGCCGCAGGCTTTGTCGAAAAGGCGCTCGCTGCGGGTGACGAGTTGGTCCCCACGACCTGGTGCGCAGCCAGTCCGTCCGCTCATGTCGAACGCGAGACCTATGAGCGCATCGCGCAGATGATCCTGAACGGCATCGAAGCGGCCCTGCCCGTGGACGCGGTCTACCTTGATCTCCACGGCGCCATGGTGGCACAGCATTTCGATGATGGAGAAGGCGAATTGCTGCGCCGCGTACGTGCATTGGTGGGCGACAAAGTGGCTGTGGTCGCCAGCCTCGACCTGCATGCCAACGTCACCACGCAGATGCTGGAAAGCGCGGACATTCTGGTGGCGTACAGAACCTACCCGCACGTCGATATGTTCGATACTGGCGTGCGTGCCTACGGGTTGCTGACACGCCGCCTGAAGACCGGCCACCGGCCCGCGCTGGCGGTCAAGCGCCTGCCTTATCTGGTGCCCATCTGCTGGCAATGCACCGACATCGAACCGGCCCGCAGCCTGTATCGTCAAATGGAGCAGACGGAAACCCCTGATACCCATCTGTCGTTTGCCACAGGCTTCCCGGCAGCGGATTTCCCCGAATGCTCGCCCGTGCTCTGGGCCTATGCGGACACGAAGGCAGAAGCCGAAGCGCTGCTTACCCCGGTCGCTCAGGCCGCGCTGGATGCTGAATCACGTTTTGCTGGCAAGCTCTTCGACCCAGAAGAAGCCGTGCGCTACGCACAGTCGCATGCCGGCAGTGGAAAGCCGACGATCATTGCAGATGCGCAGGACAATCCCGGCGCTGGCAGCAATTCGGACTCCACCGGTATGCTGCGCGCGCTGGTCGCCTGCAAGGCTGTCAATGCCGCCATTGGTCTGATCGTCGATGCGGATTCCGCTGCCAAGGCCCATCAAGCAGGCGAAGGCAACCGCGTGCGACTTGCGCTGGGCGGCAAGTCCGGCATTGCTGACGACGCGCCATTCGAGGCAGAGTTCGTGGTCGAAAAACTCTCGGATGGCCACGTCAATGCGACCGGACCTTACTACCGAGGCTTCAAGCTGCATCTGGGCCTGTCCGCTTGCCTTCGTATCGACGGCGTGCGCATCGTCGTGGCATCACAAAAGGTGCAGATGGCAGATCAGGCCATGTTCCGTTTCGTCGGCATCGAGCCCACGGCGCAGGACATTCTGGTCGTGAAGAGCGCAGTACATTTTCGCGCAGACTACACACCCATCGGCCGCGAAATCATCGTTGCGGCAGCACCGGGTTCCATGCCCATGGTTCTGGAGAATCTTCCCTGGACCAAGCTTGCGCCGGGTATTCGGATTGATCCGTGTGGGAAGGTGTTCGAGCCTGTGGCCGCCTGATGAGTCGTCATTGAGTTGAGGCTTTGAGGATGAGGTGGGAACGCTCCTGAAAAGGAACTGAACCGCACACGAACTTCAAGTTGGATATCGCCGGGCAATGTGAACGCATTGCCCGACGCGATTTCGTGCTTATCTACTTGGTTGTCTGATCCTGCTCCGCAACTCAGGTTACTGTCCAATCGCAACATTAACCCTTGTGGGCATCACGGTAGTGCTCGCTGGGCGAGAGCATCTTTAAGCTCTGCTACAGCTCTTTGCTTACGGGATAACGAGCCATGTAGGTGCGAAATTTGCTGGCGATTTGCAGAAATTCTTCACAGGCTCAACGACTAAACATTTTGTTGGTCGAGCTCTTAATCGTTATCTATTTCCACTGCCGTCCTTCGCTGAGCAATCTCGCATCGTCGCCTGGGTCACGGAGTTGCGTGCCCTGTGCTGGAAACTACGAGACAAGCTGATCCAAGCGCGCGCCATACCCACGTCAGACTGGCGCAGGCATGGGTAGATCAAGCCGCATCGCTTGAAGGTGCACGAGCAATTGTCTACGCCAAAGCATGGACGAGCTACAGTCAGCATCTGCAGATGTTGATGCTCACCCCAATTTCACCCAAGCGATCAAGCGCTCTGAGCGGACGCAGCATAGGGAATGGCTGACAAAAGCTTCTGCGGGGCAGTTCAAAGCCAAGGCGATTCACGCCTGGAAAAATGAAGGAGACAAGTAGATGAGTGGAGCAATGCGGCGCAATGACAGTGCGTTGATCGAGCATTTCCGCGAGACGATGATGTTTGTTCATGTGGCCGAAAGCCGCAGCTTCACGGTAGCAGCACAGCGCTTGAATGTGACGCCGGCAGGGGTGAGCAAGGGCGTGACTCGGTTGGAGGCTGCGCTCGGCGTGAAGCTGTTGAATCGTTCGACGCGCAGTGTTTCGCTCACCGATGATGGGGAGCGTCTGCAGATGCGCTGGCGAGACATCCTGCTTGCGGTGCAGGCTGCAGAGGTCGAGGTGTCGCGTGGTGACAGCTTGAGTGGCAAGTTGAAGATCCACGTGCCCGTGGGATTGGGCCGAAAAATCATCATGCCTCTGCTTGTGACGATGGCCAAAGATTATCCTGAATTGGTGGTCAACGCGGATTTCAGTGACCGGTCTCCCAGCTTTGTGGAGGAGGGTTTCGATGTCGCCATCAGGATCGGTGACGTGTCCGATTCGCGGATGGTTGCAAGAAAGCTGGCACGCCTGCGCTATGTAACCTGCGCCACGCCCGAATACCTTGCGCGCCACGGCGCGCCAGAATCTCCGTCCGATCTGCTGGAGCACAACTGCATCGCCTATGTACAGTGGCAGACGGGCGACATCCACAAGTGGAACTACGAAAAGGACGATGAGCGGTTCTTCCATACGCCTGTCGGCAACATCAGTGTCAACCACCCCGAAGCGATACTGGATGCCGCGCTGACAGGCTCTGGTATTGCGCGCATGGCCAGTTTCATTGCAGCACCTGCGGTGCTCGATGGCGGTTTGAAGATGGTGCTGACGGACTGGCTGCCAAACGGGCCGGAAATCCATCTGATGTTCCAACCTTCCAAATTCATGTCACCGCGACTGCGGCTTTTCATTGAACGGATGAGCATCGCATTGCCGTCTTTTTTGCCGTGGGAACGAGCAATGGGTTTGAGCGATCCTTCCAGATGAACTGCACTCGTCGCTAATGTATGCACTCGACGACATTGCGCGAAATGAGCGAAAGGGTTAGCACCAATATTTAACCCTCAGTTAAGAATGATTGTTCCAGCAAGCCCTTTTTCCGCTGGAGCACACGGCCTACATTTTGTATGCGCATTCAACGCATCTGCGAACCTGCAAATGCTTGAGAAGAGCGACAGCAAAAGGGGGCAAGCAGTGAGTGATTCGTCGTTATCCGGCAGCAACGCCGGGCCGGAAAAAATCTATCTGGATGCACTGGAAAAAGGGATTTGGCAAATACAGTCGTGCACAGAATGCAGGAAGGCCATCTTCTATCCGCGCAATGTGTGTCCGCACTGCGGCGGCACTGCACTGTCGTGGATTGCACCCAGTGGCAACGGAACCGTTTACTCCAGCAGCACGATCCATCGTTCGCAGGAGCATGGGGGTGATTACAACGTTAGCCTGATTGATCTCGACGAGGGCGCGCGCATGATGAGCACGGTGCTTGGATGCGCACCACTCGACGTGAAGATCGGCATGCCCGTGAAGGCACGCATTGATTCATCCGCGACGCAGCCGCGCGTGGTATTTGATGTAGTGGAGGTGGGCAAATGAACCTCCAACAATTGCGCGGAAGCGTGGCGGTCGTGGGTGTCGGGCATGCTGGAATTGGCGATGCCGCAGGCTTCACCGAGCAAGAGATTCTGAGCCAGGCGGCGCTCAACGCGATCAAGGATGCGGGCTTGTCGCTCAAGGACATTGACGGCATCACCACCTGCAGTTCGTTGTCCACCATGTGGGTCATGCCGGTCATCGAATATCTCGGAATTCGTCCCACGTTCATCGACAGCACGATGATTGGCGGCTCAAGCTATGTAGCTCATCTTCTGCCCGCGATTCACGCATTGAACTCGGGGCAATGCAACGCGGTGCTGGTTTGCTATGGCAGCACGCAGCGAACGGCGACCTTCAATCGCAGCGAACTGACGCGCGTGCGCAAGGTCATGGATCCGCAGCCGTTCGAGACACCGTATGACCCGCCCATGCCGGTGGCTGCATACGCGTTGGCGGCACAGCGTCATGCGCACCAGTACGGCACCACGCGCAAGCAGCTGGCAGAAGTGGCGGTGGCAGCGCGCAAATGGGCACAACTCAATCCCGAAGCGGTGATGCGAGGCGATCTCAGCATCGAAGATGTGATCGGCGCGCGAGCAGTTGCCACTCCTTTCACGGTGCGTGACTGCTGCATGGTGAGTGATGGCGCGGGCGCATTTGTTCTAACGCGCGCAGATCGCGCAAAGGATCTGGCCAAAAAGCCCGTGTACATACTGGGCAATGCCACAGCGTGCTGGAACCGCCAGGTCTCGTCGATGGATGACCTGACGGTGACGGCGGCCAGTGAATCCGGCAATCGCTGCTTCGACATGGCCGGCTATCAGGCCAAGGATGCCCAGTTGGCCATGCTGTACGACGCGTTCACCATCAACACCATTCTCTTTCTCGAGGACTTGGGCTTCTGTGCCAAGGGTGAAGGTGGCGCGTTCGTCGATGACGGCGCCATCGCGCCGGGCGGCAGGTTGGCTGTCAACACCAATGGCGGTGGTCTTTCATGCGTGCATCCCGGCATGTACGGCGTGTTTCTCGTGATCGAGGCGGTGCGGCAATTGCGTGGCGAATGTGGTGCGCGGCAGGTGGGCAACGCACATTTGGCGGTGGTGCACGGCAATGGCGGAACGCTTTCGAGCCAATCCACGGCCATGCTGGGAACAGCCGACGCGCTCTGAGGCGCAGATCACTTGCAATTCTTTGAGGAGACAGGCATGAAGACGACTCTTTGCAGGAGCGCGTTTGGTGCAGCTTTGCTGATGACGACCATGTTCTCGGTACATGCGCAGACCGCACCACTGTGTGCAACCACTGGGCTGCGCATGGTGGTTCCGGCGGCTCCGGGTGGCACGACCGATCTGATTGGCCGGTTGATCGCCAACCATCTCACTCGGCGCAGCAACATGCCGATCGTCGTGGACAACAAAGCCGGAGGCGGTGGAACCATTGGCGCATCCAGCGTGGCGCACGCCAAGGCCGATGGGTGCACGGTGCTGATGGGCAATGTGGGATCGAATGCCATCAACTATTCGCTCAACAAGAAGCTCAACTACGGACCGCAGAATTTCGCTCCCGTCACCGAAGTGTTTGCGGTGCCAAATGTACTGGTGGTCAACCCCGCAGTTCCAGCGAGGGATGTCAAGGGGCTGATCCAGTTGGCCAAGGACAAGCCAGGCACTCTGGCACTCGCCAACTCGGGCGTTGGGCAATCCACGCACATGACTGCCGAGTTGTTCCGCTTGGAGACAGGCATAGATGTGATCACTGTTCCCTATAAAGGCAATGCGCCTGCGGTGGCCGATCTGCTGGCGGGACAGGTGCAGATGATGTTTGACAACGTGGCTGTATCCCAGCCGCACATCCTTGCCGGAAAGCTGCGCGCATTGGCGGTCACCAGTGCACAGCGCGTTCCCGCATTGCCCGATGTGCCCACGATGGCCGAAGCGGGCATGAATGGCTTCAACGTCGTTGCCTGGTTCGGCTTGTTCTATCCCGCAAGAACATCGGCTGAACAGGTGAAGTGGCTGCAGTCCGAAGTAGCGGAAATTCTCAAACAGGACGATGTGAAGAGGCAGATTTTCGACTGGAGCGGCGTGGTGAGCGGCAGCTCGCCCGAGGACTTCCAACGCTACGTCAACAAGGAAGTCGGGCAATGGCAGAAGGTGGTGGACAAGGCGGGAATCACCTTGCCGTGACTTTCCCTGCGCGCAGTGGGGCCGGACGTTTTTCCAATCGGTGCATGGAGACGAGATGTTGAACAAGGTGATGCCGACGCTCGAAGAGGCGGTGGCGGGAATCGAGGATGGCGCGACGGTGCTGATCGGAGGCTTCGGGCCTTCGGGCGTTCCAACGCAATTACTGCAGGCATTGCTGGCGAAGGGTGCGCGTGATCTTACGGTGGTGAACAACAACGCGGGCAACGGAGAAGCTGGTTTGAGCCAGTTGATTCGTGCGGGACGCGTGCGCAAGATGATCTGTTCGTTTGCTCGTTCCTCCAATCCCAAGAAGCCCAATGCAGAGGCGTTTGCTGATTGGTACAGGGCGGGAAAGATCGAGCTGGAGGTAGTTCCGCAAGGAACGTTGGCGGAACGCCTGCGCGCAGCAGGGGCGGGCATTGGCCCGTTCTACACACCTACCTCCTTCGGCACCCGACTTGCAGAAGGCAAGGAGTCGCGCGAGTTCAATGGACGCGGGTTCGTTCTGGAGCAGCCGCTGCACGGTGATGTGGCATTCGTATGTGCGCAGAAGGCGGATGCGCAGGGCAACCTGATGTACCGCTACGCGAGCCGCAATTTCGGCCCTGTGATGTGCATGGCGGCGCGCATGACGGTGGTGGAGGTGGGTGAGGTAGTGCCCGTTGGCAGCCTCCCGCCAGAGCATGTGATGACGCCAGGCATCTTCGTTCAACGTGTGGTGGAGGTGCGTGATGAGCGTGCATAAGTTGTCTCGCGAGCGCATGGCGCAACTCGTGGCCGCCGACATCGACATCAATTCCTATGTGAACCTCGGAATCGGCATGCCAACCTTGGTTGCGGACTATCTCGATCCCACGCGTGGTGTCATTCTTCACAGTGAGAACGGCATCCTTGGATTGCGTGGTCTGGAACAGGGCGAGAGTGCCGATCCCGACCTCATGAACGCAACCAAGGAACCGGTGATGTTGGTGCCTGGATCGTCGATCACCGATCACGTGGTGTCGTTCTGCATGATGCGCGGTGGGCATCTTGACCTCACCGTGCTGGGTGCGTTTCAGGTATCGGCGACAGGTGATCTGGCGAACTGGGATACAGGCCAGGCGGACTCGATTCCCGCCGTGGGCGGTGCGATGGATCTGGTGGCTGGTGCGCGAAAGATCTTTGTGATGATGCAGCACCAGGACAAGGATGGATCACCCAAGATCGTGCAGCAATGCACCTATCCACTGACGGGTGCGCGCGTCGTTGACCGCATCTATACAGACCTTGCCGTAATCGACGTGCTGCCTGATCGCCTCGAAGTGCGAGGCCTGGTTGAAGGAATCAGCTTTGAAGAGTTGCAGGAGCGCACTGGCGTTCCCTTGAAGCGCGCAGCCACATGCGCGGTATTGCGTTCATGACGGAAGCGGGCAATGCAGACATCCCAGGAAACAACATCAGGAGCCAGCATGAATTGGAGTGAAGAACTTGCAGAACTGGAGCAGCGCAAGGCGTTCTCGCAAGCAATGGGTGGACCGGAAAAGATCGAGCGTCAGCACCGTAACGGAAAGCTCACTGTGCGCGAACGTGTCGAGCAGTTGGTGGACAGGAGCTCATTCGTTGAGGTCGGCGGCCTGGCTGGCTCGGGTGAGTATGACGAGCATGGGCGACTGAAGACGGTTGTGCCCTCGAACGTGGTGTTGGGGCGCGCCAAGATCAATGAGCGCCCCGTGGTGGTCATCGGTGATGATTTCACCGTGCGCGGCGGTGCGAACGACGGAGCCGTTGGCGACAAGATGATCTTCGCCGAACAGATGGCATACGACCTGCGCATTCCGATGGTGCGATTGGTGGACGGAACGGGTGGTGGCGGCTCTGTCAAGAACATTGAGAAGATGGGCCATGCGTTGCTGCCAAAGATGAAGATTTGGCCCTACGTGGCACGCAATCTGAGCCGTGTTCCCGTTGTGTCACTCGCGCTCGGCTCTGTAGCCGGACAGGGGGCGGCGCGTGTGGCGGGAAGTCACTACTCGCTGATGGTGAAGGACACGTCGCAACTGTTCATCGCTGGACCTCCGGTGGTCGCCAAGATCGGCCAGGATCTCACAAAGAATGAGCTGGGTGGCAGCCAGGTCCATGCGCGCAATGGCGTGGTGGATGACGAGGTGGAGTCGGAGGCGCAGGCGTTCGAGGTGGCGCGACGTTTTCTGAGCTATCTGCCTTCGTCGGTGTACGAAGTGGCCGAGCAATCAAAGAATCCCGTGGAAGTGGCGGATCAGCAATGGCTGCGCGATGCGATCCCCAAGGATCCACGCAAGGTCTACAAGATCAAGCCGATTGTCGAGACGCTGTTCGACAAGGGAAGTGTGTTCGAGATCGGGCGCCATTGGGGAAAAGCCATCATCGGTGGTCTCGCGCGCATCGACGGCTGGCCCGTGGTGTTTGCTGCGAGCAATCCATATTTCTATGGCGGCGGCTGGGATCGCCAGACGGCAGACAAATTTGTGCGTCTGGTGGATCTGGCAGAGCACTTCCATCTGCCAGTGGTGAACATGGTGGACATCGCTGGATTCCAGATCGGGCTGGATGCGGAAAAAGACGGCGTCATGCGCGCAGGAGTGCGCGCGCTCACGGCAGTGTCGCAAGCCACCGTTCCGTGGTTCTCGCTCATCGTGCGCCGTGCGTTTGGTGTGGCAGGAGGAAGCCACCAGAACTCGAGCCGCTTCAATTTCCGTTACGCGTGGCCGTCCGCGCAATGGGGATCGCTGCCGATCGAAGGAGGGCTCGAGGTGGCGTATCGCTCCGAGATCGAAGCGGCCGAGGACCCGGAAGCCAAGCGTGCCGAGATTGAAGAACGCGTGCGAAGCCTGACCTCGCCATTTCGCAGCGCAGAGGCATTCGTGATTGAGGACATCATCGATCCGGCGCAGACGCGTGTGCGACTGGAGGAGTTCGCACGTCTGTCTGCACCGCTGCGAGAGCCTGGCGAAACACGGGTGGGGTATCGACCATGACCGCAGCGCGCAAGTCCAAATCGATCAGGAAGGTGTTGATCGCCAATCGCGGCGCCGCAGCCGCTCGCATTGTTCGAGCAGTGCAGGGGCTGGGGTTGAAGCCCGTCGTTGTGTACTCCGAGGCGGATGCGCAACTGCCCTATGTGGAGCAGGCGGCCGAGTCCTACTGCATCGGTCCAGCACCTGCAAAGCAGAGTTATCTGGATCAAGGCGCATTGCTGGACTGCATGCGGCGGTCAGGTGCGGATGCGCTGCATCCTGGCTATGGATTTTTGTCGGAGAACGCCGCGTTCGCGCAGTGCGTTGAAGAGGCGGGTCATTGCTTTATCGGACCTTCGCCCAAATGGATTGAACTGCTGGGGCACAAGGCGCGAGCGCGTGACTTCATGGGCCGCATGGGGTTGGCGTTGGGCGGCAGCTCTGCAGTGTTGCCCGCCAACGATATGCAGGCGGTACACACAGCCGCAAGACAACTTGGATTTCCTGTGTTGATAAAGCCTGCGGGTGGCGATGGTGGGATCGGCATGTTTCCCGTTCATTCGTCCGATGAGCTGGATGGCGCATGGCTGCGCGCAAGCGCGTTGGCGGAAAAGGCGTTCAGTGATCCGTCGCTGTATCTGGAGCGCTTTGTTCAGGCGCCCCGCCATATCGAATTCCAGTTTCTAGCGGACCGTCATGGGCATGTAATGTCCTTGTTCGAGCGTGATTGCTCGACCCAGCGCCGTTACCAGAAGGTGATCGAGGAATCACCCGCACCGAGATTGGATCGCGCCGTTTTGCAGAACATGGGCGAGCAGTTGGAGCGGATGCTGGCCAACGTGGGCTATGACGTTATCGGTACGGTGGAGATGCTTTACACGCCAGAAAGCGGGTTCTCGTTTCTTGAAGTCAACACGCGCCTTCAGGTGGAGCACGCCGTGACCGAGGCAGTGACAGGAACCGATATCGTGCAGGCGCAGATCAGATTGGCTGCAGGGGAGCGTTTGGCGGAAGTGATGCCAGTGCGCCCGGCGCTGAACGGGCACGCGATCGAGGCTCGCATTTATGCGGAAGACCCAGTGCGGTTCTTTCCTTCGCCGGGTATGTTGAAGGTATTCCAGTTTCCAGACAACGTGCCGGGGATTCGCGTGGAGACCGGCTACGCACAGGGGAATGCGGTGACCAGCCACTACGACCCGATGGTGTCCAAGCTGATCGCGCATGGGCGCACGCGCGACGAGGCCGCTTTGCGTTTGAGGAGTGCCCTGGCGGCGACGCGCATTGAAGGCATCAAGACCAACATTCCCATGATCGAACGCGTTCTCGGCAGCGCTCGATTTGGCGATGCGGCAATGACGGTGGATGGCCTGCAGGCGGCTCTTGCGGAGCAGGCGCAGACATCCATCAATCCCACAGTGGAAGCAAAGGAGACGGTATGAAAGCGATTTGTGCAACGGTGTCTGGACGTGTCGTGCAATGCGTGGTGAATGAGGGCGATGCGGTCAAGACGGGAGACGAGGTCGTGAAGATCGAATCGATGAAGATGGAAATCCCCGTGGAGAGTGAAGCCAGTGGCCTCATTGCCAAGTGGCTGGTGAAGGAGGGCGACGAAGTTCAGGAAGGGCAGGCACTGGTGGAGTTGAGCTGACTGGCCTTCATTTCAACGCGACATTCAAAACCAAAAGGAGACAAGCAATGAAGAACGAATGGCAAACCGAATGCAGTGGGGCACCATCACGGCGCAAGTTCGTGATGGCCGCGACGGCGGCGATGCTGCTGGGTGGTGTGGTGCCCTCTGCAATGGCGGAGGATGCGAGCAGCTTTCCGAGCAAGCCCATAACCATCATGGTGCCGTTTTCAGCGGGCGGCACAACCGATATCCTGGCGCGCTTGATAGGTCAGAAGCTCACCGAGCGTTGGAAAGTGGCCGTGGTGGTGGACAACAAGTTGGGTGCTGGCGGCAACATTGGCAGTGCCCAGGTGGCGCGTAGCACACCCGATGGCTATACGCTGGTCATGGGCACGATCGGCACGCACGCCATCAACCCCAGTCTGTACGCCAGCATGCCGTACGACGCCCTGAAGGACTTCGCTCCCATCACGCGCACGGCGATGGTGCCGAATGTGCTGGTGGTGAATCCGGCTTCGCCTTTCAACAACGTGAAGGAGATGATCGACTACGCGAAAGCGAATCCCGGCAAGTTGACGTTCGGTTCTTCCGGGCATGGCAGCACGCTGCAATTGTCGGGTGAGCTGTTCAAGATGATGGCGCAGGTGGACATGGTGCATGTGCCCTACAAGGGAAGCTCGCCTGCGGTTGCGGACCTGCTCGGCAATCAGATCACGATGATCTTCGACAACATGCCGTCGTCGCTGCCGCATGTGAAGGCGGGCAAGCTGAAGGCGTTGGGCGTGACTTCATCAACACGTGTGTCCCAGTTGCCTGATGCGCCGACGTTGTCGGAAGCAGGTGTTCCCGGCTACGAAGTGATGTCCTGGTTTGGCCTGTGGGCTCCAGCGAAGACGCCGCAACCGATCGTTGAAAAGCTGAATCACGCCATCGTCGAGATTCTGAAATCGCCGGAGGTGCAGCAGAAGATTTCGGAGCAAGGCGCAGTCCCAACGCCGGAAACGCCGGCCGAGTTCGATCGCTTCATTCGCGCGGAAACGGACAAGTGGAGCAAGGTCGTGAAGGCGGCCAAGCTGCAGGCCATGTGACTTTCATGAATGGACCGGCCGCGATGTTTGGCGCGCGCGAGTCGGGCAAATCGAATCAAAAGGAGCAAGTATGCAAGGCATGATGGACGGCAAGGTGGTCGTTGTGACGGGCGCGGGAGGCGGCATTGGCCGCGAGATCGCTCTGCAGATGGCGGCAGCAGGTGCCAAGGTCGTGGTGAATGACATTGGGGTGTCCCTGCACGGAGATGCGCTTGAGCGCGGCGCAAGCGTATTGACACCAGCGCAAGCGGTGGTGAAGGAAATTCGCGATGCAGGTGGTGAGGCTGTGGCCAGCCACGACTCAGTTGCGGAATCGAAATCAGCCAACGCCATCATCGAATGCGCGGTCGACAGTTTCGGCAGGATTGACGGCGTGGTGAACAACGCAGGCAATCTGCGGGATCGCTCCTTTCACAAGATGAGCGAGGACGAGTGGCGTGCGGTGATCGCAGTGCATCTGGATGGTACGTTCTTCGTGAGCCGTGCGGCCGCTACACATTTCCGCGAACAGGAGTCGGGGGCGTTCGTGCATATGACTTCGACGTCGGGGCTTATCGGCAATTTCGGTCAGGCCAATTATGGTGCGGCCAAGCTGGGTATCGTTGCGTTGTCAAAGATGATTGCGCTCGACATGGGGCGCTACAACGTGCGCTCCAACTGCATCGCGCCATCGGCGTGGAGCCGCATGACGAGTTCGATTCCAACCGATACGCCGCAGCAGCTTGATCGTGTGGAGAAGCTCAAGAAGATGGAGGCCGGAAAGATCGCGCCAATGGCTGTGTATCTGCTGTCGGATGCGGCGAGCGAAGTGACTGCGCAGATTTTCGCGGTACGCGCCAACGAGATCATGCTGATGAGCCAGCCACGCCCATTGCGCTCGGTGCACTACAGCGACGGTTGGACCCCCGAGCGGATCGCCGAAGTGGCGATTCCCGCGATGAAGAAGCATTTCTATCCACTGGAGCGCTCGCCCGATGTGATGAGTTGGGATCCGATCTGACCCAAGCAACTGCTTCACTTAGAAGCGAGGGAGAAAATTCATGCGTTTGAGTTATCAGGAGCTGCTGGACTACGACATCCCCGAAGTGCGCCAGCGCTATTCACAGCGTGATTCGATTCTGTATGCGCTGTCCGTTGGCGTCGCGCAGAACCCACTTGATGAGCTGGGGCTGCATTATGTCGATGAGCAGTATGGGCCGCATGTGCTGCCGTCGATGGCCGTTGTGCTCGGCTATCCCGGCTTCTGGCTCAGAACGCCGGGGATTGACGCGGATGTCACCAGACTGCTGCACGGTGAGCAGTCGGTGACTCTGCTTGCAGCCATACCGGCGGAAGGCGAAGTCATTGGCAAGACGCGTGTGGTGGAGGCGGTGGACAAGGGCGAGAAGGGGCTGTTGCTCTACTCGGAAAAAGAGCTGCGCGATGCCGGCACTGGGCAACTGCTGGCGACGACTGCCGCCACCCATGTGTTGCGCGGCGATGGAGGGATGGCTGGTGCCCCCACGCAGGCACGGATGGTGGAGCCCTTCCCAGATTCGCTGCCCCAGGCGAGCTGCACGATCAGTACGCGAACGGATCAGGCCTTGCTCTACCGACAGAACGGTGACCGCAACCCATTGCACAGTGATCCCGCGGTGGCAAAGAAGGCGGGATATGAGCGGCCGATTCTGCACGGGCTGTGTACGTTCGCCATGGTGAATCATGCGGTGTCGCGCACGTTGGGAAAATCGTCGGAAGGAGATTTCGACAGCGTGTTCATGCGCTTTTCCGCTCCCGTCTTTCCGGGCGAGCAATTGCGTGTGGATGTCTGGGGCGATGGTGCATTCCGTGCGACCGCGCTGGAGCGCAACGTGGTCGTGATGCAGGGAAGACAGCGCAATCGCTGACTGAATCAACGGGTGGGTGGCAGGTGAAGGGCGACGATGTCCTGTCCGTTCACCTTGGGGTAGCGCGCCAGCACTGCGGGGTCGTGCCCTGGAATCACATGCTCGGGGGACTCCGCGAATCGCATCAACGTTTCGTATCCCGTCAGCATGTCGGCCACATTGAAGACGATGGGGAACGGTGCATCGTTCTGCATGTTGTCGTAGTAGTGGCTTGCGTCGGATGCCAGCACGACCCAGCCGCGTGCGGTGTGTACGCGTACGGATTGCAGGCCTTGGGTGTGTCCGCCGATATGGAGCACCTGAAGGCCTGGCGCGATCTCCTCATTGCCGTGGCAGAAATTCACGCGCTTGTCATGTACGCCGCGCAGCACGTCCACCACGTCTTCCACGGCATAGGCGTGACGCAGCAGATCAAAGCGCATGTTGCAGCCGCAGGCGTAATGCATTTCACTTTCCTGCAGATGAATGCGCGCATGCGGCAGGCGGCGGATGTTGCCTGCGTGGTCGTAGTGCAGATGGGTGATGATGACGTCGTTGATGTCCGGTGGTGCAAGGCCGAAGACACTCAGTGCCTCGATGGGGCAGCGCAGGAACTGGCGGCGGCGTTCTCGCGCCGCAGCTTCATTGAAGCCCGTATCGACCAGAAAATGACGCTTGCCGTCGCGAAGCAGCCAGACGTAGTAATCCATCGGCATGGGGCCATCGTGCGGATCAGGCGGGGTGATGAAGTTCTCGTGACGCTGGCGATCCACCGTCGCGTAGCGCAGGGCGTAGATTTCGTATTGAGGAAGCATCATCGTTGGGGCTCCATGCGTTGGAGTTCGGGGCGCAGGTAGTCCAGCAGCCGCCATGGGTTTTCGATCATCGGGAAATGCCCCATGTCGGGCATGGTTGTATAGCGCGCGCCGGGAATGAGCGCGGCTACGCGTTGAGAATCTTCAGGTCTCGCGGAGTAGTCGTATGCGCCTGTGAACAGGCTCACTTCGAACTGCGATGTGTCCAATCCCGCGAGATGCACGGGGGCGTCGAAGTCTTCGCTGTAGAAGTGCAGGTCGGCTTCATACATGCCGAAGCCGCCTTGCGAATAGATCCACGCGGCTTCGCGTCGCATGCCTAGTGGCGACTGAGGCGCCATGAGCCCGCGCACGTAGGCTGGGTTGTGTGCGGCCTGATTCACCTGTGGATTGCATAGCATGGGGCTGAGCCGTCCGGTGGCCTTCCAAGGTGCTTCCAGGGCTACGACGCCCGCCACGTTCTCGGGATTGCGCGCTGCGGTGTACAGCGCCATGGCTGCGCCCATCGAGCAACCGAGCAGCACGCTGCGCGCGCGTGCGCAATGCTGGATGACTGCGTTGCAGATGCTCAGGTAGTAGTCACGTTGGAGGAGTGGCGCGGTCCACGCACCGCCTGGTGATGGTGGGCTGCGTCCATGACCCGGCATATCGAATGCGATCATCCTCCAACGCGATTGAAGTGCAGAATCCGCCATCAGGCCGTGGTACTGCCGCGAATCCGCTCCGGCGGTGTGGAGCATGACGAGTGGTGCTCCCACGCCTGACTCTTCCACATACAGTGTCGTGGGCTCGCCATTCAATGGGACTTTGATGTATCTGCCCTGAATGGCAGAGCGATCGATGTGGTGATGCGGGGTGTCTATCTGCCCGCGAAGTATCTCGAAGAAGCGCTCCAGCGCATGCAGCGCTTGGGCGATGTGCAGTGGTTCGCCGATGACTTCAAACACATCGACGAAGCGCATCGCTGCGGTGAATGATTGGAAATTGGGTGGCGGCGCTGCCGCCAGAAAGTGTTCCCAGCAATTGCCTGGAGCACTCAACAGAATGCCAGCCTCCTGCAGCGGAGTATC
The DNA here is from genome assembly GCF_011305535.1 of Diaphorobacter sp. HDW4B. GTDB lineage: Bacteria > Pseudomonadota > Gammaproteobacteria > Burkholderiales > Burkholderiaceae_C > Diaphorobacter_A. The sequence continues at coordinate 517,995 of NZ_CP049906.1, forward strand.
CGGCTGGTGGATGGCGATGCGGCTGGCCGGGTCGTTGCCCGACTGCATTGCAATCGGAACTGGCAGTCGCCGCGTGGCGACCTGGAATTCCCTATCCCGTTGCGCCCTTGCTGCCCCGGCCTGAAGCCGCTCGTGTATCTGGTTCACGTTCGTCTGCCTCCAGTTTTTGTTGTTTCAGCACGTCCAGCGCGGCTCGTTCCGCGTTGACGATGTGGTCGCGTGCGGCGTCTCGTGCACCTTCTGCATCGCGTGCCTTGATGCGCTCGAAGATGAAATCGATTTCCGACAGGCTTTGAGGCAGGCGCGCGGGGCTGGAGAACGAGGTGGCGCGCAGCAGGTTGATGCGCGAGAGCAGGCCAGGAAGCATGTCGCTGATCAGATCGTTGTCGCAGCCTGCAAGCAGCACGCCATAGAACTCGCGCTTGGCGGACAGCAATGCAGCCTGTTCATTGGCCGCAGCATGTTCATGCAGCGCGAGCACGGTCAGGCGCAGGCGTTCGATGTCGGCATCGCTTGCAAGGCGCGCGAACTCGTGTGCGGCGAAACCCTCGAGCAGTGCGCGCAGCGCGTACAGGTCCTTTGCCGCCTTCTCCGTGATGCGAACGACGGTAGGGCCGCGATGTGGCTCAATGGTGATGAGCCGTTCGGCCTCCAGCGTGCGCAATGCCTCTCTGAGTGTAGGGCGACTGATATTCAGTTGATCACACAGCTCCTGTTCGCGCAGCCTTTCACCGCCTCTGAGACGGCCTTGCATGATGCTGGTGCGCAGGAAATCTTCGACGCGCGAGCGCAGGGTGCTCGGCTTTTCAAAGATGGAGTCGGAAGGGCTTGCCATGAAAACCTCGGTCGTTCGTTCAGCTTGCAACCGCTGCAGCATGCCCGCTTCTGAGCCGGCATGTCGCGCGCGATCGCTTATCAGGAAACCCGAGATTATCTCGCTGACTGTGCATGGTCACATTCCCAGGTAGGCGGCGCGCACGCGCTCATCGTTGAGCAGTGCGCTGCTTTCGCCTGAAAGCACCACGCGTCCCGATTGCAGCACGTAGGCCTGCTGAGCCACCGAAAGTGCCAGACGGGTGTTCTGCTCCACCAGCAAAATCGTCAGACCTGTGCGGTGGATGTTGACCATCGCCTCGTGCATTTCCTCCACCACCTTGGGGGCAAGGCCGTGGCTTGGCTCATCAAGCAGCAGCAGGCGCGGGCGCAGCATGAGCGCGCGGCCAAAGGCCACCATCTGTTGCTCGCCGCCCGACAAGGTGCCTGAGGCCTGATTGCGCCGTTCCTTGAGTCTGGGGAACAGCGTGTAGACGCGCTCGCAGTCTTCGCTGAGTGCGGCCCTTTCCCTTCTTCGGGTGTAGGCACCGAGCCAGAGGTTTTCTTCAACACTCATTTCTGCAAACACATGTCGACCTTCGGGGACATGCGCGATGCCGAGCGCGGGCACCTGATGGGCGGGAAGTTTCAAGATCTCCGTGTCGGCAAAGCGGATGCTGCCACTGGTCTTGCCAAGCAGGCCGGATATGCACCGCAGCAGCGTACTTTTGCCAGCGGTGTTCGCACCCACCACCGCGACGAATCCGCCTTCAGCCACCTCGAGCGAGACGTTGTCGAGCACGGGGCTGCGGTCGTAGCGTGCAGTCAGTCCATCGATGTTCAAGAGACTCATGTGGGAATCTCCACATGTTCAAGCGATTTGCCGAGATAGGCCTCGATCACGATGGGGTTGGCGGCGATTTCAGCAGGGGTTCCCTCCGCGATCTTCTTGCCGAAGGACAGCACCAGAATACGGTTGCACAGACGCATGATGGCGCGCATATGGTGCTCCACCACGATGAAGGTGATGGCCGATTCGTCGCGCAATTGGCGGATGAGGTCCAGCATCTCGTCCATCTCGGTTTCGTTGAGTGCAGCCATCACTTCGTCGAGCAGGAATACCTTGGGGCCCGTGCACAGTGCGCGCGCCAGTTCCACCCGTGCCTGCTCGGGAAACGACAGATCGCCAGCCAACTTGTTCTCAATCGCGGACAGGCCCACGCGCGCCAGATTCTGCCGCGCAAGTTCGCGTGCGCTGGGCACATCGAGCCGCATCACGCCACCTACCAGCACGTTCTCCAGCACAGTCATTTCCGGGAAGAGCGCGACGTTCTGGAACGTCTTGGTCATGCCGCGCGAGGCGATCCGGTGCGGAGACCATCCCGCTATCGACTCCCCCTCCAACTGGATATCGCCTTGGCTTGGCTTGTACAGTCCCACCAGCAGATTGAACAAGGTAGTCTTGCCCGCCCCATTGGGACCGATGAGCCCGAGGATGTCGCCACGCGCCACGCTGAAGCTCGCGTCGTCCACCGCCTTGAGGCCGCCGAAATGGCGACTGACGCCACGCACCTTGAGTATTTCTTCAGGCATGGTTACCTTTCAGCATGTCTCGAACGCGGAACCACAGAACGGACAAACCACGTGGTTCGATGAGGATGATGGCGATGAGAATCACGCCATACGCGAGTTGCGATGCGCCAGCGGTACGTCCCGAAAGCCATTCATTGAACAGCTCTTCCAGAGGAATCATCACCAATGCGCCGAGCAGCGGACCGGCCACCGTACCCACGCCACCGATGATGCAGACCAGTGCCACCTTCACCGAAATGCCGACGAGCGAGAACACCGTGTCGGGATCGAAGAAGAAGATGAATTGCGCGTACAGCGTCCCGCAAGCACCCATCAACGCCGCAGAGATGACGGACGCCTGAATGCGTGTGAGCGCGGTGTTCACCCCGATCACTTCGGCGGCCTGCGGATTGGCCTTCACTGCGCGCAATCGGTAGCCAAGACGCGAGCGGCTGATGAGCCAGAAGATGAGCGACGTGACAACGACCGCGCCCAGCATCAGGTAGTAGTAGGGCATGCTGGACTTGAACTGCATCAGTGCCAAACTTCCTTCCGAGAACGGAACCGAGATGCCCACCGGCCCGCCGGTCACTGATGCCCAAGTGTTGGCGATGGCACGCATCACTTCGCCGAACGCCAATGTAGCCAGTGCAAAGTAGTGTCCGCGCAGACGCATGGTCGGCAGCGAAAGTAGCCCACCCGCGACGGCTGCCACTCCCATTGCGGCGATCATGCCGATCCACGGTGAGATGCCCCAGCGCATCAGCAGCAGCGTGGAGGTGTACGCGCCCAGTCCAAAGAATGCGGCGTGCCCCAGCGATATCTGATTGGCGAGTCCGCCCACGATGTTCCATGCCTGTCCCATCGCGGCGAACAGCAACACCAAGGTGAGCACGCGGATGCCGTATCCCTGATCTTCAAACGCCCAAGGCACCGCAAGCGCCAGCAGCAACGGCAACAACCATTTCAAAGTTTGACGGGTCATGAGCCAGCCTTTTTCAGAAGCCCTTCAGGACGAAAGGCTAGCACCAGAATGAACACAGCGAACAGCACCAGGTTCTGCAGCTGCATGGGCAGGAACAGCGATGAGAGCGACTGGATGACGCCTACGGCAATGCCGCCGACGACCGCGCCCATCACGCTGCCCAGTCCGCCCAGAACCACTGCAGTGAACATGAGCACGCTGAACTGCGAACCTACTGTGGGAGATGCGGTGAGGTAGGGCAGGATGATGCCACCGCCAAGCGCTGTGAGCCCCACGCCCAAACCGAACGCCAGTTGATGAACGCGCTGCGTGGAAATTCCGTAGAGCCGTGCTGCCATCGGGTCTTGCGCGGTGGCACGCACCGCCATGCCCCACCAAGTTTTCTTGAGCACCCACCACAGCACGAAACCGCTCACGCTCGCAACGCAGAACGCAAGCAGATAGGGCGCGCTGAGCAGCAACGGCCCCACGGAAAATGCCGTCATCTGATAGGGCGTTTGCACTGAGCGGAACTCCGATCCGAACAGCATCAGCGCCAGATTTTCCATCACGATGAGCAGGCCCACCGTGAGAAAAATCTGCGCAACGGCGGGTGCACCAAGAACGCGATTGATAAGGAACTTCTGCACCAGAACACCCAGTGCGAATGCGACCATGAAGGACAGCACAGCGCCTGCAAGCGGGTCGAGACCAAGCAGTCTCCACGCGAAGTAGGCCACATACATGCCGACCATCAGGAACTCGCCCTGCGCAAAGTTGACGATGGAGACGACGCCGAACACCAGCGTCAGCCCAATCGATATCACGGCATAGACACCGCCCAGCAAAATGCCGTCAACGAGAGCTTGTAGAAACTGCATCGTCCGAGCCTCATTTGCGTCAGTTGGCCGAGATGATCTTGCCCTTGGCCAGTTCCTTTGGCCAGACGGACACGAGCTCGTTGTTCTGCCATTGCACCATCACGGGTTGCGCCAGCGTGTTCAGGCCGTTGGCATCGAACTGCACGCCGCCGCCGGACATCACGCCCGCCCATCCTTTGTCAAAACGTGGGCCGCGAAGCGCTTTGGAAATGTCTTCCGGCTTATCGGTCGCCGCCGTCTGCAATGCCTGCGCGAGCACGCCAAGACACACTGCATGTTCCAGGGCCTCGTGCGGCATGAAGGTGCCAAAGCGCTTGCGATAGCGTTCCGTGTAGTCCGGCTTCTGATCGTAGTTGGCGGGGGCGATCGACAAAACAGCTTGTGCGTGAGGACCCAGAGCCTTGGCGAAGTCTGGAATCACATATCCTGCCGCGCCACCGACGACCGGCATCGTGAGCTTCTGCTGACGCATCACGCGGATGATGAGCAGGCTGTCGTTCAGATACGAGATGGGGAAGACCAGTTGCGCATCTGAGTTGCGCAGCTTGCTGATCAGCGGCGTCACGTCGGTGATCCCGAGCGGATACGCCTCATCCAGCACGATCTCCGCACCGGCCTTCTTGGCGGCATTGCGCACGCCGACAGCCTGCGATGAACCATAGGCTGTGTCTTCGTAGAGGATGGCGATCTTCTTGATCTTGTCCGCGCCCGCGACCACTGCTGCAGCGTAGTCGTACTGAGCCTGCCCCAGCACCGAACCTTTGGAGACAACCTGGAAGATGTTCTTGAAATTTCGCTCGGTCAGCACGTCGGAGAAAGACATCGTCAACAGCGGAATGCCGCGACGTTCCGTCACCTCAGACACGGCCAGCGTAAGTGACGAGGCGTACGCACCGATGATGGCCGAACAGCGGTTGCTGGTGATCAGGCGCTGGGCGACTGTGGCGGCAGTAGTTGGTTGCGATGTGGCATCGGCCACCACCAGCTTGATCTTTGCGCCGCCAAGCGACGCGATGCCGCCCGCTGCATTGATCTCGTCGGCCACCAGTTCAAGGCCCTGACGCGAGTTGATGCCGAACTGCGCGTTGGCACCCGAGAGCGGAAGGATGACGCCGATGTTCACTTCCGTGGGCGCGGCCAGCACTTGCCCCGGCAAGCCCAGAGTGGCAACGCCAAGCGCACCGCCGGTTGTCACCATGAACGATCTGCGAGTGCGCAGACCTGTTGTCCTCTTGTGTGGCATGTCTGTCTCCTTTGGATGTTTTGTATTTGCCGGTTGTCACCAGCCAAACAATTATTCTTACCATCTTATTGACTGTCAATAATATTGTATGACAAACTTACGAAAAAACGAGGGCGACTGTGATGCAAGATCACCGCATCACTGAATCGCTCAGGGCAAATCACCTATCAACCAAGGAGATCTACATGGCAGACAAGCAGAATCCCAACCCCGTACAGGAACTCTTCGATGAAGGCCTGAAACTGCGTAGAGAGGTGCTGGGCACCGAATATGTGGATGGCTCGCTTGCGCGTGCCAACGATTTCATGATGGCGTTTCAGCGCATTACGACCGAGTGGTGCTGGGGCTATGCATGGGGTCGTCCGGGTCTGGAAAAGAAGACCCGCAGCATGCTGAACCTGGCCATGCTCACGGCGCTGAACCGCCCGGCAGAAATCAAGCTGCATGTAAAAGGCGCACTCAACAACGGAGTGACCGCTGAGGAAATCAAGGAAATCCTGTTGCATGCCACCGTGTACTGCGGCATTCCTGCGGGTCTGGACGCGTTCAAGGTCGCCAACCAAGTGCTTGAGGAAGAAGGCGCATTCAAGGAGAAGCAGGCATGAGCGCGCAGCGAGTAGGGTTTGTCGGCGTCGGCAGCATGGGCTGGCCGATGGCCAGCCGTCTGCTGCAGGCAGGTTACACGGTCACCGTGTATGACGCCGTGAAGGCGCAGGCCGAGCGCTTCGCCAAGGAAGTTGGCGGCACTGCCGCTGCGGACTGCCGCACATTGGCGCAGAACAGTGATGTCATCGTCACCATGCTGCCGACCAGTGCCATCGTCGAATCGGTGCTGCAAGGCGAGCAGGGTGTGATGGCCGGTGTGAAACCGGGTTCGGTCATCGTCGAGATGAGCTCCGGCGTACCTGCTTACACGCAACGTCTTGCACAGCAGGTTGCAGCGGCGGGCGCAGAACTGGTCGATGCTCCCGTATCCGGCGGTGTGCCCCGTGCACGAACCGGCGAACTGGCCATCATGTTCGGTGGCCCCGCGCAGACGCTGGAACGCGTGCGCCCTGTGTTGCAGGCAATGGGCACCTCCATCGCGCACACGGGTGGAGTCGGAAGTGCGCATGCGATGAAGGCCTTGAACAATCTGGTCTCCGCGGGCGGCTTCCTGATCGGGGTGGAGGCCATGATCATCGGCCAGCAGTTCGGGCTTGATCCGAACGTGATCGTCGACGTGCTTAATGCCTCCACCGGCATGAACAACTCCACGCAGAAGAAGTTCAAGCAGTTCGTGCTTTCGCGCGGCTTCAACTCCGGCTTCGGCCTGGATCTGATGGTCAAAGACCTGGGCATTGCGCTTGGCATGGCCAATGACGCTGGAACGCCCACACCGTTTGCATCGCTGTGCCAGGAAATGTGGGCATCGGCGGGCAAGGCATTGGGCAAGGGACAGGATCACACGGCAGTCGCTCGATTGTCGGAATTGCTGGCCGGCGTTGAACTGAAGCCCGGCCCGCCACGCTGAACGAACGCGGCGAAATCGAAAGCACTTCGCATCCACTTCCAAGAAAGTGGAGTGGAGTGTTGCCGACCTCAAAAAAAGAAAATCATGGAGACAAGACAAATGAAAAAATACTGGCTGGCCGCTGCATGCTTCTCATTGGTGGGGGCTACAACACAGGCTCAGGAATTTCCAACGCGACCGATCACCATGGTCGTGCCGTATGCGCCTGGCGGATCGACAGACGGCTTGGCACGCATTGTTGCCACCGCGATGGGCAAGAGTCTGGGGCAATCCGTTGTCATCGAAAACCTCGGCGGAGGCGGAACCATGATCGGCAATCAACGCGTACTGCGCGCGGCACCCGATGGCTACACGATCAGCTTTGGCAACATGGGCTCATTGGCCATTGCGCCATCGCTCTACCCCAAATCCAACTTTGACCCGCGCAAGGACATGGTCGCTGTGGGGCTGGTGACCACGGTGCCGATGGTGCTCTCGGTAAGCAATGCAAGCGGTGTGAAGAACATGGCGGATCTGCTCACGAAACTGCGAGGCAAAACGGATGCTGTGAACTTCGGCAACGCGGGCTCAGGCTCCACAAGCCATATCGCCGCAGCCAACTTTCTGCACGTTACGTTCAGCGAAGGAACGCAGATCCCGTATCGCGGTGCAGGCCCGGCCATCGCAGACCTGATGGCGGGTACGGTGGATGCCGTCATCGACCAGACTGTCACCATGATCCCCCTTCACCAAGGAGGCCGTGTGCGTGCTCTGGCAGTTGCAAGCAAGACGCGCCTCGCACAGATGCCCGATGTGCCGACCTTCGCCGAAGCAGGTGTCGCTTCATTCGACATGAGCGTATGGAACGGCATCGCCGCACCGGCCGGCACGCCCGCCCCTGTGGTCAAACGGCTGGAATCCGCATTGACCGCTGCACTCAAGGACCCCTCGGTGCGCGAATCACTGGAGAAGCTTGCAGCACAGGCACCTGCGGACGCTGAGCAGGGAAGCACAGCCTTTCAAAGCCTCATTGCACGCGACGTTCCAAAGTACGCGGAGTTGATTCGTGTGGCGAAGGTGACGGTGAACTAGAAGAGGCAGTAACACGCAGGATTGTGGTTGTCGGGCTCTGATTCCGGAAGGTGGTCGTGTACCTTCGTTGCTTCGATCAAAGGCGCTTGGGCAGGCTGTTGCTCCAGCTCGGCCCACGGCGTTGTTATGTCAATCATGGTCGTGCCCCTTGAAGCGGTATGTTGGTTTGAGCTCTTTTGGTCGGGACAGCCGCTAGGGTGAACCAAGTGCTCCTGCGCACAGGGTTCTCCGCCCAGACCCATGTCGGCCCCAGCAGTGCTTGAAGAAGATCTCGCACGCGGTAGGGACTCATACGGCGGTGAGACTCAGGCAGGTTCAGATTCAGAAAGGCCAATGCATCTGGAGTCAGCACAGCTCTGTCCATCGTCTAGCCGGGGCGCATCGGGAAAGGGCTTGCTGGAACAGGGCAAGGAGGAGGGCAGGCAGGGACCTGCAAATGGCTTGATACGTCCGCGTCAACGCATCCCAAGTTGCCGATTTACGGATGAGGGCGCAAGCTTGCGATTAGTCCATTGCATGAGTGATGTGCCTTGGACCAAACTCACGGACCTACAACGCGATGCGGGAGGTAGCCATGCCAGGCAAGAAACCAGACTCCGGAACTCGTTCACCGCGACGGCGAATACCTTCGTCGAAACCAGAAAGTGATTGGATCGAGGAGAGTTCAGCCGTGCTATCGGCCTCGTCGGACGAAACGGGATCGGATCTCAGTCCGCCCCTGAAAGATGCAGAACTGGTGCAGCTTCGTATCCGTGTGATTGCACTCGAAAACATAGTGATCGCGCTGCTTGCGCAAGTGCCCGAGCATCAGCTTGGCCTTGCGCGTGAAATGGCTGACTTCATATCTCCCCGGCCCGGATTCACGCCACATCCAATGACCATCAATGCAGCAGCCGAGATGAACAGTCTTGTGAAACGAGCCGATGCGTTCAGAGCCGGGGAACATGTCTCAACAGATGGTCTTCAGCCGACGTGACTCATTCTTTTGATCAGCGCTGTTCGAGCTCGGCCTATTTGCTGGGGCAGCAGTGCATCAAGTGAGGATCGTGTAGTTCGGCGGAGCGTTGTTTTTGAAACCCTCGTAGATATCCATCACGTAGACACCGCCGTTGTCGGAGCGCAGTCGCCGAACTGCCTCATGAGCAAACGCGTATGCACCACCCGAGTCGTTGCCAGCACAACGCATCAGCCACGCAAGGATGTCGGCGGAGTCGATGCTTGTGACGCAACTGTCGATGATGAAGCGTTGGCCGATTTCTTCGACCAGATCTTTCAACGAGTGCTTGCTGGAATCCACGTTCAGATACTGCAGTGTTGTCGCGGCGGTTCACGCAAAGGTTGATGCAGGTGCGGGCTCACGAATGAGGGCTTCTGCAGGGATGCCAAGCCCGATGTGCAGTTTGCGAATCATCGACAGGGAAAGCGGCCGTTTGCGGGCCAAGACTTCATAGACGCGATTCTTCTGGCCAATCATGGGGACAAGGTCTTGCACCTCAAGCCCTTGTTGCTCCATGCGAAACTTGATCGCTTCAATAGGATCAGGTGCTTCGATGGGAAAATGCTTGCGCTCATAGGCTTCGACGAGCGTGGTCAACACATCCAGTCGCTCACCGTCGGTCGTATCGGGCATGGGGTCGAGGTCCACCAGTTTGGACACCTCCTTGAGCATCGCGGCGTAATCTTTGGGGGTGCGAATAGGATGAATTTGCATGATTTCCTCCATGAACATCAGTCCACTTCTACGGTTTCGGCATCGATCGCGTCGTATTCCTTGTGCGTGCCGATGAACTTCACATAAATGATCTGCAGGTTGTAGGCGATGGCGACGATGAGCCGGTAGTCGTTGCCTTTGATGTTGAAAACCACCCTGCGATTCTTGAGGATGCTTGCGCTTCTGTACTGGGCCTTGATGTCTGCAGGCTGCGTCCATTGCGCATTCAAAGCCTCGTCGTACCACGCCTTCAAATGCTGCTCTGCATCCGGGTTGGCTTGCCAGAATTTACGCAGGATGGGGAGTGCTACAACACGCATTTATGCATTTTAGTCCCAAATTGGGATCGGCGGCAAATGCTTTTATCAATTGTCGAAAAGTTCTTTGCAGAGGGACTCACGGATAGGGGCGAGTAGCATGCCAATTCCAAAAGGAGGGAGTATGCGAAGTTGGATTGTTGGATTGATGTTCGCTGCAAGTGCGACAGGGGCTGCAGCTCAGCAAACGATGTCGTTCACATCGCCACCGGACACATTCAAATTGAACTCAACCGCGACCGGGACTGTTGCCAAGAGTGGTCCATTCTTGACGGTACGCTTGGATCAACATGTGATGTGGCAGCCGAAGAAGTATGCGGAATTGGTCGATGTGATTGGCTACAAGATTGAGCTGGCAGGCAATGAAAATGGCCGCTGGAACACATCACGATCATCGGCATTGGTGCCGTTTTCATACCAGTCTGGGCCAGGTCTAACCAAGCAAGTGCCGACAGTGACTGCATTGATCCCTGTCGACGGAGTCAAGACCTTCGATGACAAGTGGCTGATTCTGACGATCGTCCTGAAGCATCGTGATGGAGAGGCATACACTCATTCGCATTCCGAGCGTTTGAAGCTGAATGTGGCTCACTGATGCTAGCTTCTGCGGCTCCTTTTTGAAGGCAGCGAAGAAATGACTGAGTCAGATCACGTTCGCAGAATCTAGACAACCCGGAATGGTACGTCGTCAAGCTGGTGTGACGACTGCTCCGCAGCGAAAGCAAACCTTCGATGCTGGATGTGGAATGACTGCTGTGCAGCGAAGATCCCCAAATTTCCGCGCGCACCCAGAGTCCAAGGGACCGCTACTACAGACTTTCCAGCGCGGTGATGAGCGCCGTTGCCGCGGCCATGTGCCGAGGAGAGCGATCCAGTAACGCTGCAAAGCGATTCAAAAGCTGGGGATGGCGTTCACGAGGTGCTTGAGTATTTTGCAAAAAACTCATTATATTTTGCAAATTTTCCGAAACAAAAATGAAGTGTCCAGCCTCGAATCTGGATATCTGGCCGGCATTGACCGAGGTTGCTTTTTCTAGTTCCTTCAGTGTGATTCCGCAGTCTTTTCGCACCCTCTGAAGATAGATTCCGAGTGCTTCGGCCTCTTTTTTTGACTTGCGTTCCTTTGTCATCTTGCATAAAATTATGCAAATCAAAATGCAAATAGTCAAGATAGCTCCATGAGCACTTGCCGCACGGTTTTGCTGAGATAGCTGCCCCGAGCGCCTAAGATTGGTGCAGTACGGCTCATCGCTTTGGGCCATGACGAGCAAGGGAGCTCCAAGGGTTCACACGATGAGATACAGAGTCACTCGCTCCACTAGAACACGCCGCGGCCAGATTCTTACGCCGCCCATGCTTGCCGCTCGCCTAGCCGGCAGTCTTCAGACCGATGCCGGAGATTGGCTGGAACTCGGATCCGGTTCAGGACGTCTGCTGGAGGCTTGCCTTGCATCGCGATCGATCGACCACTTCGTGGGCGTGGAGTACGACCAGCGACTGGCCGCACTGTCACCTTGCAGCCCCCCAGTCGAATTGTTCCAGGCAGATGCGCTCCAACCCCAAGCGTTGCAGTCGTTTCTAGGGGATCGGCGTTTCTCCTGCGTCGTGGGCAATCCTCCGTTCGGGGTAGAGCAGCTCTCGACCGCCTCGATCGAGCGTCTGTACTCCCTCTATCCGGATGCGCGCGTCGTCAATGGCTGGGCCCGACTAGATCTGTACTTCATGCTCGAGTCGCTGTCGCGGCTCAAGCGGCCAGGGGAGGCTGCCTTCATCGTCGCAGCCCCTATCGTGCAAGATCCGGCGCTCGCATCGTTCCGGGAGACCTTGATCGATTCCGCTTCTGAGGTGGAATGCTACGAGTTGCCGCACAAGACGTTCGACAAACGTGCCGAAGTGCAGTCGTTCCTGTTGATCGCCCGCTTTGGCGCCAAGGGAGGGGCACGAGTGGTCTCCGGCCGTCTGGCAGGGCCCGAATTTCAGATCACTCAGACCAGACAGTTGACCCGTGAGGCCGCGATCCATCGTCTGGACCTTGCCCATTACGAGTTCCTGGATTTCAACCAAGCGCTCACTCGGCGCAACGACTTCACCACTTTGGCTCAGCTTGGCGCCAGCATCTGTCGGGGCAGCCGCTCCCGCCATGAGTTCGAGGCAATGGAGCTAGAGCACTTTCACACCACGGACTTTCCCCGGGGTGGGGGTGACGTGTCGTTTGGCCGCGGTGTGCGTCGTGAGTTTCAGATGGCGACTGCTGGGCATATCTTGGTCTCACGAGTCGGATCCCGTTGCATTGACCGCACCGCCATCGTCGTCAAGGGGCAGCGCGCATTCACCGAGGCGGTCTATCGCATCATTGTCCCGGAAAGTGCGCGCACGACGACGTTTGACTGGATGAGCAGCGAGGATGGAAAGGCTTGGAGGTGCCAAGCAGCGCTCGGATCGTGCGCCAAGCACCTGACGGTCTCCTCGCTGATGGCCATGCCTGTGCCAGCCTGATCTTCACGTCACCTCAAACCAGTGGGTTCGATGGACGCCACGGGTGCGGCCGGTCTTGCGCTCTGGATGGTCGTAAACAGCCCGCATGGTCTCCCGTTCCACGCAGTAAAGCGCGGCGCCGATTGCCGCTGGCTTGGTCCCGAACGGCGCTACTGCCAGACGGTTGCAATGGCTGCCGGCAAGGCCACGGTGAACCTCCTGCAGTAGCATGAAGGCACTCCGAGGATTGTTCGCACCGCTGAATCGTACCGAAGGGCTGTGCTGCTCAATGAGCCGAGTGTTGGCCAGCAGGGCGTGCATGTCCCAGGTGGCCTGAAACGGCGGAATGCCGAATACGACGGTGACATCGGTATAGAAGTGTCCGTCATCTTCGCTGAGGACTCTGGACAGGCGCGCCCCTTCAAATCCAAGGAATGCCACCAGATGGGCTTTGCTCCCTCCAGAGAGCATGGGCGTGAAGGCGGGTATTGCGTTCTTGGCCCGAAAGGTTGACGTGAGGTCGAACGCGCTGCCAGGTACAGCCGCCTCTTGTGGCGGCCGGCGCACGTACTCGGTGGGTTCTGTATAGATGAACACGCAGCGTGCCGAGGTGAAGGTCAACCGCCGGTACGCGAGAAGGATCAGCGCAATCTCTGGAAACTCCATCGTGGTTGCGTCGATGGTAATGCTCGTTGCAGGAAACTTGCGCGGCAAGTCTTGCAAATCATCGGCTCGGAAAACCTCGCCGCCCACGGTAAGTTCAAAGCTCTTGGGATTGTACTGAACCATTGCTGACATGCGCGCTAGAGCTCGTGTATGCGGCACAGAGAATCTGCTGCGGTCATCCAGATCTTCGCGGCCAAAGAATGCCATGTCGAGGGTGCCAGCCGCTTGCGCAAGGTCGGCGGCATCCACCACATCCTGTCGAATGAATCTCATGGCTGCCATCAGAAGAGTTGTCCGGTACTGCTCTGGGCGGTACGCTCGGGCTCGACCAGCTCCTTCAGCAGCGACTCAAACGCCAGCGATGACTGAGACAGGATGGTGTTGACCTGCGTGGCCTTGAGAGTGAGCTTTCTTCGCTTGCGGTAGCTCACACCAAAGCGAGGTGCGAAGATGCGGTTGAGAACCCAGTCGGACTGGGCCACGTCGTAGTCGCGCTTGTTCTTGGTATCAGGCTCTTCATAGAGCACCGACCAGGTCCGGGCCTCCTTGAGCACCAACAAGGCGTCCTCGCTCAGCCCTTCCTTGTCCGCATGGTCGATCGAGAAGTGATTGACCTCGGGCTCGCTCTGGCTCGGCCTTCGGTTGAGAGCTTCAAAGATCGCACCTAGGCGGCGCACCATCTCGCGCAGCCTTTCTCCATGCAAGCCCAGTTGAGGCACGTCTTCGAACATTGCATCCGAGACCTGGCGGGCTGCTTGGGCTTGCTGCTTGTAGCTCACGGGCTCAATGTCATTGCGATCTGAATTCTCAAACTCGAGCAAGAGCGTCACATGGCACAGCTCCTGGAAGTAACGCAGGCTGGGGCGGGCGAGTTGGCAGAAACGATCAAAGCCAGCGTAGAGCAGATTTTCGCGCTGCGGCAGGCCTGCGTAGAGGTGGAAGAGACACCCATAGAGGTTGTTGTCCACCCATCCCCCAACCTTGTAGAACGGATCACCTGGACCGTCGCCCTTGTCATCCTTGAGTTCAATAAAGGCATGCAACGCGGCCGAGGGATCGCTCGCACGGTTCACGAGGGCACCGAGCACGACACTCGCCCTGGGCTTGGCAGCATCGACCAGTGACGCACCCGTGTACTCCTTCTTGAGCCCATGTCTGCCCAGCCCCTTGTCGATCATCTCGATCAGACGGCGCTTCAGCGGATCGTCGCGGAGTACCTCACGCGCGATGTCCGTGGAGGTAAGGCGAGGAAGAAGCTCGCGCACACGGCCGACCACCTTGGTCCGGTAGTCACTGGTCAGTCGATAGGACAGGTCCTTGCGATCGTAGAGCTTTTGCGGAACGAAGGCTGGGCAGTCGAAACTCACTCCCTTGAGGTACAGCCGCAGCAAAAACAACTCGGCAGCGAGCAACTCGAACTCTGTGACTGAAGACAGCAGCTCTTCGAGGTCGATCTTTCGCAGGTCGTGCATCTCGACAATTCGCTCGTCGCTGCTCGTCTTGAAGTCTGTCACTGCTCCGCGCTTATGCGCGATGTGGACGGCCAGGCGCAGGTGGGGGTGCTTGATGGAGTCGCAGATGACCATGCGTTGCACTTCAACGAGATTCTCGAACTCGTCGATGAATGCTCGGAAGGACAGAGCTTTCAGGCGGGGCGATGACCGCGCCAGATCTTCGGCAAGCCTGGGCAGCACTGTGGCGAACGACAGAAACATTGGCTGCGCGTAGCTTCTTGGATTGCGGACCCAAAGGTCGAGCTCGCTGAGTCTCAAGTCGACAAAGGTGCCAAGCTCACTCACGGTTGAGACCTGCTGGTTGAACTGCAGCGCGAGCGCAGGGCTGATCCGCTGAGACATCACATCCAATGGGCCGGCTGCAAGGTCGGCAGACGCGATGTTCAAGAGTGCCTGATAGGCCTCCGCCAGCAGTTGGAGAGTGACGTAGTGCGAGAACGCCAGCCGGGACTGTTCAGGGCCTAACCAAGAGGACGTCATGAGAGAGCAGAAGCCGGTATCGGGGCGAAGGTACAGCCCAACGCTCTCCAGTGCGGAGTCGTCGATCCCCAGCTTCTTCGGACTGAAGGTAGTGCTGTGGCAGAAATGGCGGATGAACATCGTCTTGCCGCAGCCTCGGCCACCCAAGATGCGCACCGATTTAGTGTCGGCGAAGATGCTGATGCGGTTGAAGAATGGCGGAACGATGAACTGGTCCGAGACGTCGGCTGGCAGTTGCTCGGCCCGGTTCTTGAGGAATGCTTCGGCAAGGATGGACACGCGTTCTCCCTAGCGATCAAAAAGGGGTTCCCACTGCGCCGATCGAATCGACAGCATGGGCAGAGAGTTGTTTGGAACAGCATGCTCGAAAGCCACAAGCAAATCCAGGCAGTGGGGAGTACTGGCCGGAATGCCATTTCGCGCGCACAACTTCGCGACATGGTCTCGCACGTTTTGCACGGTGTTGGCTTGGTCGACGCCCCATATATGGGGCGCGGTCGCTGATCCGCGAAAGAACTGGTGGCTGCTGTCGAGCGTCTCCACGGCAAGGATCTGCAGCCAGGGGAGCGCCTTCTTCAGGTTGCTCAAGCCTTGACCAAATGCGAGCAGGGGGCAATAGACCAAGCACCGCTTCTTCGAGTGTTCTTCGAGCTCGTAGTGGCTTGCGAAGCTCTTGAACTGCTGACCGGAGCCGACCAGATCATCGATGAAGATGAGCACTTTCACGTCTTCGAGTAGCTCCTTCAGCCGTTCGGGTCGGCAGAGCAATGGCTTTGCCACGTTCAGGTGGCGCTTGAACTGGCGAATCATCACAGCGCCGCTCTTTCCAGGCGTCTTCTCGAAGGCGCCATCCACCGCCACGATCCGAATCGGCGACTTGGCGGTGCCATTGTTCAGCGCTTCGTAGATGGTTTCCAGATCCGCAAAAGACCATCCGCCATGCTCGCGCAAGACGCGTGGGAGCTCGCATTCCATGAGGTGCTGGAAGGAGCTCTTTACCATCGCGTCAGAACGATAAGTCAAGCCATTGAGAAGATGGGCCGCGAGATACTTGTCCTCGAGGGATACAAAGTTGGCCAACCAGTTGTTCAGCCGGATGGGATCGATCCCTGTGATGATGCCTTTGCGCAGCAGCAGCCGAAACCGTAGGTCGACGTCCTGAAAGAAGCCTGACTGGTCTGTGGGTACATGAAATGCCATTCTTATGGTCTCCCTGCGAGTGCAGTTTATCTTCAATGCTGAGGGCACCCGCAGCATCACCGCCGAAAATGACCAACAGTGGTCGCCCAAAGAGCAGGAGCTGATGAGCACCTGAGGCTAATTGCGGCCCTTCGCGAAGTCCATCACGAGCGTCTGCAACCAGCCTATTCCACCCGCTGAGGCTCCGAAGGCATTTCGGGCGACGTGCTCAATTAAGTTTTCGGCCTGGGAGATCCACGCGGCAGGTGCCTGTCTGCTTCGAGGCAGGCAGCGTAATGCTTTTGTCGCTGCACCATCGCCTGGAGATTCTTTCCGGCCTGCGCTATGACGTCCGCGACATGAGCTTCCACATCTAAAGCCGCCTTGCACCGCGCAGTAAAGCTCCTGGCGGATTGCATCAACTCGACTTACCTTTTCGCCTGCAGCCCATATCTGTGTGGCACCGAGAACAACCTTGTTTGTCGATGCAGGCTGAGTAGGGGACTTCCTTGGATTGTGGTTTAGCCATATACTTATCCATATGGCTAACTATTCAGTCTCTCTGAACCAGGTATTCCATGCACTGGCGGACCCGACCCGGTGTGCCATCGTGTGTGCGCTGATCGGCGGAGCCCAGACCGTGTCGGCATTGGCGGCGCCTTTTGACATGGCGCTGCCATCCTTCCTGAAGCACCTGACGGTACTGGAGAGCAGCGGCTTGATCCGCAGCAGCAAGCAGGGGCGCACACGCACCTGTGAACTGGTGCCGGAGGGGCTGCGCCAGGCAGAGCAGTGGTTGGCCGAGCAGCGCGCCATGTGGGAGGCTCGATCCGACCGCATGGCTGCATTCGTCGAACGCCTTCACCAAGAGGAGCAACACCATGCCCAACAACGACGCCAACGCGGCTGATACCCGCGATCTGGTCATCATCCGCACCTTGCGAGCACCGCGCGCGACCCTGTGGCGGGCCTGGACAGAGCCCGAGCTGCTGAAGGAATGGTGGTGTCCCAAGCCCTGGACCACTGAGGTCCGCGCCTTCGAACTGCGCCCCGGCGGCGCCTTTCACACCACAATGCGCGGCCCCGAGGGCGGTGTCAGCGACAACCCTGGCAGCTTTCTGGAAATTGTGTCGCAGAAGCGCCTCGTATTCACCTCCATGCTGCTGGGCGGCTGGCGTCCACACGTGCCCTGGATAGGCTTCACGGCGGTCATCACGATGGAGGACGAAGGGGCCGGTAGCCGCTACACGACCCGCGTGATGCACCCGGACGATACCGCCCGCGAGCAGCACGAGAAGCTCGGCTTCTTTGAGGGTTGGGGCACCGTCATCACCCAGCTCGATTTATTCGCGCTCTCCCTTCGTTGAAAGGAATCCCCATGCAGATCACTGTTGAAACCACCGTTGCCGCACCGGTCGCCCAGGTCTGGAAGGCCTACATCACGCCCTCGGACATCATGCGCTGGAACGCCGCGTCCGACGACTGGCACACCACGGCTGCCACGGTCGACCTGCGCGTGGGCGGCGCATTCTCATCCCGCATGGAGGCCAAGGACGGCAGCATGGGATTCGACTTCGCGGGCACCTACACGAAGATCGAGGACCGGCAGTTGATCGAATACGCCTTTGGCGACCGCGCGGCGCAGGTGACGTTTACCGAAGGGCCGCAAGGCGTGGCGGTGCACGTGCGTTTTGATGCGGAGAACGAATTCCCGGTGGAGCAACAGCAGCAAGGCTGGCAGAGTATTCTGGATCGTTTCAAGGCCTATGTGGAAGCCCATACCTGATCCCAGGATCCATGCGCATGCGCCGAGGCGTAGCCAGTTGCATCGAGACTGCTTGTGTCTGAAGCGAGACCTGTACGGCTACCGAGACACCGTTGAGTAAATGTCCGGAATTAGGACGCGGCAGACCCTGGCAAGGCAACACGAACGTCTCAGGTCAGCCTATAACGACTTCAAGAGAGAAGGGCAGTCCTTTTGCTGTTAGCCTTACTCGGTCGGCAGGGCCTCTGCCATGTCAACCCCGGCCATCGTGCCTCATTTGAAAAGAGAGACCTCTATGACAAGTCCGCTGTACATCGCCTCAGTTCCCGTCTTGCAGCAGATGCTGCGTGCCTTGTCCGATGTGCTCAAGAAGGCCGAAGACCACGCGACACAAAAAAATATCGATCCAAATGCGTTGCTGCAGGCGCGGTTGTTTCCCGATATGTTTCCGCTGATACGTCAGGTGCAGATCGCCTCGGATTTCTCCAAGGGCATCGCCTCCCGCCTCGCTGGTGCAGAAGTGCCATCTTGGCCCGACTCGGAAGCTAGCTTCGCCGACCTTCAAGCGTTGATCTCCAAGGCGCTGGTCCATCTGGAAACTTTCAAGCCCGAGCAATTTGATCTCAGCGAAAGCCGCGAAATCGTATTGCGCCCCGGCACGCCCAAGGAAAAGAAACTGATCGCGAGTACATATCTTCTGCATTACGGTCTGCCGCAGTTCTTCTTCCATGTGACTACGGCCTATGACATCTTGCGCCACAACGGTGTCGAGATTGGCAAACGCGACTATATGGGTGCCTATTAACACGAGCGGCGTCACTCGGTCACCGCCTCTTGGTCGCAGCTAGCGCCTCCATTGCTGCGCAAATCCAGCAAATGGTCGATAGGGGTGCAATTTGCTCAACACCGCTTCAGTTTCGCAGCGGAAGCGGTCAATGAGTGCCCTGCGAGGCCACAGTACCAATTACAGTGCGGTCACTGCTATATCGGGCACTACGCGAAGCGAATGTCCGGTCGTTGGGTAACGACTGACGGCACTCGCTAAGATGACGGATTTGCCCGCAGCGACATTATGAAAATCTTCTGGTCTTGGCAGTCCGACACACCAGCGGCAGAAGGCCGCAACTTCATCAAGACATCTTTGAGCGCAGCCCTAGCCCAGTTGGCCAATGAGTTTGAGTGGTCTGAAGCCGAGCGTGCGGAGCTTGACCATGACACCAAAGACGTTCCTGGCTTAGCTCCTATCGCAGACACGATTTTCGAGAAGATCGACAACGCGACCATCTTTGTCGCGGACATCACGCCAACGGGAGCGACGCCAGATGGCAAGAAGAAGACACCAAATCCCAATGTTCTGATCGAGCTGGGATATGCGCTCAAGTCACTAGGCCCACAGCGCGTTGTTTTGGTTGCCAATGGCGCCGGTGGATTCCGACCGGAAGACCTCCCTTTTGACCTACGCCATCGCCGCGGGCCAGTAACTTACGACGTTAAGTTGGATGCCGACAAGGCCACAAAGGACAAAGCTATGAAGGCCTTGACCAGCGACCTGGCCTCTGCACTGCGAACGAATCTGAAAAGCATAGCTACGCCAGTTGGCGAGGAATTCCCTCTGCATCCTTCGCTGCAGGAAGACCGCGCACTCTGGTTCGACCGTTCTCAATCGATAGGTTTGCACGACAACGAAAAGGGGATGCTTCGACAGGGGCCTGCCTTAGCCTATCTCCGCGTTTCGGCTTCGGGCTGGTCTGGCGAGAAGCCAAGCAGGCGCACCATCAAAGACTTGGGCATCGCAGCGTTTGGCGAGTGGGCAAATGGCTCTGGGCTAGTGCCCAATGAACTGGGCGTACTTGCTGGAGGGTGGCATCGGAGCACAAGTGAGGTCAGCGCCCTCACGCAGTGGTTCGATAAGACAGGCGAGATTTGGGGCGTCTCCCCTGCATATGGGTTCCAAAGCAAGGGACGTTTGCAGTTGGCCACCGTAGCTCTCGCTAAGCAATGGCGCAAGCGACTCCGCGAATGGATTGCACTTTTCAAGCGGCTGGGTGCCAATGGCCCCTATCGCGTAGAAGCTGGATTGACGGGCATCCAAGACATTTACTGGCCGGTCGATTTCGATTTCTTCGAGCTTCCGAGATGCTTGGATCCGGAGGTGGTGATCGTGCGCAGTGACAAGGAATGGGATGAAGCGGCACAACTGCGATTATTGACCGACGTCTTTAGCAAGATCTGCGACAGCTTTGCAATGGAGAGGCTTCAAAGCAGCGAAGTGGCCGACATGAGCGCTTAACTGTCATTGGCAGGAGCAGTCTCGCTGACCGCTTACAGCCTTTTCCTGTCGTTCGTAAACGTCCCCCGAACAACAACTCATGGTCGAGAGCGTCAGTTCGCAGACACACCACCACAAAGCTGTTGCGACTTGGATTGGTACTTCTTGAGTCAGCAGACGACTGCCTCACAAACAATGCGACAAACCGATCTGTGACGTTTTTGGGTTTGAGTACCAGAACTCCATCGCCATCGCAAGCGGATTCCTTCCGCCAGTGAAGCAGAGGTTAGGGAGGAGGGTACCCGTGGTGACTCCCTACATTGGGGTCACCATGACCTCCTTCGACCTGCACCAGCCCGTCCTCGAATCGCAATTCAAGTCGCGCCAGCCCGAAACGGAATTCCCGCATTTCGGGCGCGATGCGCTTGATCGCAACCACGCGGTTTTCAGCATCATCGAGCACCTGAATGCCTTGCATCTCAATGACTGGGCACCTCATCTTCTGGGCTGGCTCTCGCACTATGACGGGCTGGAGCTGTACGCCGAAGACGATCCGCATGTGTGCGTACGGCAGGTTCTTTTCCATCTGCGCGTCCGCATCCGTTCGAGACAGGAGCTGCCATCTCAACAGATCAAGGAGATGATCGTTGATCGCATTCTGGACTCGAACTTTGTGTACTACCGCGCCCATTGGGGCATCGATCTCGTGGCCGACGAGAACTCCCGCGTCTGGCGTCCGCTGGAGCAAAGCTGGTTCAACTTCCTGCAGGAGGGCGATCCCCATGCGCCGCTCGAAGCGCTTCACATCTGGATGACGGACAAGCATCCCAAACCCACGATGACGGAGCTGCGCGGCCATCTGCTTGGGGCAGCAACGTCTCGATGATGAGCAGGTCAGGTCCTGCACAGGCATGAGCATGCGTGCTTTCACATCGGCATGGTTCACGCGTTTCAAATCGCTGCTCAAAGCACCGCCGATCCATGCTTCCGAGCCTGCGCAGAATTCACCAACTCCCATCCCATCGCCAGCACAACCGATTCCGATTGCAGGGAGAGAGCAGGGCTGGTTGCGTGTACTGCAAGCAGATGAGTTGATCACGCTGGTCCAGGCCCAGAAGGCTGTTCGGCAGATGTGGCATCAGTCACGTTTGGCCCAAGTGGTCTTCGAGCGAGATCTTCTGCCAGCCGTGCATCGCTATGCAGAGTTTGTCCAACTCATGCCCGCATCCGAAGCGCACCACCATGCGCATGTGGGTGGTCTGCTCGCGCATACGCTGGAGATGGTGCTTGCCGCGATGACCTGGCGCAACGGCCACTTTCTGCCCACCAATGCGCCTGCCGAGCAGATCGATGCAGAGCGCGATCAGTGGACCTACGTGGTGTTCTTTGCCGCATTGCTGCACGACATTGCCAAACCCATGACGGATCTGCGCATTCTCTGGCGCGGTGGATCCATGACCGAGCCCTTGCGCTGGAAGCCCATCGCCGGCTCGATTTCATCGGTCGCTGATGGCCGTCCGGATGCCGAATACCGCGTGGAGTTCGAGCCCAAGTCTCAGCGTGACTATCAAGCCCACAGCCGGTTGGCGCTCACCTTGCTGGGGCAGATTGCGCCTGCTTCGGCGCTCACGTTTCTGTCGCGCACGCCGCATGCGTTTGATGCGCTCACACAATATCTCTCCGGCCATAAAACAGGCTTGCTGGCCGATATCGTCAAGCGGGCCGATCAGGCTTCGACCAGCAATGCACTGCTGCACGGCAACAAGGCCAAGTTTGCAACATCGAATGCCGTTCCGCTCGTGGATCTGCTGATGCAGGCGCTCAAGACCATGCTGCTGTCAGGCACCGAACTTCCGCTCAATCGCAGCGGTGCAGCGGGTTGGGTGTTTGACGGCTCGATCTGGTTTGTGGCCAAGCGCCTGGCCGATACCACCCGCGCATGGATCAAGTCACACACGCCCGATGAGTCCATGCCGGGAGAAGCCAAGAACGACCGGCTGTTCGACACCTGGCAGGAGTACGGCATTCTGCAGGTCAATCCGCAAACGGGCCAGGCGATCTGGCATGTGGAGGTCTTCGGCCAGACGCTGCAGGAAGAGGGCGGGCGACCAGAAAGGGAGGAGGGCAGCCAGCCCGAGCACCAATATCGTCATCAGTTGTCGATGCTGCGATTTCCGCTGGACAAGCTCTACGATGATCCGGCGCAGCATCCGCCGGGCATGGCCGGTCACATTGAAGTTCGGGCAAAACGCAGTACCGAAACGGCTGAAGCGCCCGCTCCGCAAGCTGATACAGAGGCAAACACCACTGATGAGGAGGTCGCGTCTACTCCTGGCGCGGTGGGTCACCCTGATCCTGATTCGTCAGCGAACGGCACATCCCAAAAGTCTGCTGCAGTCAAGACGTCGGCCAAACCTGCGGCATCTCCGCTGGCCAAAGCCAAATCACAAGGTCTGCCAGCTCCCGCGTTCAACAAGCCCAAAGCGGTCACTGCGTCTGCATCCAAGCCTGATTCGACCGCGTTGCCCAAAGCTTCAGCATCACACGCCGAATCTCAAGCTGCAACGAAGCCATCCGATGACCTCCGATACGACCCTGCATTCCCACCATTGCAGGATGGCGTGGATGGGTTTGACTGTGCGGATGACGGGTTCCTGGATGACGAGGAATCTGCCGCAGCAGTCAAAAAGTCCGACCGCAAAGTCCCTAAATCCGTTCCAACCGCACGCTCGCCTGAGCCAGCTGGCCCAGCTATTGCACAGGACAGAAGCAAGGCCAAGCCAATGGTCACAACACCTGTAGCACCGGCCCAAGAGTCAAAACCTGCGCCAGTTCCAAAGACTGTAACAAGTACGTCGGCACCCGCCAAAGCACAAAAACTCTTCACCCAATCCGGCGCAGCCCAAACCAGCACCGGCACAACACCCGTCGTGCTCACGCCCAGATTGCCGGTTCTGCCGCATGAAGTCGCAGCCAAGAAGAGAGAGCCAGCGAGACCGCGGTGGAGTTCATCCGCTGGCTCCAGCAAGGCCTCGCCAGCCGCGAGATCAAGTACAACGAGACCGGCGCGCCCGTGCATTTTGTGGAAGAAGGCATGGCGCTCGTGTCGCCGATCATTTTCAAGCTGTTTGCCTGCCAGACAGGACCCGAGGATCAGGCCGATGCCACGGGCCTGCAGGTGCAGCGCGAAGTCATCAAGGCGGGTTGGCACCGCATGGCACCGGCCTCGGGCAGCGGCAAGGTCAACATCCTGCGCTACCAAGTGATCGGACGCGGCAATGCCGTGGTGGCCCGACTCGCTGCCGTCGTCCTCGTCGATCCGGACCGGTTCGTCCTGCCCGTGCCACCAGCCAACCCCGTGCTGAAGCTTGAAAATGTGCACGCCGTTTGATCCAGGTCCCGCCGTTTCGGAATCCGACTGTTTGACACATGGGGCACTTGCTGCTATCTTTTCCAAAACGGTGCAGTTCAACCTTGTTCAAGCAAGAAGCGCTGTGTATGTGAAGGATTCGCGGGTTCTGAGCACCCGCTTTTTCAGGCGAAATCTACTAGATACGATTAAGATTATGTTAAATATAATCTTCTCGTATCCGGCAATGACTAGATCTGACGAGGGGACGATCCAGTCAGCTTTCCGCCCTCTTCCAGCCGCTCAGCTCTTGCAGAAGCCTCGTTCCTGCAACCAGTCGAGCATCAGTTCGACCGTGTTTTGCATGAGTTCGGGTTGCCCCACAAAATAGTGACTCGCGCCCTTGACCACGTGCATCTGCTTGTCACGACTTGCCACTTCGCGATAGACCATGTCTGTGTGCTGTTGCGGGACGGCGTCGTCGGCGCTGTGTTCGAGTGCGAGAAACGGCACGGTGATGCTGCTTGCGCATTTCACGCCGTTGGCGTTCGTGTCGGCAAGTGACCATTGCGACAGCCAGGCACGCAGTGTCGAGAAGCGCGCCAGCCCGATGGGGCCGCTGTTCGCCGTTTCGGGAACGCCCATGTAGCACATGCCGATGGGACGGTCGTTGGGCTCCAGACTGCCATCGAGAAATCGCGGGTCGGCCATCGTGCGGTGCATCATGAAGCCGCGCTCCACTTCCTTGCCGTTCTTGCGCTTGAGGTCCGTGAGCATCTCTTTGACCCAGGCGGTTCTGCGTTCGACGCGTGCCTTTTGTGCGGCGCGAAAACGCAGCATGAATTCGGCGCTGTAAGGCGGTTTGATATCCGCGTTGTAGATATTCAGGCTTTCGTCGAGAACTTCCGGGTTGTTCTCGTCGATGACGCTGGGATCAATCCAGTCTTGCAGCACCAATGCCCGAGAGACGTGGGCGGCCTGCAGGATGAATGCGTCTGCTGGCAGCAGGCCCGCGGTAGTGAGGTCGTAGGGATCACCGGCCGGGGTATGGGTGATGGTGGGCTTTTCGGCCTGTGCCTGGTAGAGCAGCGACAGCGAACCGCCGCCGGACCAGCCACCGAGCACGACGTTTTGGTATCCCCAGTCTTCTTTTGCGTGTCGGATGTACGCACCCATGTCGCGCACCACGTGCTCCATGATGAGCGCGGTGTCGTTGCGGGCATAGCGGCTGCCTGCGCATAGCACGTGTACGCCATTGGCAGCCATCGCGTTGGGCATGGGCAGCAGCTGCAAGGTGCTCGCGGGGTGCATGTAGATCATCAAGGTGTCGCTCTTGACCCCCCTCGGCATGTAGCGCACGCCTTCCAGGTGCACCACGCCTTGCTGACCTGAAAAGCCGTAGACCGTCTTGAACTGGGCTGCTTCCGAGTAATGGATGTGCACCCATTGCGCATCGACTTCGTGACGGGTTCGTTGAGTAGATGTCATGACCTGTCTGCCTTTCGTTGTTATTTGCTTGCCCGGCGAGTTTGCTTTTCCTGAGTCCATGCATCGCATTTCGCGCGGGCGGTTCGATGGGCTTCGCTCATGTATTCGTCGCCCACGCTCTGGATGGTCAGCTCGAGGCGAATGCCATTGGGGTCAAAGAAGTAGATTGATTCCACAAAGTGGTGATCGGTCACTCCGAGCACTTCCACCCCTGCTGCTTCCAGGCGCGCTTTGGCGAGATCCAGATCTTCGCGATGGGGCACCCGCAAAGCGATGTGCGTGACCCACGCCGGTGTATTGGGGGACGGTTCTGCCGCCTGATCGTCACCCAGGTCGAAGAATGCAATGCAGGAGCCGTCTTTCATCTGGAAGAAAAGATGCACGTAAGGGCAATGCTCGCCGGTGCTGGGAACGACGTCCGCGCGGATGATGTGCACGAGCGGCATTTCCAGCAGATCTTCATAGAAGCGGCGGGTTTCTTCAGCGTCTTTGCAGCGCCAAGCGCTGTGGTGCAGGCCCAGTACGGAAACGCCGATGGGCTGTACTGCGGTGGTGTTGGAGAGTGTGGAGTTGGTCATGGATCTGCCCTGAAGAGTAGTTCGAAGGATCGATGGAGATGGAATGCCTGCTGTTGTCTCGGCAGGCGGTGGAACGTGGATGTGAGGCGGCCTCGCTGCGGGCCGATTTCAATTGCGGGTGGAAAACAAGGTCGGCTCGCAAGCGCCCAGCGTCCGGTTGGCGGAGCCCATGGCCCGCATGTCGAGTTGCCAGAGGTACCAGAGGTTCAGGTACCACATCCACAGTTCGCGCACGCCGCCAATTCCCAGTCGTCGGTAGGCACGTGTGCGATAGGTTCTGACGCTCTCCTCGCTGATCTCCAATGAAAGCGAGATGCCGAGAGCCGTCTGGCACAGGAGAACACGTGCGCACACCTCCATCTCGCGCCTGGGCAAGTCCGTCATGGCCGTGAGGCAGGACTCCACCACGTCGAGTGAGCGCAGTGCGTCAGCCGGATTGGGAAATGGCGATGGCTGAAACGGGTGTCCGGTCAGCAAATCCAAACCGTTGGCACCAGAGAGGGCGACTGTCTCCATAGCTTGTCTCCGTTGTGTTGGGCTGCATCAAGACAGACCATTTATAAAAACTGAATTCAATTTCATATTCACGATACGATGCTCGGTTCGAGTTGTCAATGCCTGACATATGAGCAATTGCCCTAGGGCCAACGAGATCTCATGCGCAGGCTCTCGCGAGCACTGACGGATACATGCGCCGGTTCTCATGGAGCCCAACTTTTTCCAGAAAAAGGGATTGACTTGCCGAATTCAGCTTCGCATAATTGAATCTGAATTCATTTTTAAAGGAGACATCTGTGACGACTTCTGCATCTGCCTACAAGCCGCTCGACGGGCGCGTTTTCGTGATCACCGGAGCCGGTCGCGGCCTCGGTGCTTCCTATGCCAAGGAGGCCGCCCTGCTCGGCGCCAAGATCGTGGTGAACGACATCGGCAAGACGCTGCAAGGCGAATCCACTGGCGAATCGCCTGCCGACGAAGTGGTGCGCGACATCATTGCCGCCGGCGGCGAAGCCGTTGCCGACACCCATGACATCACCGACTACGCCGGCGCTCAGGCCCTGATCGAAGCGGCGGTCAAACGCTTTGGCAGCATGGATGTGCTCATCAACAATGCGGGCATCCTGCGTGACCGCATGTTCGCCAACATGAGCATCGACGAGTGGGATGACGTGATTCGCGTTCACCTGCGCGGCCACTTTTGCACATCGCGCCATGCAGCCGCGTACTGGAAGGACAAGGCCAAGCAGCAAGGTGGCCCCGTGGATGCGGCGATGATCCAGACCACCAGCATTGCTGGCCTGCACGGTCAACCGGGTCAGGCCAACTACGCCACGGCCAAGTGCGGCATTGCCATGCTGGCGCACATCACCCACATGGAGCTGTTCGAGCGTTATGGCGTGCGCAGCTATGCGATCGCACCGAGCGCGCGCACCCGCCTGACACTGAACTCTCCCGGTGCCGTGGAAGTGGTCAACAAGAAGATGGCCAACGGTTTCGACTATTTCGATCCCGACAACGTCGCGCCGTTTGTGCTCTGGCTCGGCATGCGTGGCTGCCCCGCTCCATCGGGTGCCGTGTTCGGCGTGGAGGGTGACGTGGTTCGCCGCTACAACTCGTGGCAAGTGGGCTCCACGGTACGCAACAACAGCAAGCGCTGGACCTTCGACGATCTTCAGGCGGCAGGTGCCGAATTGTTCAAGGGACAGGATCGCGCGTTCTCGCCGATGTCCGACGTCATCAACCACTTCTGATAGCAGGCCACCCTATGACAGTCGCCCAATTGAAGGCGTCCCGCGACCCGGTGACGCAACAGACCTACATACCCCCTCGCCCGCTCGTTGGCGATGGTTCTCTGCGTGAAGCGGAAATGGTGACGGTGCCCGCCCAAGGCGTGCTCTTTGCCTGCACGACGTTTCAGAACGAACTCTACGGCATCGTGGATCTGGACTGCGGCTCGCGCATTCAGACCTTGCTTGCGCCCGGCACCGAGCGCATTGGCGAGCGCGTGACGGCGCACAGCGTGGATGAAAAAGGACAAGCGAGGTTTGGCCATGAGTGATTCGACAAACAAGGTATTGATTGCAGGCGTCGGCATGGCGCCTTTCGCCAACCATGGTCCCGGCAAGGGGCTGGAGCTTGCGCGTCTGGCGGCCACCAATGCGCTCAAGGACGCAGGCCTGACTTATGCCGACATCGACTATGTCGTCGTTGGCACCGCGCATCCGCTTTCGCCACGTGGTATCTATGTGGCCAAGGAGTTGGGGCTGACGGGCGTGCCGGTCGAGCATGTCACCAATGCTTCCGCCACGTCACTTGCCGCCATGCACAGCGCGCGCCAGGCCGTGTTGAGTGGTGATGCCAAGCGTGTGCTGGTCATCGGCATGGACTCTCCTGCCCGCGCCGTTCCGGTGGAAGAGATCATCGTCAGCGAAGGCAATTTTCCGCCCGTCGTTTCGTTCGCTCTGTGGGCCAAGCGTCGCATGCATGAGCGTGGAACGACCCGCGAGCAACTCGCCAAAGTGGCTGCCAAGAACTGGAACTACGCACGCAGCAACCCCTACGCTGCGCGCCAGGCTCCGGAAGAAGTGACCATCGACCGAGTCCTTGCCAGCCGCATGGTGGCCGATCCATTCACGTCGATGATGTGCACTCCATGGGGCGAAGGCGCAGCCGCTGCGGTCCTGTGTGCCGACGATGCCTGGCCCAGTGCCAGCAAGCATCCGCGCATACGCCTGGCGTCCAGCGCTTATGGCAGCGACAGTTGGTCCCGCGAGCTGATTCTGGAAGGTGCCATCGTCGGTCCACCAGAGTTGTCCCGCACCACTGCGGCGAAGGCGCTGCAACTGGCGGGTCTGACGCCCAAGGACGTCGACGTGGTGCAGGTGCACGATGCCTTTGCGGT
Source organism: Diaphorobacter sp. HDW4B (assembly GCF_011305535.1). GTDB lineage: Bacteria > Pseudomonadota > Gammaproteobacteria > Burkholderiales > Burkholderiaceae_C > Diaphorobacter_A. Next base: position 546,745 of record NZ_CP049906.1, read on the forward strand.
GGAAGAATTCATCTACTACGAGTTGCTCGGTTTCTCCAAGCCCGGCGAGACGGAAGCTCTGGTGGACGAAGGAGCCTTCGGCCCCGGTTCGCGCCAACGCTTTGGACTTCCTGAGTTCTCCACCCACGGTGGGTTGCTTGCGGGTGGCCACCCCGGTGGCCCTACCGGCTTGGCGCAGATCTGGGAAACCGTGCGTCGTCTGCGTGGTGGCGACAAGGTCGGCATGTGCCATCTGCTCGGCTCCGGCTCCGTTTGCATCGTGCAAATGCTGGTGCGCGACTGAGCATTGCCATCAACACAGGAGACGCCACAGTGCCAGTGACCTACCAGCAACTCATGGATTTGCAGCGGCCCAACCAGGAGGTGCGCTATACCCACAAGGACAGCTTTCTCTACGCGCTCAGCGTGGGGGTGGCTTCCGAGGGGATCGAAGAGTCCACCCTGCCCTTCGTCTATGAACACCGTCCGATGCGGACGATTCCGTCGATGGCCACGGTGCTCATGCGTGCGCCTGTGCCTGAGTCAGGCATCGACTTTCGCGGCTTGTTGCATGGCGAGCAGCGATTGACATTGCACCGCGCCATTCCCGCTGAGGGGACGTTGATCGTCGATGCCGGTGTGAGCGAGGTGATCGACAAGGGCGCGGAAAAAGGCTCCGTCGTTCTGTTCGAATCGCGTGGCCGCATGCCGGATGGCGAGCCGGTGTTCACCACCACCACCGTGCTTTTGGCGCGGCGCGATGGCGGGATCGGCGGGCCGGGCGGAACGCTGCCTGCGCCCCATCCCATTCCCGAGCGAGTGCCTGACCTGACCGTGCGGGTGCCCACGCGGCCAGATGCCTCGTTGCTGTATCGACTCAATGACGACGCCAATCCGCTGCATGCCGATCCGGAAGTGGCCAAGAAGGCCGGTTTTCCTGCGCCTATCTTGCATGGTCTATGCACCTACGGCACAGTCTGCGCGGCGTTGGTGAAGACGGTCTGCGAAGGAGACGCTGCCCGCATGGCGACATTCGATGCGCGGTTTGCCAGCCCGGTCTTCCCGGGCGAGGAGTTGCAGGTGGATATCTGGCACGATCAATCCGTCGTGTCGTTCCGCTGCAGCGTGCCTGCACGCCATCAGGTGGTGCTCGATCACGGTCGCAGTGAGATCAGAAACGCCTGAACCACGGGTTGTACTTCACTCGTGAAACAATCACTCTGACCGTGCCGATGGGGCTTGACCCAGAGCGGTGAATCACACAACTGGCGGGCACCGATGCGGTGCCCGCCAGTTCCGCTTTGGTCCCTGTGATAAATTCAAAGACATCAATGCAATCAACCGCACCAAGTAGCAGCGTGGACGCCATTCCTAAGACAATCGTACAGCGACGCAAGTCGGAAGCGACGCGAGAGGCCTTGCTGGAGGCAGCGCGTGTCGTGATCGCACGCGATGGCTACACCAATGCCCGCATCGTCGACATCGCTCGCGAGGCGGGCAAATCAGCCGGCGTTTTCTACAGCTATTTCGAAGACAAGACGCAGCTGTTCTCCGCATTGGTGGAGGCGTTCTACGAAGACATCAAGCGTGTGACGCCAACGCCCAAGGAATACGACGACAACCCTGCTGAGGCAGTCAAGAACTCCATCAACGCGTTCTGGCATGCCTACCGCCACTTTCACCCTGAAATGGTGGGACTGCTGGAAAGTGCACTGTCCGATCCGGCATTGCTGGAAGTCTGGCGCAATATTCGCCAGCGCGGAATACGCCGCTTTGCCTATCGCATCAAGAAGCAGCAAGCGAACGGAAAATGCGTCGGCATGGATCCGGAGCTATCCGCGACAGCGCTGCAGGGCCTGCTGGAATTCACCTGCTTCAACTGGCACTCGGAAAAGCTGGATTTCCCCGGCAAGCGAATCGACGACGCCAAAGCGACCGAGGAGCTCTACCAGATCATTTCCCGGGTGCTTGAACTCTGAATTCTGAATTCCAACGGCACTCGGTGTTGCGGTGTTCACCGAGCAGACCATTGCTTCTTGACCTCTTGCAGCGACCGAATGCCCACGCTGGCGTTCGCGCTGGATGGTGTTCTTGAAAATCGCGGTGCGGGGGCTGGCTGCACCTGCTTGTCCACCGTCACGAAGCAATCTCGTGCGATCAGATGCTGGTCCGTGCGGCTTTCACGCAGTTCCAGAACCGGGGCAACACAAGCATCGGTTCCGGCGAACACCGCCACCCATTCGTCGCGTGTTCGTGTCCGCATGATCTGCTCGGCACGCTCGTTCATTTCGGGCCAGCGGGATCGATTGTGCTGGTAGTCGAAGCATTCATCGTTCCATCCCGCACGTTCACGGAGCTGGACATAGAACTGGGGCTCGATGGCACCGACGGACAGGTATTTGCCATCCTTGCAGACATAGGTTCGATAAAAAGGCGCAGCGCCATCGAGCAGGTTGCTGGAGCGATCTGCGCGCCACTCATCTTCGTCACTCAGTGAATGGAACAGGGACATGAGCGACACGGCGGCATCACATATCGCCACGTCCACCACTTGCCCCAGTCCGGATTTCTGCGCCTCGTAGCAGGCAGCCAGCACGCCGCTCACAAGATAGAGGGCACCGCCGCCATAGTCTCCCACCAGATTGAGCGGCACCGGCGGTGGTCGGTCCTTGTCCCCCATGGCATGAACAGCGCCCGAAAGCGCGATGTAGTTGAGGTCATGTCCAGCGGTGCTTGCCCGTGGACCGCGCTGGCCCCAGCCGGTCATGCGCGCATAGACCAGACGCGGGTTGCGCGCATGCAGCACCTCGGGCCCCAGACCCAGACGTTCCATGACGCCCGGGCGAAAGCCTTCGACGAGCACGTCACTTTGCTCCATCAAGGAGAGAAGTGATGCGCGTGCTGCGTCATTCTTCAGATCCAGAGTGATGGTTTTGCGCCCGCGCACGGTGGCGCCGCGCTCGTGAATCGCGGCTTCTCCGCCCCGCTCGACTCGCACGATGTCGGCACCCATGTCTGCCAGCATCATGCAGGCAAAGGGAGCGGGACCGATGGAGCCAATCTCCACCACCCGCATCCCTTTGAGTGGGCCGTTGCTCACGATTTGCCGCGCCCCACGAGCGAGCGACCAATGATCTCTTTCATCACCTCGTTGCTGCCGCCCAGAATGCGCTCAATGCGCGCGGCCACCCAGAGGCGAGAGATCGGAAACTCGCGCATGTATCCCCAGCCGCCGTGCATCTGCAGGCCCTTGTCCGCCACGCGGCCGAGCATCTCCGTCAGCCACAGCTTGCCCATGGCGGCGCGAGTGGGTTCGAGCTTGCTGTCGAGGTATTGGCGCAGCATGTCGTCCACGAAGGAGCGGCCCACTTCCACGTCGGTCTGCATCTCTGCCAGCGTGAAGCGGGTGTTCTGCATGTCCGACAACGGCGCGCCGAAAATCTCGCGCTGTTGCACGTAGTCGGTGGTCCATTTCAACGCGGCTTCGGCCTTGGCCTGACAGCCGATGGCGATCGACAGGCGCTCGCGAGCGAGACCATGCATCAGTTGCTTGAAGCCATCGCCGGGCTGGCCGAGCACGGAATCATCCGGCACGAAGACATTCTCGAAGAACAACTCCGAGGTGTCCTGACCGTGAATGCCGACCTTCTCCAGATTGCGACCGCGCTGAAATCCCTTGGTCGTGGTGTCCACGAGGAACAAGGTGATGCTGTTCTTGTCGGCCAGATCGGTCTTGGCGGCCACCACGACCAGATCGGAGGTCTGACCGTTGGAGATGAACACCTTCTGGCCATTGATCAGCCATCCACCTTCCGTGCGCGTGGCGTTGGTGCGCATGCTGCGCAGATCGCTGCCGGCACCGGGCTCCGTCATGGCGACGGCACCAATCACTTCACCCGATGCCATTCTGGGAAGCCAGCGGGCTTTCTGCTCCGCAGTGCCAAACTTGATGATGTAGGGGGTGACCATCTCCGAATGAATGAAGAAGCCGGGACCCGAGATGCCGTGACGAGCAAGGCCTTCGATCATCAGGACGGCATGCAGGAAGTCGCCGCCGGGGCCGCCATGCTCGTCCGACATGCTGGGGCACAGCAGTCCGTTGGCACCGGCCTTGAGCCAGGCGTCACGATCCACAAAACCTTGGTCTTCCCAACGTGCCTCGTTGGGCAGCAATTCTTCCAGCGCGAATCGCTCGATCTGGTCCTGATAGATCTGATGCTCCTCCTGGAACGGCAGATTGCGCTTGCTCAGTGATTCCATTGCATTGACTCCGAAAAATGAGGGTAGACGGGGGTGTTGGTGTCGATTTCGACGCGTATCAGTTCTGCTTGGCTTTCCACTCGGTCAGCAGGTCGACCTTGCGGACCTTGCCCACGCCCGACAGCGGCAGCGGCACTTCGCGCAAGACAACGGTGCGTGGTGCCTTGTAGTGCGCGATGCGTTCGCGGCAGAAAGCAATCAGCTCTTCGGGACTGCTGGTTCGGCCCGGTTTGAGGCACACCACCGCATGGACGGATTCACCCCATTTCTCATCCGGAACGCCAATCACGGCGGCCGATTCCACGGCATCGTGGAACATCAGCGCGCTCTCGACCTCACCGGCAAACACGTTCTCGCCGCCCGTGATGATCATGTCCTTGAGTCGGCCGGAGATCGTCACGAAGCCGTCGTCGTCGAGCATTCCCAGATCGCCCGTGCTCAGCCAGCCATCGCGAATGGCCTGTGCCGTAAGCACTGGCTCTTTCCAATAGGACTTCATGATGCCGGGACCCGCCAACTGGATCTCGCCCACTTCGCCATTGGGTGCCACCTTGCCCTCGGCATCGACAATGCGCAGCATGAACGCCGGTATGCAACGCCCTGCGGATTTGAGCTTGCCTGCCAGCGGACCTTGCAGCACATGGCGATCCGGAAACAGCACGGTGCAGCCGCCGCCAGCCTCCGACTGCCCATAGATCTGGACCAGCCCTACGCCCGGTGCGTCGGTGAGGAGTTGCAGCAGCAGCGGCTCCTGAATGGGCGCTGTGCCATACAGAATCTTCTTCAAGCGGGTGAAGACCTGCTTGCGCCCGGTGGCGGCCTGCAGCACCCCGGCGATCATGGTCGGTACCATGATCACCACACTCACTCCCTCATTTTCTATTCCGTCGAGCACTCCCGCCGGCGAAAACTCCGGCATGAAGCTGTGGCGTCCAAGAGCCGCCGTCGCGGCCATGGAGACCGTGAAGTCGGCCAAATGGAACATCGGTGCGTTGTGCAGGAACACCGTGTTCTCGTCCAACTCGTAGTTGTCCTTCGCGGACATCGCCTGAATCAGCACCGCAATATGGGTCAGTTCCACCCCCTTCGGGCGGCCGGTCGTGCCTCCGGTATAGAAGATGGCGGCGGTGGCATCGTGGTGGCAAGGCTGAAACGGCATCTGCGGTTGCTGCGCCAGCGGGTCGCCCTTCCCTCCCCATTGGCTCAGGGGCGTGAGCTGCGAGGCGCTCATCGCAGGCAGCCTCTGCTCGAATTGCCGGGCCAGCCCTGCATTGCGTTCGTCGTGGAGCAGATGCGCGCATTCGCAGTGCTCCAGGATATAGGTCTGCTCAGCCACACTCAGGCGGGTGTTCAGTGGCACCAACACCATTCCGGCCCAGAACACCGCGTAGTGCGCTTCCAGACACTCCGGCACGTTGGCGCTCAGCACCGCGACTCTGTCACCTGCTTTCAGGCCCAAGGCCTTGAGCTGTTCGGCACGCGCCGCCACGCGCTGCTGCAGTTGCTTCCAGGTGGCGGACGCTCCCTGATATTGAACAGCCGTGGCGTTGGGGCGCTTCTGGACCGCGCCCACGAGCAATTGATGCACTGACATTGCCGTTGTCTCCTATTTATGTGAAGTTGAATTCAAATTCAATTTCAGCAATTCTGACGTTGATCTTTGCGCATGTCAATTTGCTTGTTGTCAGTAGAAATACGGGGGATCTCATCAATGTGCGGGGTTGATGGCGTATTTGTGAGTAATTGATTGAACCTGTGTGTGGATGTGGTCGCCATGTGGCTGCAGCCCGTCCGGCTTCTCGGGCATTTGGCAAGGAGATGGCCCCGGTTCTTGCTGGTTCTGCCCTCTCCTTTTCCAGTGGGCCAGCGGGTGCACAAACGCAGTCGATGGGCATGGTCTGTGACTTTGTCCCCCTTGATGGGGACTGACGGTTTTCTGAATCCGCTTTCAAATTCCACGCCAAGACAAGCCCAAGACAGCACATCGCCAATGCCGTGTGTGTGGTCGATGGGCCGGCGTTCAGACCACCCATTGGAGACACCCATGATGACCAGATTACGCGAATAGAAAACCGGCCGCGCGTTGGCCCGCGACTCCGCAACCCCGCGAATCACCGTTCATTCGAGCGACTAGGCCGCCCTTCTCGCCTCACGCTCGATCCTCCCGGCTGCCCGGCCCGGACTACCTCCGTCTTTTTAGAACAAGGACCATCATGAAATCCTTCCAACCGAACAAGATCGTCAGTCATCTGGCCTTCACCGCCTTCGCATTGGTCGCCTCCTGCCCTGCGATGGCGAACTCCGAGATTGAAGAATTGCGCAAAGAACTGGCTGCGCAAAAGGAGTTGATCCAACAACTGATGACCGCGCAAAAGAACGCGCCCGCCTACACACCACCGCCAGTGTCCGTGGAGCCACCAATTCCTGCGGCAGAAAAAGTGCTGACCTTCTACGGTATCGCCGATGTGGGCGTTCAGAACACCAACAGCGGTCAAGGCAGCAAGTGGTCCATCGGGACCGGCGGCTGGCTGGCGTCGCGTTTCGGTTTGAGCGTCAACAAGCCGATCACTCCGGACCTCAAGGCAGTGGCCGTCGCGGAAGCGGGTGTTCAATACGGCACGGGTGCGGCAGGCGCGGCTTCGGTCACGCCGGGCATCAACAACGGCTATGCATCGTCGTCGGCATCGACATCGGCGGGCACGCAATTGTTCGGTCGCCAGATCTACGCGGGCGTCAGCTCCAAGACTTTCGGCGCGGTGACCGCGGGTCGCCAATATGCCGGAACGTTTGCTCTGAACGGCATGACCAACGCATTGGCTTTCAACGGCTACGGCTACTCGGGCTCCATCATGGGTGCCAACGGCATGCCGACCCGCGTGAACAACTCCGTGGTCTATGTCAGCCCGTCGCTCAATGGCTTCAGCGGCCAACTGCTGTATTCCACCGGCTCGGACAACAACACCAATGGCGATGTGCCGATCGCTGCAGGCTCCACGATCAAGTCCAATGACAAGGCCGGTCGCGGACTCGATCTCGAAGCGCATTACATCAACGGCCCGGTGCTGGTCGGTGCATCGACCTGGAACTTCTACAGCACGACCTTCACGGGCGCTGAGACCGGGCTGTCCAAGCGCAGCGGATTCCAGGTGGGCGGTGCCTACGATTTCGGCCCCATCAAGGTGTTCGCCAACTACATGGACGGTCGCATCAAGGGTGGCGGCTACGAGAACGTCACCAAGGCCTTTTCCAAGACCGGCGCGTACAGCCTGAGCGCCATGGTTCCGTTCGGCAAGCACCGCTTCTTTGCCAGCGTCACGGACTTCAACGACAAGTCGGTCAACAACATGGACGCCAAGCTCTACGGTATCGGGTACACCTACCAGGCCGAAGAAACCACCAAGTACTACATCGCCGCAGGCCATATGAACAACAGTGCCAAAGCGGCGTTCAGCCTGCCCGATGGCGGCAGTCTGGTGGGCAACGTGCTCACGCCGGGGCGTGGCGTGACGGGCTTGATGGCCGGCGTCACGCTGGGCTTCTGAGCGATTCTGGCACGCACCACAGACCCGCACAACGAACGGATTCACGGGAGAGACTTTTCGGACAGGGCGACTTTTTGACAGGACGGCATTTTTCGCGCTGGCGTTTCGTTTCCTTCCTGGTGGGGAGTGCGAATGCTCGGAAATGAAATTTCATCGCTGCAGCCCAACTGTCTGAAGACCCCCCGAAAATTCCCGCCTGAATCAGCGACTCACATTCTCCAAAGAGGTACTACATGGACCGCAGACAATTCATCGGAGCCAGTCTGGCAGCGTTGCCCTTCGCTTCGGCATGGGCAGACGACTACCCCAAGCGCGCCATTCGCTGGATCAACCCTTTTCCCGCAGGCAGCCCGACCGACGCCGTGGCCCGCAAGCTTGCGGAGTTCGCTTCACCCATCATCGGGCCGCCCATCTTCATCGACAACAAGGCGGGAGCCAACGGCTCCATCGGCACGCAGGAAGTGGCGCGATCCGCTCCGGATGGCTACACCATGGGCATCGCGATCGGCGACTCGCTGATCAGCGTGGCTTCCCTGCTCAAGAACCCCGGCTACGATTCGCGCAAGGACTTGTCGTTGATCTGCAAGTTCAGTTCCTCGACCGCCGTGCTGTTTGCCAACGCGCAATCGGGCATCAAGTCGCTGAGCGAACTGATCGCCAGGGCCAAGGCCAAACCGGAGTCGCTTTCGTATGCGTCTTTTGGGCAAGGTACGCAGCCGCACATGATCATGGCGTCGCTGGAGGAGGTGACAGGTGCGCGCTTCGTGCATGTGCCCTACAAAGGCCTGGCACCCGCCATGCAGGACATTCTGGGCAACGCCGTGCAACTGTCCGTGGGGCCACCGGTGATGATCGCCCAGTACATGCAGAAGAATCAGCTGTTCCCGTTGGCGATTCTGGGGCCGCGTCGCACGGAGTTCCTGCCGCAGGTGCCGACCTTTGTCGAGCAGGGATTCGACAACCCATTCCTGCGTGAATCCACCTGGTGGGCTGGTTTGATCGGTCCGAAGAAGTTGCCTCAGGCCATTGTGGATCGTTGGGGCGACGTGGTGAAGCAGGCGATCTCCAAGCCAGAGTTCGCGCAATTTCTTGCCACAGGCGCTGGCGGACAGTTGCCCACCTTCGTGGGGCCGGACGCGTTTGCCAAGGAGCTGGCTTCCGAGTGGGAGATGACCAACACGCTGCTGCGCAAGCTTGGAGTGACGCCGCAGTAAATGTGACGTCGGGCGGCATGGGGCGTTGCATCCGCAATGCTCAGTAGGCGACATCGCAGCGCCAGGAGCACTCTGGCGCTGCCCAGCTTCGAGGAACGGCATGACTTTGGAAAACGCGACTACTCAGCAGGCGCTGCAGACACAGATTCGAGCCGTTGCCGAGCGTTTCTTCACAGCCATCGAGCAGGCGGACATCGAGACGGTTCGTGACTGCTATGCCCGGGATGCCGTGATCTGGCACAACATCGACGACAAAGAAAAGTCGCGCGATGAGAACATCGTCGCCCTCAAGGCCATGGTGGGACGAATCCATGATCGACGCTACGAGCAGCGTCGTCTGCACGTGTTCGAGAGCGGGTTCGTGCAACAGCATGTGCTGAAGGGGACGCGCACGTTCGATGGGCGGGCCGTCGCATTGACCGCCTGCATCGTCTGCGAAGTCCTCGACGGAAAAATCACGCGCTTGGACGAATACCTCGACTCGCCCCAGGTGGCCGAGTTTCGCAAACAGGCGGGTGCATAGCGGCTGACACACCAGCGGAATCTGCGATTCATGCAGAGCGAACAAATTTCTTTTGAATTTTTATTGAATATGAATTCATATTTACATTAAACCGCGAAGTACCTATGATTCATATGTGCGCACGGCTTTGCGCATTACCTCATCACTGCATTCAACGGGGCGTTCATGACTTCATCCAGCATATCCACCCAGTCCAGTGGCTGCCCAGTGGCCCATATGGGCTCTACCGTCCGGAGCACCGGCTGCCCGGTGAGCGCTGGAGCGGCGGCGTTTGACCCATTCGAGCCGGCCTATCAGAACAAGCCCTTTGAATATGTGCGCTGGGCGCGTGAGCAGGAGCCCGTGTTCTTCAGTCCCCAACTGGGCTACTGGGTGGTGACGCGCTACGACGACATCAAGGCCGTTTTTCGCGACAACATCACCTTCAGTCCCTCGATTGCGCTGGAGAAAATCACCCCCGCCACACCGGAAGCCGTCGAGATCCTCGGCCAATATGGCTATGCGATGAATCGCACGCTGGTCAACGAAGATGAGCCCGCGCACATGGAGCGCCGTCGGGTGCTGATGGAGCCATTCACTGCCGAGGCATTGCGCACGCATGAGCCCATGGTGCGTCGTTTGGTGCGCGAGTATGTCGACCGCTTCATCGACCAGGGTCGCATCGATCTTGTTGACGAAATGCTGTGGGAGGTGCCACTGACGATTGTCCTGCACTTTCTGGGCATCCCCGAAGAGGATATGGGGCGTCTTCGCGAATACTCGATGGCGCACACCGTGAACACTTGGGGGCGCCCGCGTCCCGAGGAGCAGGCAGCCGTGGCCCATGGCGTGGGCAAGTTCTGGACGCTGGCCGGTGAAATCCTCGAGAAGATGCGCCGCGACCCTTCCGGTCCGGGTTGGATGAAATTCGGCATCCGGCAACAGGTCAGTTACCCGGATGTCGTCACCGACTCCTATCTGCATTCGATGATGATGGCCGGCATCTTCGCTGCCCATGAAACCACGGCCAACGCATCGGCGAATGCGGTCAAGCTGGTGCTCTCGCATCCGAGCGCATGGCAGGACATCTGCGAAGACGCCGGTCTGATTCCGGGCGCTGTGGAGGAGTGCCTGCGTTTCAGCGGCTCCATTGCGGCGTGGCGTCGCATGGCGACGGCAGACACGCAAGTCGGAGGGGTGTCGATCCCACAGGGTGCAAAGCTGCTGATCGTGGTGGCATCGGCCAACCATGATGACGCGCGGTTTACCAATCCGGACCTCTTCGACATCCGTCGCCCCAACGCCGATGAACACCTCACCTTCGGATACGGCTCTCATCAATGCATGGGGAAGAATCTGGCACGGATGGTTTTGCAGGTCCTGCTGGGCGAGCTCACCCAACGGCTGCCTCACATGCGGCTTGCGGAGCAGACCTTTTCGTATGTTCCGAACATCGCTTTTCATGGTCCGGAACATGTCTGGGTCCAGTGGAATCCTGCTTTGAATCCGGAGCGGGTGAACCCCGCATTCCAGATACGCGACATTCCAGTGCGCATCGGCGAAGCCGCCAAACAGGCGCATGAACGCTCCGTGCGTGTGGAGGCCACTCATGCGCTCTCGCCGGGCATCCTCCGACTGCGCATGGTTGCCATCGACGGCGCGGCACTCCCGCGTTGGACACCTGGTGCGCATATTGACGTGCAATGCGGGCAGACGGGCATCTCGCGCCAGTATTCGCTGTGCGGCGATCCGGCGGAGACTGGGGCATACGAGATCGCCGTTCTCAAGGAGGCGGAAGGTCGAGGTGGCTCGCGCTGGATCCATGAGCAGGCCCGCGCAGGATCAATGCTCACGATCCGTGGCCCGCGCAATCACTTCCAGTTCGACGAGAAGGTCCGCCGCGTCGTTCTTGTCGCAGGGGGCATCGGCATCACGCCCATTCAAGCCATGGCGCGCAGGGCCAAGGCGCTTGGCATCGACTACGTCATTCACTACAGCGGCCGTTCGCGCGCGGACATGGCTTGCTTGAGCGAGCTCGATGCGCTGCATGGCCCCCGTCTGGTGGTCCACGCGTCCGACGAAGGCTCTCGTGCCGACTACCGGTCACTGTTTGCGTCATACGTACCCGGCACACAAATCTATGCCTGTGGCCCGGCGCGCATGCTTGAAGCGCTGGAGCAAGCCACCACGCACTGGCCTGCCGACAGCCTCAGAAGCGAACACTTCCACGTGCAGGCTGCGGTCGATTCCAGCTTGAACCAAGCTTTCGAACTGCACTTGAAGGACTCGGGGTTGGTGCTGCACGTCGCGGCGGATCAGACCGCATTGCAGGCACTGCGTGAGGCCAATATCGATGTGCCCAGCGATTGCTGCGAAGGACTGTGCGGATCTTGCGAAGTCCAGGTGCTGGAGGGCGAGGTGGAGCACCGCGACGTGGTGCTGACCCGCAGCGAACGCGAGGCCAACACCAAGATGATGACCTGCTGCTCGCGCGCTGCAGGAGCCCGACTGGTCATCCATCGCTAGCGCACGTCAAGTCCTACCCGTTTGAATGAAAGACAACACAACAAAGAAGGAGACAAACATGACGATGAATCGACGCCAGTTTGCGGCCTCGGCTGCCGCCTTGTGCACGCTGCCCCATTCGCGTGGCGGTTTTGCGGGGGCCTATCCGGATCGCAGCATTCGCATGATCGTGCCCTACCCACCCGGCGGCGGCTCGGATGCCTTTGCCCGCGCAGTCGCACCCGTGATGAGCGATGTGCTGGGTCAACAGGTCTACATCGACAACCGCCCGGGCGCTTCCAGCATCATTGGCGCCACCGCTGTGGCGCATGCTGCGGCCGACGGATACACGTTCCTGCTCGGCGACATGAGCACCTACTCCACCAATCGCACCCTGTTCAAGAAGATCAGCTACGACTCGTTCACCGATCTCACGCCCATCACGCTGACGGCACGGTTCGGCTTGATTCTGGTGGTTCATCCCTCCGTGGCCGCAACCACATTGCGCGAGTTCATCGCGCTTGCCAAGGCCAGACCGGAACCCCTCAGCTATGGCAGTCCGGGCGTAGGCAGTCCACACCATCTGGCCATGGAATTGCTCAGCAAACGCGCGGGCATCCAGCTCAATCATGTTCCCTACAAGGGCGACGGTCCGGCCATGCAGGATTTGCTGGGCGGGCAGATCCCTGTGCTGATCTCCTCGCTGGCGTCGGCCAGCCAGCACATGAAGACCGACAAGGTCCGTGCAATCGCATCGACGGGCGCGGCGCGACTGCAACAGGCACCTCAAGTGCCCACCATTGCCGAGTCCGGCATCGCTGGCTTTGATGCATGGGCTTGGCAGGGATTCGCGGCTCCTGCAGGAACTCCGCCACCAATCATTCACACGTTGAATCAGGCCTTCGCCAAGGCTGCCACCAATGCCTCGGTGCGCCAACGGCTGGCGGATCTGGGAGGTGAGCTGACGCCCAGTTCTGCGGAAGCGATGCACAAGCACATGCGCAGTGAAGCGGATGTCTGGGCTCCGATCATCCGCGAAGCGGGCATCAGCCTTGTCTGACTTTTCAGTTGGCTCGGTCCGTCCATTCATTGAACGAGTTGCCCGCAGCTCGATTTTTCCTTGAGCTACACGAACCCAACGCAAGCAATGCACGTCATGTACGCAATGCGGCAGCGTTCCCAAAAGAGGTGTCATCGCCATGCATCAACCCAACCTGCAACCCAACCCCTCCAGCTACCACGACTACCGGGTCTTTCCCTTTGTCCGCCCCGAGGAGATGACGGCGTCTTCGAGCACCATCCATCCCGTGGCGGTGATCGGAGCCGGTCCGATCGGATTGGTGCTCGCCATCCTGCTGGCCAAACAAGGCGTGCCCGTCACGTTGATCGAATCCGAGGCCCAAGTGTGCGGAGGAAGCCGAGCACTGGCGCTGTCCAGGCGCTCCATGGAAATCATGGAGCAAGCAGGCGTTGCGCCCGCCTTCCTCGACAAGGCCATTGTCTGGAACGAGGGTTTCAGCTTCTATCGTGGACACATCGTCCACCACCTCGATCTGCCTTTCAGCGTGGATGACAAGTTCGCGCCAATGACCAACTTGCCCCAGTGCAACATGGAGGACATTCTGGTCGAGCAGGCGAGGGGACTCGGTGTGGACCTGCGATTTCAGACGAGGCTCAATGGACTCAGCCAAAGCGCCGACTTTGTCAACCTCACGCTGGACACCCCGGAGGGCGAGTACGCGTTGCGAGCGCAATGGGTGGTGGGTTGCGACGGCGCCCGCTCAGCCGTCCGCAAACTGCAAGGACTGCGTTTTGAAGGACAGTCTTTCGAGAGCCGGTTTGTGATTGCCGATTTCAGGATAGACATCGACGTGCCACCGGGGCGTCGGTGCTATTTCGATCCTCCTTGGCTGCCGGGCCACTCGGCATTGCTGCACAAAGCACCGTTTGGAGTGTGGCGACTGGATTACCAAGTGCCTGACGAGGTGAGCGATGAACAGGCGCTCGATCCGGGCCGCATCCACCAACACATTCAGGCGCATCTGGACTACATCGGCATCGACCAGCCATGGCAGATCGAATGGACGACGCTCTACAAACCCAACACGCTGACGCTTGCCAGCTACCGCCACGACCGAGTGCTTTTCTGTGGTGATGCAGCGCACTTGCTTCCTGTATTTGGCGTGCGCGGAATGAACACCGGCGTGCAGGACTCCATCAATCTGGCATGGAAGCTGGCTTCCGTCGTGAACGGGCAGGCATCTGCCGGCATTCTTGACAGCTATAGTTCCGAGCGCGTCGCCGATGCCCGCCAGATCTGCCAGGATGCGGGCCGCAGCACGCGCATGATGGCACCGCCCTCGCGCGGCTACAGCATCCTGCAACGTGCAGTGCTTGATCTGGCCATTCAGCAGGAATTTCCGCGCGGCCTGTTGCACTGGCGCACGTCGCGACCCATGGACTACGCCAGCAGCGCACTTACCTTCCGCGACTCGACAGAGGATCAATTCATCAGTGGCCCCGGGCCCGGAGCGCCACCGCGCAATGTGAAACTGGGCGAGCAGCAGTTTTTGCTGGATTCGTTTGCCTATGGATTTCAAGTTCTCGTCTTCGGCAGCGATGAGCAGGTTTTGCAGCAGACGCAACGCGACGTGGCCGACCTGCGCCAACGCGGAATCGCCATCCAACTCGTGCAGATCGACAGAGATCCAAAGCATGCGCAATTCGCGGACATTGCTCTGGCAGACCCCGAATCGCACGCCATCACGTTGTGGGACGCTCGCGATGGAGCCGTCTACGTGCTGCGTCCCGACCAGCATGTCTGCACGCGTTGGAAAACAAGCAGCACCACCCGCGTGAAATCAATGGTTGATGCCATGCTGAACACACCATCCAACAAGGCCAACCCATGACCAAGACACTCCCTTTTGCCGAGCTGGAACGCATCTACGATGAACTCGCACAAGCCATCGACCAATGCGGTGTGGAAAACGAAAGCCTGTTTCTGAGCAAGCTCGTCCTGTGCCTTGCACACGAGCATGACAACGGCGCGCGTGTTTCCGAGCTGATTGCGCAGTGCTTGAACTCCGGTGCGGATTTGCCCGCGGATTCGAACGCTCCGAGCAGGCTGATTTGAGAGATTGACCGAGTCCTGTTCAGGAAACGGCGCTGAACGCATATCCGTGCGTACCCATTCCTGAATCGGAACAGTCAGGAGAGGCCAAGCGGATAGAGCCGCTGGGAGCTCTTTGCCATGCACGCAGCTGCGTCACTGAATGTTCACATCTCTGGTTCCGGCCAGCATCTGCCTGGACAGGCAAAGGGTCTACCGCTGGGAGTTTTTTCCTACGTGCTCCACGGATTGACGAGTTGGACACCCGTCTTTGCATAACCGGTCACATCGCGAGAGACAATCGTCAATCCATGATGCAACGCTGTTGCCGCAATGATGAGATCTGGTTGGGGAAAGGTATGACCGAGCTTCCGTCCCTCTTCCACCATCAGTCGCCACTTGAACATGACATCCTCTGTTACCGGCAAGACGCGGTTATCGAACATCGGGCGAAGCTGCAAATTCATCCATTGCGTGAGTGCGGAACGTTTGTGAATATCCGCAACCAATTCAATACCAAACCGAATCTCCGCAAAAGTCACAGCACTTACATATAAGCTCTCAAGAGGCTGCATGCTGACGAACGCCACAACGCTCTGTTCTGGCCTTGGTTTGCGTAATTCGGAAAGGATATTGGTGTCCAGCAACCAGCCCTTCATAGCTGCACATCCCGGACTGGCATGGCGTCCGGATGGTGAACAGTCAGTTCAATGTCCTGATGTGGAGAGGCTTGCATCACAGACACGAGGCCCTGCCCGGTCAGTTCGCCACGCATGCGCCGGTACTCATCGGCTGAAACAACCACTACTTCGTCACGCCCGTGCACAGTCACATGTTGCGGACCTTCACTATGTACGCGCCTGACCAACTCACTGAATCGTGCCTTGGCGTCCTGCAGCACCCAATGCCCCGGAGGTGGGGCCGGGCGTTTGGGGGGCGCTTTGTAACGGAGTGAAATTCTAGTCATATCGACCAGATTATCACGCATTCGTTGACGGTGCAAATGCATCTCAATGCATCATGGCTCTGTCATCCGTAGACCACGCCTTCCGCTTCGCGGCTTGATTTCTGCGGTCATCGTTTCAACCGGGTCTTCCGTGGAATGGCGGGCGCTTTGGCTCTCAACTTGAGTGCGCGCAAGGGAGCCTCGCCAACTTGCGTTGGAGACACTTCTGCTTGAAGCTTCTGCAGCAAATCCTTGGCCTTCAGCAGATCCTTCACGAGCGCTGCTTTTTCTTCTTGTGTTGACAGCAGCTTGTCGTCGAGCGCCTTCGCCCGTTCCTCGGACTCGAGCAATTGCTTGGCGGCTTGCTTTTGCTGCGCTTCGAGTTGGGCCTCGGTCCATTTGGTGGTTTGGCGTGCGCGGTCGATTTCTGAAAGCAAGCGGCGTTCTTGGGCCGTTGCGCGTTCTTCGATGCGCTCGCGTTCCTTGCGGTGTTCCTCGTCCTTGACTTGAGTGAACTGCCGCATGGCGTCCATGGCGATGCGCTGCTTGGAGAGATCCGAGCGCAGCAGTTCTGCTTCTTCGGTCTTGGCCTGCAGCATGTGCTTGAGTTCTTCCAGTTGACGGCCCAGTTGCAGAATCTGCTGGTCCTTGGCGAACATGGCGGCTTCGAGCGCTGAGGCGCGTTCTGCAAAACGCTGCTTTTCCGCTTCGAACTGCTCGCGCTCGGCCTGGAGCTCGGTGGCTTGTTGCATCAGTTCCAGCTTCTGGCCAGCGATGGCAGTCTGCGCACGATCGCCAGCCAACTGCTCTGCTCTTGCCCACAGTGTCTTGGCTGCGCGAAGAACCTGTGGCGGCAGTTGGTCTGGGGAGCCTTCAAACGCTTGTTCTGCACCGCTGGAGCCCGCGCCACCAATGGGATTCAGGCGTTTTCCGAGGGTCGCGTACCAACTGTCCAGCATGGGACCGACCGTGTTGGGCGAACCACGTCCCAACTGCAGCCGGATGCGCTCGATCGTGGGCCGCTCACCGCGCTCCAGCACGGCATCAGCGGCGGCGCAAACGTCCTCCAGTTGCACTCCGCGAGCGCCTCTCACACTGTTCATTTGCAATTCCATGGTGGACCTCTTAAATTACCAACGATAATTGAATCTTATCGAAAATATCTACTGCGTAATATTGTACACAATACGTTGTACGTAATATTTATTATGTTTGGATCGAATTTAACGCCGAGTGTGGTCGATGGCAAGCGTTTTCCTTTGCTTGATCCCCTGAAGCTTTCCGAAATCGCGTCGCAAGCCGTCGAGGAGCTGCTTCGCGAGGGGGAATCGGCCAATACCTTGGCCAGTTACCGCAGTGCGCTGCGGTATTGGGCGGCCTGGTACCAATTGCGATTCGGGCAGGCCATTGCCCTGCCCTTGCCGCCAAGCACGGTGATGCAGTTCATCGTCGACCACGCCCAGCGCACGACGACCTCGGGGCTTCAGCACGAGTTGCCGGATGTCATCGATGAGATGCTGGTGAAGATGAAGTTCAAGGGAAAGCTGGGCGCGATGACGCTCAGCACCTTGACGCACCGCGTGTCGGTTCTCTCCAAGGCCCATCAGCTGCGGCAACTAGAGAACCCTTGTCAGGACGCCAAAGTGCGTGAATTGCTCTCGCGCACGCGACGGGCGTACGGCAAGCGTGGCGATCTGCCGCAGAAAAAAGATGCGCTCACGCGCGAGCCGCTGATGGCCATGCTGGAGACCTGTGATTCCAGTCTGAAAGGGTTGCGCGACCGTGCCCTGCTCCTCTTTGCGTTTGCGACGGGTGGACGCCGCCGCTCGGAAGTCACGGGAGCGGAGATGAAGCATCTGCGGCGTGTCGGCAGTGATGCGTTCGTGTACACGCTTGCGTTTTCCAAGACCAACCAGTTCGCTGCGGATCGTCCGGAGAACCAGAAGCCCATCGAAGGAAAAGCCGCCGAGGCACTCAAGGCATGGCTTGCGGCAGCGGACATCGTCGATGGCAGCATTTTCAGGCGCGTGCTCAAGAGCGGCACCTTGGGAGGGCCGCTCTCTCCCTCCGCTGTGCGCGACATTGTCAAGTACCGGGCGGAGCTGGCGGGGTTGCCTGATACCTATTCAGCGCA
Source organism: Diaphorobacter sp. HDW4B (assembly GCF_011305535.1). GTDB lineage: Bacteria > Pseudomonadota > Gammaproteobacteria > Burkholderiales > Burkholderiaceae_C > Diaphorobacter_A. Next base: position 564,939 of record NZ_CP049906.1, read on the forward strand.
CTCGCTGCGCAGCGGCTTTGTGACGGAAGCGGCGGCGCAGAACGTGCCATTGGCCGACACCATGGCGATGACCGGCCATCGCAGCGTGAGCAGCGTGCTTGGGTACTTCCGGCCGTCGGGAATGAGCAAGGCTGCCAAGCTGCTGGATGATTGAGTTGAGCCGGACGCGATAAGGCGGACGATCCGTCCCAATCGACGTGCGTGCGAATATGCAAGAATCTTTGAAGCACATGCCCGCTTTGGGCTTCCACACTCTGGTGTCGTCGGTGATCGCACCCTGTTCGCTTCGGTGAACACGGTCGGTTTGCGGCGCAGGCCCTTGCCGGGCCCCAGCGTGCAGGCCTCCTCTCAGGGACCAGATGACCGATCAACTCGCCTACAGTTATCTCGCACCATCGCACATCACGCAGTCTGCAGACAAGGCGGATCTGCGGCTTGCCACCAGTGGCGGGAATGCGCCTTCGGGCGCGGTGGCGCATCCGTTTTTCTTCTCGGGATTTGTGGAGCAGCCAGCGGTGGTCGCTCAGGGGCTGCTGATGCTGGCGCGGGTGGCACGTACCCGGTTCTTTGTTCCCCCCAATTCGCTGGCGGCCATTTTGCGTGCAGCAGATCCCGTCGTCACATCCACGCGGGAGGGCTTGCGCTTCGAGTCGTTCAGCGTGTGCTGTGGCGTGTACGCGCGGCTGGATGTGGATGCCTCCGCGCTCGATGCCATTCATTGGGCGCCGGGCGTGACCAATGTGGATGTGAATCCGCCACTGCGTCAGGCACTGGCCGCCTTGCGTGGCTCGGAGCCGCTGCACTTGAACGTCGGCGATGACGAGCTTCGCGTGACCACGAGCGCGGGGGAAGTGGTCGAGGACAAAGTGCCGCTGCCCAAGCGCTGGCTCAAGGGTTTTGCCGAGACGCAGATGCTCAGTGCGGGGATGACGTTGCGGCATGAACTCAATGGGGCCGAGGCCCGGCAATTCATTTCGGCGCTGCCTCGCGCTTCGGCCACCAAGACGGTGATGTGGGCGCTGAGAGCCGTGCGCTCGTTACGGCTGGGATCGTCCCCTGCGCCAGGGGCCGTCTGCGTGGCGGGGCCTGAGCGGCTGCGGGTGCTGGAGCCGCTGCTGCGTTTTGCGACTGGGTTGCGAGCCTATGGGCCGGAGGTGGCGACGGGTTCCTTGCCATTGCCGAGTGCTTGGGTGTTGGAACTGCCGGGAGCGCGTCTGACGTTGGGATTGAGCCCGGAAAAAGCGCGCGGCTTCTCTGGAGAAGGTTCGGTGTTGCATCTTCTGGCGGGCGGCGATGCGAGCGAAGATGCGGAGTTCGTCTCCACGCTGCTGGCCTTTGAGCCGCGCATCGACATGGCCCAATTGGCCGAGCGCGCGTTGCTGCCGCAGGCGCAGATCGCCTCTGCGTTGAGCGTGCTGGCTTCGTTCGGGCAGGTGGGATTCGACTTGGCTGCGGGGGCCTATTTTCATAGACCGCTGCCGGTGCAGGAGGGCCTGCTGGACACGCTGCATCCGCGTCTGGCCGACGCCCAAAAGCTTGTTTCAAGTGGATGTGTGCATGCCGAAGGTGGCGCGCAGTTCTCGGTGGAGTCGTCCGAGCAGCGCTATCGCGTGGTTCTTGGCGGCGATCCGGCGGAAGACCGTTGCACCTGCCCTTGGTATGCCAAATATCGCGGCACGCGCGGGCCATGCAAACACACGCTCGCCGTGCGCATCTTCACCGATCCACTCCACCTGAATCTGGGAGCCGCCGAATGAGCCTGGACTTGAGCGCACGTCGTGCTTTGTTGCGCGATGCGGAGAAGGAACGCGACGTCAATGACTATGCCGCGTTCGCTCGTGCCGTGGAGGGCGCGGATGAGGAGGAGCGCGCTGCGCTCGCCAAGACGCTTGCGCCCTCGCGTCTGTACAAGGCTGAGGGTGCCACACCGCGCGCCTGCTACGTGCTGGCGGCCTTGGGCAAACCCAAGTTGCTGGTGGAAACGCTGGACAAGTCCGCACCCAGCGCCGAGCAGCCCATCCGCGAAGCAGCGCGTGGTCGCTCGCACGAATGGGTGCTGCAGTTCTGTGATCAGATCGTCGACACCTACGCATGGAGCCGCGAGCCCATGTTGAAGCTGAGTCTGCTCATGCAGTCGGACCGCGGAGTGATCGCTGATTCGCCCATCTGGCTCAAAAGTGTGCCGTCCTTCGTGAGCGCGGATATCGACAAGGCGTTGGCCCCCGCCGCTGCTGGCCAACGAATCGTCGAGCGCCTTGACGAGCACGGCGGGCTGCTGATGCACTCCTTCTGGCGCTTCTTCGAGACCGAGGGGCTGGGTGCGCATTGGACGTTGACGCAATGGCTGGCCGAGGGCTGGGACGCAGCCGTGGTTCAGCTCAGCGAGTCCCGGCCCGGGTGTCGGGACCGCTTGCTCGACGCCAGCCTTGGCGCATTGCTGCGGGACTTTGCGGCCACCCAGATTACCTGGTATCCGCGCGTTCAACGTTTGCTTGATCCTGGCACAGAGGAGATCATCGCGCGCCAACAGAGCTATCTCGCGGTGCTTGCCACCGCCCCAAGCACAGCCGTCGGTCTGGCGCAGGACCTGCTGGCCAAGGCGGTATCCAGCGATGCCTTCGACGCGGCTGCGCTGGTCGATGCCTCTGCTGCCGTGCTGGTACGCAAGGAGAAAAAGCTGATCAAGGCCCAGCTCAAGCTGTTGGCCGAACTGCAGGCGTCGGACAGACAGGTGGATGCCATTTCTCAGGTGGTGGCAGATGTTGTTGACGCCATGCCGCTCGATCTGGTGCCTCTCGCGCGCAAGCTGATGGGCTCGGCTGAAGACGCCAAGTCGGTGAAGACTGTGCCGCCGTCAAGTGCTGCGGCCGTGACTGTTCCAGGGCCGCGCCGAACGCCGACGGAGTCGACTGCGACTGCGACCACGCCAGCTCCAATCAACGACGACAAGGCGCTGTTTGCGCTGGTGGCCGAGCATCTGGAAGGCATGGGGAACGGAGCCGACTACCCTCGCCTTTTTGATTACCTTGCCCGTCATTCACCAACCGCGTTGCCGCCAGAGTTGCAAAAGCGTGCAGCGGAAGTGATTGATTCCGTCTGGGATGAGCGCATTGCCTCGCCCCGGAGGTTGCTGGCGGCGGCATTGTTGGGTCGCGATCAGGTGGCGTTTCGTGGTTATGCAAAGTTTGTGGTCGCGACCAAGGGCCAGCCTGATCCGGAAGGCGCCCAGCTCAAGGACCAAAGCATGACCAGCAGCCGCTACGACCCGGAGACGGGTGACTGGAAGGTCGACGAGGTCTGGACATCGCGCACGGGCTACCAGTATCTGGAGACACACTCGCCGCTCGCGCTGCTGGCCGATGCGTTCAAGATTCTGCGTTTGGGGCTCAAGCGTGGCAAGGCGTTCAGCACTCCTGAGGTGGTCCCGCCGCACCCGTTTGTCTGGCAACGCGTGGTGCACAAGGCAGGAGACGGCACATTCAGCCGCGATCTGGAAGTGCTGGGCGATGGCCCCAAACCGTTCTGGCTTGCGAGCGGTGCGCAAGAGGTGACCAGCACACATCCGGCATTGGATGTCGCGCCCATTCCGTTTGAGTTCACGTTCCGGGCTCAAGAGGCCCGCGAGCAGGATGGCTATGACCAGATCGTTCAATGGGCTGCGTGGTTGCTGAAGCACCATCCCGACACGCTGGCTGCGCATTTCCATCCCATGTTGAGTGCGGCGGTACAGGTGATCAATGTGCGCGGCGTGGGTGCCTTGCTTGCAGCGCTTGGCGAATCGAGTCTGCCGCCCCATGGCCCCGTGTATTCCGCCTTGGCACTGGCCGCCTCCGCCAAGATGCCGGAGCACCGTGCCCAGGCTGCCGAGTCCATCGCGAAGCTGGCCGATTCCGGCCTGTTGGATCCATCAGGGATGGCGACCCAGATCGCCGCACATCTGGCGGACGATTTCGTGGTGGCCGGGCGCTTGGCGCAGACCTTGGCCGATGCGGCATCGATCAGCGCGATTGCCGGTTATCGCGTCATGCAGACAGTGGAAGCATTGTTGCCTCACCTCATGAACGCAGAAGGCAAGCCGGTGACGCAGGCTGCCAAATTGGTGGAACTGGCGGCGCGACTGTCGAGTGACTACGGAACGCCGCTGACCATCCCGGCGTTGCTGGACAAACGCCGCAAGGGCAGCTCGGTGCTGGCGGCGGCACTGCAGGTGCTGGCAGCGGTGCAGCCGCACGCCACGGCGTTGGCCGAAGAGGCAGCGGCAGAGGCGGCAAATGCTGCAAAAGCCCCGTCCCATGTTCAATCAACGCGCGAGGCCACGCCATGAGCAGCTACCAACACGAATACGAATTTCATCGCGACACACCACGTCTCATCGAATCCGGAGCAACGCTGCGCTCCCTATACGACGCGATGCTCACCGTGCGCGATTCGGACATGCGCAAGGTCGACGCTTCGCCTGCACGCTTGAAATGGATGACCCAACACTGGTCGCAGAGTGCATCGTTTGTGCCGATTCGGCTCAACGAGTTGTTTGGCGGCCTGAACGTGGAGCACACCGACGACTATGTGCTGGCGTTGGTCGGCGGTCTGGGAGGACGTTACGAGCACGAAGTACGCATGTTCATGCTGCGCCACGATCATGCCTTGCGCAACGAAGTGTTCTGGCGGGTGTTTGAAGTAGAGGGCGGTGGCGAGATATCGCTGGCCAACATCGACAAGTTTTCTGCCGAAAATTTCAACTGGCACAACACGGTCGTGCTGTTGGCCAATGAAGGCACGCTGGATCGCCAGCGTGTTCTGCGCTCCTGTCTCGAAGCGCTCAATCGCGATTTCTCGGCCTATCGTGCGGGCTGGTTCTCTCGCGTGTACGCGGCGCTTGAACCTACGCCAGAGCAAAGCGCTGCGGATCAGGATCTGCTGCGTCTTTGTATGGGCTCGTCCGTCACCGCCACGTTGTCGCTGGGTGTCAAGCAATTGGAGGCCGTGCACAAGGCGGGCTTGCTGGAGACGGATGCGTTCGTGCAATCCTGCAGCGGCGCGTTCTCCGGGCCCAAGGCCGCAGCCGTGGCGCTGGTGCGCATGCTGGCCTCCATCGCCGCAAGTGGCGGTGCAGATGCGGAATCCACCGCGCAAGCACTGGCGCAGGCACTGCACCATCCCCATGCCGATGTGCAGCGTGCGGCGGTCAAGGCATTGGGGAAAATGGGGCGGATGGATCTTGCGCTCGATCAGCGGGATTCGCTGGCCCCTGCAGTGGTGGCCGAGCTGCTTCCGAAGGATACGCCAGCCGCTGATGTCGAGCCTGATGAAGGGATCGCGCCGTCACCATCCGAACAGGCCCAATGCCTGCAGCAAGCCGAGCCACTGATTGCATGGACCGACCAAACCGCTTTTGAGCGTTATGCGGCATTGCTTGAAGACGGAGACAACGCCCTCGAATTGGAACTGGCAATGGCTTGGCTGGCCACTTCGGAAAACGCAGCGAACATCATTGCCGCATTGACCAAGCGAGCTCGCGCCGTTGCGTCGCGAGATATTGACCCTTTCGCAGCACGTTTGCTGATCGCCACGACGGAGCCTGACAGCGCGTTCCTGCCACAGACCTTCTGGTACGAAAGCTCGGTCATCGATGGCGTGTGGGTGGAGGATCGCAGGCATCCCAAACCGCATCCCACGGAAGAAGAGTCTTCCGCGATGCCGAGTTTCATCACCCGGTTGCGTGAGGTCGCAGCCATGGCGCAGGGGCAGATTCCGCGCCGACCGTTGCTGGCGACCCCGACCGATTCTCATGGATGGATTGACATCGAGACGTTCGCGAAACGATGCCAGCAGACCAGTCCTGCGACCGGGTCACTGCCTGCCGATCTGAACCAGGCTCTGCTGCGTGTGCGCCGCGAAGACCTTGCGCAAGCCCTGCGGCTGACTGGAGCTGACACACCCAGAATCACGGAGCGGATACGCATCGAATGGCGTGGCCGCGAGTCTGATTCACGCAAGCCGAATGGATCGCCGATGTGGGTGTTCTGGAGCCCTGCCATCCACGCCGACACCGCGACCGACGCCTCGACATTGGACCCCGCGCTGATCCCCTCGGACGCCGAAGATGACTACGGTTTTGCGCATGGTGCGAGCGACTTGATTTCCGCTCAGCTAGGGCTGGCGACGCCTGCTTCGACGCTCGCGCTGACCGCCGTTGGCGTCAAGGTGCTCAACAGTGCCGCCGGTGATGAAGTCGAGCATCGCGCCGCCGGTGTCCTCGGTGCGTTGGCAAAACATCCCAGCGAGTGGACCGCCGAAACCGTTCAACTGGTGGCGCTCGGCATGGCCGCCAAGCAAGCAGAGATCCGTGCACAAGCATGCGAACTGTTGGCTGCCGCAATCCCCGCAAGGCTTTCCATCGGCGCGGCCGCTGAAGGATTTGCTGCCTGCGCCCCCGCCATCGTGCTGACCCGCTGGACCGAGTCATTTGCGGATGCGGCCACGCTCGCTCCTTCGGTGGTCATTGCCCTTCTCACGCATCTGCTGCCGCGCATGAACCGCCAGACGCGCGGGATCGGTGGGTTGCTGACGGTGTTGCTCGATGAATCACTGCGTCACTCGCAGCCGGTCGTGGACGGTGCCTTGCGCGAATGGCTCGCAGGGTTCAAGGGCAGCTCGGCCGCAGCCAAGGCGGCGAAGTCGTTGTTGGGGTGAGGTGGCTCGTCAGTGGGGAACTGGGGTTTGGACTGCGATGCATGTCGTCAGCGCTGTCCATCTGCTACCCATGTGGGCTCTTTCATCACCAAAAATTGGGTGCTCAGCGCACTCAAATTTTCGACGCCCAGCAAGCCAATGGCCATGTCGATTTCTTTCTTCAGGATGCCCGTCGCATGGTTCACGCCAGCCATGCCTGCGATGGTGGCGGCGTAGTTGAAGGGGCGACCCACGAAAACAAAGTCGGCCCCCAAAGCCAGGGCCTTGACGACGTCTGTGCCTCTTCTGAATCCGCTGTCGATCATCACGGGCCACTCTGCACCAACGGCTTGGCGTACGGCAGGCAACACGCGCACGGGCGATACGGCACCGTCCAACTGACGACCTCCGTGATTCGACAGGATGACGCCGTCCGTGCCCTCTTCTTTGGCGCGCAGTGCGTCCGCAGGATGGAGAATGCCTTTGAGCACCAGGCGGCCCTTCCATTGTTCGCGTATGCGGGCGATGTCGCTCCAGTCCAGATGCGCGCGGCCGCTGAATTCGCGGACGACGTTTCTCGCCATGACCGGAATGCGCCGTTCGTTGTCGCTGTTCTCGAAATGCGGCATTCCGCCCTGCACGATCGACCGCAGAAAGGTTCCCACGGACCAGCAAGGGTGGGTCAACCCATCCCACAACATCTGCAGATCGGGGCGCAGTGGACTGGAGAATCCCGCGCGTTCATGATGCTCGGTACTGCCGCGAACCGCCACATCCACGGTGATGACCAAGGTGCCGAAACCTGCATTCGCTGCACGTTGAACCAAGGCCGCGATGCGCTCGGGTGTGGGCGGCAAGTAGGCCTGGAACCAACTGCGCGGAGCCGCTTTGGCGATTTCTTCCATGCGGGTGAGCGACGATCCGCTCATGATCATCGGAATGCCTTCCGATTGCGCTCCTTGCGCCAGAACGCGATCTCCCTGAAAGGCAGTCAACGCACTGACGCCCATGGGGCTGATGCCGAATGGCGCGGACCAGGACTGCTGCATCAACGTGGTGGCAATGGATCGCCCGGACACATTGCGCAGAACGCGCGGTAGAAACCCGATTTCATCGAAAACCCTGCGGTTGTCGTCCAGCGTGCGCCCTGTCTCAGCGGGGCTGACGACATAGGACATGATGGACGGCGGCAGATGTCGCCGTGCCGCCTCTTCAAAATCATCCAGACAGAACACGTTGCGCAAGCGGCGTCGGGCAAGAAATGAAGGGGCTGCAGCAGTCATGGCATCCAAGGGAGTTTTCAGGAACGGGCCGAAAGCGCTGTCCCGTCTCAGGTCACGGGTGCGGGGTTGAACAGCACCAATGCGTTGTGCAGCTTCCACTGCTCTGCCCAGGTCTTCTTGCGGCCGCTCGCCACATCCAGCATCAGGCGGAACATTTCCCAACCCACCTCGTCGATGCTGGCCTCGCCGTCGGCGATGCGACCGGCGTTCACGTCCATCAGGTCGTGCCAGCGGCGAGCCAGATCGGAGCGGGTGGCTACCTTGATCACGGGCACCTGTGCAAGACCATACGGGGTGCCTCGTCCGGTCGTGAAGACGTGCAGATTCATGCCGGCAGCCAGTTGCAGCGTGCCGCAGATGAAATCGCTGGCGGGTGTGGCGGTGTAGATCAGTCCGCGTTCGATGCCTCGATCCGCGAGTCGTTGACCGGGTGAGAGCACGCCGGTGATGGGGGCGGTTCCGCTCTTGATGATGGAGCCCATGGCCTTCTCCACGATGTTGGAGAGGCCGCCCTTCTTGTTGCCGGGCGTGGTGTTGGCGCTGCGGTCCACTTTTCCTTTGTCGAGATAGGCGTCGTACCAGGCCATCTCGTCGATCATCGCTTGGGCGACCTCGGCAGTCGCGGCGCGGGAGGTGAGCTGGTCGATGCCGTCGCGCACTTCGGTCACTTCGCTGAACATCACGGTGGCACCGGCGCGCACCAGCAGGTCCGTGCAGAAGCCCACGGCGGGATTGGCCGTGACGCCGCTGAAGGCATCGCTTCCGCCGCATTGCACACCGACGACCAGTGCACTGGCGGGAACCGTTTCGCGTTGGCGGCGGTTCAGCCGCTCCAGATGTGCTTTCGCCCGGTCCATGATGGACTGGATCATCGACATGAAGCCCACGTGCGCCTCGTCTTGCAGACAGACCACGTCGAGCTCGGTGTCGCGCTCATCGACAATGGGGAATGAACCTGGGGGCAGCAGCCGCTCGGGCTGCAGCTTCTCGCAGCCCAGGCTCACGACCATCACCTCGTCGCCGAAGTTCGGATTGCGGCTGATGTTGCGCAGCGTGCGCTGGGGGATTTCTGCGCCCACGGCGTCGATGGCCACGCCGCAGCCGTAGGTGTGTTCAAGACCCACCACGTCGTCGACGTTGGGATACCGCGGCAGCAGTTCATCCTTGATCCGGCGCACCGCAACGTCCAGCACCCCGGCAACGCATTGCACTGTGGTCGTGATCGCCAGGATGTTGCGTGTGCCCACGGAGCCGTCCGCGTTTTTGTAGCCCTCGAAGGTGTAGCCGTCGAGCGGTGGCATCTCCGGGGCCTTGACCGTGGCAATGGGCAGACCTTCCAGCGAGCGGGCCTCGGGCATCTGGAGCAGTCGCTCGTGGACCCAGCTTCCGGCAGGGATGGCTTGGGATGCGCGACCGATCACGACGTTGTAGCGCCGCACCGCATCACCGGGTGCCAGATCGACCAGTGCCACCTTGTGTCCCTGTGGAACCTTGTCCACGAGGGTCAGTCCGGATGGGAAAACGGTGCCGACCGGCAGACCGCCGTCGTTGGCGACGATGGCTACGTTGTCGGCGGGATGCATGGTGATGAAAAGAGGTGCCTGGGTACTCATCGTCGTGTTCTATCTCAATTGCGAAAAGGGCCGAGAAGGGCTGCCTTGCTCAGGTCAGTCCGCCTTGATGCCGGCTGCCTTGATGACCTGCGCCCACTTGGCCACCTCGGCCTTTTGGTAGGCACCCAGTTCTGCAGGGGTCATGCTCGAAGGCTCCATGCCGAAGGCTTTCAAGCGTGCCTGCACATCGGGCGTCGCCACGATTTTCATGATCTCCGCATGCAAGCGGTCGATGACCGGCTTGGGCGTTCCCGCAGGCGCAAAGACGGCTTGCCATGATCCCATGTCGAAGCCCTTCTGCCCTGCTTCGGCAATGGTGGGCACGTTGGGCAGCGATTCGAGGCGCTTACCGCTGGTCACGGCGATCGGTCGCAGCTTGCCCGACTGAATGTGAGGGCCGACGATGAGGGTGGTGTCGAACATCATGTCCACCTGACCACCCATCACATCCTGCACGGCCGGGCCACTGCCTTTGTAGGGGACATGGGTGAACTTCACGCCCGACTGGTAGGCCAGCAGTTCCAATGCCATGTGCGGCGATGTTCCGGTGCCTGGCGAGGCCGAGGACAAACCGCCCGCAGCCGCCTTGGCCTTGCTGGCGGCCATCACGTCGGCCAGTGTCTTGAAGGGGCTGGATGCGGGCACCACCAGCACCAGCGGACCGGAGCCCAGCATGGCGACGGGCTCGAAGGACTTGACGGGATCGTAGTCGAGCTTGGGATACAGACTGATGTTGATGGAGTGCGAGCTGATGGTGCCGCCCAGAATCATGTAGCCATCGGCGGGGGCTCTGGCGGCAAGAGTCGAGCCCACGCTGCCGCCTGCGCCGCCTTTGTTGTCGATGACCACCGGGGTAGCAAGTGCCTTGCTCAGCGGTTGGGCGATGACCCGGGCCAGAGAGTCTGTGTTGCCGCCGGGTGGAAACGGCACCATGTAGGTGATGGCTTTGCCTGTGGGCCAATCGCCCTGCGCCATCGACGGCAGTGCAGCGAATGCGCCGGTCATCAGGGCGGCAGAGGTGATGAGGGAGCGTTGAATCAAGGTACGGCGTTGCATGAATGTCTCCTGTGTTGAAAGGTGCGGGTGCTCGGTGTTCGGTGCTCGGTGTTCAGAATCGCGGCTGCTTGCCGGTGAAGGTCGGGTCGTACTTGCGCATCTGGCTCAGGTCATCGCGGTTGCGGATGCCGCAATGCAGATAGTTGTCGTGAAGACGGGCAAGTGCGACGCGGTCCAGCGTGACGCCAAGGCCCGGCGTGCTCGGCACGCGCAGGCTGCCCTGTTCGAAGGTCAGGCGACCGCCTTCGATGACCTCTTCGTCCTGCCATGGGTAATGCGTGTCGCATGCGTAGCTCAGCAAGGGCACGCTGGCGCACAAATGCGTCATCGCCATCAGGCTGATGCCAAGGTGCGAATTGCTGTGCATGGACAGTCCCATGTCGAAGGTGCGGCACAGCGTGGACAGCTGCTGCGTGGCGCGCAATCCGCCCCAGTAATGGTGGTCGCTGAGCACGATCTTCACGGGGCAGCCCATGTCGGCATTGCGGCGGAACTCCGCAAAATCCGTGACCACCATGTTGGTGGCCAGCGGCACGTCGCACTCGCGTGCCACGGCGGCCATGCCGTCCAGACCCGGAGCGGGATCTTCATAGTATTCGAGCACGCCCTGAAGCTTCTGCACGATCTTCAGGCTCGTGGCGACGGTCCAGTTGCCATTGGGATCGATGCGCAATGGCGTGCCCGGAAAGGCCTGGGCCAACGCCAGAATGCCATCGGCTTCCTGCTCTGCAGGCAGCGTGCCGGCCTTGAGCTTGATGCTCTGAAAGCCGTACTGATCGATCATGCGCCGTGCCTGGGTGACCAGTTGCTGCGGATCGAGCGCCTCACCCCATGGGTCGGGCTCGTAAGGGTGGCCGATGTGTTCCGCATATTTGTAGAACAGATAGGCCGAGAACGGAACGGTTTCGCGAGCGGCTCCGCCCAGAAGATCGACGATGGGTGCGCCCACAAGCTGTCCCTGCAGATCGAGCATGGCGACTTCGAACGCACTGACGACCTTGGCCACGGTCTTGGAGACGTGGGTGCCGGGAGCCAAAGAAACTTGTTGCCCCAGGAATTCAGAGGGTGTCAGCGCCTTGGGGGCCACCAGAGCGGCAACGCGGCGCTCCATTTCATTGAGCGCCCATGGTGAAAGGCCGATCAAGGCGGGAGCAGCTTTGGCGAGCGCTTCCAGCATGGGTTCGTCGCCGTAGCTCTCGTTGATGCCCACGATGCCCGAGGCGGTTTCAATCTCGATGATGGATCTCAGCGCCCAAGGTTCGTGGATCCCGGCGGCGTTGAGCAAGGGCGGATCGCGGAAGGCGATGGGCGTGACACGAATATGGCGGATGGCGTGTGATGTGTTCATCGGAGTCGAGTGAAAGAGGACGTTGTCATCGGTTTGATGTATGTCGTCAGACAACTGGCAACCGATTATGATGTCTGCCATGTCGCACCCCTACCCGGAATTACCCGAACAGCCGTTTTCCACTGCCTCAGCGGAGATGCCGTTGCGCGGCAAGGCAGGCCGCAGTGGCCGCAGCCTTGCCAACCTGCTCTATGAAGAGTTTGAAAACAAGATTCGCCAAGGGCTGCTGCGGGAGGGCGACAAGATGCCCACCGAGTCGGAGCTGGTGCGCAGTTACGACGTGAGTCGCACCGTGGTGCGGGAGGCGATTTCCAAGCTGCAGGCATCCGGGCTCGTGGAAACGCGTCATGGCATCGGGACTTTTGTGCGCTCTGCCCGCGACAGCGCCAGTCTGACGCTCAATGCGCGAGAGCTCAGCGAGTCGGTCGATGTGCTGGCCGTGCTGGAGCTGCGCATCAGTCTGGAGACGGAGGCCGCAGGGCTGGCCGCGCAACGCCGCACCAGCGAACACCTGCAGCACATGCGCAGCACCCTGCATGCGTTCGAACACAACGCCGCCTCCGATGGCGACACCATCACGCACGATCTGGCGTTCCATCTGGGCATCGCTCAGGCCACGGGCAACCCGTATTTCAGCGAGATTCTGTCGCACTTCGGGATGATGCTGATTCCGCGCACCCGCATCACATCGATACAGAAGCCAGGACGAGATCCGGACTATCTGCGTCGTGTGAACCGCGAGCACGAGGAGATCTACAACGCGATCGAGCGGCAGGATGCGGATTCGGCCCGTGCGGCCATGCGCATTCACCTGACCAACTCACGCGAACGCCTGCGTCTGGCGCAGAAGCACAGCGCCACCCTTGCCTCTCAGGGCTCCACGTAATCTCATTGCGCCCGTGTGGGGCCCGGGCGGTGCCTGGGCTCGGTGTTTTCCCTTGGTTGGCGCACATTTCTGAAATTGCTTGCCCAAAAATTCGATTGAGTTGTATGATGACGTACAACAACTCACCCACCTGGCGCTTGCGCTATTCAACCAAGGATCACCAATGACCATGTCTCCCCAGCACCTCAAGGATGTGATGAGCTCCGGCTTGCTGTCATTTCCCCTGACCGACTTTGATGCGGATGGCAATTTCAACGCCAAGGGTTACGCTGCCCGTCTCGAGTGGCTTGCCCCCTATGGCGCCAGCGCCCTGTTCGCTGCCGGTGGCACGGGCGAATTCTTTTCGCTCGACAGCAAAGAGTACCCGGGCATCATCGAAACGGCAGTGAACACCTGCAGGGGCAAGGTGCCGATCATTGCGGGTGCGGGCGGCTCGACCCGCTTTGCCATCGAATGCGCTCAGGCCGCTGAAAAGGCAGGCGCGCATGGCATTTTGCTGCTGCCCCACTATCTGACCGAAGCCAGCCAGGAAGGTCTTGCGGCGCACGTCGAAGCGGTCTGCAAGAGCGTGGATTTCGGCGTCATCATCTACAACCGTGGCATCAGCCGCTTCAAGCCCGAGACCGTGGCGCGTCTGTGCGAGCGCAACGCGAATCTGGTCGGTTTCAAGGATGGCGTCGGCGACATCGAAGCCATGTCCGCCATGTTCCTCACGATGGGTGACCGTCTCGCCTATCTGGGCGGGTTGCCCACTGCCGAGGTGTATGCCGCTGCCTACAAGGCTCTCGGAACGCCCGTGTACTCGTCGGCCGTCTTCAACTTCATTCCGAAGACCGCCATGGACTTCTACGAGGCAGTGCGTGTTGACGATCATGCGACTCAGCACCGTTTGCTCAAGGACTTCTTCATGCCTTATCTGAAGATCCGCAACCGTGGCGAAGGCTATGCCGTGAGCATCGTGAAGGCGGGCGCGAAGATCGTTGGCCACGACGCAGGTCCGGTGCGCTCTCCCCTGTCCGATCTTCATCCGCAGGAAGTCGAAGAACTGGCGGCATTGATCGCCACGCTCGGCCCGCAATAAGCCGAATCTGTCGGAGCACACAGCTTGGGCGCAGGGGACGGTTCAAGTCCCCTGTTCACCTCGAACCGGAGACAACGCATGAAAAAAGTTTGGATTGCACTGAGCGCGGCGCTCACCTTCATGGCCCAGGCGGCAGGCAACTATCCTGACAAGACGGTCAACATCATCGTCCCCTTCCCTGCGGGTGGATCCACCGACACCATCGCGCGCGCGCTGGGCCAGAAGATGGGCGAAAAGCTGGGGCAGCCGTTCGTGGTCGACAACCGGGCCGGGGCCACGGGCACCATTGGCTCGCTGGCGGTCAAGCGAGCACCAGCCGACGGCTACACACTGCTGTTCGCATCGCTGGCTCCCTTTGTCGTCACGCCACATCTGATGAAGACGGCACCCTACAACGCGGAGAAGGACTTCGACTACATCTCGGTGCCGGTCCAGGCTCCCAATGTGCTCGTCGCCGCGCCCCCACAGAAAGCCCGTACCGTGGCGGATGTGATCGCTTTGCTCAAGGCGCAGCCCGGAAAAATCAGCTTCGCGAGCTCGGGCAATGGCGCATCGGATCATCTCTCGGCGGAGCTGTTCTGGCAGCAGACGGGCACGTCCGCCATGCATGTCCCCTACAAGGGCGGTGCCCCCGCCATCAATGATCTGCTGGGTGGACAGGTCGACTTCTCGTTCCAGAACGTCAACGCGGTGCTGTCGCATATCCGGGCGGGCAAGCTCCATCCCATTGCCGTGACAGGCGACAAACGCTCCCCTGCGCTTCCAGACGTGCCCACATTGAGCGAGTCGGGCGTCAAAGGCGCAGATGTCTATTCGTGGCAAGGCCTGGCGGCTCCCAAGGGTCTGCCGACGGATGTGAAAGCCAAGTTGGGACAAGCCGCCATCGACGCCATCCACGACCCAGCCGTCTCCAAGCGCCTGACGGAGCAAGGTCTTGAAATCGTGGGAAGCACGCCAGCGGAATTCACCGCGTTCCAGGCCAAGGAAAGTGCGCGTTGGAAGGCGCTGATCCAGAGCCGAAAGATCAGCATCGACTGACGCTGATCGAACCAGTGGGCGGAGACTTCACGCGCGCCACTTTTCCGACCATTGGAAGCTTCTCGCACCACAACAAAATCACACAAGGATTGTCCTGAATGGAAAACGCTCGTCCCCGCCTGCTTCAATTCGGCAAGATGCCATTGGCACAACTGGACATCGATCTGGCGCAGGCCTATGACGTACATATCCTCTCGCAAGAGGCGGACCCGGATCGCTTTCTCGCCGAGCATGGCGCGGAGTTCGAACTGGCCGCGACATCGGCCGCCATGGGGCTGCCTGCGCGGGTGGTGAATGCACTTCCTCATCTCAAATTCGTCAGCAGCTTCGGCGTGGGATTCGATGCGCTGGACAAGGAGTCCTTGCTGCGCCGTGGTGCGCGTGTGGGATACACGCCCGGCGTGCTCGACGACTGTGTCGCGGACATGGCCTTTGCGCTGTTGCTGGACGCCGCTCGTGGTCTGAGCGAATCGGACCGTTTTGTGCGGCGCGGCGACTGGGAAAAGTCACGTTTTGGCCTTCGCACACGTGCCAGCGGCAAACGCATCGGCATCTTCGGCATGGGTCGGATCGGCAGCACGGTCGCTCGCCGGGCGTCGGGCTTCGACATGGAAGTGGCCTATCACAACCGGCGCCCTGTGGAAGCCTCGCCCCATCTCTATTTGCCATCCTTGCTGGAGCTTGCAAGCTGGTCGGATTTTCTGGTCATCACCGCCGCGGGCGGCGATGCCACACAGCATCTGGTCAATGCCGAAGTGCTGGATGCGCTGGGCCCCGAGGGCATTCTGATCAATGTGGCGCGCGGCAGTGTCGTGGACGAGGCCGCATTGGTGACCGCATTGCAGGAGCAGCGCATTGCAGGTGCGGGGCTCGATGTTTTCGAAGACGAACCGCGCCCCCTGCCCGCTCTGCTGCAGTTGGACAACGTGGTGCTCGCTCCCCACATCGCCAGCGGCACGAACGAAACCCGCCGCGCGATGGCGGACCTGACGTTGCAGAACCTGCGGCAGTACTTGGCTACCGGGCGTCCCCTCTCGGAAGTGCCTTGGTCCGCCGCACAGTGATCTCCTCTTCTCCTTGAATCCTTTGAATGATCGAGCCCGCCATGTCCACCACTCCTACCATCACCGAGATCGAAGTCATTCCTGTCGCGGGCCGCGACGGCATGTTGATGAACCTGAGCGGGGCCCATGCGCCCTTCTTCACGCGCAACATCGTGCTCATCCATGACAGCGCCGGACATACGGGCGTGGGCGAAGTGCCCGGCGGTGAGCCCATCCGCCAGGCGCTGGAAGACAGCAAGAGCGTTCTGGTCGGCCAATCGATCGGCAATCATCTGCAGCTTCTGCAAAAAGTGCAGAAGGCGCTGGAGGGCCGAGACACCGGTGGGCGAGGCCTGCAGACCTTCGATCTGCGCATCGGTGTGCACGCGGTCACCGCCGTGGAGTCGGCGCTTCTGGACTTGCTCGGACAGCATCTGGGCGTTCCGGTGGCGGCGCTTCTGGGGGAAGGCCAGCAACGCGATCGCGTCGAAATGCTGGGCTATCTGTTCTTCGTCGGCCCTACCGACAAAACCGATCTTCCCTACGTCCGGGCCGGCGAGGACACCAGCGGCACGGACGACTGGACTCAGGTGCGGCACATGACCGCCATGGATCCGGATGCCATCGTGCGTCAGGCCGAAGCCGCTCACGCACGCTATGGTTTCAACGACTTCAAGCTCAAGGGCGGTGTATTGGCGGGCGAGCAGGAGGTCGACGCCGTGACCGCTTTGGCCAAGCGCTTCCCCGAGGCACGTGTCACGCTGGACCCTAACGGCGGCTGGCTGCTCAAGGATGCGATTCGCCTGATGCGCGACATGCATGGTGTGCTGGCCTACGCCGAAGACCCGTGCGGTGCGGAAAACGGATTCTCGGGCCGCGAGATCATGGCCGAGTTCCGGCGTGCCACCGGCCTGCCCACAGCCACCAACATGATCGCGACCGACTGGCGGCAGATGGTGCATGCCCTGTCGCTTCAGTCCGTGGACATTCCACTGGCCGACCCCCATTTCTGGACCATGGCGGGTTCCGTGCGCGTGGGCCAGACCTGCCGCGACTGGGGACTGACCTGGGGCTCGCATTCCAACAACCACTTCGACGTCTCGCTGGCCATGTTCACCCACGTGGCGGCGGCGGTGCCGGGCAAGGTCACGGCGATCGACACGCACTGGATCTGGCAGGACGGCCAGTACCTGACGCAGAACCCGCTGCAGATCAAAGGCGGATTTGTGGACGTGCCCAAGACACCAGGCCTCGGCGTGACCGTGGATCGTGCGGCCCTGCAACGCGCCAACGCGCTGTACATGGAGCACGGACTCGGCGCACGCAACGACGCCATGGCCATGCAGTACCTGATCCCCGGCTGGACCTTCGACAACAAGCGGCCATGCATGGTGCGATGACTGGTTGACAGACGTTTTTCCCATGCCCGAACGCTGCGCCAACCTGACCTTCGGCGGCCCGAAACTCAATCGCCTGTACATGGCCAGCAGTCACTCTCTCTACGCGCTTTATGTGCAAGCCCACGGCGCGGTCTGAGAGCGTATTTCTCCAATCAACGCTACTCTGAACTCACACCCATGTCCCAGCACAACAATCTGATCAATGGCGAATGGACGCCCGGCAAGTCCTATGCTCCCAACCTCAATCCCAGCAATTTGTCCGAGGTGATCGGTGAGTATGCGCAAGGCGATGCATCCGATGTGGACGCGGCGGTTGTGGCAGCCAATGCGGCGTTTCCGGCCTGGAGCACATCGGGCATTCAGGCGCGCTCCGATGCGCTCGACAAGATTGGCTCGGAGATCCTGGCGCGCAAGGAAGAGCTCGGTGAGCTGCTTGCTCGCGAGGAAGGCAAGGTGCGCGGCGAAGCCATTGGCGAAGTCATGCGTGCGGGCCAGATTTTCAAGTTCTTTGCCGGTGAGTGTCTGCGCCTTGCGGGCGAGACGCTGCCCTCCGTTCGTCCCGGCATCGGCGTGGAAGTCACGCGCGAGCCCATCGGCGTCGTGGGGCTGATCACGCCTTGGAACTTCCCCATTGCGATTCCTGCATGGAAGATCGCACCGGCGCTGGCCTTCGGCAATTGCGTGGTCATCAAGCCCGCCGATCTGGTGCCCGGCAGTGCCTGGGCACTTGCCGACATCATTCACCGCTCGGGCATTCCTGCGGGCGTGTTCAACCTGGTGATGGGGCGCGGTCGCGTGATCGGCGATGCGTTGGTCAACCATCCTGGAGTGAACGCGATCAGTTTCACGGGCTCCGTGGGCGTGGGCCGTGGCATCGCGGCGGCTTGCGTGGCATCGGGCAAGAAGGTGCAGCTCGAGATGGGCGGCAAGAACCCGCAGGTCGTGCTCGACGATGCCGATCTCAAGCAGGCCGTGGAGCTGTCGGCGCAAAGCTGTTTCTATTCCACAGGCCAGCGGTGCACGGCATCGAGCCGCCTGATCGTGACCGACAAGATCTATCCCGCATTCGTCGAAGCGCTCAAAGCCCGCGTCGAAGCCATCAAGGTCGGCGCGGCGCTGGCGGCGGGCTCGGACATGGGCCCGGTGGTCAGCCAGTCTCAGCTGGAACAGGATCTGTCGTATGTGGACATCGGCAAGAGCGAAGGTGCACAACTGCTCAGCGGCGGCGCTCGCATTGCCTGCCACACCGGCAGCGGACACGAAGGCTATTTCATGTCGCCAGCGCTGTTCGCCGACAGCACGCCTGCCATGCGCATCAATCGCGAAGAAATCTTCGGCCCCGTGGCCAACGTGATCCGCGTGAAGGACTACGAAGAAGCCCTCGCCGTCGCCAACGACACCGAGTTCGGTCTGTCCGCCGGCATTGCGACCACCAGCCTCAAGTACGCAACGCACTTCAAGCGCCATGTGCAGGCCGGCATGGTGATGGTCAATCTACCGACCGCCGGAGTGGACTACCACGTGCCGTTTGGCGGCCGCAAGGGCAGCAGCTACGGCCCGCGCGAGCAAGGCCGGTATGCGCAGGAATTCTTCACGACGGTGAAAACAGCCTATACGCTGGCCTGATTTCAGCGTCGCCGCTGAGTCAGCATGAAACAAAACCCCCGGAGCTTTTGCAGGCTCCGGGGGTTTTGTGTTCTGGGCTCCGACCTTCGATCTCCAATGGGTCTCAACTGGGCTTGATGTCGTATTTTTTGACCAGAGCGCCCCAGCGGCTGGTTTCTGTTTTCATCCAGTCGGAGATCTGTTGGCGACTCATGGTGGTGGGCTCGGATCCGAGTTCGATCAGTTTGGCGCGGACTTCGGGGCGTTGGACGATGCGCTGGATTTCGGCGGCGAGTTTGTCGAGGATGGCAGGTGGCGTGCCTGCAGGGGCCAGCAAGCCTTGCCAGGAACCGGTCACGAAATCGGGGATCTGGGACGCGACCGTTGGCACACCGGGCGTGGCGGAAAACGGCTTGGCGCTGGTCACGGCGATGGCCTTGATCTTGCCTGCCTGCACCAGTGTGTTGGTGGCCAGCACGCTCGCCATGGCCGAGTCGATCTGACCGCCTGCCAGATCGGCCATGGCCTGCGCACCACCCTTGTAGCCGATCACGTTGAACTCGAAGCCCTTGCTTTCAGCCAACTGGATGCCTGCCAATTGGCTGATGGAAGCCAGCGTCGTGCCGAAGCTCAGCGGCTTCCCGGATTTCTTGGCGAACGCTGCCAGTTCATCCAGATTCTTGGCTGGCAGGTCGCTGCGAACGACCAGCAGATGTGGCGAGTACGCAGGAATGGAGATCGGGGCCAGATCCTTCATGGGATCGTAGTTGAGCGGCATGACGCTGGGGCCGATGGTGAGATTGCTCATGTCGAGCAGCAGCAGGTTGTAGCCATCGGGTGCCGATTTGGCGACGAAGGACGCACCGATCTGGCTGTTGCCTCCGGCCTTGTTTTCGACCACCACGGGCTGTTTGAACGCATCGCCCAGCTCCTTGGCCAGCAGTCGCGCCAAGATGTCCGACGTGCCTCCTGCCGGATTGGGCACGGTGATGCGAATCATCTTTTCTGGGTATTTGGTGGCCTGTGCCTGCGCGCCCGTTGCGGCACAGGCCAATGCCAGCAGGCCGCCCAGCGCGATGACTCGGCGCTGCAATGGAGTCGATTGGGGTGAAAATTTCAAAGATGGCATGGTGGTCTCCGGTTTCTTCAGGTAAAGCCGGGGCCAGCCTCTGCGGTTTCAGGGACTCGCAGAGGTTTGACTCCAAGCAGAAAAGTGCGTCGCCCGTTGCTAGAGCACGCCGTGAATCTGGTTTTCCAGTGGCTCGCCGCGTTGCAGGCGTTGGATGTTGTTGGCCATGAACGCGTACCGGCGCTCCAGCAGGACTGGGGTGATGGCAGAGATGTGCGGAGTGGCGCGCACATTGGGCAGCGCGTGCAGTGGATAACGCGACGGCGGCACGGGCTCCCCCGGTTGGGGGTACTGGTACCAGACATCGAGCACCGCCCTGCCCGGCCGACCTTGCTGCAGCGCCTCGTACAAGGCCTGCTCGTCGATCACTTCTGCACGTGCGACGTTCACGAGCAAAGATTGCTCCGACATCAGCGAGAGCTGCCGCGCGCCGATCAGCCCACGGGTGCCGTCGTCGAGCGGACAGCACACCACCAAAGCGTTCACGCGCGGCAGGATGTCATCCAACTGCGAGACGGGCAGGTATTCTTCGGCGAGGTCACCGGGCCGGCCGCTGCGGGTGATGGCGATCACGCGCATGCCGCAGGCCCGCGCACGCTGGGCAATCTCTTGTCCGATGCGCCCAAAGCCCAATACCGCCACGGTCTTGCCGAAGGCCTCGTCGTGTGAAGGCCGCGCTGCGTAGGCCTGCGCCCATGCCTGGGCATCCAGCACCGCCGGGTACTTCCACAACTGCAGTTGGTGTTCCAGCAAGGCGTGCAATGTGAATTCGGCGATCGGCACTTCGTGTCCGTACACGTTGCACACGGCGGTAGCTTGAGGCACGGATGCCAACGCAATCTGTTCCCAGCCCGCACCGGGCACATGCACCAGCCGACAGCGCAGCCGCTCGGCCTCGCTCGCACCGATCTTGTTGCCGATGACCACATCGGCCACGATGTCGCCACTGGCGGAAAAGCCGTCCAGCGCCTGGACTTCGTGTTCGGGGCCGAGCAGCGCCCGCAAACGCGGGGCATTCGGCGCGTGCAATCCAACGATCTTGATGAGCATGTTCAAAGTCCAGTGTGGTGTCAGCGGCTTTCGCGCACGATGATTCCGGGCTGCTGCTTGAAGTCTTCTTTCAAGCGGGCGCCAAGGCCCGCCTTGGTCGGTGGCAAGGCCATGCCGCGTTCGATCACGGGCAGTTCGGTGAGGATGTCGCGGTACCAGGTGGCCAAGGTGGCTCGCACCACTTCCTGATAGATGGCGGTCGGTGCATGCAGGGCCATGTGCAAACCGGCCATCAAGGTCACGGGACCTGTGCAGTCATGCGGGGCGAGCGGACGGTTGTAGGCTTGGGCAAGTGCGGCAATCTTTCGGCCTTCGGTGAAGCCACCGCACCAGGCCAAGTCCAGCATCACGACATCGAGCGCATCCTGCGCCAGCAGATCGCGGAAGGGCCGCAGGCCTCCAAGCGTCTCGCTGCCGCAGATCGGCACGCGCGTGCGGCGGCGCAGATCGGCCAAGCCTGCCGGATCGTCCATCTTGCAGAGGGGATCTTCCACCCAGAAAACGTTGAACTCCTCCAGCGCCTGACAGATGCGCAGTGCCGAGTGGCCGCCGAACAGGCTGTGCAGTTCGCACATCACCTCGATCTTGTTGCCCACGGCTTCGCGGATCTGCCGGAAGGGCTCCAGGCCCTTGTCGAGATCGGCCAGACCGATGAGCTGGCCATTGCTTGCTGGCGCGTAGATGTCGAACGGCCAGATCTTCATGGCCTTGTAGCCTTCGTCCAGCAGGCTGCGAGCGAGCGCTCCGGCATCGCGCATGAAGGCGACCTGATCGTCATAGGGGCCAGCGGACTCGTCGCCTGCCTGAATGTCGCGGCGCTGGCCACCCGTGTTGAAGGAGTAACCAGCACAGGTGTTGTAGACCGGAACGCTGGGACGTGCGCCTCCGCCCAGCGCCTGGTAGATGGGCACGCCCTGCCGCTGGCCCGCCAGATCCCACAGCGCTATGTCCACGGCACTGGCTGCCCTGACCTCCACCCCCGAGCTGTTGTAGCCGACATAGGGGGTGAGCAGATGGCGCGAGATGCCCTCCATGTGCCGGGCGTCGCGTCCGATCAGCCATGGGGCCAGTTCACCATGCAGACAAGCGTCGACGGACACAGCGCCTCGAAAGGTCTCGCCGAGTCCCACGAGTCCATCATCGGTTTCGATCTCCAGCCAGATCAGGCTCGGGCGATCGGGCAATCGATAGGTGCGCAGACAGCGAATGGTTGACATGATTTACAGCTTTTTATATCTTTGAGAAATCGACGACTTCTTTGCAGAAATTGTGATTTCATCGATTGATCATGTCAATTGCTGTTCGACTGTCGATATCCCTGTAAAAATCTGTCATACCTCATGCCAACCACTGATACCGACGAACTCTCCCGAGAGAGCCACCTGTTGAGCGACAAGGTCTATGGCGAGTTGCTGCGTCTGCTTGGTTCACCCGGTTTCGAAGCGTCTGCCCGACTGCCGGGTGAAACCGCACTCGCTCAGCGTCTGGGCGTTTCACGTCCGGTGCTGCGCCAAGCGTTGGCGCGACTGCGCAGCGAGGGGCGCATCACCACGCAAAAGGGCTCGGGCAACTATGTGGCGCAAGTGCAGCGCGAGGTGACGGCTTCGCACTTCGGAACGCTCAGCAACATCCCGGACATCCGGGCGTTTCTGGACTTCCGCTGCTGCATCGAGGGCGAAGCTGCGGCACGGGCTGCACGCACGCGCACCTCAGAACAACTGGGCCACATTCAAAAATGCCAGCAGTTGTTTGAGACAGCGTTGGTCAACGGCGAAGATGCCATCGAAGAAGACATTGCGTTCCACCAAGCGGTGGCGCTGGCGTGCGGCAACCGGTTTTTCGACATGACGATGTCTGCGCTGGCGCATCAGACCCGCTTCAGCATTGGCCTTGTGCGCAGTCTGGCGGGTCGCCCGCAAGGTGAACGTCTGGCGGATGTGTGCCGGGAACATGCCGCGATCACCGACGCCATCGAGCGACAGGACGCAGCAGCCGCAGCCGACGCCATGCGCCAGCATTTGCAGGGCGGCATCCTCAGGCTGTTTGGTCAATGAGCCAGTCGCGACTCAGGAATCCACGCGCCAGCGGTGGGCCTCTTCGGACAAGCTGAAGCCAAGGCCCGGGCGCTGCGGCAGCAACATGTGCCCGTTCTTGATTTCCAGACGCTCGTTGAAGGCAGGCTCCAGCCATTCGATGTGCTCCACCCAGGCCTCGTGCGGGTAGGCACAACCCATGTGAATGTGGATTTCCATCACGAAATGCGGTGCGAGCTTCAGGCGATGAAGATCGGCACTGTTGGCAATCTTGAGGAACGGAGTGATCCCGCCCACCCGCGGCACATCGGGTTGCAGGAAGGTCGCCGAGCGATGCTCGATCAGCTGACTGCACTCGGCCACGCTGCTCAGCATCTCGCCTGTGGCAATGGGCGTATCGAGTCTCGCCGTCAATTGCGCGTGGCCCTGATAGTCGTAGGCGTTGAGTGGCTCCTCCAGCCAGACGAGGTTGAATTCTTCGAGTCGCCTGCCCGCACGCAAGGCGGTGGTCAGATCCCATTGCTGATTGG
Source organism: Diaphorobacter sp. HDW4B (assembly GCF_011305535.1). Lineage (GTDB taxonomy): Bacteria > Pseudomonadota > Gammaproteobacteria > Burkholderiales > Burkholderiaceae_C > Diaphorobacter_A. The sequence goes on from NZ_CP049906.1 coordinate 588,706, forward strand.
CGTCCACCATCATCGGCACGTCGTCGCCCACATGCTTGCGTACTGCCGCAACGCGCTCCATGTCTTTGTTCAGATCCGGCTGCCCCACCTTGAGCTTGATGCCACCCAGACCACGCGCCAGCGACTGATCGACGTTGGCCAGCACCTCGGACGTGCTGGCCGACAAATATCCACCCGAGGTGTTGTAGCAAGGCACGCTGTTGCGATAGGCCCCGAGCAGCTTGCCGATCGACACATTGGCTGACTTGGCCTTCAGATCCCAGAGCGCCACATCGAAGGCCGCGATGCTCTGCACGGACACACCGGTTCGAGACACCGAAGCACCCAGCCAGGCGAGTTTTTCCCACAGTCGGCCAATGTCGTTGGGGTCCTCTCCGATCAGCGCGCCGGACAACTCCCTCGCATGGGCCAGCAGCGCCGCACCCCCTGCCCTGAGCGAATAACTGAAGCCGAAACCCCGGGCCCCGTTCACCGTCTCGATGGTCGCAGTGAGCATGTCCACCGCTTCCAGCGGCTTTTGACGCCCTGTGAGGACCTTGGCATCGCTCAGCGGTTTTTTGAGCGGAATTTTGTAGAGCGCGACCTCGACGGTCTTGATGGGATCCATGGGGCTGTCCTGGTTGGAGAGGAAGGAAACAAGGAAAGAAAGGGCCGTCATGTCATCGGACCGACAGCAACTTGATGCCCATTTTGAGGTGCCATTTCCCCATTGTCAATATCGTGCATGATCTTTGATGCATCATGATTGATGCTTGAATGAACTACCGGAGAGGCGCGATAATCGTGCCACTTGATCTCTGAACAGAACGAAACATGTCCTCGAAAACGCCCGCTGCAGGTAGCCTGAGACTCGCCAAGACATCGTTGGCCGAGCTGGCTTATGAAGAATTGAAGCGCCGGATCTTTGATCAGCAGTTGAGTCCCGGGGCTCGCCTGAACATCGATGCCCTGTCCCGCGAATGCGGCGTCAGCAGCTCACCCTTGCGCGAAGCGCTGGTCAGGCTCCAATCGGAAGGCCTCGTGGTGTTCGAAACCAACTTCGGGTTTTATGTGGCTCCCGCGCCGGACCAGGAACAGATGGCGCACCTGCTCGAATACCGCCAGGTTCTGGAAGTCTTCGGCGCGCGAGCCGGGGCTGTACGAATCAATGACGACACCCTGACCATCATGCGCAAGGCCACAGAGGCCATGGCCAACATGCGCGCCAAGGGCGTGAGCTACAAGCAGTACCGCGCCTATTTCGAGCACGAACAAAGCTTTCACCAGGCGATCGTGGACAGCGCGGCCAATCCCGTCATCTCCACGGCCTATCGGGAGCTTCACCTGGTGCTGCTGGTCGCCCGCCTGTCCGTCATCCCGGACAGCAACAACATCGGCTCGGACGCTGCCGTGGACGAACACCGGGCCATTCTGGACGCCTTCGAGAAGCGTGATCCCGACGCCGCCGAGGCTGCGGTGCTCAGACATATCCAGGCAGCACAGGAGCGCATGAGATCCATGCTGGGGGCAGCAAGTGCATAGCTGTTGTTGAGAAGCGGTGAGCGATGTGATTCGCCCACCGCGAGTCCTCCAGCGATGCTGCGGGGACTTTGATGGGCTCCTGTGCACGATGCTGCCGTGGTCACGCGCAACATCACGCACCTCGAGGCTTCAAGTGCCCGACTGGTCAACCTCTGGGAATTTCTCCCTGAGCAACCTTGACAGGTCGAGACGAAATGCAGGAATGAAGCTGCAGCATCTATAGCATCCGGCGTGCCCGTATGCCGGAGATCCCGAGCAGCGCCATCAGCCCCATCAGCCCCATCAGCAGCATCAGGCTCCACTCGCCCAGCGTGGGGACGGCCGTGGTGGTGGTCGTCAGAACCCCCGGGCCACCGGGGTCGGCAATCACGCCCACCCTGGGGTCGCTGTCGCCCACACCGTTGTCGGTGATGCTGAACCTGACCTCGCTGGTGCTGCCCGTGCTGGTGATGACTGCACCGGAGAGCACATACCAGTGCGGTGTGGGGTTGCCCGCCTCAGGCCCGAACTTGTAGTACTTGGCGTCGGCCGGCAGCGCCTGCGGGTACTTGATCGTGATGTCCAGCGTATTGCCCGCACACTGGGCGTTAGTGACGAACGCGAACACGCCTTGCGGGAATGCGACGCCCGCAGGTGGTGCCCCAGGCACGCTGCTGACAGGGTTGAAGCCGGTGGTCTGGTAGCCGCAGCCCGCACTGCCGCCGGTGAAAGAGGCCGTTACCGCACCGCCGCCTGGAGCGCTGCCGCTGGCGGTGGTGATCGGGGCGGTAGCAACCGTGATGGCCCTGGTGACTTGCGGAGCATCGCTGTAGTTGGCGTTGCCCGCTTGATCCGCCGCCACCGTACAGGTGCCTGCGGCCACGGCGGTGACGGTGCTGCCGCTGACCGTGCAGACACTGGGCGTCTGGCTGCTAAAGCTGACGGCCAGGCCCGAAGCGCCGCCGGTGGCGCCAACGGTAGCCGTCGCTCCGCCATACATCACGCTGGGGGCAGTGTTGAAGGTGATGCTTTGGCTGGCTTTGGCTATGAGGATGTCCTGCGTGACTGGCGTGGCAGGGTTGTAATTGCTGTCGCCCTCCTGATTGGCGGCAACCATGCAGGTGCCTGCGGCCACGGCGGCGACGGTGCTGCCGCTGACCGTGCAGACACTGGGCGTCTGGCTGCTGAAGCTCACGGCCATGCCCGAAGCGCCGCCGGTGGCACCAACAGTAGCCGTCGCTCCGCCATACATCATGCTGGGGGCAGTGTTGAAGGTGATGCTTTGGCTGGCTTTGCCTATGAGGATGTCCTGCGTGACCGGCGTGGCGGGGTTGTAATTGCTGTCGCCCGCCTGGTTGGCGGCCACGGTGCAGGTGCCTGCAGCCAGGGCCATGACCACGCCGCTGTTGGCGTTCACGCTGCACACGCTGGTGGTGCTGGGCACGCTGTAGCTGAGAGGGTTGCCGGAGTTGGGGCTGGCGCTGGTGGCAGTGACGGTACCGGTGGCTCCGCCAAACACCATGCTGGGGGCGGTGCCAAAGCTCAGAGTCTGGTTGGCTCGGGTGGGGGTGAAGCTCAGCGGGCCGCTGACGGCTGAAGCGTTGAGGGCGGCGTCCACCGCCACGAAGTAGGCGTCATATGCCGTGTCGGTCACCAAGCCGGTGATGCCGAAAGGCGTGGCCGTGGTTGCGCCCATGGGTGCGCTGCCGCCAAATACAGTGCTGACAGTGCCGTAAGTGACGCCATCGACCACCTGACGGGCGCTGGGAGCGGACGAGCCGCTGGGCACGACCAGCCAGTAGCCGGTGCCCGCGGCACTGCTGGTGGCGTTGAGAGTGGTGCCGGTGCCGCTGGTGCTGCCCAAGCCGACGGCGCTCACGACCGGGGTGCTACCGGACGACGCAAACGGTTGGCCGCTGCGCACGAGGCGAACGTAGTGGGGTTGACCGGTGTCGCGGTAGTAAAAGCCGCCGGAACCGAAGTTGACAACCAATTCCGCATAGGGGTTGGTGGATCCGCTCAATGTTTTGTAATGGTCGGCAACCGTCCCTGGAAACGCCTCCTGGTCAATCATCGGCGCAATTCCCATTACCACCAGATACTGCAGCTCCGTCTGGCTCGGTAGCCGCCAGTCGGTATAGCCCAGGTACCTGGCGCTGTTGCGGGTGGTGACCTCGGTCTTCGCATTAGGGAGTGAGTAGGTCAGGGCTGCACCAGTAGCACAGTTGCTGCCGCTCTGCCCCAGGCTGCACCGGTCCCACACCAGTTCGTGGCTGGTGTCGGCCACCGTGCCATTGCTTTGCACCACATAGGGAGCCGCCGCCCCGGCTGGGGCAACGAAGCACACACTGCCCAGCAGCGCAGCCAACAGCCTGCGGCCGGTGTACAGGGCTGGCCCATGCAGGAGGGGTAGAGGTGAACAGGACATAACGGTACTTTCTCTTGACGTCAAGGCGGCCCTGGGTAACCCTCTTGAACTTGGAAACAGCAGTTGGATGTGTCCGAAAAAAGGCAAATGCCTCAGTTTGGAATCAATGATTCAGAGTCTATGAGTTTGTAACATTCCGCACAATGGATATTCCCTATATTTAAAGACAGGGACCCTTGCTCCATCTATCTGTCCAGACCCACCTGAACGATCTCACCACCGAAGTGCTTTTGTGCCTTGGACTCTCCCTTGATGAATGAGTGAAGACCATCGTATGGCGAGACGTCCGTGGGATGGGAAAGTAAAACTAACTTTGAAAGCTAGTTTTGGTTCCGGTTCTTTTCAGCGAAAGAGTCCAGAGGCTTGGGCGGAGGCGGCGGGGGGCAGCCAACTTTTCCAATGGAGGCGCAATCAACTCCAGGTGAAGCACTGCCACACCGTGCGGGTTTCGGGTTCGTAGAACACAAGCGTTTCTGCGTCGTGAATGATGCCGTAGTTCCCCGTGGAGAAAGCGCCGATGAACTGTGCGGGTTGGCCGTCCGGCGTGACCGGGAATTGATGGTCCCGATCCTCATCGTTCACACGCGAACGGCTGCCAGTGTGGAAAGGATGCAGATCCCAATCGCATGGACCGCCAAGAACATGCGCCAGCGCACGGGGTTCGTTCAGCCAGTCCAGAAACGCCTGGGGATCGGTCGCCCGCTTGGCTTGGCTGGCCCACTCATCCGGGGCAAACAGCCCTTGCCTGCGCGATGCCTGCGCCTTGGCGGCGGCGTGGTCGTGCAACTGGGCGGCCTGCAGAATGCGCCGGTATTGGTACTCGGTGAATGCATCTCCTTGCAGCAGTTCAGCTGGCACGCGTGTGGTCAGGTTTTCCAATTCGCGGCGCAGGTGGCGCATGGTATGCAGCGGTTCATCGCCGGGCTCGATGCGCGCCAGGTCGAAGTAGCGCCAATCGGCCAGAAAGTGCATGCGGCAGGCATCATCGAGGCGAAAGGCCAGCCAGTTTTCGCTTGCCCAATCGTTGTAGTGAGCGTGCCCCTCCGCACCCAAGGTACCGTCGCATGGCTCGACCGTTCCCATCACACTCAAACGCCCTTGCCACGCGGGATTGAACGCAGACAGATCCAATGCGATCAACGGCAGCAAATGCTGCGCGGCTTCGGTGCGATCAGCGTCGGAGCCGCCGAAAACCAAGTCCCCATAGGGAAACAGCTGGGCCCAGTCGGGTGCGGTCAATGGATTGTGCAGCGGGTTGTTTTGCAATGGGGATGGGGGCATGCGCCATTTTCACCGAAGCGGATGAATGAACCGCCTTCCGGAACTGACGGTTTGCTGATCTCATTCGTTGCCCAACAGGTTCTGACGCCATTGGTCGGCGATGTGCGGGAAACGCAGTGGCTCGTTGAGTCCCAGCAGCATGGTCAGCGTGCGAGGCGCGGTCAAGGGCAACTCTTGAACGCGGCATCCGGTCGCATGGGCCACGGCGCAGGCGACGGCTGCTCCGACGTTGAGAATGGGCACTTCGCCCGCCCCTTTGATGCCAAGCGGTCCTATGGAAGGCGCTCCTTCGTGCAGCACGATGTCAACCGGAACGACATCCTGGGCCAGCGGGACGCGGAACGACTCCAGACCGGTTTGAAGAACCTGTCCCTGATCGCCGAGCGTGATTTCTTCGTGCAAGGCATATCCCAGTCCCTGCACCACGCCGCCCTGAATCTGCCCGTGGATGGCCCGTGGGTTGAGTGCGCGTCCCACGTCCTGAACCACGGCATAGCTCAAGACTTCGATGTGTCCCGTGTCCGTGTCCACGGCGACCTCGCAGTCATGGACGGCGAAGACGGGGATGTCGATGGCTTCGATGAAATGACCGGCTGCACAGCCCGGCATCGCCGCGACGCCGGGTTTGGTGAAGGCCCCTGTTCCAGCAATCGGCCCCATCACGGCATGGGCACGCTCGACGATCTGGGTCAGCGTCACGCCCGAGCCACGAGCGCCCAGAATTTCGACACGGCCTTCGCGCAGCACGAGGTCTTCGGCCGAAGCCTCCAGCATTTGCGAGGCGATGCGCAGCACCTTGTCCTTCACTTCGAGACTCGCCATGCGGCTGGCCGCTCCGAGCGCCACGGTTTGCCGTCCACCGCCAATGCCGAGGTCGTAGCCTGCGCCATCGGTATCTGCCGTACGGACGATCACATCCTGTGGTCGCAGTCCCAGCGTATCGGCGACGATCTGCGGAATGGATTGCATCATCGAGCCCGAGCCGATCTCCACACCCGAGGTCACGAGCGTCACACTGCCATCGAGATTGAGATTCACGGTGGCTGAGGAAGGCCCCACAAAAACGAACCAGGTTCCGACGACGGTCGCTCGGCCATACCGTCGGTGGCCCGCCTTGCTCTCGCAAGAGGGCTTGGAAGCCTTGAGCTGCTCCATCTTGCCGAGCATGGGTGCCAGCACGTCGCCTTCAAAGACCTGACCGGTGGCGCCGATATCCTTGTGGCCCAGGACGTTGCGACGACGGAACTCCAGCGGGTCCATGTCGATTACGGCGCAAATCTCGTCCGTGTGCCGCTCCAGCGCAAAGGTGTTGTAGACCCCATTGCACGCGCGAAATGCGCCATTGGGCGGTGTGTTGGTATAGATCACCCGGCTGACCAGCCGCACGTTCTGCAGGCGGTAGTTGCCACCCAGCGTGTGTGCGGTCATGGTGGTCAGGAAAATCTGCTCGCCGCCGAACGCGCCGCCATCCATCAGCACCACGGCCTCGCGCGCCGCGATCTGTCCGTCTCTGGTGATGGCAGAGCGAATGCGGATTTCTGCGTTCTCGCGGCACAGGCAAGTCTGCATCTCTTCCTGCCGGGAGTTGACCAGCTTGACGGGGCGACCACTGGCGCGAGCCAAGAGCGCGGCATAGGGCTCGATGGCGCAATCGAACTTGAGCCCGAAGGCACCGCCGACGGGGGGAACGGTCACCCGAATCTGTGCGGGAGACACCTGCAGATAGCGGGCGGTGGCGGTGCGAACGGTCCATGGAACTTGTGTGGACGTTTCGATGTGGAACCGACCATCTTCATATTGCGCGATCACGGCGCGGGGTTCAAACGACAGGTGGTTCTGGCGTGGCACCCGAAAGTGGCTGTCCACGATGGTGACGTCGTCGCGCGCAAAGGCGGCATCGACATCTCCGCGCACAACGGTGGCTTCCCAGGCCACGTTGCCGCCTCGCTTGCCGCCTTGGAACAGGATCTCGTGACTCTCCCAATCGGGATGCACCAGCGGAGCGCCGGGGGCGAGCGCGTCTTCCATGGTGGTCACTGCAGGCAGGGGCTGGATTGTCAGCTCGATGGCGGCGGCGGCGGCGCGGGCCTGCTCCAATGTGTCGGCCGCGACGGCGGCAATCGGTTCGCCCACGAAGCGCACGCGTTCGCTGGCGAAAAGCACCTCGTCCGCGACGCCGATACCGTGGCGTCCCGGTGCATCCTGCGCCGTGACGATGGCCCGAACGCCGGGCATCGCCCGCGCTTTGGAGCAGTCCAGATGAACAATGAGACCGCTTTGCACCTCGGATCGCAGCAGCGCGCCATGCGCCATGCCGGGGTAGGAGCGATCCACGGTGTAGCGGGTTCTGCCGCGCAGCTTGTCGGCGGCGTCGCGCCTTGGCAGATTCATGCCAATGACGGCTTCATCGTGGTTCATGGCTGCTCCCCCGAGCGGCTGGTCGCACTCGACAGCGCAAGCGCTGCGCCGACGATGCGTTCGTACCCGGTGCACCGGCAGATGTTTCCGCACAGGGCGGCTTTCACCTGTGGCTCTGTGGGGCTCGGCGTATGTTTCAAGAACGCGGTGAGGCTCATGACCATGCCCGGAAAACACATGCCGCATTGCACGGCATCGCACTGTTCGAGCCAGGATTGCACGGGCGACAAGGCGTCTTGCGAGCCCTGCGATTCAATGGTTTGCACCTCGGCTCCGGCCACATGAGCCACGGGCATCAAACAGGCGGTGATGGCCTTTCCGTCGACCATGACCGTGCATGCCCCGCAGAAGCCTTCTCGGCACACCACCTTGGCACCCGTGAGGAAGAATTCGTCCCTCAGCACATCCACCAGCGGCGTCATGGGTGGGCTGTGAGACGTTCGCTGGTCGCCATTGAGCGTGAAGAGAATGGGCATGTCCGTTCCTTGCTTGGAAGTGCTTGAAATGCGGGCTGTTCACCAGACGGGTGAGGATTCGGCCAATGGGGTCAGGCAGCGCTGCACCAAGGTGGGAAGCACCTTGACGCGGTACCAACCGGGGGCTTCCACCGTGTCACGCCCCACCCATTGAGAGGCCATTTCCCGCGCCGCCAGCCCGGCCTTGTCGGGGTCCAGTGCTTGCCCGACCAGCCAATGCTCTAGCGCGTGCCAGCGACGCGCGACTGCTTCCACGGAACCCCACCGCTACACGCGCCATGGTCACCGTGCCGTCGGGGGCCGTAGCCACGGCGGCACTCATGATGGCCACGGGATAGTCGCCTGCCTTGCGCAGCGGCAGCCGCACATGGGCCGACCGTACCCGCGTGTGCCGGAGATCACCGATCTGCAAAAGCACGCTTTCGACGATGTGCGAACCGTTGCTTTGTCCTCGCTCGGCAAGAAACTGCTCGATGCCGAGAAGCTCGCCTCCTGCAAGCGACACCACGCGCACTTGCGCATTGAGTGCCAACAATGCAGGGATCAGATCTGCTGCGCTGAAATCGGTTGCGCAAAGATTGCCACCCAGCGTCGCCACGTTGCGTACAGCGGGGTTGGCAGAAGCTCCAGCGGCGCTGGCCAGAGCATGGCATTCGATGCAGTTCGAGAGCGCGCGGGCCAGTTCTGCATGTGTGACGCCGCTGCCGATGCGGATCTGGTGCTCATCCATCTGCACCTGCTTGAGCTCGGCGATGCCAGCGAGGCTGACATAGTCGCGCTGCCCACCATCGCCACGCAAACCAGCGCGCATCAGCCAGGTTCCCCCGGCCAGCACGCGCGCGTTGGGGCCTCGCTTGTCCAATGCTTCGAGCGCATCTTGCACGGAGTGGGCTTGGTAGAAAGTGGAGCTTGCCAGACCCGTTTCGGCCACTGCAATCATGTTGTCTCCCGATCATGAAATCGTCTGTCGCCAGCACGAAGCAAGACATTGGTGGATGTGTTGGAAAGGCGCCTGCCTCACTTGTCACCGGGCACGATCATGCGATGGCGGATCTGGTCGGCCACCACGGCGATGATCAGGAGCGTTCCCAGCACCACCATTTGCAGGTAAGAGCCGACGTTGGATAGATTCATGCCGTTTTGCACCAGCCCGATGAAGATGGCACCCATCACGACGTTCGGCACGCGGCCCATGCCGCCGCGCAGGCTGACACCGGCGATGACGCAGGCGGCAATCGATTCCAGCGCCACGGATCCACCGAGATTGGCCTCGCCGGTTTCCACCCGGGCCGTGAGCAGCAAGCCACTGACGGACGCGAGCAGCGCACACAGCAGGTAAGCCGTCAGCAGTACCCGGCGGGTATCGATGCCCGACAGTGCCGCCGCTTTGGCATTGCCCCCCACAGCCAGCAGATGCGTGCCCAGCGGCAGGCGGCTCATGATCAACCCGATGAGCACCACACAGACCGCCGTGACCAGAACCGACACGGGAATTCCCAGCAGCGTTCCGAAACCGAACAACGAACTGAACTCGTCCGGCAAGCCCGACACCGGCACGCCACCGGTCAGATACAGTGCCAGGCCGAAGCTGATGGACTGCACGCCCAGGGTCATGATGAAGGGAGACACGCCGATCCATGCCACGCCGATGCCGTTGATAAGCCCGATCACAAGGCCGGCAAGCAAGCCGCACAGGCAGCCGATGATCACCACGGTCCATGCAGATTCGGGCAGGACGCTGCCCAGCGCCTGCATCGCCAATGCAGACACAACCGACGTGACGGCCATGGCCGTGCCCACCGACAGATCGAAGCCGCCGGTGACCAGCGCCAGCATCTGACCGAGCGACACCAGAATCAGATAGACCGACTGCCGCAGCAGATTGACCATGTTCTGAACGGTCAGAAATTGATCCGACAGAAGACTGAACACGACGATCGCAATCACCAGCATGAACGGCAGCACGCCGAGACGCAGAAAGGCGGCACGAAGCAGCGTCAACGGACCTCTTGGGGCTGACGCGTGGGGCACGGCGACGGGCAGGGTTGGGTTGGTGTTCATCACTTGCTTTCGTTGGAGCCAAAGAACAGCCCGAGGACGCGCGACTCGGAGATGCCATCACCTGTCAGCTCTCCGGCAATGACGCCGTGCCGCATGACGTACACGCGGTGGCTGAGGTTGAGGACCTCCGGCAGGTCCGAGGAGATGACCACCACCGCCGCGCCGCCCTCGCACAATTGCTGTATCACCCGATAGAGAGTGCTGCGTGTGCCGATGTCCACGCCCACGGTTGGCTCATCGAAGACATAGATGTTGAAGGGCCGCGTCAGGCCGCGCCCAAACATCACCTTTTGCTGGTTGCCGCCCGACAGCAGCGACACCGCGCGATACAGGTTGCGCGGAGCCAGCTCGACCTGCTGCGCCGCTTTTTCGGACAAGCGTCGCCCGAGCTTCTTGCGCAACCAGCCGCCGCGCCCACGCAGAGGACCATCCGCCAGCGGCAAGACGATGTTGGCGTGCGAGGAAAAGCCCAGCACGAGTCCTTCGTTCTTTCGGTCGGGTGGAAGGTAGAAGAACCCTTCGTCGAGCAGCTTGGCTACGCTGGCACCGGTTCTTTGCTGGCCTTTGAACGACACCGTTCCGCTGCTCACGTCATCGAGCCCGTAGATCGCGCGGAACAGTTCGGACTTGCCGCACCCGACCAGTCCCGCAAAACCCACCACTTCCCCGGCCCGCACCTGAAAGCTCGCATCACTCACGCCGTTGGGGGAACTGAGGTGCCGCACGTCCAGAACCGTCTGCCCGGGCCGGGATCGGATGGTGGGATAGACCTGCTCGATGGCGCGACCGGTCATCATCTCCACCAGCGCATCGGCGCTGGTGTCGGCGGCATGCACCGTCCGGATTTTCTTGCCACCGCGCATGACCGTGACGCGATCGGCGATCTCCATGATCTCCTGCATCCGGTGCGAGATGTAGATGATTCCCACGCCCTGCTCCTTGAGTTGCTCGACGAGCTCGAAAAGCTTTCGCGACTCTTTGTCGGTCAGGGAGGCCGTGGGCTCGTCGAGGATCAACACCGAGACATTTCCGCGCAGGCCCTTGGCGATTTCGACCATCTGTTGCTGGGCGCGTGACAGCGACGAGATGTCCGCCGCACTGTCGATCTCGAATCCGAGCGAGGCCAGCATC